>NZ_BNBT01000010.1 GCF_014656095.1 Streptomyces longispororuber
CGGGTCGGCGGCCGGTCCGCCGGGGGCCGCCAGGGCGCGATGTGCCGCGTCCGGTGCTCCCAGGAGCCACTGTCCGGTGAGGAGTTCGGCGTGGCCGTCGTACGCCGGGCCGCCCGCGGCGGTGTCGTCGGCGGCGCGCTGCCGGGCCGTCGCGAGCAGCGCCCGGGCGCGGCCCTGCTCGGCGGCGGCGTCGCGCAGGTCCGCCGCGAGGAACGCGCGGTAGGCGGGTGGGGCCGCGTTCCCGCCGGTGGCGTCGAAGGACCGCAGGACGAGCGCGGCGTCGGGGCCCAGGTCGGCGTGCACCCACGGCTCGTCCGCCCCGTGCGTCCGGGCCTCCTGTTGTGCGGTGAGCGTCCGCGCGAGGTGACCCAGCATCACCCGGGCGCCGAGCACGGCGGGGAGGACCGAGCCGGCCAGCTCGGCGCAGCGGCGCAGCCGTTCGTCACCGACGGCCGCGACGGCCGCTTCCAGGCCCGCCGTCGCGGAGGCCAGCGCGGCGGACGTCCCGGCCGGGAGGAACGCCGTGCCCGCGACCGGGGTCCAGTTGTGCTCGACGTGCACGGCGGCGGCGCGGAGCGAGCGGGCCAGGGTGCGGTGGTCGTACGGCAGGTCGTCGGAGGCGAGCGGGCCCTCCAGGAGCGCGCGTGCCCGCTTGCTCTCACCGGCGGCGAGCGCGGCGGCCACCTCGCACCACGCCTCCTCCCTGCCGGTGGCGTGGGCGGCGCCCTGGGCGGGCCGCCGCCGCGCGGGTCCGGGCGCGGCACCGGTCCCGGCGGTGCGGGGGTCCGCGCCGCGCCGCTCGGTCATCAGCAGATCCGTGAGCCGGTCCATGCCGTCCCCCTCGGTGCGGGCCGCGGTCGCGCGTCCGTCTTGTCCGTCCGTCCCCCTGCCGTCCTCCTGCTTACACGGGATCCGCTCGCGAGATCCCGCACGGGCGCGGGTTCTGCCGGGCGTCGTGGCGCGCTCGCGGGCCGCCGGGCGGGCCGATGGAAGGCCATGCGTGCCACGGGGCTCCCCGCGGCGGGCGCTCGGGGGTTCGGCGGTACGGACGTCGGGGGGACAGCCCCAGCAGGCACCGTGCGGGTAGCCGGATCGCCGGGGGCGGTCTCCGTGCCCATGCTGGGACCGGCACGGGACTCCGCCCGCGCCACAGGGATCCAGCGGCCCCCGGGGCTTGCCGAACGGCCGCTCGGAACAGAGGAGTTGGCGCGTGCGCGAACAGACAGAGCAGCGGTGCCGTCCGTCCGGACAGCGGGACAAGGGCCGGCGCGAGGTGGTGACGGGAACGCTCGCCGTGGCCATGGGCGTGCTCGCGGCGGGGGCCGCGGTTCCGCCCGCCGCGGCGGCGCCCGCCGCGGCACCTCCCGCACCGTCCCCCTCCCCCGCCCGGCACGGCGCGGCGCAGGTCGTGCAGCAGGGCCTGGACGCGCTCGTGCGCTCCGACGGGGTGCCCGCCGCCCTGGCGAGCGTCACGGACGGCAAGGGGCACACCCGTTCGTACACCGCGGGGCTCGGCGACATCGCCACCGGCGCCAGGGTGCCCCGCGACGGCCAGGTCCGCGTCGGCAGCAACACCAAGGCGTTCACGGCCGTGGTCGTGCTCCAGCTCGTCGCCGAGGGCAGCGTGCGGCTCGACGGCCGCGTCGACACGTATCTGCCGGGTCCCGTCCACGGCGACGGCGTCGACGGCGGCCGCGTCACGGTCCGCCAGCTCCTCCAGCACACCAGTGGACTGCCGGACTACGTCGGCCACTTGGGCGACGACATCCGCTACTACGAGCCCCGCGACCTCCTCGACCTCGCCCTGCGGCACCAGGCCGACTTCGCGCCCGGCGAGGGCTGGGCGTACAGCAACACCAACTACCTCGTCGCCGGGCTCCTCGTGCAGAGGGTCACCGGACGCCCCCTCGCCGTGGAGATCGACCGGCGCGTCGTCCGGCGCGCCGGGCTGCGCCACACCTACTTCCCCGCCCCCGGCGAGCTGCGCCCGCGCGAGCGCCACCCCAGGGGCTACCACCAGGCGTCCGCGGGCGCGCCCGTCGTCGACGCCACCGAGTGGGACCCCTCCTGGGCCTGGGCGGCGGGGCAGCTCGTGTCCACCAACTCCGACCTCAACCGCTTCTACTCCGCGCTGCTGCGCGGCCGTCTCCTGCCGGGGCCGCAGCTCGACCAGATGCGCACCACGGTCCGCGCCGGCCGCCCCTTCGCCGACGGCGCGCGCTACGGCCTCGGCCTGGTCGGCACCCCGCTCTCCCACGGCGGCCAGGTCTTCTGGGGGCACGGCGGCAGTATGACCGGGTACGAGACCCGCGGTGGTGTCACCGAGGACGGCCGCGCCGTCCACGTCGCCGTCACCACGCAGCCCGGCAAGGCCGTGCGAGAGCACATGGAGGAGCTGGTGGACGAGGTGCTCCGCTCGACGGCGCGCGCCCGCAGGGGGTAGCGCGGCTGGGGACGCAGGGCACCGGGCCGAAGCCGGTGGGCAGCCCGCCGTCGCTCCGTGCGATCATGCGGGTGCTTTCGATGGACCGGCACGGTTGTTCGGTTGACCGGCCGGTGCGAGCCATCGGGCATCGAGCGGAAACAGGAGTGCGGTGTGGCCAAGGGTGGGGGGCAGGACGAGGCGTCCGTGTCCGACGAGGAGTGGGAGCGGTTCCTCCGCGAGTCGGTGACGGGCGCGGCGGACGCCCCCGTGGAGCCGTCCGCGCGCGCCCGCGCCGTGCAGCGGCGGCTGCGCGAGAGCCCGGGGCAGCCGGAGGGCTGGCGCACGTACACCCCGGCCCCGCGCCGGCGCAGGACGGGCTGGTATGCGGCCGGGTCGGTCGCGGCGGTGGCGCTCCTGGCCGTGGCGCTGTTCCCGCAGGAGGTCGTCGGCTGGTTCGGCGGCGGTGACGGCGACGGCGGGCGGGCCGGGGGGACGGTGGCCGCCGAGACGGAGCGGCCCCGGGAGGCCCCCGCGGCGGAGCCGGCGCTGCGCCCCACCCTGGCCGAGCCGTTCCGCGGCTCGCCCGCCGCCCGCTGGGCCGACGGGGCGGCCGGGATCACGGTGCCGAAGGCGAAAGCGACCGGGTGGATGGACGCCGCCCAGGTCGAGCGGGCGCTGCGGCGCAGCAAGCAGTTCATGGTGGCCTCGGGGCTCGACACGCGTGTGCTGCGCGGTGAGCGTCCCGCGCGGGCGATCGCTCTGCTGAACCCGCACCAGAAGGACGTCCAGCGGTACCTGCGCGCCGCCCTGTCGTCGAAGGCGCCCACCGCCGAGAACGATCCGCTGCTGCTGTTCAGCCGCTTCCGGCCGGAGCGGGCCCGGCCGGCCGGGGACGTCGTCAGGACCCGGGGGCGGCTCACGTACCGGGAGGGGAAGCGGGGAGCGGTCGAGGTGACGGCGGACGTGACCTTCGTGTACCCGCTCACCCCGGCGGCCGGCGACGGCGGCCGGGACGCCGAGGTGGTCCGCACGGTCGTGCGCCGCGAGGTGGTGATGAGCTGGGACGACCCGGCGAAGGTCGTCACCGAGCCGGGCACGGCGTCCCTCGTCTCGTACGCGCTCGACATGACCAACGGCGGCTGCTCCGGCCCCACCGGCTTCTTCGAGCCGCCCTTCGGCACGGCCGGTGAGCAGCGCGCCGACGCCGCCCGCCGGGTGGACCCGTACGACCGCAGCGAGCCGGTCGACCGGAGCGGCGGTACGGCGTCCCGGGGCGACGACTGCGCGACGGCGACGCGTTCCTAGTACCTCCGGGCGTCCGGCTGCCTGACGGTACGTCAGCTCCGCTGGGCGGCGGTCAGTTCCTTCTCCCAGCGCAGGAGGTCGTCGAAGTACCGGCGGCCCTCGTCCGTCCACTCGGCGGCCGGTTCCAGGGCCTCGATGGTGCCCCGCAGGCGGTGCAGCGCGTCGTCGCGCCGTGCGGTGACCTCGGGCGGGGCCGCCGGTTCCGCCGCGGCCCAGCGGGTCAGCCCGTACGCCATGCGCGCCAGGACGTGCGCGGCGTGGACGGCCCCGCTGACCGGCCGCGGGTCGGGGCGGAGCGGGTGGCTGATCAGGACGTCGCCGTTGGTGACGAACGGGGCGAAGAAGTTCCGCAGGTACAGGGCGTGGTGCCCGGTCTCGTGCAGGAGCGCCTCGAAGGCGGCCGGGATGCTCGCGACGCTGGACGTGCCGAGGTACACCGCGCCGAAGGTCTGGCGGAGCGTGGCCGAGCGGAAGGCGCCGCCCTGGACGTACACGATGACGCGGACCAGCAGGTCCGACTCCAGGGCGGCTTCCGGCCACACCGTCCGCAGGGTGTCGCGGGCGGCTTCCAGGTGCGCGATCCCCTGTGTCGGGTCCGGTGCGCCGAAGTCGGCGTCGCCCGCGCCGCTGGTGCGGCGGATGTCGGCGAGGAGCTGGTCCGCGCCCCACCGGCACCACTCCGGTACGGGCGACGTGCCGCCGGGCGTGAGGTGTTCGAGCGGAGGCATCGAGCCCGCGCCCGTCAGCGAGCGGGCCAGCTCCGCGACGCCCGCGGGAGCCGTACCGCCGCCGGTGGGCGTCCGGGTGGCGGCCCAGACCAGGCCGGGGTGCGAACAGGCCGGTCCGGGCCCGGGCGGGAGGACCGGTGCCAGGCGGCCGAGGACGTCCCGGTGGTGGCTGCGGACCAGGCTCATGGTGCCGGCCGGGGTGATGCCGACCCGCACCACCTCGTCCCGTCCGGCACCCATCAGGCGTCACCCGCGGGGGACTCCACCGCCAGGATCTGGCCGAGGGAGGCCGTCTCGGCCTTCTTGAGCTGCTGCTCGCGAGCCTGGAGGCGGCGTACCACCAGGGCGGAGATCACCTCGTCGCCCAGGTCCTCCAGGGTGCGGAAGAGGTCCTCCCTGACCTCCTTCCACATCTCCTTCGACGCGCCGCTCAGCGCCTCGGCCGTGCTGGGCAGCCGGCCGCGCAGGGCGACGCTCCGCTCGGCGACGAGTTCCAGGGCGTCGTGGAGGATCTGGGTCCAGTTGTCCTCCACCCCGTCGGAGAAGGCGATGTGGACGGAGCCCTCCTCCGCCGTGGTGCCCTCGTGGTAGAAGCCGCGCGGCAGGTACAGGCAGTCGCCGGCGTGGAGGGTGACTTCGAGGCACTGCGGGGTGGGCGGGGTGACGCCCGGCTTGGAGCGCTTGACCGGCCACTGCTTCGGCGGTTCGTGCAGCCGCCAGGTCTTGGATCCTGCGAGCTGGCGCAGGAAGATGCTGGCCAGGTCGTAGTGCGCCTCGGCGCCCTTGGAGTGCGGCGGGGTCAGGAAGGCGTTGGCCGCGACGGGGACCCCGATGTCCTCGGACAGCTCGGCGCAGAAGGCCTCCACCTCGGGGCAGTAGGTGGACATCGCCTGGAAGACGAGCGTCGCGCCCTGCCGCATCTGGGACACGACGTACGCCGGGTCGGCGAGTCCGGACAGCACCCGGCGCTCGTCGCTCCCGTCGTCCCCGGGTTTGGCGGCCTTGCGGACCCCGATGTCCTGACCGTGCCGCCACAGTCTGATGTAGGGCGTCCGCAGCCCCCGCTCGAAGAGGAGCCGCTGTGCGAGGTCGGTCGAGAACACCTGGTCCAGCTCGCCCATGTCCCGGCTGACGTACGGCTCGGTGTCCCGGATGGACTTCAGCTTCGAGGGGTCGTCGAGGAGCTTCTCCACTGCCATCTCATACCTCCGCGTCTTCGGGAACCGGCTGTTCTTCCTGATGGAAATCGCGCACCCCGGGCACTGCCAGGACCAGCAGTGCGGCGCCGAGCTGGACGACCGCGGCGACGACGAGGACGGTCGTACGGCCCACCGTGTCCGCGAGCGGACCGATGACGGCCAGGCCGAGGGGGAGCAGGGCGAGGCTGCACAGCCAGTCGACGGAGCTGACCCGGCCGAGGATCGACGGGGGGAACTGGCGTTGCAGCGCGGTGTGCAGGAGCGTGTTGAAGGGCATCATCGCGAACCCCGCGAGCATGTATCCGGCGACCACCCACCACAGGGAGAACGGGGTGAGCAGCACGAGCGGCACGACGGTGAAGAGCGCGTTGAACACCATCGCGCTCGTCCCGGGCCGCTTCAGCCGGATGCGCCCGACGACGATCGTGCCGACGAAGCCGCTGAGGCTGAACATGGCGATGACCAGGCCGTAGGTCGAGGGTCCGGAGAACTCCTCCTGGGTGATGACCGGCAGGAGGACCATGTGGGCCGCGACCACCAGCATAGTCTGCACCGCGGTCATGGTGAGGAGGGCCGCCACCCAGCGCACGCGGCGCACCGCGGCCAGCCCCTCCCGGATCTCCTGGGCGATGGAGGAGCGTTTCCCCGCCCGGTCCATGGGTGGTTCGGTGACGGCGAGGACGCACAGCAGGCTCACCGCGAAGGTCGCCGCGTTGACCGCGAAGGCCGTGCGGGTGTCCGCGGTGGCCACCAGGACGCCGCCGAGCGCCGGGCCCACCACGGCGGCCGCGCTCTCCATGCTGCCCCGCCAGACGTTGGCGCTGAGCAGCCGGTCCTCGGGGACGAGGGAGGGCACCAGGCCGCCGTACGCGGGACGGAAGAACGCCTCGCCGCTGCCCACCAGGAAGGTCAGCACGGCGAGCGCGAGCGTGGTGGAGTCGAACGCGCCGAGCACCACCACGGTGATGGCGGCCAGCCGGAACGCGTCGGCGAGGATCATCGCCCAGCGCCGGGGCACGCGGTCCGCCCAGGCGCCGCCGACGAGTGCGAACAGGACCGTGGCGAGCATCCGGGCGCCGATCACGAGGCCGACGTCACCGGCGTCGCCGCCGCTCTCGATCACCCGCAGGGACACGGCGACGTTGAAGAGCTGGTCGCCGACGGCGCTGACCGCCTGCCCGGCCCAGAGGTAGCGGAAGTCGCGCAGTTCCATGGCGCTGCCGGCCAGTCGGCCCGCCACCGCGGTTCTCAGGTTGGGCATGTTCAGTCGTTCGCGCTCGCAGCCGCGGGAGTCGCAGCCGCGGGGTCCGTCAGCTCTCCGTAGCCGAATCCGCAGCAGTCGCCCGTGATGTCCTCGTCCCGCACGAGTGTGGGGTGTTCCTCCCCGTTGGGCTGGAGGTTCGCCAGGTCGACGGGTTCGGGGTCGTCGTCGATCCAGAGTTCCGCGCCGTCCGTGATCAGATCGAGGTGCACCTTCTCCTCGTAGCCGACCACGGCACGGTCCTGGTTGTGCTGTCCGAAGCCGATGTGCACGCCGACGCGGCGTTCGTTGAGGTGCGAGTTGGCCGGGATGAACCGGTCGATGCCGGTGTTCGTGCCGAAGCCCAGCTCCCCCACCCGGGTGCCGTGCGGCTGCTTGAAGCACAGCTCCACCAGCTCGCGGACGTCGTCGTCGCCGCCGGTGAAGCCCGTGGCGCGGCCGTCCGCGATGTCGACCGTCAGCGGGCGGGCCGCAAGCCGGGTGTCGATACGGGTGATGACGTTGCAGTTGAGCGCCCCGTCCGCCACCAGGCGGCCGTCGATCGCGGCCGGGTACGTGGCGATCTCCCCCGCCGGGAGGATGGTGAAGCCGCCCGGGCGCCACACCCCGCGGTTGCTGATCCAGTCGTACCGCTCGTTGTCGAGCCGGATCCGCAGGTCGGTGCCGCCCCGGCTGCGGACCCTGACGCTGCGCGCCCCGGTCAGCCGGGTCAGCAGCGCCGCGTTGCGGGCGCTGAGTTCGTCCGGGCCGAGGTTGAGCGCCAGCTCGAAGAACTCGCGCGACGCGCTGATGACGCGGACCACCATGCACCGGTCGTCTCCGAACTGCCGCAGCACGTGCTGGAGTTGGGCGAAGTGGGACATCGTGTCCCGTTCGAGCGTGAAGATGACGAGCCGGCCGTCGAACGTCCCGGGGTCCGGCACGGCGGCGTTCAGACGGGCGGCGAACCCGTGGTCCACGAGGGGCCGCATGCCGATGAGCCGCGCGCTGAGCCGTCGTTGCTTCAGTCCGGCGACCAGCCAGGCGGCTGCCTCCCGGCTGTCCGGGGTGAAGACGACGACGCAGTGATCGCGCTCGGAGAGGCCGGCGTACCGGTCGAGGAGTGCGTCGACTCCGTCCCGTACGTCGCGGCTGGACTGCACAACGGTCAAGACGTGCTCCCTGTGGCTTCGGGTCGGGTCGAGGGGCGTCCCCGGGAGGGGGCTCCGGCCGCGATGACCGATGCGGCCGGAACCCCCCGAGGGTCGTGCGGAACCGTCAGGCACGGGCCTCAAGTGGGCACCGTCAGGCGCGAACCGTCAGGCACGGACCCTCAGGTGGCGCCCGTCAGGCGCGAACCATCAGACCCGGACCCTCAGGTGGCGCCCGTCAGGCGCGAACCATCAGGTGGCGCCCATGAGGCGGCGCCCATGAGGCGCGAGCCGTCAGGCTCGAACCATCAGGTGGCGACGAACCACGCCATCAGCGGACCCTCGTCACCACTGCCGACCGGAACGAGCACCTCGGCCGACTCGGCCTCGGAGAGCTCGCGCAGAGCGTCCTCGACCAGCGACTCGTACGTGGGCGCTTCCACGGTGTCGGTTTGTGTCATCTTTGAACTCCTCTCAGACAACAACAGCGGCGCGATGCTACGCATCATGTCCATGCAGGGTCAATCAAAATGACGGCGTAACTCCCGTTTACTGTACGCCATTTGGGGTAGACGCCACCGGAAGGCGTGCCTCCGCAGCGGGGGTGCGGTCTACCGGGTGTGGCGCAGGAAGACGTCTTCCTGGCCGTTGGTGTCGCCGGGTACGAGGTCGGGCGCCGTGGAACCGAACACCACCGCGCCTCCGTCGGCGCTGACCCCTCCGGGGGTGACCCGGGCGCCGGCGGGGCCGACGGCGGTGGCACGGCCGGTGCGCAGGTCGACCAGGTGCGGGCCGTCGGCCCGGGAGACGACGGCGTGGTGGCCGTCGTCGGTGGCCGCCGAGGCGCGGCCCTCGGTGACGCGCTCGGTGGTACCGGCGCTCACGTCGTACGCGTACAGGCCGCCGCGCGCGTTGAACAGGACGCGGTGGCCGTCGGCGGTGATCCGGACCAGCTCGGCGGTGCCGAGCCCGGCGTCCAGTGGGACGCGCCCTGCTCCGGAGGCCTTGAGGAACACGTCCGCCGTGTCCTCGGAGCCCTCGCTGTGGCCGCCGATCTGGTAGGCGACGCGGGTGCCGTCGCCGCTCACCGACGCGCCGCCCTTCTCGCCCTCCTCGGGCGGCGAGATCAGTTCGTCGCTGCCGGTGGCGGTGTGCCGGACGTACAGCAGCCGGAAGTTGGCGTCGCCGCGGCGGTTGCCGATGGTGTACGCCACGTGCGTGCCGTCGGGGCTGAGGGAGTTGACGGAGCCCAACTCGTTGAAGCCGGGCGGGTCCTCGGGCCACAGCCGTTCGGTTCTGCCGGTGTTCAGGTCGTGCAGGTAGGGGCTGTTGAAGCGCTGGTTGGCCGTGAACGCAACCCGGCTGCCGTCCGCGCTGAGCAGCGACGCCCCGTAGAGGTGACCGCCGCCGAGGTCGATGCCGGTGAGGGCGCCGGTGGCCAGGTCCTTGACCTTCAGGCACGACGTGTATCCCCCGCAGCCGAGGTCGGCCGCGCGCGTCACGAAGGCGACGCGGCGCCCGTCCGCGCTGATCGCTGCGGTGTACGAGGGGCCGTCGAGCTGGGTGCCGTCGGCGGCGGTGCTGACCCGCTCGGTGCGGGGCGTGAGTGGGGTGGGCGAGGTCGCCTGTGGGGTGGGCGGGGCGGGCGGGGTGCGCGGGCCGGGGTCTGCCGTGGCGGGGGCTGCCGTGGCGGGGGCTGCCGTGGCGGGGGCCGCGCCGAGGGTGGCTATCAGGACGGTGGCCAGGAGTGTGGTCGGAACGTACCGGTTCCGGAGCAAGAGGCCCTCCACAAAGGGGTGTCGGTGGCACCGCTCGGGTCACCGGGCGACGCCGGGGCGGACTGATCGGGGGTGTGGGTGTGGCTCTGGCTGTCAGGGTGGATGTGGTCGTGGCTGCCGCACACGAGGGGCTCCGCGCGGGTGTCCCTCCGCGTCGGCTACCTTTCCGCGTCGCCGGTGCCGTGTACACCCACATTGCCGGGGGGGTGGGTGCCTTGGGGGGGCGGTGGGTGCTGCTCCGTTGGGCCGGTGGGTGGGCCGCCATGTCGGCGGGTGGTGCACCTTCGGGCGGCCGGGTGGATGCGCCTCCGGGCGGCCAGCGGGTGCACCCCGCGTCGGCGGGAGGGGCCGCCCTCCGCGCCGGGGCCCACCCCGCTGGTGGCACGCTGGGGCTGCGCGCGGCCGCCCCCGGCGGCTCGGGCGCGTCCGCGCGCCCGCCTGCGCGGCCGGCCCGTTCCCACCCGCACCTACACCTACACCCACCGCACCACGGCAAGGAGAGTCCCGTGCAGACCTTCATAGGCCCGCCCGGCATCGCCCGGGGCGAGCACGAGATGACCACCGACGACGTCGTCGAGGCGTTACGCACCCTCCACCCTCGCTCGGCGCACCACCCGGACCTGCGGACGGCGGCGCAGGCGGTCGCCGGGCAGCGCCGCAGACGCGTGCACCCGCTGCGGAGCGAGTGCGCGACCAAGCCCTATCCGGCCGAGGAGCGCTACCGTGACCGGCGGGCGCTGATGGAGCAGGCGGGCCGACGGGCCCTCGAAGGCGCGGACATGGCCGCCCAGGACATCGCTGGCCTGGTGGTCGTACAGGACCCCTCCCCCACCGAGACCGACCAGCACCATCTCGACCGTGACCTCGTCCTGACCCTGGGCCTGCCGGCCACCACCGCCCGCGTGCCGCTCACCGGTATGGCGGGGTGCGGCGTCGTGCACGCCCTGGCCGTCGCGGCCGACATGGCCGGCGTGGGCAGGCCCGCCCTGGTGGTCGCGGGTGAGGTGCACCAGCCGCTCCACACCGTCGACACCGGTGCCGTCTCCGCCACCTCCCTCGTCCGCCAGCTCATGGCCGGTGACGGCGCGGCGGCCGTCGTCGTCACCCGCGAACCCTTCGCCGTGCCGGGCCTGGCGATCGAGGACACCTGGCAGTACGCGCGCCACGCCGCGCCCCCGCGTGGCGAGGGGTCCGCCCACCGCGTCGCGGACCACCCGGGCCTCTCCGCCCTGCCCTGGCTGCGGCCGGGGCGGACGCTGCCGGAGTTCGCCCTCGTCCACCCGGGCGGCCCGGACCCGTTGCGCTCCCTCAGCCGTACGGCTCCCTTGCCGCGGCGGGCGCTGGAGACCTCGTACACCTGTATGGCCACCGAGGGCGACCTGGGCGGGGCGAGCGTGCTGCAGATGCTGGCGCGGCTGCACCGGAACCCGCCCGCCGTGAACACCCCCGGGCTCCTGCTGGGGCTCGCCCCCGGCGACCTCGCCGCGGCCTGCCGCGTGCGGTGGACGCGCCGCGCCCCGGCCCGGGGGCCGGAACCCTACGGCACGGCCGGGCGCCCGGCGGCCGGGTAGCCCGTCACCGGTAACCCACGGCCGGGACGGCCACCCAACTCGCTTGCTGCCGTTCGGCGTTCGACGGCTCGCCCCTCACGGACGGTGCCCACACGCGGCGCCAGTCGAGAACAATCACCTCGCGGAAGACGGAGACGCGTCACACCGCCCCCGTGCACGGCCGTAGCGTGACCACGCGGTGCGGAACGGCCGGTCTCCGTCACGCGGTACGGGCGAAGCCGCGTGGGGCGAAGGCGCGCGGGAGAGCCGCACGAGGCGAAGCCGCACAGGCAGAGCCACACGAGGCGAAGCCGCACGGAAAGAGCCGTACAGCCAGAGGAGAAGGAAATCCGTATGAACCATGACCGTCCCCGGTCCTCCGAGGAGTTATGCCGGACGCCGGACGGCCGTTCCGACGGCGCCGGTGGCCGTCTGGCGTGTCTGATCCAGCACATCGCGGACTCCCTCCACCGGCGGGGCTATCGCGTGCAGCAGGTCATCGAGCACTCGGTGGAGGACGGCTTCGGCCCGCAGGTGGTCGTCAAGGTCGCCGCCGCCACGTACATCAACATCTCCTGCCGGAACCCGCCCGCCACGACGGGATGGTGTGCCGTCAAGCTCACCGGCAGCGAGCGCGTCCTCTGCGAGGAACTGTGCCTGAGCGGCGGCGGGAAGGCGGCCACCGCCGACGAGATCGTGGACGCCGGCCTAAAGGCGCTCGACCTCCCCGCGGAGCGCCCCCGTAATGCCTGACGCGGTTTCACCCACCTCCCTCACAGCTGGAGAACCCACCATGGCCCGACGGGCGTACGTCTCAGAACCATCCTCCGGCGGAGTGTCACGGTCACGACCGCCTACCTGGCCGGCACTCAAGGCGCGGTTGCGTGGCCTGGCCGCCGCGAACCCCGCCGCATGCCGCATCACCACGGCGGGCGTCTCGCGCGGCGGTGAGCCGCTGCTCCTGCTCACCCTGGGTCATGGCCCGCTCCGTCTGCTGATCGTCGGCGGAGCGCACCCCAATGAGCCGGTCGGCCAGGCGACGGTCGTCGCGCTCGCCGAGCACGTACTGGCCCATCCCTCGGCACGCGAGGACGCCACCTGGTACGTGCTGCCCTCGAGCGACCCCGACGGGGCCCTCCTGAACGAGTCCTGGTACGCCCGCACATGGCCGCCCACGCTGGAGTCGTACCACCGCGGCTTCTACCGCCCGGCCGCCGAGGACCAGCCCGAGGCCGCCTTTCCCGCCGCGCGGGGCGGCCCGGTCGCGCTGCCCGAGACGCGGGCCCTGATGACGGTGGTCGACACCGTGCGCCCCGACGCCATGGTCTCGCTGCACAACGCGGACAGCGGCGGCAGCTTCTACGTGACCACGCGCGCCGAGGCGGCCCTGGTGTCCCTCCTGTCCGACTGTGCGGCGCGCCACGACCTGCCCGTGGCACGTCTGCCCGCCGACTGCGTCGACTGGCCCTCACCCGGCCCCGGGGTCTTCGTCCTGCCGCCACCTGCCCCACCGCGGACAGCCGCCACGGACCGTACTGAGGGCTCCGACGGCCCCGAGAACACAGCGGCCACCAAAGGCACAGCACGTACCGAGGACACGGCGGGCACCGAGCGCGCGGCGGGCACAGCAGGCGCTGAGGACACAGCGGGCACAGTAAATGCCGAGGGCATCGCCGAGTGGCGGCCCGCCGGGGCCACCAGCGTCCATTACGCCGCCCACCACGGCTGCCTCGGCCTCTACCCCGAGGTACCGATGTGGCGCACCGAGCCCGTCGAGCTGCCGACCGCCGAAGGGGTACGCCATCTGCTGGCCGCGGCGGGCTTCCTCACCGGGGTGGTGGAGCGCACCGCCGCTGTCACGGGCGCGACGCCCTTCCTCCCGGCCGTGCGGGACACGCTGAAGGGCATGCGGCTCGTGGCCCGCCTCGCCCGCTGGCAGCCTCCCCAGGCCGGCGACCAGGACCTGCACCTCCTCCTGCCCCTCCGAGCCGCCGGAATGCTGCTGCGCCACCTGAACACTCAGCTCGACGCCACAACCGCGCCCCCTCCGCACCTGCTGGCCGAACGGCTGCTGCTGCGCGAGCACTTCGACCGGTGGCTACGGAAGACCGAGACGATACTGCGGCCCCGCCCCCGACCCTTGTCACAGGTGGTGGGCTTCCAACTCGACACGATCCTCGGCACGGCCAGCCTGCTGAGCCCGGAATGAGCCGACGCGACCGCAGTGCGCGCACAGTCCTCATCGTGGGAGCGGGCGTGGCCGGCCTGAGAGCGGCCACCGCCTTGGAGCGCCCTGTACGCGGAGGCCGAGAGGCGCGCACCCCGGTGAGGCCCCGCCGGGCTCACCCGCCGAGGTCGGGAGCCCGTCCCGGGCCGGACGCCCCACAGGCGAGGTACCGACCGAAGACCTCCTGGCTGTCAGGGGTGAAGGTCCACTCCCGCAGGGCACGTTGCACCTCGGACTCGGTCAGCCACCCATGCCAGGCCACCTCATCCGGATCGGGGGCAGGGATCTCCGCAAGTACGGCATCGCACACCCCGAGCCAGTGCGGGCTGAGCCCGCTCCGGTTGAGGAACCTGAACCGAAGGCACACCGTCGCCGCCGTGCCCAGCTCCTCACCGAGCTCGCGGACAGCGGCCTCCTCGTACGACTCGCCGACTCCCGCAGCACCTCCGACCCCGAGTTCGTAGTGCCCCGGGAAACGGGACAAGTGCTCGGCGCGCCGATGGACGAGAAAGCGGCCCCCTCCATCCCGGCACACCACCGAAGCAACACGGTGCAGCCACCCCTCCCGAACGGCCCTCCACCGACTGACCACCCCCAGCACACGGTCCTGGGCGTCAACGCGTTCCACGAGTTCGTCCACGACGCACACGATCGCAGAAACCACGGCTCCCACCTGACGGTTTCGGTTCCTGGTTCCGTCCGTGCGATGATCTCCCGCCATGGGGAGAGACATGTGGGGAAAGGCGGTCGGCGCGCTGGTCCTGGCCGCGACCGTGGCGGCGGCGAGCGGCTGTGGCGGCTCGGGCGACGAGGACACCTCGAAGCCGACCGCGAAGGCGGAGAAGGCGCCGGGTGTGAAGGCGGCGGTCACCGCGTTCCAGGACGCGGTGACGGAGTTCGACGAGGACGGCGGCTGCGTCGAGAAGAAGCCGGGTACCTGCTGGCCGCAGATGAAGGCGCTGATGAAGCCCGCGCGTGACCTGCGGAAGGCGGCGAACGCCGACACGAAGAACGGGCCCAAGTTCTGGTCGAAGGCGTACGCGCTGATCAGCACGATGGAGAAGGGCTTCAAGGTGGGGGACGACCAGGGTGTCCCGGCCGGCGAGTCGATGACCTCGACGAACCGCGACGAAGTCTTCGGCTCTGCCCGCGAGCTTTCGGTCTGGCTGGACCAACACCCCACTTCGTAGCGCGAAGCCGGAACACCGACGTCCGCCGCACCGCCAACGCATGGCTCACGTCCCGTCCACGCACGAGTACGAGCCGAGGACGAGCCCGAGTACCAGCGCGAGCTTCGATACGAGTCCGCGTACGGGAAGAAGCCACAAAACACCAGCTCATCCCGTGTGCAGAACCCGAAACCGATCGGGTTGCGCGGGGTCCCGGTCGACGACGTGAACCGGCGCCCACGCCCACTGCCAGACGCTGATGTCCGGAACGCGGGTGAACCGGATGTGCCCGCGGGTGCCTTCGACTGCGACGCCCGGCCAGGACCCGGCCGTGCGCGCCCGGTCCACGCCGTGGGAACGGAACACCTCGGCGAGGACGGCGATCGTGTCGTAGCCCTCGAAGGCGACGAAGGAGGGCGCCTCGGCCAGCCGCTCGCGCAGGGCCGTCGCGACTCGGGTGCCGAGCGGGCCGAGGCGCTCGGGCAGGTAACGCAGGAACGGAACCCCGGCGCCGTCGTCACCCAGCGCCGTCGCCCACTCGGCGAACTCCGGCTGTCCGGCCGGAGCGCCGATCAGCACCTCGGCCAGGCGCTCGTCGGCGCGCACGGACTTGACGATCGGCACGGCCGGTTCGGGGTGGCCGACCAGCAGGAGCAGGGCCGTCGCACGGTTGTCGACGAGTTCGTCGCACAGAGCGGTGGGGCTGAGCGTCCGCATGTCGAGTTCGGTGACGGTGCCGCCGTACGGCGCGAGGTGGTCCCGCAGGACGCGGGCCCCGGACGCCCAGTAGACACTCGGCTGGGGCGCCACGGCGATGCGCCGGTGCCCCGCCCGCAGGAGGAAGTCCGCGTAGATCCGCCAGCCGTGGGACTGCGCGGGGGCGAGCCGCGCGACCCACTCCGTCGGCTGTTCGGTGAGCGCGTCCAGTACCGCCGACGAGCAGAGGTATGGCAGGCCGACGGCCTCGGCCCTGGCGGCAGCCGCCCGGGCGACGACGCTGTGGTACTCCCCCGCCAGCGCGGCCACCCCCAGGCGAGCCAACTCGTCCACGGCCGCCGCGGCCCTCCCCGGGTCGGCTGCGGTGTCGCGGACCACCAGTTCGAGCGGCCTGCCGCCGATACCACCGGCGTCGTTGACTTCCCGCACGCCCAGTTCGAGTCCGGCGAGCAGGTGTCGGCCCGCCTCGGTCCAGCCGGGCCGCGTCAGCGGGACGAGCACACCGATCAGCACGGACGGCCCGTCGGCCGACCCTCCCGTCGGCCCGTCGGTACGCTCCGCTCCCGGTCGTGAGGACGTCGTACTCATGCGCTCGCGCTCCCCTCACGACAGTGCGGCCGCAGCACGCCGGGCCCGCGAAGCGGCACGGCACGGGGGTGGACGTTCATCTCGCCTCGCCGTGGCGGGCGCACCGGGGTCACCATGCCGGACATTGCACCCACCACTTCACCGACAAGCAACCGAATATCCGATCGGCTGCCCACGATGCGGCTGCCCACTATGGACGGCGCGGGGCAGTCCCATCCCCACCCGCTCCTTGCCGTGCGCCCGTACGACCTACACGGCTGCCGACACCGTCACCCCACGGCTCCCGCCCCGGCAGGGCCGGACCCCCGCCCTGCGACCGCCTGCGGCGTGGGTTCGGCGGCCCCGGTCCCGGGCGGCACCCCCGCCTCCGGGCTGCGCGATCCGTCGTCGGTGGCGCATTGCGCCCAGCTCAACTTCGTCGGCCGGCGGCGAGCGTCACCCCTCGGGTGCCCTGCACCGCGTGACAAGCCGAACGACACTGCTGCGGCTGCCCTGTCCCCGCACTGCCGGCCTACCCGGGACCCCAGTGTCCTGCCGCTGCTCCCCGCCGTCGCCATCGTCGGCTGACCGGCCGCCGCGCTCGTGGGGCCGGACCGGCCGCCCCTTCCGCCGCACGACCCGCCGGGGGCGCCCCGGCACGGCCCTTGTACCGTCCGTACCACGTCCCTCTCCGGGGGTGCGCGGGGTACGTAGGCACATCGCACCACCCGGGTCCCGCACCGCCCCACCGAACAGGAAGCAACCAGATGACCGCGCTCCCCACCCAGCCCGTTCACCGGGACATGCCGGCCCTGCTCCGCCCCCTCCACGCGGAGGTCCTGCGGCGCAACCCGGGCGAACCCGAGTTCCACCAGGCACTCGGCGAGGTCCTGGAGTCCCTGGAACCGGTGCTCACCGCGCGCCCCGAACTCCTCGACGCACGTGTCCTGGAGCGGCTCGTGGAGCCCGAGCGGCAGTTGATCTTCCGGGTGCCGTGGCAGGACGACGCGGGCCGCGTCCACGTCAACCGGGGCTTCCGCATCGAGTTCAACAGCGCGCTCGGCCCCTACAAGGGCGGCCTGCGCTTCCACCCGACGGTCGGCCTCGGCACCGTGAAGTTCCTCGGCTTCGAGCAGATCTTCAAGAACGCCCTCACCGGCCTCAACATCGGCGGCGGCAAGGGCGGCAGCGACTTCGACCCGCACGGCCGCTCCGACGCCGAGGTCATGCGCTTCTGCCAGTCCTTCATGATCGAGCTGCACCGTCACCTGGGCGAGCACACCGACGTCCCCGCCGGCGACATCGGTGTCGGCGGCCGCGAGATCGGCTACCTCTTCGGCCAGTACCGGCGCATCACCAACCGCTGGGAGGCCGGCGTCCTCACCGGCAAGGGCATCGGCTGGGGCGGCTCCCTGGTCCGCGCCGAGGCCACCGGGTACGGCAACGTCCTCTTCGCCCTGGAGATGCTGCGGACCCGGGGTGAGGACCTGGACGGCCGCCAGGTCACCGTCTCCGGCTCCGGCAACGTCGCCCTCTACTCGATCGAGAAGGCGCAGGCCCTCGGCGCGCACGTGCTCACCGCCTCGGACTCCGGCGGCTACGTCGTCGACGAGAAGGGCATCGACCTCGCGCTCCTCAAGGAGATCAAGGAGCACGAGCGCGGTCGCGTCAGCGACTACGCCGAGCGTCGGGGGGCCTCGGCCCGGTACGTGGCGGGCGGCAGCGTCTGGGACGTCCCCACCGACGTCGCCCTCCCCTCGGCCACCCAGAACGAACTGGACGCCGACGCGGCGCGGACCCTGGTCCGCAACGGCGTCAAGGCCGTCTCCGAGGGCGCCAACATGCCCACCACCCCCGACGCCGTCCGCGTCCTGCGCGACGCGGACGTCCTCTTCGGCCCGGGCAAGGCCGCCAACGCGGGCGGCGTGGCGACCAGCGCCCTGGAGATGCGGCAGAACGCGGCCCGCGAGTCCTGGACCTTCGACCAGGTCGAGGCCCGCCTCGCGGGCATCATGCGCGATATCCACGAGACCGTCCGTGCGACCGCGGAGCGCTACGGAGCCCCCGGCGACTACGTCGTGGGCGCCAATATCGCCGGATTCGAACGCGTCGCCGACGCGATGCTCGCCCAAGGCGTCATCTGACCGACTCCGGCGACGGCGGCCCGGCCGGTACCGCGCGGCGGCGGTGATCGCCGCCGCGCGGGCGTTGGACAGCCTCACAGGGTGCCGACTCGCCCCGCCGCGGCCGCGCCGGAGGTCCTGCGCTGCGAAGGCGGCGGCTTCCGCCACCTTCGCAGCGCGGTACCGGCCCCCCGTGCAGCGCTCTCCGTATCGGCATCGGCGCTGACCTCTCATCCGCACGCGTCCGACTCACCGTCCGGGGCCGCCGGACCTCCGGGGGGTCACCGCCCGCCGCTGCGCCCGTACGGGCATTGCTCCTGTACGGGCATTACTCCGGCGGAGGCCAGGGTCCTGCGAGCAGCCGTTCGGCTTCCGTGACGATCGCTTGCTCGCGTGTCCCGTGCTGGGTTGCCTCCCAGTCGTTGTACGCGTCGACCTTGTCGACAAGCGGCTGGAGCGACTGGGGACGGCCCAGTGCGCTCCAGCCCTCGTACGTGATCACGTCACCACCGGCGCCGGGGGCCAGGCTTCCGTTCACGATCAGCCGGAGCCACCAGCGGACGAGTTCCCAGCGTGCCGCCTCCCAAGGGATGTCGGTGTCATCGCCCGGCAGGCTCTCGGGGAGAGCGAGTTCGGTCAGTACGTGGTCGAAGAGCGTCTCGGCGCGGTCGTGCTCGGTGCGTGACAGACCGGCGAGCAGCGGAAGCGAGTCCGTCTCGACGTCGAGGAGCAGCGCTGTAAGCCCTGCCTCGATCAGTTGGTGTGGGTGGTGCTGTCGGCCGATCAGGCGCTCCAGTGCCAGCATCCGGAGGTACTCGACAGCCTCCTGGGCGGTGACGGCGTAGGGGGTGTGTGGTGTGGGCGCGGTGACGTCGGTGCCGGCAGCGCCGTCGACGAAGTACGACCAGAAGCCGACGCTCGCACGGGCTGTGAGCCTGCTTGCCCGGCCGGTGAACTCGTGCCGTAGGTAGTCGGCGAGGTGGTTGCCGTAGATGATGATGTCGGTCTGGTGGACGGAGAGTACGGGGTGGCCGCTTTCGCCTGCGGTGCCCGGCAGGTAGCGGTGGCTGTAGACGGGGACCAGCTTCGGTGCGGTCGCCAACCGCGACCGTGCGACCTGGAGCGCATGGGAGGTTTCTGGGGGCCTCGGCGGCCAGGAAGGGTGCCAGAAGTTGTTGTGCTCGACGTCGAAGAGCACGCCCTCGATCGGTTGGGAGAGCCGTCCGGCCAGGTCCTGGGGGTCGCCGTTGCGCCAGTCCGGCCAGTGCCGTGATCCGTGCGGAAGCCCGGCGGCGAGAAAGACCCGGTGATCCGCCGAAAACGTGAAGCCGAACCGCGCCTCGACCGCATCGAGTTCCCGCTCGCCGAGACCCGGCCCGATCTCGGCCCGGAGCATGTCCTGAAGGTCCCTGGCGGCTTCCAGGGTCAGCGGCGGGGCTGACTGCGCGATCACCTCGGCAGCATAGTGACCGGTACGACCGCAGCCGTCATGAGGGCGTACGGATCCCCGAAGCTGGCGGGCGGTGACCGCCGCGGCGCCGTCGGCGGGCCCCGGCCGGCCCGCGTCCAGAACCCGCGTCCAGAACCCGTGTCCACGAGGAACGATCCAGGGTGCGCACGGCAACGAACGAGTACGACCAGCCCGCCAAGTACAAGAAGGACAGCACCTCCTCGAAGTACACCTACACCTACACCTTCATCAAGGCCGGACACGCACCCGGCGGCTTCAACTACCGCACGGTGCCCTTCCGCGCGATGACACCTTCTGGAGCGGGTCCACCCACCTGATGAAGGGCGGCTGCGTCTTCCACACCTACATCCCGGTGATGACGACGATGAGCGCCCTGCCGGACATCGCCCGCAACATCCGCAACGTCCGGGCCTGGCACGGCCCCCGCCCACCGTGCACCCGTGACCACCGGCGGAGAAAGGGCAAACGGACATGCTGGTTCCTGTTTCGCACCACCAGTACGTGCTGCTCGACACCGACGCCGAAGCCGCCTTCGAAGACATCGACGGCAGGCGGGCCGGCAGCGGCATGGTCAGCGTGAACCAAGCCGGCCCGTGACGCCGCTCGCGGCCACGCTCGAAGAAGACCAGCAGCAGTAGCCACACCGAGCTGCCGGGCGTGGCGGACCAGTGGCGCAGCACACTGCCGCTGATGGCCGGGAGAGCCCAGGCCCGGTCAGCCCTCAGGTCCTGCAGCATGACGGCGGCGCCGAACGTCCCTGCGGCCGTCGCGTTGCACGACCCGGGCGTCGGCCGGGCAGCCGACCTGCCGCCCTCCCCCGCACGCACCGACCCACCGCCTTCGCCGAGCGTGTCGCGTCCGGGCCGCCGCGTTCCGGAGGATCATCTGCGGCAGCAGCACACCCCGTGCGCAGGCCCCGGGGACGCCGGGCCTCCCGTGCCGCCGCCCCCACCGCCCGTACCACCACCGCAAGGTGCCGGAACGCCGGAGCTCTCCCATGGACGTACGCCTCCCCGCCGCGAACGGCCGACAGGAGGACGGCGGGGCACCGCCGTCGGAGCGGACACCACCTTGGGAGGAGCACACCGTCGTGGTCGTCGGCGCGGGCGTCTCCGGGCTCGGCGCCGCCATCCGCCTGCGGCAGGCGGGCATCCTCGACGTCGTCGTCCTCGAGCGGTCCGCGCACGTGGGCGGCACCTGGCACGACAACCGCTACCCGGGCGCCGCCTGCGACGTCCCCGGACACCTGTACGCCTACTCCTTCGCCCCCTTCCCGGCATGGCGCTCGTCCCTGCCCGCCGCCGACGAGATCCGCTCCTACCTGCGCCGCTGCGCGACCGACTGCGGCCTCGACGAACACCTGCGCCTGGGCAGCGAGGTCCAGGAGGCCCGCTGGCACGAGGCCGAGGCGCGGTGGTACGTCCGGACCGGAGAGCGGCGGTACCGCTGCCGCTTCCTCGTCACGGCCACCGGCCTGCTCAGCGAGCCGCACGTGCCCGCGCTGCCCGGCCTCGCCACGTTCCGGGGAGCGGCCTTCCACACCGCGCGCTGGGACGGCGCCTGCGACGTGGCCGGCAAGCGCGTGGCCCTGATCGGGACCGGCGCCTCGGCGGTGCAGTGCGTCCCGCACCTCGCCGAACGGGCCGCGGCCCTCGACGTGTACCAGCGGACGCCGCCCTGGGTGCTCCCCCGCCTCGAACGGCGTGTCCCCGCGGCCGAGTCGGCGCTGTACCGGCGCTCGCCGCGCCTGCGCCGCCTGGCCAGGGCCGTCGCCTACTGGACGCGCGAGAGCTGGCTGCTGTGCTTCACCGGCCCGCTGCACCGCGTCGTGAGCAGGGGCGTGACGGCCCTCGCACGCCTGCACCTGCGCTGCCGCGTGCCGGAGCGGGAGCTGCGGCGGCGCCTGCTCCCGTCCTTCCGCCTGGGCTGCAAGCGCGTCCTGCTGTCGAACGACTACTATCCCGCGCTGCGCCGCACCCACGTCAGCCTCGTCACCGACCCCGTCGCCGCCGTCACCGAGGACTCCGTCATCACCCGCGACGGGCGCGTCCGCCCCGCCGACGTCATCGTCTTCGCCACCGGGTACGCGGTCGGCAGACCGGCCCTGGCGCGGCGCGTCGTCGGCCGCGCGCAGCGGCGCCTAGCGGACGCCTGGAGCGAGGGGATGGAGGCCCACCACAACGTCATGGTGCCGGGCTTTCCCAACATGTTCGTGCTCCTCGGCCCGCACAGCGGGCTCGGCCACTCCTCCGTCACCCTGCTGCTGGAGGCCCAGCTCGACTACGTGCTGAGCTGTCTATCCCACCTGCGCGAGCACCGCCTCGCGGAGGTCGAGGTCCTGCCCGCGACCCAGCAGGCCTACAGCGCCGACCTGCGCCGCCGCATGCGCGACACCGTCTGGCAGTCCGGCGGCTGCCGGAGCTGGTACCAGGACCCTCGCGGGGGGCACGTCACCGCGCTCTGGCCGGGCTCCGTACGCCGCTACCGCACCCGGACCCGCACCTTCCGCGCCGAGGGACACCGCACCCGCGCGGAGCCGTGAGGCCGGGCCCGGCGGCGGGGCGGCCGCCGGGCCCGCGGGGGTCAGGCCGGGACGGCGACCTGCCCGGCCCCGCACGCGCGGGCCAGGTACGCGTCGTCGACGGGCTCGGGGTCCGGCAGGTCCCCCACGGCCGCCAGCAGGTTCGTACGGTCGTAGGTCCGGTGGAACGCGCTGAACCCGAGCACGCCCGCGGCCTGTTGCGCGACCAGGGCCTCCAGGGGCGTGGGCCGGTCCACCTCCGGTACGAGGTGGACGGCGATCCCCGGGTAGCGGGCGTGCAGTGCCCGGACGGCGGCGCGGGCCGTGGTGTTGTGCGGGTGAGTGACGTGCACCGTACGGACACCGTCCCACCCCGCGGTCCGGGCCGCCGCGCGCACCATGGCACGCGCGGCGTACTCGGCGGGCACGACATTGCCCTCCCCCTCGGGGTCCGCCGGGACGCGGATCCGCAGCGCCTCTCCGCGCAGCCCCGCTGCCGTCAGGTACCGGGTCAGGCCGTGACCGTGGCTGGCGCGGGCGCGCATGCCGTCGTCGACGATCCGCAACAGGACGTCCAGGGGCTGCCCGGGCAGGTGGCCGGGCACGGGCCGGTCGGTGGCGAGCAGGCTCGGCCGCAGGACGGTGACCCGGCGCCCGGTGCGCCCCGCCCAGGCGCGGACCAGGCGTTCGGCGGTGTACTTGCTCTCCTCGTACGACGTCTGGAAGCCGTACTCCTCACTCAGCTCGCTCTCCAGGACGTGGCCGGTGAGGCGGCGGCCGGCCACGTAGGCGGTGCTGACGTGCAGCACATGGGCGTCGGGCGCCTCGTCGGCGAGCTCCAGGACGTGCCGGGTGCCGAGCACGTTGGCGGCGTACAGCGGCACCGGGTCGCCCTCCAGCTTCAGCAGGGCCGCGCTGTGCCAGATCTCGGTCACGCCGTCGGTCGCCCGGGCGCGGTCCGCTGCCGACAGGCCGAGCCCCGGCAGGGTGATGTCCCCGCTGAGGAAGCGCAGGCGTTCGAAGGCAGCGGCCGGCAGGGGCGGGGTGTCCAGCCAGGTCACCGCGGCTTCGGTACGGGTTCGCAGGGCGCGTCCGCTGCCGCGGCCCAGGACGGTGATCGGTGCGTCGCCGCCCCTGGCGAGCAGTTCGCGCAGGACGCGGCTGCCGAGGAAGCCGGTGGCACCGGTGAACAGGATGGACAAGGCGTCTCCTTCACGCGGAGGGAACAGACAGGGCACGGACACGGGACGGACGGACAGCGCACGCGGAGGCGTCTGGCGCGACCGGCGGCCCGTCGGGCCGCGCCGCCGGTGCGGGGTGTCCGGACGCGTACCCGGGCCCGCCGCCGGTACGGATGTCCGACGGTCTGCCCGTGGAACGGCACCGGCGCGGCGTCGCGCCGTTCCCTGGGCGAGGGCCGGGCACCGTACCGGCCGTGGGAGCCCTCGGAGCGTTCCACGCTGGAGGGCGCGCTGTCCCGTCGGGGCGCCGTGCACGGCCGGTCCCCCACCTAACGAGTGATCCGGCGTCAACGAGCGCCCCGTTGCCGTTCCAGGTGAATCAGCCGTCGCGGAGAGTGTCGACCGGGCAGGAATCCGTTGCCGTGTGTAGTCAGTTCAGGACGCGTCGATGTCATGCCGTCCCAGGACACGTCGATGCCATCGCGGCGCTCGCGCTGTCAGCCGAGCGGAACACCTGGTGCGAGGAAGGTCCGTCACGTGAACCTGGAGCCAAGCCTTTACGGCGAACGAGCCGTCGCCGTCGTGGGCGTGTCCTGCAGACTCCCCGGCGGGATCGCCGACATGGACGGCCTGTGGAACGCCCTGCGGGAAGGGCGTGACCTCGTGACCGAGATGCCCGCCGACCGCTTCGACGCCGACCGCTTCGTGGACGCCACGATGCCCCGCACGGGCAAGAGCTACACGGCCGCCGGCGGCTTCCTCGCCGACATCGAGCGGTTCGACGCCGCCTACTTCGGCATCTCCCCGAAGGAAGCGGCCCACATGGACCCCCAGCACCGGCTGCTCCTCGAACTGACCGCCGAGGCGCTGGACGACGCGGGCGTCGACCCGGCGGCCCTCGCGGGGTCGGACACGGCCGTCTACGTCGGCATCTCGGACGCCTCCTACGGTGTCCTGCAGATGCTCCGGCCCGACAACATCGGGCCCTACACGATGTCCGGCGCCGCCTCGTCCATCGCGGCCAACCGGCTCTCCCACGCCTTCGACCTGCGCGGGCCGAGCATGGCGGTCGACACCGCCTGCTCGTCCTCGCTCGTCGCCCTCGACCGCGCCTGCCGCACCCTGTGGGACGGCACCAGCCGCGTCGCCCTGTGCGGCGGCGCCAACGTCCTCCTCACCCCGTACCACTACGTGGGCTTCTCGCAGGCCGCGATGCTCTCGCGCCGGGGCAGGTGCGCGTCGTTCTCCGCGGACGCCGACGGCTTCGTGCGTGCCGAGGGCGGCGGGGTGGTGCTGCTCAAGCCCCTTCGGGACGCCCTCGCCGACGGTGACCGCGTGCACGGCGTGATCCTCGGCACCGCCAGCAACTGCGACGGCCGGACGATGGGCCTGGCGCTGCCCAGCGCCGAGACGCAGGAGGGCCTGCTGCGCAGGGTGTACGCCGACTTCGGCGTCCACCCCGACGACCTCGTCTACTTCGAGGGGCACGGGACGGGCACGGCCGTGGGCGACCCCGTCGAGGCGCAGGCCATCGGCCATGCGCTCGGCGTCCGCCGCGTCAACGGCCCCCTGCCGCTCGGCTCGGTCAAGACCAACCTGGGCCACCTGGAACCGGCCTCCGGCATGGCCGGCCTGTGCAAGGCGCTGCTCGTCCTGCGCCACGGCGTGATCCCCGCCTCGCTGCACGCCGACCCGCCGAACCCCGCGATCGACTTCACCGGCCTCGGTCTGGACCTCGTCACCGAGAACCGGCCCCTCCGGCAGACCGACCGGGCGGTCGCCGGAGTCAACTCCTTCGGCTTCGGCGGTGCCAACGCCCACGCCGTCGTCGCGGCCGCGCCGCCGGTGCCCGGGCCGGCCCGCCCCGTGGACGCACCGACCGAACTCCCGGTCGTGGTGACGGCCCGCACCCCGCAGGCGCTGCGCGAAGCGGCGTCCCGCACGGCCGCCCACCTGGCCGCGGCGGACCCCGGCGACTTCTACGACATCGCGTACACCTCCTGCCTGCGCCGCGGCAAGCACGAGCACCGCACCGCGGTGCTCGCCGCCGACGCCGCGCAGGCCGCCGAGCGGCTGGCCCGCGTCGCCGACGACCCGGCCGTCCCGGCCGACCTGGGGGTGAAGGCCGTCCGGCACGGGCGGGTGGCGTTCGTGTTCGCCGGGAACGCCTCGCAGTGGGCGGGCATGGGCGCTGATCTCCTCGCGGGCGACGACGACTTCCGCGCCGCGGTCACGGCCGTGGACGCCGAACTCGCCCCGCGCCTGGGCTGGTCGGTGACCGAGGAGCTCGCCCGGCCCGCGGACCGGTGGCGGCTGGAGGCGACCGAGGTCGCCCAACCGCTGCTGTTCGCCGTGCAGGTGGGCGTCGTCGCCGTGCTGCGGGCCCGTGGCGTCGAGCCGGCCATGGTGCTGGGACACAGCGTCGGCGAGGTCGCCGCCGCCCACACCGCCGGAGCGCTGACGCTCGCCGAGGCGGCACACGTCGTTCACGAGCGCAGCCAGGCGCAGGCGCTCACCGCGGGCAGCGGCCGGATGGCGGCCGTCGGCCTGGGCCGCGAGGACGCCGTCGAGGCGCTGGCGCCGTACGGGGGACGCCTGGAGATCGCCGGTGTGAACAGCGACAAGGACGTCACCGTCGCCGGAGACGCGACCACCCTGGCGGCGCTCGGCGAGGAATTGGCCGGGCGTAGCGTGTTCTTCCGGGACCTCGGGCTCGACTACGCCTTCCACAGCCGTGCCATGGACGCGCAGCAGGCGCCGCTCACCGCGGCGCTCAAGCACCTGGAGCCCGGCGCCGCGTCCGTCCCCTTCTACTCCACCGTCACCGGCGCCCGCATCGCCGGAGCGGACCTGGACGCGGACTATTGGTGGCGCAACGTCCGCGAGCCCGTCGCTTTCGCCGCCGCCGTCGACGAAGCCATGGAGGACGGCGCTGACGTCTTCCTGGAGATCGGCCCCCACCCCGTGCTGCGCACCTACCTGCGGCGCGTCACCGGCAGCCGCCCGCACACCGCCACGGCCGTGCTGCCGACGCTGCACCGGGACGCCGACGGGCCGGACGGCCTGGCCCGCGCCCACGCCCGCCTGATCGCGGTCGGGGCGGTCACGGACTGGACGCGGTATTTCCCCGTGCGGGGCCGGGTGGCGCGCCTGCCCGCCTACCCCTGGCAGCGGGAGCGCCACTTCAGCGGCGGCAGGGACTGGTTCACGCCGGACGGCCCGTACCGGCACCCGCTGCTGGGCGCCCGGATCGCCGCCCCCACGCCGTTGTGGTCGGGGGCCGTGGAGCCCGTCCTGGTGCCGTGGCTCACCGATCACCGGGTGGCCGGGTCCGTCGTCATGCCCGCCACCGGATACGTCGAGATGGCCCTGGCCGCGGGGCGCGAGGCCTTCGACGGACCCGCCGAGATGGAGCACCTGGAGATCACGACCGCCCTGGTCGTCCCCTGGGCGACCGCCTCCCAGGTACGGCTGCACGTCTCGCTCGACCCCGACGACGGGGTCCTGCTGGTCGCCGCGAGCGACGAACAGGCCAAGGAGCCACGCGTCCACGCCCGCGCCCGAGTGCGGCGTCTCGTCACCCCCCGCCCGGCCCCCGTCACCGACCCCGCCTCCCCGCCGGAGCCGTGCCAGGGGCGCCTCACCGCCGAGGACCACTACAGCCGCTGCGCCGCCGCCGGCCTCGGATACGGGCCCGCCTTCCAGGTGCTGACCGAGCTGCACGTGGGCGAGGGCGAGGTCGTCGCCGCCTACGCCTACGAGCCGCAGGCCGGTCCCCTCACCGTGCACCCGGCGCTGCTCGACGGCGCGCTGCAGGCCGGTGTGCCGCTGCTCGCCGACCGGCTGGACGACGGCGAGGCGTACCTTCCCGCCCTCGTCGGTGCCGTCCGGGTGTGGGGCACCCCCGCGCCGACCGGCACCGTCCGGCTGACGGAGCGCTCCCGTTCCCGGGACGAGGTGTGCTGGGACATCACCGTCACCGACCCCGACGGCACGGTGTCCGTCCAGCTCGACGGCTGCCGCATGCGCCGCTTCACCGCGGCGCAACGGCTGCCGCTGGCTGTCCTCCACACGGTGCCGCGCGCCGCGCCGTGGCCCGGCGAGCCGCTCGGCCCCGCGCCGATGCCCTCCCCCGAGCGCGTCGTAGCGGCCTGCGCCGAGTCCATCGGGCGGCTGCGCGAGGGCTGGCGGGCGCTGCGCTACGAACACGCGGGCCCGCGGTTCGCCGACACCTTCGTCGACCTCCTGGGCGATGTGCTGGCCGGCCTGGCCGGCGCGGCCGACACCCCGCTGAGCGTGCCGGACCTGGTGGCGCGCGGCCTGGCGGAGCGGCACGTCAGGCTCGTCGAACTGCTGGCCCCTGCCCTGTGCCGGCGCGGCCTCCTCCAGCCACAACCCGACGGCCGCTATCTCGTGCGCCCCGCCGGGCTGCGGCTGCCCGCGGTGATGGCGCCCGTCTCGGCCGAGGCGTCGGCGTACGTCCACGCCCAGGCGCTGCTCGCCCGGCAGGCCGACAAGCTCGACGACGTCTTGCGCGGACGCCGGGACCCGGTGGAACTGCTGGCCGACGACACCTCCGTCAGAATGCTCGAGCAGTTCTACGACACCGCGCCGGTCTGCCGGTTCCACAACCGGATCGCGCAGCGGCTGCTGCGGGAGATCGTGCGCGCCTGGCCCGCCGACCGGCCGCTGCGGGTGCTCGAGGTCGGCGCCGGCACGGGTGGCACCACGGCCGCCCTGCTGCCGGTGCTGCCCGCGGACCGCACCACGTACTGCTTCACCGACGCCTCGGCATTCTTCTTCGCTCGCGCGCAGAAGCGGTTCGCGGACCACGATTTCGTCGACTACCGCACGTTCGACCTCGACCGGGACCCGGTCGAGCAGGGCTTCGCCCGGCACTCCTTCGACCTGGTGGTGGCGGGCAACGCGCTGCACACGGCGCGGGACCTGAGTGCCGCGCTGCACGCCGTCGCCTCCCTCCTGGCCCCCGGCGGCGGCCTGCTCGCCATGGAGTCCCACGACGCGGAGGTCCTTGCCCCGGTCTTCGGCGCGCTGGACAGCTTCCACGGACACACCGACACGCGGCTGCGCCCGCACTCACTGCTCCTGGCCCGCGACGAGTGGCCCGGACTGTTGCGCGCGTGCGGGTTCCCCGAGGTCGTCCAGAGCGGTGACGACCGGGCTCCCGCCCGGGACCACTACTCCGTCCTGCTGGCCCGCACCGCCACCGCCCCGCCCGAGCAGGCCGCCCAGGTACCGGCGGCTCCCCGAGCCCGCGAGGACGCCCTGGTCCTGACCGTGGCCGAGACCGCCGACGCACGGCCGCTGGCCCGCGCGCTGAAGGAGGCCGTCACCGCGGGCGGCGGCCGGGCCGCGGATCCGGCCACGGCCCCTCGTACCCCCGAGGACTGGGGACACCTGCTTCGCACGGCCGTCGGCACAGAACACCGCGGCACCCTGGCGATCGTCCTGCTGCTCGGCGAGCCGGACGAGGAGGCCGCCGGTGACGTGCTCGCCCGCGCCACCCACCGGGCCGAGCTGCTGCGCACCTGCGCCCTCGCCTGCGGCGAACTGCCGGAAGGCGTCCGTGCGGAGCTGTGGCTGGTGACCCGCCCCTGCGGGATGGCGGAGGGCACCGGGAGCAGCCACCCCGCCGACGCCGTCGTCTGGGGTCTCGGCCGGTGCCTGGTCAACGAGCTGCCGGACCTCGACTGCCGGCGTATCTCCCTCCGACGCAACGGCACCGCGGACGACGCGCGGCGCCTGGCCCGTGAGCTGGCCTCCCCCACGGACGAGGACGAGATCGTGCTCACTGAGCGGGGCAGGTTCGTCCTCAGGACGATGCCGCGCCCGTCGGCCGTGCCCGCGACCGAGGACACACCGTACAAGCTGGAGGTGCGCCAACCGGGCCTGTCCTACCGGCTCGACTGGGAGGAGGCTCCCCCGTCGCGGCCGGGACCGGGTGAGGTACTGGTCGAGGTGAAGGCCACCGCCCTCAACTACCGGGACATCATGCAGAGCGTCGGCCTGCTCCCGAGGGAGGCCGTCGAGGGAACGGCCACCGAGTCCGGCTGCGGGCTGGAGTGCGCGGGCGTCGTCGCGGCCTGCGGCCCGGGCGTCACCCGGTTCAAGCCCGGTGATCCCGTCGTCGGGATGGCCTTCGCCTCGCTGGCCTCCCACTGCGTGGCTCCGGAGAGCAGTCTGCTCCCGCTGCCCGACGGCATGACGTTCACGGAGGCGGCCACCCTGCCGGTCGCGTTGACCACCGTGCACTACAGCCTGATCACGCTGGCCCGGTTGCAGCCGGGAGAGACGGTCCTCGTCCACGGGGCTGCCGGCGGGGTCGGGCTCGCCGCCGTGCGCTACGCCACCGCACGCGGCGCGCACGTGATCGCCACCGCCGGCAGCGAACTGAAGCGGGACTACCTGCGGTCCCTCGGGGTGGACCACACGCTGAACTCCCGCTCCCTGGAGTTCGCCGACCAGGTGCGGGAGATCACCGGTGGCCGCGGGGTCGACGTGGTCCTCAACTCCCTCGCGGGCGAGGCCATCACCCGCAGCCTCGAACTCCTCCGCCCGGGCGGCCGCTTCCTGGAACTGGGCAAGCGCGACATCTACGAGAACAAGCCCCTGCTGCTCAACCCCTTCAAGAACAACATCGCCTTCTTCGGGGTCGACCTGACGAAGGTACTCAACGATCCCGCACAGACCGGCACCCTGCTGCGGGACGTGTCCGCGATCCTCCGCACAGGTTTGCGGGGCGCGCTGCCGCACACCGTCTTCCCCGCGGCCCGCGTGGCCGAGGCCTTCACCCACCTCCAGCACTCGCGCCACATCGGCAAGGTGGTCGTCGCCTTCGACACCCTGGACGAGCCGCCGCTGGTCGTACGCCACCGGCGGGCGCCCCGCCTGGACCCGGACGGCACGTACCTGGTCACGGGCGGAACCAGCGGGTTCGGCGCGGCGACCGCCGGGTGGCTCGCCGACCTCGGCGCCCGGCACCTCGCCCTCGTCAGCCGCCGCGGTGAGCGGGCGCCGGAGGCCGAGGCGGTGCTCACGGCCCTGCGCGCCCGGGGCGTGACCGCCACGGCGTACGCGGCGGACGTCACCGACCTCGCCGCCATGACGGACGTGCGGGCGCGCGCCGAGGCCGGCGGGCACCCGCTGCGCGGGGTCGTGCACGCGGCGATGCACCTGGACGACGAGGAGTTCGTCGCACTCGACGCGGAGCGGACGGCCGCCGTCATGGCACCGAAGGTCGCCGGGGCCGTGGTCCTCGACACCCTGACGCGGGACCGCGACTGCGACCTCTTCCTCGCCCACTCCTCCGGCACCGGCACCATCGGCAACGTGACCCAGGCCCCCTACGTCGCCGCCAACCTCTTCCTGGAAGGCCTCGTCCGCAAGCGCCGCCACGAGGGCCACCCCGGACTCGCCGTCGCCTGGGGAGCCATCAGCGACCACGGCTATGTCGCGCGCAACGACCTCGACGCCTCGGTGGCCTCTCTCGGGCTCCTGACGATGAAGCCGTCCGAAGCCTTCGCCCGGGCGGGGCACCTGCTCCACTGCGGTGACGAGACAGCGACCGTCGTACGCGCCGACTGGGCCCGCGTCAGCCGCCTGCTCTCACTGGTCAACACACCCCGGCTGCGGGACCTTGTCCCGGCCGGCAGCGCCGGTGACGGCATGGGCAAAAGGGAACTGCTGCGCAGACTGGCGCAGATGTCCCCCGAGGAGGCACTGGCGTACCTCACCGACCACCTCGCCGGCATGCTCGCCGAGGTCATGCACATGGACCCCGGCCAGATCGACCCGCACCAGCGCGTCGACACCTACGGCCTGGACTCCCTCATGGCCGCGGAACTCCTGGTCACGCTCCAGAGCCGCTACGAGGTGGAGATCCCGCCCATGGAACTCATCCGCAGCGCCAACGGCACCCTGGCCGAGATCGCCCAGCTCGTACACCTCCGCCTCGGCCTGGCCGGCCAGTCCGCCGCCCCGCCCGTGCCGTCGCCGCGCACGGCCGTGACCGCAGGGCCCGGCGAGGGGCGGGCACCGCACGCAGCGGATCCGGAGGGGACGGAAACGGCTGTCGGCTCCTGAGCCCGCGACGGGGGCAGACCCGGGACCGAAGGAGACGTAGCACCGTGACCAGATGGCATCTCGCGGGCGGCCGTACGCCGTCGTCGTCCACGGCAGCACGGAACGCGGCATGGACCGCCGTCGGCAGCAGACGGCCGACGGCGGACGTGCGGCTGTACTGCTTCCCCTTCGTCGGGGCGCCGGCGGAGATGTACCTGCCGCTGGAGGCGCACCTGCCGGAGACCGTCGAGCTGTGTGCGCTGGAGCTGCCCGGTCACGGCGCCCGGAGCCGGGAACCGCTCACGCGTGACGTGACCGCGCTCGGCCGCACCGTGGCCGACGTCGTGTCCCGCGACGCGGCGGGACGGCCGTTCGCCTTCTTCGGGCACTGTGCCGGCGCCCTGCTGGCCTACGAGACGGCGTGCGCGCTGTCGGCGGCGCACCTGCCCGGCCCCGTGCTCCTCGCCGTGTCGGCGCTGGTCCCGCCGCACCGCTACGCGCCCCACATGGCGGCCACCGTGTGCCGCCCGACCGGGGTCAACATGGCCCTGGTCGCCGAGATGATCAGGGACGCCCGGCGGTGCGGCGTGGCCATGGCTGCCATCTCCAAGGCCGAGGCCGTCGCCTACAGCACGCACACCCCGGCGTACCCGCGCCCCCTCACCTGCCCGGTGACCGTCATGGGCGGAAGCGACGACTCCGTCTTCCCGCCCGACCGGCTCGACGGCTGGGCGGCACACACCACCGCCGGGCTCAAGGCGTTCCGGCTCTACCCCGGGCGCCACCTGTACCTCCTGGACCACTGGCGACAACTCGCCGACGACCTCGCGGAGGACCTCGACGCCCTGCCCCACGACGCCCGCCCCGTCCAGTTCTAGTGGCCGACTGAAGCGCTCAGTCACAGCCAGTGTGACGGAGCGCTTCATCTGGCGGGATCCGTCCACTCAAGCGCTCAACCGCGTCGATGGTGCGTCAGGTCTGTTCGACAGGCAGCCATAGTTCGCAGGTAGCGGTGCTGAAGTCGTCCGCGCGCTCAAGGATCGCGACGATCGAGGGACCCGGTCGCAGCCGCCAGGGGTTGGAAGGGAACCACTCGGTCGCAGTCGCCGCCCAGGTCGTCTGCAATTCCTGCGGATGCGGTCCGCTGGTACGGAAGACCGCCCACATCCCAGCCGGCACCTCGATGGTGTCGAGGTCGTCCGGAGCCGGCGTGTCGTGGGCGAGGGCCACTCCGTGCAGATAGGTCAGTTCGCTGCCCTCCCCGCGGTCGGGGCCGAGGTCGTCGGAGACCTGCAGCAGACCTCCCGGTTCGGTGTCACCAAGGGCCTTCAGCCTCAGGTGCTCCTCATGCGGCAGCGCGGCGATGTGCCGCTGGATGTGAGGATTGACGCCCTGATGGATCAGCGGGACCCGGACCGCGTGTCCGACGAGCCGGAACGCGTATCGGTCGATGAGGCGGGTGTCCATGGGATTGCTCCCCTCGACGGTCAGGCGGAACCTGAGCTGCGGTTGTGTGCGCAAAGGGCCTCCATCGCGACGCACGTCACCGGGGCCGGCGCCGTGGACCGCGCGGAACGCGCGTCCGAACGCCTCACTCGAGCCGTACCCGTGCCGGACGGCGATGCTCAGCAGATCACCCTCGCCCCGGACGACATCGGCGGCGGCCACGGTCATGCGCCGTCGGCGTACGTACTCCGACAGCGGCATGCCTGCCAGCGACGAGAACATCCGACGCAAGTGGTACTCGGTCGTGCCGAACGCCCCGGCCAGGCCTCGGACGTCGGGATCCTCCGCGAGGTGCTCCTCCACAAGATCGACGAGCTGGTTGAGTGCCGAGATCACGAGGCCCCCCTTTCCACATCAACCCTGACACCAGCCACCCCGGCCGCACCCGACCGTTCCGAACCGATCCGATCATGCACCCGAGCTGACAAGCAGCCGCACACCCGCCTTCCAGCCGTTCCGTCTTCTAGCCGTTCCGTCGATTGCAACGCTCAGCGAGGTCGACGCCGGGCATCTCCGGGACGGCGTTCAGGCGATCACTCCCCGGGTCTTACTGTTCAGCGGACGGGCGGCGAGCTCGGGCAGGCGCTGCGAGCGCGGCGCGGGCCGGACCGGGACGGGGCGGGCCTGGGTGTGCATCTGCCCTAGCCGCACGGCGAGCAGGTGTTCGGCGGTGCGGGTCTGTGCCCGCGCGGCGGCGTCCGGGTCGGCTGCCTCCAGGGCCGCCGGGTCGGTGATCTTCTGGAACTCGGTCCACTCGGTGGCGATGGCGGCCTCGATGGCCGTACGGACCTCGACGGCGACGGCCGCGACGGCGACCTGGTCGGTCGGGTCGGCCGACCAGGCGGCGAGGAGACCGGCCTCGCCGATCGCCGCTCCGAGGCCCATCGGCTCGCGCCCGTCGCGCCGCGCCGTAGTGACGGCCCGTGGCTTCCTCTTCGCCTTCTGGCCGCCGCCGTTCCTGCGGGCCACCTCCCTCGCGGCCCGCAGCGGGACCCGGGCCAGGTCGACGCCGGACGTCTCGCCGCCGCTCATGCCTGCCCACGTGGCGCAGCCGAGGTCCAGGTGGCCGAGGCGGGAGAGGCGCTGCGCCTGGTCGACCAGTTGGTTGCTGAACAGCCGCCTCGCCGACGCCTCGCCGTAACGGGCGATGTGGTCGCACACCACCCGGTGGTCCTTCAGCGCCCGAACCCGCCAGTCCCACACCTGATCGGGGGTCAAGTCCTCGACGACCAGCTCCTGGTCTCGTCGACGTCGGCGGGCTCCGGCTCCGGAGCGAGCAGCGGCGGGCCTTGCCCCACGCTTCGGCGGTCAGGGCTTGCGTGCCACCCAGCACGCCATGACGAACGCGCCGCTGCGGGCCGCGAGGCACAGAGCGGTGCCGGCGCGCTCCATGAAGTCGAGCACGGGGGTCTTGTCCTGCTGCGGGACGGCCGCCATGACCTCCTCCATCTCACGCCAGTTGGGCTCCAGGTCGCCCTCGTCGCCCAGGTCGTGGACGTCCTCCACCACCAGGCCCGCCGCCGCGAGGTTCCGCCGCAGGTCCTGCGGGGTGCGCAGGGCGGGCAGCGCGAGGCCCTGGCACACCGGCTCCACCAGGCGCGCCTGCTGCCCGGGCGTGAGGCCGGCGGCCTGGAACCAGTCGCTGCCCAGGTAGACGCCGCCAGGACGCAGCACGCGAGCCACCTCGGCGTGCACCCGGGCGGCGTCCGGTGTGTGGCAGATGGCCTGGATGCTGTAGACGGCGTCGAAGGACGCGTCGCCGAACGGCAGGTGCATGGCGTCGCCCGAGCGGAAGTCGGTGAGGTGGGACATGCCCTGAGCCGCGGCGTGGGCCCTGGCGAACTCCAGTCTCTCCCGCACCAGTTCCAGGCCCGTCACATGGGCCCCGCTGTGCCCGGCGATGGTGACGGCGGGTCCGCCGACCCCGCTGCCCACGTCCAGCACGGCCATGCCCGGGCGGAAGCCGCCGCGGTCCGCGATGGCCCGCTCGGCCGCGGCCATGGCCTCCGCGCGGCTCTCCCCACCGCGGAAGGGCGGGAAGTGGTGGGACTCGCCCCACACGGCGCGGTAGAGCTCCGTGGCGAAGCCGTAGTAGTCGCGCACCAGCGAGGTGTAACACCGTCCGCGCTCGCCGGGATCCCGGGCCAGAGCCTCGTACGCCTGGACATCCGTGGCAGGTTGCATGAGTCGCTCCTCAGCGAAGGACGCCCCGACGTCGCGGAGCGGAGATCGTTGGCGGACCGCGCGCGGCGGCACGGGTGGGGCGGAGGGGGAACGCGCGACGGATCCGGGCCGTGGTCGTCCGGCCGCAGCCGGGGGCAGGGTGGTCACGCCGTGCGGAAGCGGGGTCCCTGGCACATCCGGCCGTAGAAGTTGAACCAGCGTGTGGCTTCGCGATGGCCCGCGAAGGGGTAGTCGGCACCGAGCTGGCGCGCCACGGCGAGGCCCGACAGGAAGGCGTGCTCCTGGCTGTTGACGGTGGTGTGGGCTCCGCAGTACCAGGTGCCGTGGCGGCCTTGGAGCGTGGGCAGGAGGGCGTGCAGCAGGACGGTGTGCCGGATGTCGTGGACGACGTGCTGGAACTCGTAGCGGCCGACGACGTGCTGGGGTGCCGGAGGACGCTGGGCGTTGTAGGTGACCAGACGGGGGGAGGCCGGTCCGTCGCCCCAGGGCTGCTGGTTGTGCATGACGTAGGTGATCTCGTAGTTGTCGGGGGCGCTGCCGTAGTGGCGGACGTAGGTGCTCCTGGTCTCGCGTACGCGCAGCGCGTCGTCGGGCAGGAGGGAGTCGTCGGTGTGTGCCACGGCCGTGCCGTGCAGTCCGGCGTCGTAGCGCACGGCGCCGAGCAGGCGGCGCTCGCGGCGGGTGGGACGGGCGAGGAGGGCGAGCGCGTGGTTGGCGTTGCAGGCCAGGACGACGTGGTCGAAGCGCTCGCGCCCGCCGTGGGCGTCCACGAGGACCACACCGCCGCCGTCGCGGATCACTCGCCGCACCGCGTGGTCGAGGTGGATGCGGTGGGCGAAGTCCCGGGTGAGCCGGGCGTAGATCGCGCGGGTGCCGCCCTGCCAGGTCACCATGGGTGAGCTGTGCTCGATGTCGAAGAAGTCCAGGTAGCGGACGAACATCGAGGCGGGCATGTCGAAGACGCCGGACGTCAGGACGAAGTTCACGAACAGCGGCTTGAGCGCCTGGTAGCGGAACGCCTCGGAGACGCCCCACCAGTTCAGGGCCTGTCGCATGGAGACGTAGGTGAAGGGGTTGAGCAGCGCCGCGGTGAGCGAGGGCTGCTTGCTGAGGACGTTGAAACGGCCGACGGTGCGCAGCAGCCGGCGGAAGGCGGTGATGTCCGGCTGGAGCCGGCGGCGCAGCGCGCTGTCGGTGTCGTGGGCGTAGACCTCGTCGCCGTAGTGCACGGCGTAGCTGAAGCGGGTGGGGACGGTGTCGATGCCCAGCGTCCGCAGCAGGGCGACGTAGTTCTGGTAGACGGACGGGATGAACGCGGTCACCGCCACGTCCGCCGGTGTCGTGCCGCCGTCCTTCCGGGGGAAGTCCGCGGTCCGAGCGTTGCCGCCGACGGCCGGGCCCCGCTCGTACACCTCGATGTCGTAGCGCTGTGGGTGGCGGCTGAGGGCCCATGCCGCGCCCAGGCCCGCCACTCCGGCGCCCACGATCGCGACGCGCGTGCGGGTCATCGCGGGTCTTCCTTCCCGGCCGGTACGGCTTCCGCACCGGCGGCGAGGCGGCTCAGGGTGCGGAAGGCCGTCGCCGCCAGCCACAGGTTGCCCAGCAGCCAGGGCAGGTTGGGCGCGTAGAAGATGAAGTAGCCCCAGGCGTCGCGCACCGGCATCTCCGGATATCCGGCCGCGTGCGCGTGCCACAGGTAGAGGACGACGGAATACGTGAGGTAGGAGCCGACGGCCAGTTGCAGCGGATGCCGCCAGGGGCGCCGCCGCAGCACGGCGTAGGCCAGCGCGGCGTTGAGGATCTGGGTGACGAAGACGTTGAGCGACTCCAGCGCGTAGGGGAAGGCGATGTGCCCCTGCCCGTAGTAGGAGCGGTCCCCCGCCCCGTAGATGCGGAACAGGTCGGCGAAGACGTGGTCCTGTCGCCGGATGTCTTGATGGTGGACGACGAAGTAGAGCTCCAGCGACAACGCGAGTACCCAGGAGAAGGCGAGAAAGGCCAGGGTCACCAGATCCCCGCGGCCCGGTCGGGCGCGCGAGGCCCCGGGGACGGGCAGCCGTGCGGCCAGCGGTGGCAAGGCAAGTCTCCTTACGGGTCTCAGGGCCGGTCGCGGCCCTTGGACCGGCGACGCGTGCCTCGGGCGGGCAGGCGGGAGGACGGACGGGAAGGCGGGAGGGGTGGGGTGGGGAGAGGGGACGCGCTCGCCGCGCCCGGCGACGGACCGTCGCGTGCGGGTCCTACGGGGCCGCACTGCCGCACGCCCCGTCGTCCTCGGTGACGGACTGTGTCCCGGCCAGGCGTACGCCCAGTGCCCACAGGGGGAAGTACGCGGCGTAGAGGCGGTAGTCGAGCATGGCCGAGCCGAAGAAGACCCCCGCGGGCGCCTCCTGCCGCCAGCTTCCGTCCGCCCGCTGGTGGCGGCACAGCCACGCCAGGCCTCGCTCGACGGCGGGGGCGGCAGCCGGGCGGAGGCCGAGCAGGGCCAGCAGCGCCCAGGCGGTCTGTACGGGCCGGCTGGTCTCGTCGGGCACGTACCGGCGCTCGACGCAGCCGCGGTGGTGCTCGCCCCAGCCGCCGTCCTCGCGCTGCACACGCTCCAGCCACCGGGCCGCGCGCTCGAGTCCTGGGTGGCCGGGCGCGAGCCCGGCGGCCAGCAGGCCCCGCACGGCGAACAGGGTGCCGTAGATCCGGTGGACACCCCAGGCGGCGGGCCAGGACCCGTCCGGTGCCTGGCGGCTCAGCAGGAAGCGGCGCGCGCGGCGCGCGGCGCGGTCCCCGGCACGGCGGTCGGGCGTCGGCACGTGGTCGCGCAGCGCCGCAAGCGCGACCAGGGCGGAGCCGGTGCACTCGATGTAGGAGTCCTCGACCACGCAGTTGGTGAACATCTCCGAGGGGTTGAGGCGTTCGAGGAGCCGGGGCCCGCGGCGGGGCTCGTAGGTGCCGAAGCCTCCGTCGCGGTTCTGCCGCTCCAGCAGGAAGCGGTGCGCGCGGACCAGCCGTTCCGGACCCGGGAGGGAGGTCGGCGCCTCGGTGCCCCGGGTGGCGTCGGCGGTGTGCAGCAGCGAGGCGGCGGCCTCGGCCGTGCAGTCGCTCACCGGCCAGCGGTGGGTGCCTTCGGAGAAGCACCACCCCCCGTCGGCGGAGGCGCGGGCGGTGACCCATGGGTCCGGGACGTCCCCCCTGAGCTGCGCGCCGATCAGGAAGGAAGCGGCCCGCTCAGCGGCTGCCGCCCGCCCCGCGACAGCCGTGGGCCCGGACGCGAACAGGGCCTCCAGCGCGAAGGCCGTGTCCCAGGAGTGCGACCGCGCGCCCGCGTAGCGGATCCCGCGCTCCTCGTCCTGCCAGCACCAGCTCTCCAGGCCCGCCAGCGCGCGGTCGACCTCCTCGGCTCCGGCGCCCGCGGCGTGCAGCACCAGTACGTTCAGCAGCGAGCTGACGGGGGAGATGCCCGCTTCCGCGGTGACCTGCTGCTCGTGGCGCACGCGGCGCAGGCAACGGTCCAGGGCCCGCGCCCGCGGCCCGGCCATCGGGGCGCGTTCGTACCACGTCAGGCAGGTGAACACGGCCCGCAGCACAGGCGCGGGCGGGTAGAGGGCGTCGGTGCCCAGCCGCGCCCGGTCGGCGGGGCGCGGCCTGCGGCCGGGGAACAGCTCGCCTTCCAGAGCCTGCGCGACGCGCGGGCGTACGGTGAACCGGGCCCCGTAGAGGTAGGCCATGGCCTGGTAGATCGTGCGGGTGTGGCAGTACAGGCGGTCGGGGTGGAACGGGACCCGGTGCGGCAGCAAGAAGATCTCCGGCGGCAGCGGGTTGACCGCCCGCCAGTCGTACAGCCCCAGCAGGGCCAGCCAGAACTTGCCCCATGTGGGCACGGACAGCGCCCCGCCCGGCTGGGCGGCCAGCCACGCGGCGGAGCCCGCGCACAGCGGATGCCCGGGGGGCAGGCCGAGCAGCCGCAGCGCCACGTGGGCGAGTGTGGTGCAGTACGCCGAGGGGCCGGAGGCCGGGTGCAGGCCCCAGCCGCCCTCGCCGGTCACGGTCGTCTCGTAGTGGCGGACGATCGCCGCGTGCCGCTCCTTCGGGACGGGGCGGTTCACCAGTTCCCGCACGATGACGTACTGGGAGAGGATCATGGTGTTCCACACCATCTCGCCCTCCCAGCTCCCGTCGTCGCGTTGCAGGGACAGCAGGTGCCGGACCGCCAGGTCGTGTGCCGCCCGGATGTCAGCGGTGAGCGTCGGCGGGGACGCGCCCGTCGGCGAGGGCGATGGGTGAGGGGCGCGGCCGGAGCCGGTCACGGTCAAGGAATTCCTCCCACTTGCGGATGGTGAGGTCCTGGAAGAGGCCCACGGCCGGGTTGAGTTCGACGACGGGCGCGGCGTGGTGGATCTCGTAGCCCGTCTGTTCCGCCTCGACCGCTACGCCGTCCTGCCTGAGCAGGGGCTTGACGGCGAGTGCGCCGGCCAGCCGCATCAGGGGGCCCATGAGCACGCGCGGCACCTGCCGCCGGGTGCCGGGGATCTTCAGGGAGTCGAAGTAGAACAGGAAGAACGCACGGGTGGTCCGCCGGTCCATGGGCAGCACGAAGCACCAGTGCTTGATCGAACCGCCGGTGTCCGAGCGCTGGTAGGGGTATTGGAAGGCCAGCTCGATGCCGGTGGTGTCCACGCGGCTGCGGTCCACGAAGCGGGAGGTGAACCGCCCGCCGCCGACGAAGGTGTCGTACGCCAGCTCCACGCTGTCCCCACGCGTCTCGTGCCGGGTGAGCCGGGCGTCCCAGAAGGGCCGGTACTTGCGGTGCAGATAGGCGTGGGTGAAGTCGCTGACGTTGTCGATGATCATCGAGTGATGGGCGTGCCAGGTGTAGGAGGCGTCCAGGCGTGCCCAGGGCCGGGCGCCCGTCACCTCGGGGATGTGCGGAATGCGGCGCTGTCCGGCCAGCTCGGGGTCGCCCGGGAAGATCCAGATCAGGCCGTGCCGGCTGACGACCGGATAACTGGGGATGCGCACTTCGGGCTGGGCCCTGCCGAACAGGTCGTGCGCGTAGTGGACGACGTGGCCCTGCCCGTCGTAGGTCCATCCGTGGTACGTGCACGTCAGGCGGCAGCCGTCGACCTCGCCGCCGGAGAGTTTGAGCTGCCGGTGGGCGCAGCGGTCCTCCAGGGCGTGCAAGGTGCCGTCCGTCCCCCGGTAGACCACGATGTGGTGGCCCCAGAAGCGCGTGGCCAAGGTGGTGCCGGGGCGCAGCGCGGCGTCGTACTCCACCGGATACCAGTAGTCGGGGTCGAGGCCGGCGGCGCGGACCTTGGCCCGCTTGCTGCGGGCCCGGGCGAAGGACGGGGGCGCGTCCGGACCCGGGAGGCGCGCCGCGCGGCGGTGTGGAACGGTGCTCACGGCTGCTCCGGTACGGGGACGGATCGTTTGCGGTAGCGGACGCGCGGCGAGACGGGGCCCGGGATGAAGGTGGAGTAGTCGGGTCGGAAGTCCGCGTGTCCCGCGTCGAAGGCCACCTCGCGCAGCAGCACGCTCCAGACGGCCTTGACCTGGAGGTAGGCGAAGGCGGAGCCGACGCAGCGGTGTCGGCCACCGCCGAAGCCGATCAGAGCGTGGGGTTGACGGTGTTCCTCGCGCGGCGCCTCGTAGCGGGCGGGGTCGAAGCGGTCCGGGTCGCGGAAGACCTCCGGCATACGGTGGGCCACGGCGGGCGAGACCATGACCAGGGTGCCCGCGGGGACGGTGTGCCCGATGAGGTCCAGTTCCCGCAGTGCCGTGCGCATCAGCACCAGCAGCGGCGGATGGAGCCGCTCCGCTTCCCGGACGCAGCGCTCCAGCAACTCCATGCGGTGCAGCGGTTCGGCACCGAGCCGGGGGGTGCCGTCGGTCACCGTGTGCTGCTCGGCGAGCAGCGCGTCGACGTACTGGGGATGCTGGAGCAGCAGGACGCCGGTCCAGGTGGCGAGCACGGCGCTGGTGTGCTGACCGGCGAAGATCATGCCGATGAGGATGCCGGTCACCAGGTCGTCGTCGAGCGGGGAACCGTCCGGGGCCCGGGCGGCCAGCAGCGTGGCCAGCATGTCGCTCCCGTCGACGTCCTCCCCGTGCGCGGCCGGCTCCCTCTCCAACCCGTCGGGGGCGCCCGCCGACGCCGCGCGGCGTGCCGCGATGACGTCGCCGATCGCCCGGGCGATGGCGGCGCGGGCACGGTCCCGGCGCCGGAAGGAAGGCAGCGGCAGCGCGGGGCTGAGGATGCCGGCCAGGCGGATACCGCTCTCCAGGTCCCGGTAGAGCCCGGGCAGGTGCGGCCCCATGCCGTGCTGGAACTCGTCGCCGATCAGACAGCGCGTGGCGATGGCGACCGTCATCCGGTTCAACTCGCTCAGCAGGTCGACCTCGCCCTGCGGTGCCCAGTGCGCGAGACGGGTGCGGACCTCCTCCTCGGCGATCCGGGCGTACCCGTCCAGCCGGCGCGGGCTCAGGGCCGGCAGGAGGTGGCTGATCTGGGCACTCATCTCCTGCGGTGCCGCGTCGTAGGCCACGCCGGGACCGAAGACCGGGGTGATGAAGCGGTAGGCCTCCTTCGGGCTGAGCACTGTCTCCTCGGCGCCGAAGACAGCCGCGTGCGCCTCGGGCCCGCAGGCGAACACCACCCGACGGCCCAGCAGCGGGAAGCCGAAGACGTTGCCCAGCCGTTCCCGCCCGGCGCGCAGCAGGGCGACCGGGTCCCGCCGGAACGACCAGCAGGGCCCGAACCACGGCAGCCCGCCGCCGGACAGGTGCGGGACCGCGGTGACCTGGGGTCGCGCCGCCGCATCGTCGAGAGCCATCACGCGCTCCTCCTTCCGCTGCCGGTCCGTACGGCGGGCGCTCTCCGGGGCGCCGCCCTGGCCCCTCGCACGCGCGCGCTCCGCTCCACCAGGCCGCGGTCGACGAAGCAGCGGTACGCCTGCTCGACGGCGCTCGCGAGGGACGTGGGCCGGTAGCCCAGGACGTCCCGGCTCAGCGAGCAGTCGGCCCGGCGCTGCGAGCGCAGGAAGCGGACGGCCGCCGGGGTGAAGCGGGCCTCCCGGTCCGGAGCGAGGAGTGCCCTGGGCGCCTCGGCGAGCCGGGCCAGCACGGACATGGCCCGCGCCGGAACCCGAAGCGGAGGCTTGGGACGGCCGGTGACCTCCGCGTACAGCTCCAGCATCCGGTCCACCGTGCAGAACTCCGTCGACAACAAGTACTTGGCACCGGGGCGGCCGTGCCGCCAGGCCAGCAGATGCCCGTCCACGAGGTCGTGCACGGAGACGAACTCGAAGCCGCCGGGCAGGTAGGCGGTCAGCCTGCCGTGGGCGTGGTCGAGCAGCAGCCGTCCCATGCGCGACGGCACGTAGTCGTGCGGACCGATGATCGCCGTGGACACCGCGACGACCACCTCCAGCCCCTGGGCCGCCGCCTTGCAGCACTCGTGCTCCACCAGCACCTTGCTCCGGGTGTAGGGCGTGTGGCTCTCGAAGGGGTAGTGCAGGTCCCGCTCCGTGCTCGCCCGCCCCGGCCGGCCGCCCGTCGCGCTGAACGAGCCGGTGACGACGACCCGTCCCACCCCGCAACGCCGCGCGCTGTCCAGGACATTGCGCGTCCCGAGCACGTTGACGGCGTACGTGTCACGGTGTCCCCGGGCGGAGGTCGACACGCGGGCCGCGCAGTGGAAGACGCTCTCGCACCCCTTGACCGCGCGCTCCACGGCCGCCGCGTCCCGTACGTCCCCCGCGGCGCGCTCGACGGGCAGGCCCGCCAGTGCCTGCGAGGCGGACTCCCAGGCGGGCACCAGGGCGCGTACGTCGTGGCCGTCCGCCAGCAGCCGGCGTACGAGATTGGCGCCCAGATGGCCGCCGGCGCCTGTCACCAGGATCATGCCCCTCCCCCCGTACCCCATCGGCGGGCATGGAGCCGCCCTAGCCCATTGGGGTAACTTCACGTCATTATGTAGGAACTCTTGGTAATTGGGCGTCGTCTCCTGATTCATGCACTCGAACGTGTGACGGAGGTCGAAGGTGGAAGTCGCGGAAGCCGTGGTGGCGGGCGCGGGACCGGCCGGATGCGCGGCCGCGCTCGCGCTGGCCCGGCGTGGTACGCACGTGACACTGGTGGAGCCCCGCCCCGAGCGCGGCGGCCGCTTCGCGGGCGAGTGGCTGCACCCGGCCGGTGTCGCGGCCCTGGCCCGGTTGGGCGTCAGCCTGCCGTCCGGCGCCTTCGTCGAGAAGCGCGGCTTCCTGGTCCATCCCGGAGCGGGGCACACCCCGATCGAGCTGCCCTACAGCCAGGGCGGCGCGGTGACCGCGCCGCACCACGTCTTCGCCGGTGCCCTGCTGGCGCAGGCGCGCCGCACCGGTTCCGTGACGGTGGTGCTCGGCCCGCGCCTGACGGACGCGACAGCCCGCGGCGCCTGCCGGGTCGCCGGTGAACTGCTCCATGTGCCCCTCGTCGTGGGGGCGGACGGCCGCAACTCCGCGGTACGCAGGGCTTTGTACCGCAACGCGGCCCCGCCCGTGACGCTCTCGCACACCGCCGGACTGGTCCTGCGCGACGTCCCCCTGCCCACGGAGGGGTACGGGCACATTTTCCTCGGCGGCCCCGGGCCGGCGCTCGTCTACCGCATCGCTCCCGCTCTGGTCCGCGTCTGCCTCGACGTCCCCCTCAGCCGCCCCGGGGCCGGGCAGGTGCGCGCGTACCTGGAGGGCCGCTTCACCGGGCACCTGCCCGCCGAGCTGGCCGAGGCGTTCCGCCGCGGCGTCCGCGCCGGCGACGTCCAGTGGTCCGCGGGCCAGTTCCGCCGCCGCGCCTGCTTCGGCCGCGGGCGGGTGGCGCTGGTCGGTGACGCAGCCGGATGCGGACACCCACTGGCCGCCCAGGGGATGACGAACGCCGTCCTGGACGCGGAGGGCCTGGCCGCGGCCACCGACCTGGAGGGCTACCGCAAGGCGCGCACGCAGGCGTCCCGCGTTCCCGAGCGCGTGGCCGCGGCCGTCCACCGCGTGCTCACGGGACACGACCGGGCCAGCCTCGCGCTGCGCCACTCCCTGTTCGCCCTGTGGCGCGGCGACGCGCACGAACGGGCGCGCTCGATGCGGCTGCTGGCCCTGGAGGAGACCCGGCGCGGTGCGCTGTGCGGCTCGGTCGCCCACATCGCCGCAGGCGCCCTGGCGTACGCCGTGCGCGACGAGCGCAGTGACCTGCTCGACTCCGTCGCCACCGTCACGGGCCTCACGAACTGGCTGCTGTGGCTGGCGGGTTCGCACGTGGGCGTCCCGCCCCGGCGACTCGTGCGCAAGGTCGCCGTCATGGGGTGCTGACCCCGCGGCGGACCGGGCCCGCCGCCCGGCTGCCGGGTGGAGGCGGATCAGTACACGTACGGGAACATCCGGAACCGGGCCCGCTCGCAGTACTGGCTCCACACCGCTCCGTACTTGGCGCGGCAGCGCCGGTCGTCGCGGTGTGCGCGATGGACGAACAGGACGAGGAGGAACGCCGGGACCGTGTACGGCAGTGGCGAGTGCGCGCCGCACAGCAGCGTCCAGCTAACGTAGACGAGCAGCTCGCCGGTGTAGTTGAGCTTGCGGCCGATGCCCCAGAAGCCGGAGACCAGGAGCCTGCCCCCGACGGTTTCGGCCGGACGGCCCCAGATGGTCGCCCTCGCGTCCTGCTTGAAGCGGTGCTTCTGGTCGTTGGCGCCCCGGAAGAGCCAGAAGCCCAGGACGAACAGGAGACAGCACAGGGCCCCGAGCCAGAGCGGCAGCGGCTGGTGGACGTCCACCAGCACCAGGCCCGGGAGTCCGTAGAAGAACGGCACCAGCACGTAGTCGCCCCACACCAGCATCCAGCCGAAGCGCTCACTGGTGAGGTCCCAGGTGTGCAGCATGCCGCCCTCGAACTGGAAGTAGTTGGCGAGGTAGACGAAGAAGAAGACCTGGTAGAGCGCCATGCGCGGGGTGAGCGAGCCGTGCTCCACGTACTGCACGCAGGCCGCGGAGAAGTTGATCAGCAGCAGCCCGATGAGGGAGGGCCGGTAACTGAACAGCTTCAGGTCGACCCCACCCCACCGGGGATTCAGTTCGACACCGAAGAAGTAGTCCTTCACCGCCGCCCACGGCCCGGGCCGCGGGCGCACCGGCTGATGGTGCCTGCCCCGCACCCAGAGGATCCCGGCCAGGGCGAACGCGAAGACGTTCGCCGCGACGAACAGGTCCCGCAGATGCCGTACCGGATAGGCGAGGGCCTGGGGAGCCCGCCACCACAGCAGCACGCAGACACCGACCGTGAGGACGAAGAGCGCCAACCCGTTGAGCCGGTACACGGGGACCGGCCCTGAACCGGCTGCCGCTCCGCGCACCACCCGGCCGGGGAGCCAGCGGGAGCCGGCGAACAGTACACCGACGAAGCACAGCAGGATCACACCCGCCACTTTCCAGCACCTCCGAACATGTCGGCACAGAGGGGGCACGGACGACGGGCGGCGCCGCCCGTCAGTACAGGCGGGGGACGATCTTCCAGGGCACCCGCCGGCAGTACTCCAGGTAGGCCTCGCCGTACTTGTCCCGACAGCGCCGCTCGTCGCGTCCGCAGCGGTCGAGCAACAGGACGGCCAGGAAGAGCAGATAGAAGTACGGCAGCACCCGCCCGGCTCCGACGGGCGCCACCCAGCACGCGGCGAGCACGAACTCGGGCAGGTAGTGGAAGTGCCGCGCCTGCCCCCACCAGCCGGAGTACAGCAGCACAGAGGAGTGCGTGCTGCCGTCGGCCGTCGTGTACGAGGCGTGCAGCACCCGCGCAGGACGGCCCCAGACGAGGGTGTCGCCGTGCGTGTCGCGTACCCGCTGGCGCTGGGCGTCCGCCGCGTAGTTGACGGCCAGCGCGGCCAGCCCCACGGCCAGGAGCAGCACGGTCTCCCACACCGGAAGAGAGCGGGGACGGACGACCAGATACAGCGTGCTCAGGGTGTAGACGCCGGGCAGCCACACCGTGACACCCCAGCACAGGTAGTAGCCGAACCGGTCGTGCATGACGTCGAGCGTCCCGAAGTAGCCGGCCTCCCAGACGAAGAACTTCACGATGTAGGCGAGCTGGAGGCCCACCGCGACGATCATCGAGGAGGACACCGCGCCGCTGCGCTCGTGCTGGGCCGCCGCGAACGACACCAGCAGCAGGCTCCACCCCATCATGCCCACACGGCAGTTGAACAACTGCTTCAGGTCGACACCACCGATGACGGGGTGCAGCTCAGTGCCCCAGAAGAAGTCCAGGACCGGGCGTCCGGTGCTGCCGTGGTCGGGGCCCGACGGGCGGCGCAGCCCCTTCACGTACAGCCCGGCGCACAGCAGCAGGCACAGCACGCACGACGTGGTCAGCAGCTCCCCGAACCGGTCGTACAGCACCCCGGGCGAGAACCACCCCAGTCCGGCCGAGGCGAGGAGGTGGACGAGGTGCGTCACGAGCAGGGCCAGGGGCCCGTTCGCACGGTACGAGGGCCGCACGCCCGCCGGGGTGACCGGCCCCCGCACCGTGCGCCCCGGCAGGAGCCGCAGCAGCAGGGCTTCGGCGACGACGAACCCGCAGAGCATCAGCGCGGCGGAAGCGGACGGCCTCGGCAGCGCTGCCGCCAACCGGGGCCAGTCGGACGGGGTCAGCACAGGAGCGAGGGCCCCGTCGAACGCCATGACCAGCGTCACCAGGAGCAACACCAGAGGCGGAGTGACGATCACCAGGAGGGAGGGCAGGAGCACACACCGCAGGAACTCGGAGAGGCGGCCGAGCTGAGCACCCCTCCAGGCCGGGACGGCCGGTACGGCGGTACGCGCGTCGGCTCGGTCATCGGTCACGCACCCACGCTAGGGCGGGCCCGAGCGGAGGCAACGGCTTCCGGGCTCGCTGCACCCCGATCCGCGGAGGAAACCACGCGATCGTGTGGTCGCCGGGGGCCGGTCTGCAGGCAGGGGGTCGCCGGTGGCAGGCAGTCACCGGAGGCAGGCAGTCACCGGCGACAGGCAGGCACCGGCGACAGGCAGGCACCGGCGACAGGCAGGCACCGACGGCAGGCGGTTACCGGCGGCTGCCGGTTCGTGGCGGACGACTGCGAGCGGCTTGCCATCTGTGCCTCCGCCTCCGCCTGGGCCCGCGTCACCCGTCGGGGGGCGGCGCTGACACGGGGCGGGCGCGCGCTCCTGCGGGTGGGCGTCAACGCGGCGCACTCACGGTGAGACAGCTTCGCCATCGCCGGCCCGTGGAGCCCGGAGGGGCTGCCGGAGTGGCGGCTGAAGGGGCCGGGTGCTGCGCGCTCCCGAACTCCTCGCCGTCTCGACGATGGTGCCGCCGCACACCTACGCGCGCCGGATGACGGACACCGTGCGGCGCGCCCGACCGGCGTCGGAATGGCCCTCATCTCCGAGATCATTTCGGACGCGCGGCAGCGCGGCGTGGCCATGACGGCGATGGCCAAGGGCCAGCGGGGCCCACTGGCCGCGATGCGGGCCTGGTGGCCACGTTTTCGGTGCCCTAAGCCACCGGCGAAAGGGCCGCGCTGGCTGTGCCCCCAGAACCGACCGCGCAGAGGTCGCGCCAGGTGACAGCCGCACCGTGTCCCCCGGCGCGTGGACGCCGTGGGCGTGGCCGCCTCTGGCCCGCCGCCTCACCGACGACGCGGCCCCGCGGAACCTGAACCTAGGACAGACGGTGCAGGGGCTGCATCGTGCCCGGTCGCATGGCTGCTGGGGCACGGTGTCCCGTGCTGCTGTGCCGCGCTGCGGTCGATGCTTGCGGTGGGATGCGTTGATGTGGTTTCGCTTGCGGGTAACGTGGCGGACGGTGGGCAGGGAGGCGGTTCGGCCGTGGTGGAGCACGGTGCACGGTCGGCGGAGGCTGACGCTCCGTCCGTGCTTGGCGGGCCGGGAGTGGTCGTGCCGGCCGCAGGTGTACTGGGCGTGGGCGTTGCGGAGGTTGGCGGCGGACAAGGGGGCGGCGGGGGCCGCTCGGACGGTGCGGAGAAGGTGGGCGTCGCGGATGCTGCGGAGGTGCGGGCACTACTCGGCTCGGTTGGTCGGGCAGTGCCTGTGCGTGGTGTCGGGGCGGGTGTGGTCAGGACGGTCTTCGTCACTGCGGGGGCAGGTGTCGGCGGCGGAGAAGGTTTGACGGTGGCAGTAAGGGCCGGTGCCACCGGGGGCACATCCACGGTGACGTGGGAACGCAGCGAGGGCACTGCGGCGCAGCTCGCGGCTGCGGCGATGACACAGCCCAGTATCAGGACGAGGAGGGTGCGCATGGGTCCGGCCTTTCTCTGTACCGGCAGCGTCGGTGGCTAGGACATGCTGAGCGTTTCCAGGAACTTCCGGAGCCCGGTGAAGAACTTCTCGATGGCGTGGACCAGATCGAGGAAGAAGTGGGCGGACTCGACGGGGGCGACGGCGATGACGAACAGCAGGATGATCAGGACGAGCCAGAACAGCAGTCCCCGAGGCGCGCTCAGCACGGCAGCCCTCCTTCCTCGTCAAGTGCTGTGTCGGCCGCGCGACAGCGGCACGTCCGCATGGTGACGTGCCGCGGCTCGGCCGGATTCCGCGTGTTGCGCGGTCTGCCTGCGGGCGCGCAGTTGTATGCGGTCGATGTGTCGCAGCAGCATGTCGCGAGCCTTTTGTCCTTCACAGCGCAGATCCGTGCGCTGCCGTACGCGCAGGGTGCGCAGGAGCGGTTGCAGGATGTCGTCGTGGTGGATGCGCAGGTCGTAGATGCCGGCCTCTGCGACCTCCTCGGCCTGGCGGGCGAAGCCGTGCATCGCGTGTCCCGGCATGCGGAAGGAGGTGACGACGGTGGTGAGGGCGCACATGGCCTGGTCGGGCGCGAGGTCGAAGGCCGCGGAGAGCATGTTGCGGTAGAAGAGCATGTGCATGTTCTCGTCGTGTGCGATGCGGCGCATGAGCTGTTCGCAGATGGGGTCGCCGCTGAGGCGGCCGGTGTTGCGGTGGGAGATACGGGTGGCCAGTTCCTGGATGGTGGTGTAGGCCAGGGCCGTGAGGGGGGAGCTTCCGTAGCCAAGGATGTAGCCGGTGGACATGAGGTGGCGCCGGGCGTCTTCCAGGGCGACGGGGTCCACGGCGCGGGTGGCGTGGAGGTAGTCGCGCAGGGCCGTGCTGTGGCGGGCTTCCTCGGTGGTCCACTGGTGCACCCACTGTTCCCAGACGTCGTCACGGCCCAGTCGGACGGCCAGGACACGGTGGTAGCTGGGGAGGTTGTCCTCGGTGAGGAGGTTGCACACCAGGGACGTCGTCACGGCTTGGGGCAGGTGGCTGTCCTCGGGTCGCCAGGGCCGTCCGTGAAGGGGGCCCTCGAAGTTCCGTCCCTGGTCCCAGGGGATGTACTGGTGGGGGTACCAAGGGATGGCGTCGCGCAGGTGTCGCTCGTACTCGCGCGCGGCATGGGGGGCCAGTTCGCGCAGTACGGTGACGTCGTCCAGTCTCGCCATGAGACTCACTCGCTTCTGTGCTGCCGCACGGGCGGCGTGAGCGGCGCGCAGGCGTTGAGGCGGCGCTCGACCAGGTGGGGGGCGGCATGGCCGCGCAGCGGTGCGATGACCGTGGCGGTCGGGAGTGTGGCACGGACCAGGGGGGATAGGAGCGCGCCGGGTCCGGTGTCGATGAAGACGTTGACGCCTTGGCGGTGCAGGTCGTGCAGGGAGGCCTGGAACTGCACGGGGCGCGTCAGGTGGTGGCCGGCCAGTTCCCGCAGCCGGGCGGGGGTGTGGACGGGCCCGGCCAGGGCCGAGGAGTACAACGGGACCGTGGGGGTGCGCAGGTCCACCGTGCGCAGGTAGGTGTGGAATTCCTCAGCGATCGCACTGAGGTGCGGGTGGTGGTATCCGGTGCGGCTGGCCAGTCGGGTACAGCGGATCTTCGCCGTGCGGGCCAGCGCGTGCAGGATCTTCAGTTCGTGCGACGGCCCGGAGACGACCGTCTGCCCGGGCGCGTTGTCGCCCGCGGGGCGGGTGTGGTGCAGTCCGGTCACTGCGAGGAGCGCGGTCACCTCGGCGACGGGCAGGGCCAGGGCGAGCATGCCCGCGCTGTCCGGGGCGGCCGGTGGCGGCAGGTTTCGCAGCAGCGTGTGCCGGGTGTGCAGGATGCGGGCTCCGGTTGCCGGGGTGATGGCCTCGGCGACGGCGAGGGCCGCGATGTCACCGACGCTGTGGCCCATGACCCACCGGGGGCGGCCTTGCGAGGAGTGGCGCAGGAAGGTGCCGCATGCGACTGCTCCGGCGTAGGTGGCCAGGTCGAAGGCCAAGGGGTCGTCGGCCAGCAGCGCGTCGGGTCCAGGGGCGTCGGGGTCGGTGAGTGTTCGGGTGACGGTGTGCTTCGTGGCCGGCCTGACGGCGTCGATGGCGACCAGGGTGTGGATCACCTGCGGCACATGGGCAACACCCCTGAGCGCGCCGGGCCCGTAGGCGCCCTGGCCTGGGCAGAGCATCGCGCTTGTGCGGGCCTCGGCTGCACGGGGCTCGGCGTCAGGGACGTGCGGGTGGGTGATACGGGCACGGCCCGGCTGGAGGCGGGGCGAGGGTCCGGTGGGGGGTGTCACGACGGGCTGCGCAGGACGAGGGCGACGTTGTGGCCGCCGAAGCCGAGGCTGGTGCTGAGGGCGGCGATGTCGCCGGGGGGAAGGGCGCGGGGCGCGGCACCGACGATGTCCAGGTCGATGCCCGGGCCGACTCGTTCCAGGGCGCAGGTGGGAGGCGCGGTGCGGTGGAAGAGGGCCAGGACGGTGGTGAGGGCTTCGATGGCGCCGGCGGCTCCGACGGTGTGTCCGAAGGCCGCTTTGGTGGCCGAGACGGCGGCGTGGTCCGTCGCGGAGGTCAGCGCGGTGCGCAGAGCCTGGGCCTCGGTGAGGTCGCCGACCGGGGTGGAGGTGGCGTGGGCGTTGATGTGCCGGATGTGGGAGGCGTCGAGGTCGGCGTCGGTGAGGGCGTCGGTCACGGCCCGGACGGTTCCGGCGCCGTCGGGGCTGGGCTGGGCCACGTGATGGCTGTCGTTGCTGATGCCGGCTCCGGCCAGGTAGCCGTAGATGCGGGCTCCGCGTTGCCGCGCGTGGTCGGCTTCCTCCAGGGTCAGCATGGCAGCGCCTTCTCCCAGGACGAAGCCGTCGCGTTCGGCGTCGAAGGGGCGTGAGGCTCGCTGGGGCTCGTCGTTGCGCCGGGACAGCGCCCGCATGCGGCTGAAACCGGCGACTATCAGGGGGTGCAGGGCGGCGTCGGTGCCGCCGGCCAGGACGACGCGGGCCTGACCGGAGCGGATGAGGCTGAGGCCGAGGGCTATGGCCTCGGCTCCGGAGGCGCAGGCGCTCACCGGCGCGTGAACGGCGGCCTGGGCGCCGATGAGCAGACCGACCTGGGCTGCGGCGTGATTGGGCAGGATCATGGGTATGCAGCGCGGGTTGACGCTTGAGGGGCCCTGCCGCAGCAGGAGGTCGAGCTGCTGGAATTGGCTGATGATGCCGCCGATACCCACGCCGACGACCGCGGCGACGTGGGCGGGGGGCACGGCGTCGCCCCCGCCCACCGGGTGGCCGGCATCGCTCCACGCCTCGCGGGCGGCGACGAGGGCGAACTGGGCGGAGCGGTCAGTGTGGTTGACCTGTGCGGCCGAAAGCTGGGTCGCGGGGTCCACGGCGGCCGGGGCGGCGATGCGTACCGGCAGGGTGTGCCCGCACTGGCTGCTGAGGTCGAGGTGGCACACGCCGGTCTTGCCGGCGGACAGGGCTTGCCAGGTGGTGTGGACGTCGCCGCCCAAGGGGGTGGTGGCGCCCAGCCCGGTGATGGCGACGTGGCGGGAGGATCGGTTCACGAGGCCCTCCGCGGAGGTGTGGGGGGTGGGGTCAGGTGGAGGTGCTGGCGGCCTGATCGATGTAGCGGACCGTCTGTCGGACGGTGTGGAGCTCGTCGGCGTCCTCGTCGGGGATCTTGATGCCCCAGCGTTCCTCGATGGCGGCAACGACCTCCAGCCTGGCCAGGGAGTCGATGCCCAGGTCGTCCTTGAGGTCACTGTCCGGCTGCACTTCCTCGGGGATCAGGTCTTCGATGGTCTTGTCCAACAGCACGACCAGATCCTGGAAAAGGGACTGTTCGGAGGCCATGGTGCTCTCCTCATCGATGTGGAGGATCTTCGCGTGCGCCTTACGGGCCGCGAAAAGGGGCCGTTGTACCCCTCTGTCTGCCGAAAAGGCGCAAAACATCAGACTGAACATAACGTCAGGTCTTGCTGCGCTCAATTGAGGCCGCTCGCGCTCCGACGTCGAACACGGGAATGCGAGTCTCCGGCTACAGATACCACAGCCCCTGGCTTCCAAACCAAACGGTGCCGGAAGGCCAGATATTCGGACAGGCAGTCCGAATCGAATGGGATAGCACTTCTCGAACCCCTCCAGTGAACAAGATTAACGGCAGTCGTATTGTGCCGCAGTCACATGCGCCCGCACCTGTGCTCCTGACAACTTTTCCGGACGAAGGAGACTCGATCAGCAGCACTGGAGAACGCTGTCGCACACCGACAAAAGACGCCACCACCAGCCCCTTCCCCTGATTACTCGCGATCACCTCGGCGGCAGATCAAGAAAGCGACACAGAGTTTTGGCCAACGATTACGGTGCCAGCTTGACACTGCAACACCAAGCTGGCTAAAACGGAAAAGCTGATTCAGCAGTCGGTTTACGGACCTCCGTCAGATGTGCGAGCACGCACCGATCTCCCTTTAGGGCCAGCTGCCCGGGACCATCACCGGGCATCCCGAAAACTTGCATGCTCGCATTCTCGGGTAGCACGGCGACACCTGCACATATCTCACCCAATTTTCCCTTTGCGCTGCACATGCACCCAAGGAAGGTGAGCCGGTGAAGCGGGAAGACATGAGCGCTGCCGGATACTCATTCCGTTCTCATTGGTTCAGGCATGAGGACGGCACTTCTCAGCACTATCTGGACGAGGGGTCGGGCGAGCCGCTCCTGTTCCTACACGGAAACCCCACCTGGAGCTACTGCTGGCGCCGCCTCATCCACGCACTGCGCACCCGGTACCGCTGCGTCGCACCGGACCACGTCGGGATGGGTCTGTCCGCCCGGCCCGACGAGCGTCACCACCCCTACTCGGCGGTGCGACACCTGACGGATCTCCAGGACCTGTTGGCCCATCTGGTGCGGGATCGGGGGATGCCGGGACGCGGGTGGACGCTGGTGGCCCACGACTGGGGCGGAGTCATCGGCATGGCCCTGGCGCGCCGCGATCCCGGCCTGGTACGGCGCCTGGTGCTCCTCAATACCGCGGCGTTTCCCTGGCCCGGCGGATACCGGCTCCCCCTCGCGCTGCGCCTCATCCGTGACCACCCGTGGGCGGCACGGGTGGCGCACGCCAGCAATGCCTTCGTCCACGGCGCCGCCCGGTGGGGGGTGACGCAACCGCTGCCGGACGAGGTGCGCCGCGCGTACACCGCTCCCTACCGCGGCGCGGCCCAACGACTCGCTGTCATCCGTTTCGTCCAGGACATCCCGATGAAGCAGGGCGACCCGGCGTGGCCGCTCGTCGACGGCACGGCGGAGGATGACGCGGTTCTGGCCGCCATGCCGGCCTTCATCGGCTGGGGGGAGAGAGATCCCGTCTTCAACGACGTGATCCTGGCGGAGTGGCGGCGACGGCTTCCGCTGGCCCGCGTGCACCGCTACCCGCAAGCCGGCCATTACGTCATGGAAGACGCCCACCACGAACTCCTCCCGGCCCTCGAAGCGTTTCTCGGCTCGACTGCGCCCGGCCCGCCTTCCGGCCTCTCCGCAGTGCAAGCGGCCAGGACAGGCAAGCAGCCGACATCTCCCACCAGTCCGCCGCCCCGTGCCGATCACAAGCCGTAGTGAGGGAATGGTGATGGACCACAACGTGTACACCCGTATACGCGAGGTGGCGGTGGAGGTTCCGCAGGGGCGGCAGACCGTGGCCGAGCTGGATGCTCTGCTGCGCATCGCGGCCGAGGGGCTGCCCGTGCCGGACCAGCCGCTCCAGCGCCTGTACGGGCTGCAGAGCCGCGTGATCGCTCCACCTGATGTCTATCCCTCGGCCCTGGCTGCGGCCGCCGCGCGCACGGCTCTGGAGCGGGCCGGCTGCCCGGTCGGCGACATCGATCTGCTGATCTACGCGTCCGTCACCGCGGATGTGGAGGAGCCGGCCACCGCCCACATCGTGGCCGACGCACTGGGGGCACGGTGCTCCGCCTTCGATGTCAAGAACGCCTGCAACGCCGTGATCAGCGCCCTGGACATCGCGGACGCCCTGATCCGCCGCGGCAGTTACCGGCGTGTCCTGATCGTCAGCGGAGAGGTGCTGTCCCGCTTCACCCGCCGCCGCATCCATGACCGGGCCGACCTTACGCTGGCGCTGGCCACGTTCACCGGCGGCGACCTGGGCGCCGCCTTCCTGGTGGAGGCAGCCTCCCGCCCCGGCATCCTGGGCAGCCGTTTCGCGGCGGACTCCAGCGGCTGGCGAGCGGCCTCGGTTCCCAACCCGTTCGCCCAGGGCGGCCACGACGGCCGCCTCGCTGAAGCCCGCGTCGATTCGGCCGGGCTGGTGGCGTCACTTGAGCGCGGGCCGATCAAGGAGACGGCGACCCTCTTTCCCGACCTCGACCTCGACCCGGACCGGGTGGACTTCGTCTGTGTCCATCAGCCCTCGGTCAACCTGCTGCACTACCTGTGCCGCCAGTTCAGCGTCCCGCGGGACAAGATACTGCCCACCGTCGCCGAGTACGGCAACGTCGGCTCCAGCTCCCTGCCCCTGCAGCTCTCGCTGGCCCAGCAGCACGGGCGGTTGCGCCGCGGCGACCGTGTCGCGCTGATCGGTGCCGCCAGCGGTGTCAGCGTCGGCGTCATGGCCCTGCAATGGTGAGCGCCCTCTCCCCCGCCGCAGCCACGGGTCTGCTGGAAGCCTTCGCCGAGCAGGCCGAGCGCTGCCCCACGGCGCCGGTCCTGCACCGCCCCCTCCGGCACAACCGCTACGGGGCCACCACCTACGGCGAACTGCGGGCGCGGGTGCACCTGACGGCCTCCGCGCTCACCACGGCCGGCCTCCTGCCCGGTACCCGCGTGGTGCTGATGGTCCGCGAAGGGCGGGAATTCCTGACCGACCTGTACGCCCTGCTGCAGATCGACGCGGTCCCCGTCCTCATCGACCCGGGTCTGCCACGCGAGGCGGTGCGACGCTGCCTCGAGGAGGTCGCACCCCAGGCGTTCATCGGCCAGCCTCTGGCGCACGTCGCCCGCACCGTACTCGGCTGGGCACGGCACACCGCGACACTGTGCCTCAGTACCGCCTCCCGCCCCTTAGGGCCCTGGCCCCGGCTGGCGGACCTGCGCCGCGCCGCCCGCCGAAGGCCGGTTCCCCTGCGCGGGAACAGCGACGCGCTGGCGCTGATCGCCTTCACCTCGGGATCCACGGGCACCCCCAAGGGCGTTCAGTACACCTACCAGCAGCTTGCTCAGCAGGCCCGTCACGCGGGCAGCGCGCTGGGCATCCACGCGGGCGCCCCGGCCGTCTCGGCGTTCCTGCCCTTCACCCTGTACCTGCCGGCGCTCGGCGCGCACACCGTGCTGCCCTCCTTCGACCCCCGCCGCCCCGCCGACACCGATCCCCGGCCGATCGTCCACGCGCTCCAGCACTTCGGCGCCCGCAGCCTGTTCGGCTCGCCCGCGCTGGTGCGGAACGTGGCGCGCCACTGCGTCACGCACGGCATACGGCTGGACAGCGTCACCGACGTCGCGACGTTCGGAGCACCGCTTTCCCCCGCGCTGCTGGATCTGCTCGACCAGTGCCTGCCCGCGGCCTGCCAGGTCCGCAGTGTCTACGGCGCCACCGAGTGCCTCCCCATCAGCATCGCCGACCGCGATGCCCTGCGCACCGCCCACACCGAACAACCCCCGGCACCGGGCACACCGATCGGCGTGCCCGTGCCCGGCCTCACCATCCGCGTCATCGACGCCGGCCTTCCCGCCAGCGCCGACCTGAGCAGCGCCCCGGCACTCGCGCCGGGCGCCATCGGCGAGATCACCGTCAGCGGCTCCCACGTCAGCCGTGCCTACTTCGGACGGCCCCGTGCCAACGCGGAGGCGAAGATCCGGGACGGCCACCGCGTCTTGCACCGCACGGGTGATCTGGGCTGGTTGGACGACGCGGGCCATCTGCACTACTGCGGCCGCAAGGCCCACACCGTCCACACCACCGGCGGCATGCTCCACACCGAGCAGATCGAAGCACCCTGCAACAGGCTGCCCCACGTCTCGCGCACCGCGCTGGTCGGCATCGGCCTCCCGGGGCAGCAGCAGGCAGTGCTGTGCGTCGAGCTCGAACGGCCCAGTGCCCTCTCCGACGTGGCCGACCTCGATCGTCTGGTACGCCGACGACTGCGCGACGTGCCCGGTGGCGAGCTGGTCGACCACCTGCTCATCCACCCCCGTTTCCCCGTCGACATCCGGCACAACGCCAAGATCGAACGCGGAAAGCTGGCCCGCTGGGCAGCCCGCAAGCTGTCCCCGCCGGTCGCCGCCGCTCCGGCGGCCGTCACCACAGCCAAGGAGAAGGCATGAAAGTCCTGGTCAGCGGAGGCAGCGGCTTCCTCGGCCGCGCCGTGTGCCGGCACCTCCTGGCCGCCGGACACGACGTACGCTCCCTGGCTCGCCATCCGAGCAACCGGCTCGATCCCGCTGTCCACCAGGTGCTCGGCGACCTGCGCGACACCGACCGGCTGCGTGCCGCGGTGCACGGCTGCCGGGCCGTCATCCACACCGCCGCCCGAGCCGGCATCTGGGGCACGCGCAGGGAGTTCTACGACATCAACGCCCAGGGCACGCAGAACCTGCTGGCCGTCTGCCAGGAGCAGGGCGTGGAACGCTTCGTGCACACCTCGAGTGCCAGTGTGGTCTTCGGCAATGCCCATGTGCGCGGCGCCGACGAATCCATCCCCTACCCCCGCCGATACCTGGCGCCCTACCCCTGGTCCAAGGCGATCGCCGAGCGCGCCGTGCTGGCCGCCAACTCCCCGGCCCTTGCCACCACCGCCCTGCGCGTGCACCTCATCTGGGGGCCGGAGGACCCACACTTCCTGCCCCTCCTGCTCACGGCGGCCCGCTCCGGTCGGCTGGTGCTGGTCGGCGACGGCACCAACCTCATCGACACTGTCTACATCGACAACGCGGCCGCGGCCCACCTGGCAGCGCTGGAGAACCTCTCTCCTACCGCTCCGACCGGTGGTGCGGCCTACTTCATCACCCAGGGACAGCCCATCGCGCTGGAACAGATGGCCCGCAACCTGCTGACGGCCGCCGGCGCCCCGGTACCGGTGCGCCATCTCCCGCGCCGGCCCGCCGTCGTCCTGGGGGCGGCGGCCGAGCTCCTGTGGCGCGCGCTGCGGCGTACCGACGCCCCGCCCCTGACACGTTTCCTGGCCGCCGAGCTGGCCAGCGAGCACTACTTCGACATCTCCGCGGCCAGACGCGACCTGGGCTACCGGCCGGCGGTGAGCACCGACGAGGGCCTTGCCCGCCTCACGGACCACTGCCGCACGGCATCCGGGGCCGCGCTCACCTGAACCGCACAGCGCACACCGTTATCGCCCCTTCACCCATGGGAGGACGTATGTCCAGCAGAAGCTCGCACAGCCGTACCGGCCTGTCTCGTTTCCTCGGCGACATCGTCGACAGCTCCAAGGACTTCATCGACGGCGCCCTGGACCGCATGCAGGACACCGAACGCGACATCCGCCGCGGTTTGACCCGGGCCGTGGAGTACCGCGAACGCTCCGGAACGCGCGGCGAAGGACACCGTGAGGAGTACGAGTACCGCACCGAGCGGCGGCACTACGACGACGACGCACGCTTCGACGAAGAGCGGGAGGTCGTACGGGAGGACACCACACGCAGCAAGAGCTCCCGGCCGACGAGCGCGACGAGCAGTACCAAGAGTGCACCCTGACCCGTGACACGGCTCCGGGCCACCGGCACAGCCGCGTGTACCCGCACAAGAATGCATGTCCGGTGGCCCGGCGTCGCGGCAGCTCGCACCTCACCACACCGCGGCGCCGTCCGCCACAGCACCCAGGATCAATGACCGCGGCACGACCCGCTGCGCAGGGCGACATCGGACCCTCCCGCAGCGCGACACGCGCTGCCGCCCGGCGTCTGCCGCTGCCGTACCGGCCATCGCACCGGCGAAGGAGCTGATCATTCCCACCGCCCCACAGCCCGGCGAGCGCATCGTGCACCGCACCGACGCCGGCGACCTGTACGAACCAGCGACCGGACGGACGGTGGACCTCGCCGTCTTGCGCGAGGACATCCGGGCAGGACGGCACTTCATCGCCCGGCACGAAACCACCGGAGCCGAGTGCACCATCGACGTCCTGCTGGACATCCTCACCTCCACGCTGCCCGACACCCTGGCGTGGCTGGCCGCCGCCCGACCGGCACCCGCCCCGTGCCGGCTGTCCGAAGCCGCCGTCCCCCGCTCCCACAGCCGCCCGGCGGCTCGCGGCGAAGCACGCGGAAGAAGGCAGCCCCGGCCACGCAGGGCTAATCCGTGAGCGCGGCCCGCGCCCGCCTGCTGGCACACGTCGCCAAAGCCCTCCTCATGCGCGAAGTGAGCGAGACTCCCCTCGCGTGGCGACACCGCCGCACCGACGACAGCAGCGAGGCCAAGATGCACCGGCGTGCCGTCGCGGTACGCGAAGCGTTCGAACAGCTCGGCCCCTTCTACATCAAGATCGGCCAGATCCTCTCCACCCGGGAGGACATCGTTCCCAGCGCCATCGCCAGGGAACTGGAACACCTCCACGACCGTGCCTCCGTCATGCCCTTCACCCACATGGAACCCGTCCTGGAGGCGGCACTCGGCCGCGGCTGGCGCCGCATGTTCCGCAGCTTCGACACCCGCTCCCCTCTCGGCGCCGCCTCTCTGGCCCAGGTCTACGCCGCCCGCCTGGACAACGGGCAGCCCGTCGCGGTGAAGGTGCAGCGCCCCCGCATCCGTTATGTGGTCGAAGAAGACATGAAGATGCTGCAACGCGCTGCCCGCCGCTTCGCCGCCCACGCCCCCCGCTTCAACGCCACCATCGACACCCAGGCCATGCTCGGCGTCGTCCTGGACGCCATGCGCCCCGAACTCGACTTCGTCCTCGAAGCGCGCAACATGGACCGCGCCCGCACGGCCGCGCGCTCCTTCGAGCTGGTCGACGTACCCGACGTCCTGGACGCCACACCCACCGTGCTCGTCCAGAGCATGGCCGCCGGCACGAACATCCGCGACGCGGACCCGACCGCCTTCAAACCCGACGAACGCTCCGCCATCGGCCGCGACATCCTCGCCTACATGTACCGGGGCTATTTCGTCGACATGACCTTCCACGCCGACCCGCACCCCGGCAACATCTTCGTCGCACCCGGCGAACCCGCCTCGCTCATCGACTGGGGCATGGTCGGACACATCGACCGCCGACTGAGCATGTCACTGATGCTGATCCTGCTCAGCCTCTCCCGCAACGACGGCACCGCCCTGTCGAAAGCCTGGATCGAAATGGGGAAACTCACCCCCTGGGCCGACGTCTCAGCCTTCACCCAGGACATGACCGCCCTGGTACCGAAAATCGCCACGGCCTCCCTGGAAGAACTCAACTTCGGCACCACCCTGACACAAGTCCTCAGTCACTCCACCCGACGCGGCATCCAGACCAGCCCCATGGTCTCCATACTGGGCAAATCATTCGCCAACACGGACGGATCCGTCCGCTACCTCGCACCCGAACTCTCCGTGACCGAAGTCTTCCAGGACCAAATGCGGACCATCCTCTTCGAATACGCCCGCCAGGCATTGTCCGAGGACCAGGCCGCACGCACCGCCATGGAACTCCTCATCGCCGCACAGTCAGCGCCCGGAGAACTACGCGGCCTTCTGCGCGACCTGGCCAACCACGAGCTGACCGTCCAATTCTCCCAAGTGCAGAAACAGAACTTCTTCCCCTACCAGGACCGCATCGACAGCAGAGCGAAGAGGGCGCTCCGTACCGTACTTGCCTTCGCAGCCCTCGGCTGGTGGCGAGCCGAGCACCTGTACCGCAAGACTCACCCATCCATCTGACATGAACTGTGGTCGTTGGTGGAGGCGTTGCTGTCGAAACCGGGGCCGAAGTCGGTCCAGGGCAGACTCGGGTGCCGGACCGGCAGGCCCTGTGCGGCATTCTCTTCGTCCTGCACACTGGCATCCAGAGGGAATACCTGCCCCTGAGGTCGAAGAACCATCTGGACTGGGAGCGGGCGGTGATCGACTCCTCGTACGTGCGGGCCGCCCGCAGGGGCCCAAGAGCGGTCCGAGCCCAGTCGACCGTGCCCGGCCCACCGCGCTCGCCCGTCGCGGCGGGCCTCCTCCGGGCTACTGGGCGCCACGCGGGACACCCACCGGCTGCGGCTAGACGGCATCATAGAGCGGCAGGAGAGAGCGCACCCACTCACCGAAACCTCGCTCATCAAGTCATGGTGCTCGCGCGCGACTCCGGAGACTTCTGAACGGGTCCCCGTTCGCCCCATCTCCCGCTTTTCGGGATTCGGATGCCGGCTCGGGTATGTGCCGCCGAGGCGTTTCTGGAAAATTCCGGCTCTGATACCAGCCGCGTGCGGTGTTGCTACAGACACGGCCAAACGTATCCATGATCGTTCAACGCGTGCACGCACAGATCTCCTGAGCCTCTTACCTTTTGCGCCGCTGTGGAGTGTTCTGGAAACGATGTCCCAGTGGCGTTCCTATGGGAACGGCCATCACCATCTATCGACGAGAGATAGCGGACATGGCCAGGAAAAGGCAAAGGAAAAACCTGATCGACGACTTGCTCGATCGAACTGACGACGCGAGCCGTGACATGACCCACGTGGTCCGCCGATCGGTCACAGGCCGAAAGAGGAGGAAGAGGGGAAGAAGGGGGGCGCGTGGGAGCAGGCCAAGCGGAGCAACCAGGCCATCGAAGCGCTGGCAGTCACGCTCGACCAGTACATCCAGCACGACCGGGAAATGGCACAGTCCTGCGGTAATGAGGCGTGACCGGAGCGCGAGGCGCATACGCCTGCGCGAGCTGCGCTGCCGGCCCGGCCAGAAGGGGGCCTAGGTGACACAACGGCGCGGGCGGCGTGCCCTGCATATTCTTGGCCGCCTCGGTGCCCAGGAGACGTCCCGGGCGGTCAAGAGTCGGTGGACACAGCGCAGGGGGGAGCATGCGGAGGTAAGTGCCGACCGGCAACGGGCTGTAGCGATTCGCCAGGCGCTGGAGCAACTGGGGCCGCTCTATATCAAGATCGGTCAAATCCTCACGACCCGGCCGGACTTCGTACCCGACTATGTCCGTGAGGAGCTTGCGCTGCTGACGGACCAGGCCACAGTCCATCCCTTCGCTTCATTTGCGGAAGTGCTGGAGGAGGAGCTCGGCGCTGACTGGCATGCGTCCTTCAACTCTTTCGAGACAGACGAGCCGCTGGGGGCTGCCTCCCTGGCGCAGGTGTACCGTACCACTCGCAGGGACGGGACTCCATGCGTAGTTAAGATCCAACGGCCGGGGTCCATCGAGGCCGTTCTCGGAGATATGCAGGTCCTACGCCGCGTCGCCAAAGTGATCGGGCGCGGGGCGCCTCGCTTCAACGAAGTTATCGATATTTCGGCCATGTTCGACGTCGTATTCCGTGCCATGGCCGACGAGTTGGACTTCACGCGAGAAGCCGACAACATGAAGGACGCCAGGAAGGCGGCTCGCGACTACAAGACCATCAAGATACCGAAGCCAATCCTGGCCACTCCGCGTGTCTTGATTCAAACATTGGCCGATGGCCAGTCCGCCAACCGCCTGAAAGGCGATGAGTTAAGCACCAAGCAGCGAAAAAAAGTAGCCAAAGAGCTGATGGCCTATGTGTTTAAAAGCTACTTCACGGACCGTGCGTTTCATGCCGATCCGCATCCGGGGAACTTTCTGATCAGCCCCAACGGCAAGGCCCATATCATAGATTGGGGCATGGTCGGCCGACTGGACCGCAGCACGAGCACAGCAGTGCTGGGAGCCATGGTTTCGATAGCCTACAACGACGGACCAGCTCTTGCGCGGTCGTGGATGCAGCTCGGCACCCCGTTGCCCTGGAGTGACGTCGGAGGATTCATCTCAGACATATCTCGGTTCGTGCCTCACGTGACGGACGCCTCCTTGGAAAAGCTGAACTTCGGCGTGGCTCTCACCAGCGTCCTGACTTTCTCCACTCGGCGAGGTATCCAGACATCACCCAACGTCTCCATGATAGGTAAGTCTATCGCTAACCTGGAGGGCACCGTCCGTTACATTTATCCTCGCATGAAGATGGCGGATATCATTCGAGATTTCACACAAAGCATCCTTACTGGGCTCGTGCATGAGAGCATCTCGCCAGAGCAGTTGGCTCTGCACGCGATCACAGCTATCCAGGGGATATCTCAGAACTATCCAGGGGATATCTCAGAATCCGAGGGAAATCAGCGGACTCCTCACGGACCTGGCGCGACGTCAGCTCACCGTGCACAATCAGACCCGACTGAACGACACCCGTATCAGCAAACCGTACATGGCCGCGCTTGTCGCCGCATGCAACCGGGGCCAGTGAGGTGCAGTTCTTCGTAATGCGAGTCTGACAGCGTTGGTCGGCGAAAGCTCTGCTGACCGCGGTCGGCTCGCTGTTGCGCTACCTGTATGTGGTCGGCCGCATCCCGGCTGACCAGGTGGGGCGCTTCCCATGTCGAACGTCTGCTGCTGACGGCCGAGGTCGGTGAGGTGCTGGCCGACTATGACACACGGACGCTCCCGTTGTTCGGTCGCGTCAGTGTTCTTCACGGCCGGGCCCCTACCAGGCGCTGGACGGGTCTGCATGCGGGTAATCGTGAAGATGGGCTTGCACGAGGGCCGACCTGTGATCAAGTGCTGTGGCATCACAGCCAAAGCGCCAGGCCACATGAAGGACCTTCGCCACCGCTGCTGCGACGTCGGATGGTGACCGGCCTCAGACGAAGGCCACTGTACGACCCGAACAGTTGAGGCGACGACTAGAACCGTCTCTGACCTGCGCGTGTGCATGGTAGTTCTCCTCGTGGTGCACATTTGGTGCACATCCGTCACACACGCGTCGAGCACGGTGACGCGGAGTCCTGATGCGCCGACCATCGTCGCTCCCTTCTCTGTCACTCCCCGTACGACTTGCGTAACGTTCGCCCAGTCCGCTTCTGCCTGCAGACGTCGGCGTACTTTCGGATCCTGTACCTCCGGACCACGGGCTCTTGAGTGGCGAGGCACCGTAGGACGCAGCACCTACTCCCCACCGGGGCAGCCGAAGCCTGGCGAGGCTGCCCGCCGGCGTTCGCGCTCCGCCCGGGGCACAAGCGCCGCCTCCGCAGACCAGGTGGAGCCGGGATGCCGTACAGCTCCTCGAATGAGGCGGGAGCGTTCTCCCAGTCCACCTCCCACACCAGGTATCCGTACGTGTTCAGCGTCTCGGCAAGGCGGGCGTGCCGCATGCGGGCCTGCACTTTGCTCGGCTCCAAGCCGGAGGCCACCCAGACCGCGTCGGCGAAGTGACGCAGATCGTGGAATGTGGTTTCGTCCGGGATGTCGATACCCCGCGCTTGCACCCTCTTCTTCGCCAGCCTGAAAGCCTTGTTCAGAACAGCCGCCTGGATAGGCTTCCACTTGCGCGTCACCATGACCAGTTCGTCGTACTCACGCGTAATGGGCGCAAGGCCACGAAGCTCTCGATTCCTGAGCGCCGCGATGGGCAGCGGCGTCCTCCAACGGGCGATGTGCTCGACATACTTGGCTTGCAGGAACGAACCGACGTCGAGCCACGCATAGCTGGCTTGCGTCTTCAACGGGACGGCCTTCCCCTTCTGACGCTACGCTTCCACGCGCTGCTTCCCCGGGACGGACTCCATGTCCGTACGGCGGACGCCTACGGCTTCCCCGGCGCGCAACACTTGGGGAGCCCCGTACCACACCAGCAACTCGTACCACGGGTGGAGCTCGTCCGACAGGGCGACTACGTGCCTCCAGGTAAGGCGTACCTTTCGCCTGCCGCTTACCGGCAGTCGGATGCCGGCGATCGGGTTGCCGTCCAGGTAGCCGTCTTCCACTGCCGTCGACAACATCGCTGACAGCGTCTTCTTCACTCCCGCCCGAGTGCCATCCGCCATGCCCTTTGCCTTCAACATGCTGAAGAAGTCCCGGTAATCGCCCCGCTTCACTTCATTCAGCAGACAAGACCCCAGAGCCGGGACCACGTAATGGCGCAGACGGTACCCATAGATCTCCAAGGTGGTCTCGCGGCCCTCGTGTCGGGACAGAAACGTCTCCACATACTCCTCGATGGTGGGAGGTGCGTCCTCAGCCTTACCGGCGCCCTTCCGACTGGAACGGTGAGGTAGAGGGTCACGGCCCTCGGCCACTGCGGCACGCTGACTGCGCTGGTACGCAAGAGCGGCCTGTTTCCTGTTCTTTGCGAAATTCTTCGCCCGCTGTCGGCCGTCCTTGTCCCGCCAACACGCCTGCCACCGCATCTCGGTGCCGTGCATCGGGGTGGGCACAAGCCCCGGATGTTCAGGGCAATTCGGCTCGCCCGGCTCCGGCCGGGCCTTGTGCCAGCGGTCGTACGGTTCTTCCTTCGCCATGGCGGTATCTCCTCATAGCTGAGCTCGTGAATTCAGCCCTCACGTCGTCGGGATTTGACGCACCGGTCGACGTCCGATTCCCGATAGCGGAGAGCTCGGGTGCCAATGCGCAAGGGTTCTGGGCCCCGTCGCTGCACTTCCCAGGTGGCGGCCCAGTCGTAGAGCGTCTGGCGTGCGGCGCGGAGGCGGTCGGCCGCCTCCTGAGCTGTTGGCCAGCGCTCGGGACGGGAGAGTCTTCTGGGCATCAGCGCGGCTCCTGCTCCATGCCCTTCACCGCAGGGAGCGGACGGATGACCAGCGACACCGCGGCGTACGCCTGCGTCGGCATCTCGGGCATGGTGAGCTTGTCGAGCTGGATCAGGCCCGCGCGGTGAAAGATCGATGTCAGACGTCCGCGGATCAACGCCGAGCACTTGTCAGGGCTGTCACCGTGGGTGATGAAGGCGAGTAGTCCCGCGGGGCCGAGAAGCGCGGACCACAGAACGTCCTCGGCCCAGTCGACAGAGCGAGCGTCAATACAGACGATCATGGTGCAGAAGGGAACGAGGGCGGCGTGGAACGCCGTCTGGCCCTGGGGGGGTCCGGTAATGGACTGTCCTCGAGACGTACTGCGCGCCCTCCGGTCCGGAGTGGGACTCCGCCGACGCGCTTGTATCCGTCATGGGTTGCACGGGGCGGCATACAGGGCGCAGCACGCGTACGGTGATCGTCCGCGCCGGTCCCGAAAAGGACTCCGCCACCGCCGCGACGACCCGCGCCGCGGGGCAGGCACCGTCCGCTTCAGCCAACGTCACGAGCACGCGTTCCTGGGGCTGGCAGTAGAACGCGATGGCGTCGAGGACGACGGAGACCAGCCAGGGGGCATCGTCCTGACTGTCTTCGCACCGTAGTGGGGATGTGGCATCTTCGGCTCCTCTTGCCCTCTGGTGCGAGGTGCTCTGTCGCTTCAAGAGGCCGAAAGCCACACGGATTTTCGACACGGAACTATGAGCGTGTGCCGCGTGACCACACCGTGTCACCACATCGGCGGCCGGTGCTGTGGCACTCATCTCTGCTGAAGTACTGGTCAGGCGCTGTTGCGGAACTCCTAAGAGCCGCTTGCAGCGCAGGCGCGAGCGTCAGGCCCTACGCGACCCACCACGATGACTACCCGTGCAGTGCCACGGCAGCCCGTTGACGTAGATCTTTAAGCGGCAGTTGTCCGGTGCTTGGCGGTGATCGGGCTTTCTGGGGGGTGCCGTGATAAGCCCGAGCCCCGAAGGAGGCGTGGCCTTGCCAGTCGTCAGAAGACGTGACTGCCATACCGATGCGGCCGCCGGTGGGTCACCGTTGCCCTTGGACATCGCGCGAAGCGGTTTCGAGCTGCTGGTGACCGGGCCCGAGCCGCTGTCTTTCGACTGCCGAGGGATCGAGGGCCTGCCCGACCGACGTGTTCCGTTGGACGAGCTGCTCGACCGCCTGCTGCACGGCCACTGCTCGCAGCAGGTCAAGGACACCGTCTGGGCCTTGCTGGTGGAGCGCTCGCGCACCGTTGGCTCTGCGTGGACGTTGGCTTGCGTCGGGATGGCCCTGCCCGCCTTGGCCGGCGTTGCCAAGCGGCTGACGGCGCGATACGCGGGAGATCCGAACGATGTGCACGCCGAGGTGCTGGCCGGGTTTCTGAGCGCTCGAGCGCGGTCGACCTTGCTCGGCCTCGCATCGTCGTTCGGCTCAAGTGGGCTGCCTACCGTCGAGGTTTGGCCGCGCTGACGGAGGCACTCGATGCGCCCGTCCCGGTGGAACCCCACGGGTTCGCCACCGATCCCCCCGAACCACCTGGGGGACATCCGGACCTTGTGCTGGCGCGTGCGGTCCGCGCGGGAGTCCTGACCCGGACCGAGGCGGACCTGATCGGTCGTACGCGGCTGGAAGGGCAGTCCGTCAGCGACTGGGCCGGTAAGCATCACCTGACGCTCGCCTCCGTCTACAAGGCCCGGCGCCGGGCGGAACAGCGTCTGGTCGCGCTTATACGGGACGAAGACCGGACCGCCGAGGCACGAGATGCCGTCGCACGCAGGTCGGCCACGCGTAGTTCAGGACCGGCTCTCTCGGCACGATCGTCGAGGACTTCGCTCGTCACTCTCCGTACTGCTCACGGCTGGTTGTCCAAAGGCGTCGACCGAGCCGGTCTCTTCGGGTGCGGGGACTCCCTCATAGGCTCCGCGCTTCCTTCGCGCCATCGGAGATGCCTGAGATGCACGAGAATCCTCACCGCACAGCACGGAAGTGGCGTGGCCACCCTCCCCGGTCCTGCCGGGGCGCGGGAAGGGGTGGCCGCCGGGCCCTCCGGTGGGCGCTGGTCATCGCGCTGACAGCCGCCGTGTCCGGGCTCGGGGCTTGCTCGGTGTACGCGGCGGACCATGCTGCCGTCCTGGCCCTGGCGAAGTCCGTGAACGAGGTGCTCGACAACATCCGTAACTGGATCATGGGCGTCCTCGCCGGGCTGGCCACCGTCTTCCTGACCATCGGGGGCGTTCTCTACCTGATGGCCGGCGGCGACCCGGGCGAAGTGCAGCGGGCCAAGACCGCGTTCAAGAGCGCGGGGTGGGGTTACGGGCTGGCCGCGCTCGCGCCCCTCGTCGTGGAGATCCTCAAAGGGATCGTCGAGGCGTGAGCGCGATGATCTGCCGTGTCGTCGCCCGTCGTCCGCGCCGCCGCTGGCGAAGGAGAGCTGCGGCCGGGGGCGTCTTGCTGGTCACACTGGTGGCGGGCTCGAAGGAGCCCGGCTTCCACGACCAGGAGCAGTCCAGCAGTTGTACGCCGTGCTCGGTGTGGAGGGCGTGGTCGGGCTGGAGGTCGGCGTGGACCCAGCCGGTCGCGTGGAGACGGGCCACCGCGTCACACAGCTCCGCCATGGGTGTCCGAGCCGTCAGGGGGTCGGCGGTGCCGTCGCGCACGGCCCGCAGGGCCGTCCAGGTCGAGGGGCCTTCGTACCACGGGGTGATGAACCACGCCGAGTCCGGGCCGCGGCCGTGGGCCAGACGACGCGCAGGGCCCCAGATGGCCGCCATGACGTCCGTCTCGCGCGCGGTGATCGCAGCGCCTTCCCCCGTCCCCGCCTTGATGGCCACCGCCCGGCGCGGTGCGGTGGCCTTCCAGACCGCCGACCCGCGGCGGTCGCTGACCGGCAGGAGCTCCACCAACCCGCCGCCGCATAAGGCCTTCGCAGCCGCACGGGCCTCCGCTGGACAGGGTGTCTCGCTCATCTCGGCACGCTCGCCTTCCTCGATGCCCTAGGGTCGTCACCGTCCCGGCGGGGTGCCTGCGCCGGGACTTCGTGCTGTGGTGAAGCGGGTTGGATCTTGGGATATCTACGGCTGCTGCGTTGCCGGCGCGTGCTCACCCTGTGGTCGGCGCAGGCCCTGTCCGTCTTCGGTGACCGCCTGTACGCCATGGCCGTGATGTGGGTCGCCTGGCAGGAGTCGGGCGCGGCGGCGATGGGCCTGGTGGCGGTGGCCGAGTCACTCCCGTACATCGTCCTGGGTACGGTCGGCCAGCGCCTGACCGTCCAGTGCGCCTCCCTGCGAGCTTTGGCCGTGGTCGACGTCGCCCGGCTGGCCCTCGTGGCCGCGCTGCCGCTGGCCTGGAGTGGCTTCGGCGTTCCGGGACTGCTGGTCTGCGCGCTGCTGCTCGGTGCGGGTGGCGCCGTCTTCGACCCGAACCTCGGGGCGCTCGTGCCCGAGCTGGTCGAGGAACGCGACGTCCAGGCCGTCAGCGGCCTGATGGACCTGTCGGGGCGCATCGCGCGCATCGCCGGGCCCGGTGCGGCAGGCCTGCTGCTCGCCGTCATGCCGATGCGGCACCTGTTCTGGATCGACGCCGCCACGTTCGGGATCTCCGCTCTGGTGTTGGCGGCCCTGGCTCGCACCACGACGCTCACCGCCCCACTACGGGCGCCGACGGAGAAGCCGGTTCGCCGCCCGCGGGCGCGGGAGCTGCTGCGCGCCCATCCGGCGACGGCGGTCGCGCTGACGGTGCACGGCATCGGGATCGGCGCCGGAGCCGTGGCGCTGGCCATGCCGGCCCTGCTCACGACCCTCCTGGATGCTGGCCCGGGCGCCTATGGAGCCACCCTGGCGGCTGCCGGAGCGGGTGCGGTGGCTGCGAACGGAGTCGCGGGACACGTACGACTCCCCGGTCCGGCGCCCGTGCTGTACTGCGCGGTCTGGGCAGTGTCGGGGGTGCTGCTCGCCGCCACCGGCGCCGCGGTCTCGCTGCCGTACGTGGTGGTGATGTCGGTGTTGTCGGGCGCCATCGCGCCCTTCCTTCAGATCTCCTTGTCGACGCACCTGTCGCTCTTCCCCTCGGCGGCCCGGCTGCGGCTGATGGCCGTCGACCTCACCGTCATCCGCACGGCCGGGACGCTGTCGATGCTCGTCGTGCCCGCCGTCGCCGCCGGGCACCCGCGGGCGGGATTCGTCACCGCGGGCGCGGTGACCGCGGCGGCGGCCGCCGTGGGAGCGGCCGCCGCCTTGCACTGGTCCCGAGCCGGGGCCCCGATCACCGCCGGCGACGATCACGAGCTGACGCGGGAGTGACCACGCCCTCGTCGGCCGAGGGCCGAGAGGCGGGCCCTGGTGCCTCGGACCGCTAGGCGATCAACTGCCAGTGGGTGACGGTGACGTCCTTCAGCGGGATGCCCAGCTCGTCGTAGATCCGCCGGTGCATGACGCCGAACCAGGCGTCCTTGCGGTCCTTGAAGAACTCCTCGTCGTACCAGGCCACTCCGAGGTACACGATGCCACCGCCGGCGGTGCTCCCCTTCTCGGCTTCGAAGTACGTCGCCTGCCAGTCCCAGAGCATGAGTTCCTCGGGACGCGCGCGCAGTCGCCGGTCCGACTCCTCCAGCGCCGTGATGCACCGGCGCACGGTGGCCTCGTCGGGGCAGTAGTACGTGCACTCGCTGCGGATGACCGGTTTCTTGTCCCCACGCCGCGCGGGGTCGGTGTCCTCGCCGCTGAGTACGCGGACACGTGTCGGCGCGTCCTTGTCGATGAACTCCATGAGCGTGTTCACGATCCTGTTCTCCTTCCCTTCATGGACTGCCAGCCCGTCCCGCTGACCGGGTCCAGGCTGGGGCTTGAGCCGTCGCGCATCGTGACCGCACCGGGCGCGACGTACCGGATGTTCAGACCGAGGCGCGCCTTCTCACTCACGTTGGCGAGTGAGCGGTGCAGCAGCCGCACGTCCATCAGCAGCCCGCTGCCGGCCGCCACCGCCATCGGCACACCCCACGTGTCCTTGGCGACGCGAGCACCGATGGGGCGGCCTCGTTGTACACGCGTGCCGGGCTCGGGACCGTAGGGCAAGTAGCCGCCGCGCTGTGAGCCGGGAATCACGTGCAGGCATCCGTTCGCCCGCCCAGCGTCAGTCAGCGCCAACCACGCGGCCACCGAGCCCTTGGGATCGAGGAGGACACGGTCGTTGATGCCGTCCTGGTGCCAGGGCACTTCGCAGTTCTGGTACGGCCACTTCAGGACGAGAAGGGTGTTCTCCACCGCCACGTCCCGGCCGATCAAGTCCTGAACGGCGCCCAGGAGCCGCGGGGCACGGACGACGGCCTGCGCCCACTCGGCGTTCCTGTGCGGGTTGCGAACAACCTCCGTCCGTGCGGCCTGGTGCGCGGCAACGAGCTCCGCCGCCCGCGCCCGGGCGTATGCCGGGGTGCACCAACTGGGCAGGCTCCGGTAGCCCGCCGCACCCAGCAGCCCGCCGCTCACCGCCATCCCTCCTTCGGGAGGCCGCGGACGTGGGCGCGTACGGTCTTGCCGCCACCGCACCGGCGGAACCACGACACATCGCCGCCCAGGGCCCGCACCAGTCGCAGGCCCCGGCCCCGCTCCTCCCCAGGTCCCGGCACGACCAGTTCCTCGAACCCGGGAAACGCGGGCAGGGGGTCGGAGACCTCGATCAAGAGGCTGCCGTCCTCCAGGACCGCCAGGTCCAGGCACAGTGACTGTCCGATCACCCGGGCGTGGTGGATGGCGTTGGTCACGAGTTCCGACACGATCAGCACCGCGTCGTCGAGGTCCCCACCCCACTGCCATGCCGTCAACCGCTGTCGCGTGTACGTCCTGGCCAGCGCCACCTCGCGGTAGAACATCCCGAGGTCGCTCGAGCATTCGCGGACCACCGGGGCCGCGCGGGTCGGCGTTACTCGAGTCACGACCACAACCCCCTCGCTGACGGCCGGGGCCGGTGAGGGAGGGCTCGTCCACCGACCGACGCGCTCGGGGCCGCGGGAGTCCTGGAAGAACACGCCAGTGACCTACGGGAGCACATCCCGGCACGGCCCTTGATCGGGCCGCAGGGTATGCCGTCGGTCAGCTCGCGACGACCTCGTACGAGGGCCGAGGTCGCCTTCTCGAAATCCGCGGTTCGAAGCCGACAGCGCAGCGCCCAAAGGCTGCTGGTCGGACATCTGAGTGGACAGAGACCGTGCCGGGTTTTCCTTCGCCTCATGGCGATCACCGATCCGTCGCTCGCTGGACGGGTAGATCATCGGCCGTGTGCAGGGGACGCGGTAACCACCCTGAGGGGAATTTCGCGGTCATTCCCGGGCACGGAAATGCTCCTTGAAATGTCCCTAGAACAGGGACCGTTGGATGGAACTGACGACCGCGTCCGTATCGCGAAGGTCGGGAAGAACGAGTGGGGCTCCGGCGGCAGCGAGGGAGGCGGCGTCGTGCACACCGGAGGCGACTGCGACGACGCCCACGCCGCTGTCGAAAGCAGCGGCCACGTCCCGCGGCGTGTCACCGATCAGGAGCGTGGGGGCCCGCTCGTCGACGTCCGCGTAGGCGCGCGCAGCGCGAGCCCGGGCAACCGGCACGAGCTCGGCGCGGTCGCCGCCGTCGGCGCCGTACGCACCCACGTCCAGGTCCAGCCATCCGACCAGGCCGAAAGCGGCCAGCTTCACCTGGGCGTTCCCCCGGATGTTCCCCGTGAGGACGGACTGGACGACGCCGTCCATCCGGCCAACGGCTTTCAGGGCCTCCACGGCTCCCGGCAGCGCGCAGCCACGCTCCTGGAGCGCCTGAAACCGAGCAGCGCCCGCCTGGCTCAGGGCGGACTCCACCTCTGGCCATGGCGGCATCGCCCGGCGGTGGTCGTCGAACATCCCCCGCATGATGAGCCGATCCGTGCGGCCTTCCGTCCTGGCCGGCGTCAGTGGAGGCTCACCCGTCAACGTCTCGTACGCTGCGGCGTACGTCTCCTTCGAAATACCCGCGTTCTCCACGAGCGTGTGGTCGACGTCCCACAGGACCAGGCGGCGCATCGCACCAGCGTAGATCGCCGGTCCCTGGCGGAGGCAAGCGCTCCAGGCGGTCATCTCCAGCTCTTCCGGAACCTCTGAAACGTCCCCTGGATGTCCCCCATCATGGATACGTGAACACACGACTACGCACGACGATGAGGCAACGCGGCTTTTCCTACGAGGACTTGGCCACCGAGTGCGGTGTGATAGCGAAGAGCGTCCAGCGCTGGGTCACGCAGGAACGCATTCCGCACCAACGGCACCGGTGGATGGTGACGCAGGTGCTCGGCGTCGAAGAAACGTACTTATGGCCGAGTCTTCGGCACCGAGGTGCGGTGGACGCCATGAGCTCAGAGCTGATCCAGACCTACGCCGATCGCGCTTCGGTCCCACGGGAGGTGTGGTTGTCCCTCCTCACCGGCGCGTCGGAGCACATCGACGTGCTCGTGTTCAGCGGGACGTTCTACGCCCAGACCAACCCGCGCATCGCCGCGATGCTCACGGAACGGGCCGACGCAGGGACGTGCGTACGGCTGTGCTTCGGAGATCCGGATGGCGCTGCAGTCGCCCGACGAGGCCAGGAGGAGGGCATCGGGGACACGCTCGGCGCCAAGATCCGAGCCTCGATGACCTACTACCGACCCCTGGTCGCCCACCCCGGCTGCGAGGTGCGCCTGCACGACACGACGCTGTACAGCAGCCTCTTCCGCTACGACGACAACCTCCTGGTCAACCCCCACGTATGGGGCCAACCCGCGAGCGCCAACCCCGTGCTCCATCTCCGGCGCTGCGGCAGCGAGGGCTGGTTCAACAACTACGCCAGCAGCTTTGAGGCCGTCTGGGAGACTGCGAACCCCTGGACCCCGACGTCAGGAGCATGAAGGTGGCGCGTACCGAGTACTGGAACGACCCCAAGGCCCCGAAGCCGAACACCTTGATCCCGGCGTCGAACCTCCTCGTCGTACGGGACGACGGAGCCCTTCTGCTCCAGCGGCGTCGTGACACGGGCCAGTGGGCTCTGCCCGGCGGCGTACAGGACATCGGGGAGTCGCCGGCTCAGTGCGCGGTCAGGGAGTGCGAGGAGGAAACCGGCATCATCGCCGAGGTCACCGGTCTGCTGGGGGTCTACTCCCCACCCGGTCACGTCGTCGCGTACAGCGACGGTGAGATCCGGCAGGCGTACGAGGTGACCTACATCGGCAGGCCCGTCGGCGGAGAGCCCACGGTCAACGAGGAGGCGGACGGGGTCCGCTGGGTGCTGCCCGAGGACCTGGACTCCCTGGACATCCACGTCTCCATGCGCATCCAGATCGGCGACTTCCTCAGGGGCGAGTACCCTCGCGTCGACTGAGTCACCTCAGCGGCGACGGTCCATTCGTTCTTCGACACGCCCCACAGCCGCTCGGATCTCCGGTTCCGCCCGGCGGATGAACCGGCCGACGACGCTGTCCGCCCCGTACCGGCTGACGATCTCGGAGATCCGCTCGCCGCACGTCGTCCGGGCCCCGTCGGGCGTCGTCGTCATGTCGCAGTACACGAGCGCGTCGACCAGCTCGGTCTGCTCGGGCAGCAGGAACGCGGACTCCAACTCGCCCCGCAGGCCGCGCTCCTCCGCCTCCAGCAAGGCGAAGGAGTGGTTCGCCACGAGCCGCACCACGAGGTCGTCAGCCTGCCCCTGCTCGCGCAGGAAGCGGGCGCCGTCGAGGGGGTGGAACCCTGTCGCGTTGATCGCGGGCGAGTAGCCGATGTCGTGGAGCACGGCCGCCTGCAGCAACGCCTCGCCGTCCCGACCGAGGACCGGTACCAAACGGCTCGCCGCGGCGGTCACTCCCTGGCAGTGCGCCCAGCGCCGGGGCAAGGAGTCGGCGAGCAGGGAGCGAGCCAGCTCGTGTGCCTGCTCCACGTTCATGTCCCACAGGGTACGTCGCTGGTCTGACACGCGAGCAAGCACGGAAGGGAAGCTCGCAGAAGCACGGTTGCGAACACCGATGACAGACGCTGGTGTGGGTGGCGGTGCCGGTGAAGGCCTGCTCGCTGTGGCAGTGGGGGCGAGCAGGACGACGGCGCGGATGCGTGACGGTATCTCAGAGGTCACGGCAGCGGGACGATGTCCTCGTACTGACAGACGTGTGCTCACCAGGTCCAACGCAGGAGTCGATCACCCGTGTGGGCGGTGAGCCGGATGGTCGGCCGGGCAGGGCCTGTCGGCCCAGGACAGGTCGCTCCTTCGAAGGCGGAGGAACGTTTTGCCGGTGCCGGTCGGTGCCCGGCGCGGGACATGGCGACGGAGCGCCCCTTGTGCCGGGGCCCGTCCGTCTGGTCCGGACGTGGCCGTCCGTGGTCCTGATCATCGTCGTCGCCGTCCTGGCTCTGCTGGCGGGTCTGGCCGCCAACCGGTTCCTGCGGCCCTGCCTGTTGAGCGAGGACGACGACTCCGGCATGGCCGTCAAGGACCTGGTCGGGCCGCTGCTGACGCTCACCGTGCTACTGCTCGCCTTCGTCCTGGTCACCGCCAACGGCTCCTACGGCAAGGCCGAGGTCGCCTCCCGCGGCGAGGCCAGGGCCCTCGACCAGCTAAGCCGCCGAGTACGCGCCCGCCGAGCAGCGGGCCGAGGTCCAGGCCGACGCCGTCTGCTACGCCCGCGCGGTCCGCACCCAGGAATGGCACGCGATGGCCGACGGCAACGGCTCGCCGGCCGCCAGCGTCTGGTCCACCGACTCGCGCCGCGTCTTTCGCGAGGTGTCCGGCGAGCCGGTCTTCGGCATGCTGGTCGCCGCCGACAACAAGCGTTCCGAGGAGCGCGAGGAACGCCTGACCCAGGCCACCGCGAGCATCCCCGGCACGATCTTCTGGTTCCTGCTGGCGACCCTGGTCATCACCGTGATGGCCCTGGGCACCTGCATCCCCTGCCGCAACAACCGCGGCCAGCTCATCACCCTCACCGTCATCACCGCACTGCTGACCGCCACCTTGTGCATCATCCGCGACGTCGACCGCCCCTTCGACGGCGTCATCAGCGTCGAGCCCACCGCCCTCACCGAGGCCGGCCGCCAGGCCACCCGCGACTTCCTCACCCACCACACCGCCGCCGACCTGCCCTGCGACGACCAGGGCAACCGCCGAAACACCTGACACCCACCGCACCGAAGAGAAGAAAAGGGTGGGGGCGGGCGATGTCGCCGACGCCGCGCGACGGCGCCGGGGCGCCGCTGACCGCGCGGAGGCGCCCGCCCGGCTTTCCTCCTGAGGGCCCTACAGGCCCCGCCGCGCTCGCTGTCGAGGTGCCCGTGCCGCGCTTGGAACGGGTAGGAGGTGGCCTACGGAAGGTTCCCCCCACGCAGTCGGCAGCGATCTCCTGGCAGGTTTCAGTCGAGTATGCGGCAGCGGGCGCACCTGCCAAGGGGCTCATCTTCGGTAGTCGCCCGTCCGTACGACCGTGCCGATGCCTCAAGGCGTCCTCGGCTTCTTCGGCGCTTGGCCTCCCGGCTGAGCCCACGCCGGCGGGTGTGAGGGCTCCGCCTCTTTCGGGTCGCGCTCATCGCGGCCCTTCCGGCCTGTACGGTCGCTGACCGGGCGAGATAGACACGAGCAACGTGATTGTCCGAGAACACCACGGTTTCGGTCTCCCACCCTCGGGTTATTGCGCTGCGCATATGGATGAATGCACAGCGTAGTTCTCCTCGGCTCCTCGCCTTGCGGGGCTGGACGAAAGGGCACAGGCATGCCTTCGGCCATGTGGAAGACGACGACCGTTTCAAGGGCGCGGCGGCTGACCGCCGCGGCCGTTGCGCTGGGCAGTTTCCTGGCGTTCGCCGTTCCGGCGGGGGGTGCCGCCGCGGCGCCCGCCGATCCGGTGCCGACCGTCTTCTTCGGCGACTCCTACACCGCCAACTTCGGCATCGGCCCCGTGAAGAACACCGACAGCGAGAGGGGCTGGTGCTTCCAGGCAGGGAAGAACTACCCCGTCGTTGCCACCGAGCACCTGGCCGAGAAGAACATCAGCCTCGAGGTCCAGGCGGACGTCTCCTGCTCGGGCGCGCTCGTCGAACACTTTTGGAAGGAGCAGGAGCTGCTTTTCGGCGCCGGGAAGGTGCCGGCGCAGCAGGACGCGCTCAAGGACGACACCCGGCTGGTGGTGGGCGGCCTGGGTGGCAACACGCTGGGCTTCTCCAGCATCCTCAAGCAGTGCTCCGACAAGCTCCGCGAGCCCTCTCTGCTGCCCGGCGAGCCGGTGGACCCCGACAAGCCGGCCGGCGAGTGCCGGGACTTCTTCGAATCGGAAGACGGAAAGGCATGGCTCGACTACAAGATCGAGCAGACCGAAGCGGACCTGGACCAGGCGCTCATGCGCATGAGCTACTTCGCCCCGGACGCCGAGCGCGTCCTGGTCGGCTACCCCAGGCTCGTACCCAAGGACACCACCAAGTGCCAGACCCTGGCCCCCGGCCAGACGGAACTGCCCCTCGCCGACATCCCCCAGGACGCCCTCCCGCTCCTGGACCAGATCCAAAAGCGGCTGAACGACGCCATGAAGAAGACCGCCGAGGACAACGGCGCCGACTACGTGAACCTCTACGACCGCACCGGGACCAACACCGCCTGTGACGGCGCCAACCGCGGCATCGGCGGCCTGCTGGAAACCTCCCAGCTCGACCTCTTCGGCACGAAGATCCCCTGGTACGCCCACCCCAACGAAAAGGGCCGCGACCTCCAGGCCAAGCACGTCGCCACCAAGATCGAGGAAGTCCTCAACCGCTGACCAAGCCACACCACCCCGAGGCCCCAGGTTCGCGACCTGGGGCCTCCTCGCGTGGAACCTTCAAGCGGGCTGGCGGCCAGGACTGTTTGCCGTGACCGGCGTGCCGGTGTCCAAGCCGAGGCATGCACCCCGCGCCTCCTGCCAGCCAGCGGAGGCAGCACCCGGGCCGCACCGCAAAGGCCGACAGGGTGCCCCACGGCCAGGACGTCCGGGCAGCGCGCCCATGATTCAGTGTGACCATCAAGACCGTGAGGCGTCCGTCAGATGCCCGCCGGGTCGTCGTGCTGCCCCGCCGCTGGGTCGTCGAGCGCACCCGGGCACGGGTCATGCGGGCCCGGCGGCACTGCCGCGACCACGAGAGGCTGCTCCAGGTCAGCGAGTCGTTCACGACCTGGGCGTCCATCACACTGATGACGCGCCGCTTGACTCGCCAGCCCGCGCGGCGCCCGACCTGGGCATGCACGGCGCCAGCAGTGATCGCTCATCATGCTCCTGACGTACGTGTTCGTTCTACTGACGCCACGGACGGCCGCGCTGGCATCGCTCTACACAGCGACTTGTTCACACTTCTTCGTCGGCGGCCGGGTCGTAGTGGGGTGCCGGGCGGCGAAGCGATATAGGCCACGAGACGGCAGCCGCCTGCTAGCCACACCCAGCACCCCTGGGCGACCCAACCTTACGAATGGCTCGATCAACCCGACCAAGAAGATGAAGCCGCCTGACAACTAAACGTCGAACTCGTCGCCGTCACGCCGTGGCCACCGTCGCAGCAGATACCGCCACAACCGTCGGCCGCACGGCCGCCATCGAACCGCTGCCGGTGCGGATCGCGGCGCGCTTGCCCGGCCGCCGCCGTGCGGTACGGGCCCGGCACGCGTGCTGGCTCCGCGCTGAGCTGACCTCGGTGCAGAGCCATCAGGGTCGCGCGGGGCCGGTGCCGGGCGAGGAAGAGCGCCCGGCACCGGCCCCGTTGCGGGTCAGAGAGCGCCGGCGGCGACGTTGGGCAGGGAGGGCAGTTCGATGTAGTCGACAACTGACCAGTTGGTGGTGTGGCGCTTGATCATGGCTTGGCCGCTGTTCTGCACGTTGTCACCGGGGCCGGTACCGGGGGACAGGATCGGGGCGGTGGGGCCACTGATGCTGGAGGTCTGCTGGTTCTTGTTGGTGTCCGCGGTAGCGGTGCCGGCGGCGGCCAGCGCGAGGGCGCCGGTGACCAGGGCGAGCGTGACGGAGCGCGTGATCGTCTTGTTCATCAGGTGTGCCTGCTTTCGTGTGTCGATGTGTGCCGGACGGTCGGTGGGAGCGGGTTCAGCGGCCGAAGTTGTCTTCGTTGATTTCCACCTCGCGGTCGTTCGGCCCGCCCTTCTGCCCCATCTCCTGATGGCTGCCGGCGGCGCCGACGTAGTCGAGGACGGCCCAGTTGGTGGTGTGGGCCTTGTCGGTGAGCTGTTGGCTGTTCTGGCCGTTGTCCGGGTGGCCGTGGTGATGGCCGCCGTTCGGGGACAGCAGCGGCAGGGTGGGGCCGCTGATGCTGGAGGTCTGCTGGTTCTTGTTGGTGTCCGCGGCGGCGGTGCCGGCGGCGGCCAGGGCCAGGGCCGCGGTCAGGAGCGTGGTGGCGGTGATACGCGTGTGTGTACGCATGGGGGAGCTCTCTCGGGTGGGGCGAGCGGGAGACAGGGGATGTGCGACGCCCTTGCGCGGCGGCCGACCGGGAGGAGTGCGGCCCGCGGCCGCGAAGGGGGCGGTCAGGGCAGCAGACCGGTGACCGTCTCGACCTTGGCGTAGTCGACGAGCGCGGTGTTGACCGTGCCGTTCTTCACCATGTTCTGGCCGGTGACCTGCACGTTCGAGCAGTCGCCGACGTCCGCGCCGGGTGACAGGAGCACCACGTTGCAGAGCATGGTGGACTTCTCGGTGGCGGTGTTGGTGTCGGCGGCTGCGACACCTGAACCTGCCATCAGCGCGGCGCCGGTCAGAGCGGCGGTCAGAGCGGCGGTCAGGCCCGCCGGCCTCCGGGCGTGTTCGGTGCGCACGGGCATGATGTATCGCCCCATGAGGGGTTCCTCGTTTCGTTTGCTGAACGGTCCCCGGGTGCGGGCCGGGCCGGGAGGTGAAGGGCAGACGTCCATGCGTACGGCGCCGACTTCCGCTGTGTCGTCTCGTCGTATGAACGCCTGACGTACTGTCCAACGGTCCTACCGGTACAAGGTCACGACGCCTGAAGGATCATCACGCTGTCGCCGTGTTGACCTCGTGCGGCGCCGTTCGCCCTGATCTAGGCGCGCTGCGGGCGGACACCCGGCGAGGCGGGGGCGAGGGCGCGGGGAGCACCGGACAGCCCGCGGGCGCCGTGCGCCTTCGGTCGGCCGGTTCTCCCGGCCTCCGTGGCCACGGCGCCCACGGAACGGAGCGGCGTGCGTGTGTACTACGCCGATGCGGCAGCGGGCGCTGCCGGTACGCCTGTGCCGGGCCCGGCGTGCTGGGTGTGCAGGCGTTGGTGGATGAGGCGGGCGATGCGGGTCAGACTGCCCTCCTCCGCCTGGAGTTCGGACGGGGAGAGGCGGATGTCGAAGTACTCGCGAGTGCGTACCAGGAGTTCGGCGCCCATGAGGGAGTCGAGGCCGAACTCGCTGAGTGGCCGGTCGGCGGGCAGTTCGGCGGGGTCGGTGTGCATGACGGTGGCGAGCAGGCCGGCCAGGGCCGTGGTGATGGCCTGTACCGCGTCCTCGGGTGTCATCGAGGCCAGGGAGCGCAGGAGCTCCTCGCGGGAGTCGTCCGTCGCGGCCGCGTGGGCCGGGATGACCTGCAGGAAGCGGGGCGCAGCGAGGGCGGGCAGTACGCGCCGGGCGCGGGCCCAGCCCATCTTGCTGACGCCGGCCACGTCGGCGCCGTCGGCCAGGACGTCGTCCGCCGCGGCGAGGAGTGCTTCGGCGTCCACGGGTTCGATGCCGAGGGAGTGCAGGGCCGTGTGCAGGTTGTTGCGGTCGACGTATCCCGTTCGGGAGACCGCGCCCCAGGAGAGGGTGGTGCCGGGCAGTCCGGTGCGCCGACGGGCTCGGGCGAGGGCTTCGAGGTAGTTGTTGCCCGCGACGTACGGCGCTTGGTGCATGTTCCCCAGGCAGGCGGCCATCGACGACCAGAGCAGGAACACGTCGAGGTCGTGGCCGGCGGTCAAGCGGTGCAGGACGGCGGCGCCGGCCGCCTTGGGCGCCAGGACGGCGGCGAAGCGTTCGTCGGTGAGGTCGGTCAGGGGGGCGTCGTCGAGCTGCATGGCGCAGTGGACCACGCCGCGCAGCGGGTGACCGGTGGCGGCCACCGCGGACAGCACGTGACGCATGGCGGTCTCGTCGGTGACGTCGGCGGCGTAAGGGGTGGCGGTGACGCCCCGGCGGGTGAGGCGTTCGAGCACGGTGTCCGCTTCGGGCGCGTGCGCGCCCTGGCGGCTGACCAGAGCGAGGTGACGGGCGCCGTGACCGACCAGCCAGTCGGCGGTGGCGGCGCCGAACCCGCCCAGGCCGCCGGTGACGAGATAGGTGCCGGCGGGGTCAAGCGCCCTGGGGGCGACCGGCGCGGGCTGGACGGGGACGGGCTCGTCGACCGGGGCGAAGGAGACGATGACCTTGCCGGTGTGGCGGGAGTGCTGCAGCAGGCGGAACGCCTCGTGCACGCGGGCGGCCGGATAGACGACGTGCGGCAGTGGCCGGTAGGCACCGGTGCGGATGCCGTCCGTGACGTCGGCGAAGAGTTCGGCGGCCGCCGCCGGTTCGGACAGCAGGCCGTTGAGGTCGACGCCGAAGTAGGTGAGGTTGTGCAGGAACGGACGTGCCGGCAGGGGCTTGTCCTCGAGCATGTCGCGTTTGCCCAGCTCGATGAAGCGACCGCCGGGACGCAGGAGTTCCAGGCTGCGGGCGATCGCTTGGCCGTTGAGCGAGTTGACGACCACGTCGACACCGCGCCCACCGGTCAGCTCCCGTACCCGGGCGGCGAATTCCAGGGTGCGTGAATCCAGGACGTGGTCGGCTCCCAGGGCGGTGAGCAGGTCGCGTTTGGTGTCGCTGCCCGCCGTGGCGATGACCTTCGCCCCGATGAGACGGGCGTACTGCAGCACGGCGAGGCCGATGCCGCCGGCGCCTCCGTGTACGAGGACGGTCTCTCCCGGCGCCAGGCGGGCCAGGCGGGCCAGGCTGTGATGGACGGTGGCGAAGACGACGGGCAGGGTGGCCGCCTCTGCGAAGCTCATGCCGTCGGGGATGCGGCCGACGGCTTGTGCGTCCACGACGACGTGCGAGGCCAGCGCCGAGGGCGCCAGGCCGAACACGCGGTCGCCGGGCGTCCAGGCGGTGACGTCCGGCCCGACCGCGGTGACCACGCCGGCGCACTCCATGCCCAGGTCCTGGGCGGTGGCGGTGCCCTCGACGGCCTCGGACGGCAGCAGGCCGTTGACCTGGAGGGTGTCGCGGTAGTTGAGGCCCGCGGCCTTGACCGCGACGGTGATGCGGCCGCTGCCCGGGTCGGCGGCGGGGCACTCCTGCCAGACCAGTCGGTAGGACAGTCCGGGGTCGCGCACCGCCAGGGTGTAGCGGCCTGCCGGTGCGGTGGCGGGCGCGTGGTGCGCGGGGCGCTCGGTCTCGCGCGGGACGAAACGGCCGCCGCCGCGGGTGAGGACGACCTCGTCCTCGGCTGAGGGGGCGAGCAGTTCCCGGGCGAGGCGACGGGCGTCGTCGGCGGGGTCGTCGCCGCGGTCGAGACTGACCCGGTGGACCACCAGTTCGGGCCGCTCGTTGGCCAGGGTACGGGCAGCGCCCCAGATGGGTGCGTCGCCGGGGTGGGCGGGACGCTCGGGCGCGGGCAGTACCCCGCTGGGGCGGGTGACCAGCCAGGTCCTGGTCCGCACGGAGTCCGGCAGCCGGTCGCGGGCCGACGCCAGGGCCTTGAAGGCCGCGATCCTGCGGGTGGTGCGGGTGACGACGCTTGCGGGCTCGTCCTCCGGTTCAGCGAGCAGCAGGACGGCGACGGCTTCCTGGGCGCCCTCGGCGACCGGGGCGGACACGTCGTCGAGGGAGGTGACGGTGGCGTTGCCCAGCAGCGCGGCCAGGGCCCGGGCCAGCGGTTCCTCGGCCGGGCTCTCGACGCCGATGGCCCAGGTCGTGCCGGCCGGGGGATCGGCCGGCACGGGCGGCGCGACGACACGGTCCTGCGCGGTGGCCACGTAGAGCGAGAACTGGGTGGGGTCGGGCCCGGTCCCGGTGCCGGTGCGCACCACATCGGTGAAGCCGCACTTCTCCAGCAGGGGCGGCCACTGCTCGTGGCTCAACAGCAGGCTGTCGGGGCGCAGGGTCTGGTCGCTGCGGCGCCAGAAGCTGTCGAGGGCCCCGAAGAAACCGCAGAGTTGCACGGTGTCGTGGGACTCCACCGCCAGCAGCCGGCCGCCGGGAGCCAGCAACCGGCTGACGCGGCGCAGGGCGGTGACCAGGTCGGCGGCGGTGTGCAGGGCGTTGGCTGCCAGGACGACGTCGAATCCACCCTCAGGCAGTTGCTGGTCGTCGGGTTCGGCGTTGAGGTCGAACGTGCGGTAGTCGACGAAGTCGTAGGCGGCGAAACGGTGTTCGGCGGGGCTGAGCAAGGTCGCCGAGACGTCGGTGAAGGTGTAGCGGGTGCGCTCGGCGGGCAGCGCCGACAGGACGGCGGCGGTGAGGCCTCCGGTGCCCGCGCCGATCTCCAGGACCCTCAGCGGCCGGTCCTCGGGCCAGCACCGGACGATCTCCTCCATCACGGCACGGGTGAGGAGGTTGGTGAAACGGTTACGCGGACCGAGGTCGAAGAATTGCTGGTAGCGGACCGTGTCGGAGGTCAGCAACTGGATCGGGTCGACGGTGCCGCGCAGCAGGCCGGGCAGGTGTTGCACGTGCCGGGCGGCCAGTCCCACTTCGGGGCCGCCGGCGGGATTCTCCGCGAGGAGCGCGCGCAGCGGCTCCCCGTCCCGGCGGGGCTCACCCGTCAACTGCCAGCGTCCGTCGGGGCGCAGACGGGTCACGCCGTGCCGCTGCAGATCGGGAAGCACGGCCTTGAGCAGGCGGCGGTGCTGGGGCAGCAGTCCCGCGTCGAGCAGGTCCTTGACGGTGAAGGGCGCCGTGGGCTCCGGCAGGAAGTCCGCGAGGACCGCGGGCCAGCAGCGTGCGATGAAGTCCCGCGCGGCGTGCGTGACCTGATGCAGGCCGGAGTCCCGCCAGGTCCTGTCGAGTTCCGCGATCCGGTCGGCGGCGGATGCCAGCAGAGCGGCCGACGAGGGCAGGTGCGGAGCGGCGCCCGTGGTCTCCGGCCGGGGAGCGGCTCGCAGGACGGTGCGCTGGACGCTCAGGGGTGTACGGCCGCTGGGCATCCGCCGAAGGCACAGGCGGTCGATCTCGACGGCGACCGTACCGTCCTGATCGGTGATCGTGATGTCCCAGCACGCCTCGGGCTCGACGGCGGTCCGTGCGCGTACGTGGACGAAGCCGGAGGGGCCGGGGGGCCGCCATACGCGCAGGGCGCGCAGGCCGGTGGGCAGGTATGCGTGGTTGTCCGCGCGCTCTGCGAGCAGCAGCGGGGCGCCCGCCTGGAAGGCCGCGTCCAGGACGGGCGGAAAGATCTCCCAGGTCTGGTCGGGCCCGTCGTAGCCGTAGGAGGCGAGCACCTCGCCGTCACCGGTCCACAGGTCGTGAAGCAGCCGGAAGGCGGGGCCGTAGGCGAGGCCGAGGCGCCGGCACGCGTCGTAGTACCTCGTGGCGTCGAGGTGGTGCGAGCTGCGCGCCCGCGCCGCCTCGGTGTCGACGGCCGTCGGGGAGCGGCCGATCAGGGTGTGCACCTGGGCGGTCGCCACGGGCCGGCTCTCGGCGCCACGGCCTTCGCCGGCGCCGACGGTCACCGTGCCGCTGTCGGGTTGCACGGCCGTCTGCAGGCGCCGGTCCCCGGGGTCCGGCCAGGACAGGGACAGCGGGCGAGTGATGCGCAGGTGCCTGACCTCGACCGGTGCCCGCACCGCGCGCCGCCCCGCGGCCAGCACCATCTCGGCGTAGGCGGCGGCGGGCACCACCACCGCGTCGTCGACCAGGTGGTCGCCGAGCCAGGGCACCAACTGGGGTTCGACGGTGGCCTCCCACAATGGGAGCGGGCCGGGCAGCCGTTCGCCGAGCAGCGGGTGCTCGAAGTGGCCTGTGCCGCTGCTGCGCTCCCAGTCGGTGGGCCCGCCGTGCCAGTGCCGCCGGCGCTGCCAGGGGTAGGAGGGCAGATCGGCCACGCGGGCGGGAGAGGGGAAGTGGGCACGCCAGTCCACTTCGGCGCCGGCCGCGATCAACGCGGCGACGGAGACGGCCACGGCCTGTGGGCCGGGGGCGTCCCGGTGGAGTGTCGGTACGTGGACGGCGCCGGTGCGGCGCAGGTAAGGGCGCAGCACCGGGTGCGGGCCGATCTCCACGACGACGCCCACCCGGTCGTCGAGCGCGTGCGCGGCGGCCTCGGCGAAGCGGACCGGCTCGCGCACGTTGCGCCACCAGTACCGGGCCGTCAGCTCCTCCCCGGGAAGGGATGTGCCCGTGACCGTGGAGACGAACGGGACGCGGGCCACGGAAGGGCGCAGGTCCGCCAGGGCGTCGCGAAGGGGCCCGGCGGCGCACTCCATGGCGCGGCTGTGGAAGGCGTAATCGAGGTCCAGTTCGCGGAAGAAGACGTCGCGGGCCGCCAGCGCGGTGCCCAGAGCGGTCAGTGCCTCCGGGTCGCCCGCCACGGTGACGTCCCGGTCGCTGTTGATCCCGGCGATCTCCAGCGCGTCCCCATAGGGGGCGAGCGCTTCGCGGGCCTGGTCCTCCGGCAGGCCGACGGCCGCCATCCGGCCGCTTCCGGCGGTGGCAGCCTGGGCACGGCCACGCGCGGCGATCACCTGCGCGGCCTGGTCCAGCGTGAGTGCCCCGGCGACATGGGCGGCAGCGATCTCGCCGACGCTGTGCCCGAAGACCGCCGCGGGACGCACCCCGCGCGCGGCGAGGTGGGCGGACAGGCCGAGCTGGACGGCGAACAGCAGGGGCTGGGCAACCTCGGTACGGTGCCACCGGTCCGGTGCCGGGCGGGCCAGCTCGCGCGCCACCGACCAGCCCAGGTGTGCGGTGAGCGCGGCGTCCGCCTCCTCGACCGCGGCCCGGAAGACGGGGTCGTGGGCCAGCAGGTCGGCGGCCATACCGGGCCACTGGGAGGCGTTGCCGCAGAAGGCGAAGGCCACGGCGCCACGGTCCGTCGGCGGCCTGACGGCTCCCGCGGCGGGCCGGCCGTCGAAGAGGGACTCCAGCTCCTCGGCGGCCTGCCGCCCGCTGCCCGCGAGGACGGTGGCCCGGTGCGCGTGCGTGCTGCGGCGCCGGGTGCTGGTGTGGGCCAGGTCGTAGAACTCCTCGGGGGCGGCTTGCCGCAGCCGCGTGGAGACCCGTGCCGCCAGCTCTTTGAGCGCCGTGGCCGAGCGGGCGGAGACCGTCACCGGAAGCAGGCCGGGGGACGCCGGTACGGCGGGAGGGGAGGCCGGGGGCGCAGTGAGTACGACGTGGGCGTTGACGCCGCCGAAGCCGAAGGAGTTCACGCCGACCGCGGCCCGCGGATGCAGGCCCACCGCGACGGGCTCCACGGTCGGGGCCAGCCCCAGCTCCGCGAAGTCGATCCCGGGGTTGAGGGGCTGGGCGTGCAGGGTCGCCGGTGCCGTGCCGTGCCGCAGCACGAGCAGCGCCTTGAACAACCCGGCCATCCCCGAGGCGGGCTCCAGGTGCCCCAGGTTCGACTTCACCGAACCGATCGGCAGCCGCCCGGCCGCTCGGCGCCGGCCCAGAGCCCTTCCGACCGCCTGCGCCTCCGCCGGGTCCCCCACCGTCGTCCCGGTGCCGTGTGCCTCGAAGTAGACCAGGTCGTCAGGGCGCACGTACGTGCCCTCGTACACCTCGCGCAGCAGCGCCTCCTGCGCCGCGGAGCTGGGCAGCGCCAAACCCATGGTGCGCCCGTCGCTGTTGACCCCGGTACCGGCGATCACCGCGTGCACGCGGTCCCCGTCGGCCACCGCGTCGGCCAGCCGCTTCAGGACGACCACGCCTCCTCCCTCGGCGCGCACGAAACCGTCGGCCTCGGCGGAGAACGCCGCGCACCGGCCGCGCCGCGACAGCATCGACGCGGCGGAGAAACCGACGAACCCCTCCGGTCCGGACAGGATGTTGACCCCGCCGGCGACGGCGACGCGGCCCGGCCCTTCCAGCAGGGCGCGGCAGGCGCGGTCCAGCGCCACCAGGGAGGAGGAACAGGCGGTGTCGATCACCATGCTGGGGCCGCGCAGGTCCAAAAAGTAGGACAGGCGGTTGGCGACGATCGACAGGGCGCCACCGCTCATGCCGTAGGGCGTCTGCCCCTCCCGCAGCCGTGACTGGAGCCGGGCGTAGGACATGTCGGAGACGCCGATGAAGACCGGGCTCGGGGTGCCGGCCAGGGATTCGGCGGGGATGCCGGCGTCGTCGAGCGCCTCGACGACCAGCTCCAGCGCCAACCGCTGCTGGGGGTCCATGGACGCGGCCTCGACCGGGGCGATGCCGAAGTACCCCGCGTCGAACTCCGCGACATCGGTCAGGAACCCGCCGGCCGCCGTGTAACTGCGAAACGGCCGCTGAGGTCCCGGGTCCACGCGAAGCGCCCGGTCGAAGCGGTCCTCGGGCATCCGGCCCACCAGGTCTCGGCCTTGTGACAGGGCCTCCCACAGGTCGGTCAGGTTCATCAGTCCACCCGGCAGGCGACAGCCCACTCCGACGACGGCGACAGCCCGTCCGGTCACATCCATATCCCACATCCTTTTCCGTCTTTCTTGCGGCAATGATTACCAGACGCGGAAGTTACTGCTTAGTCGGTTATCTGTGCGAGAAGTACACCTTTCGAATCATTGATATGAAATAAGCTGCTGCGTCGGTTTGTTGGCCTACGATGCCGGCATGTCTCCTGTCGTGCGCGCCCGGTTGGCCACCACCGCGGTCCACCTCCCCTCCCGCTACCGGACCATGGAAGAGGCCCGTGCCCGCATCGCCCGCTCGGGCAGTGCCTTCGTCCCTCCGGCCGGCCTGCTGGAAGACCTGACCGGAGTGCGCGGCGTGCACGAGAAGGGGGAGCGTGAACAGGCCTCGGACCTCGCCGTCGCCGCCGCCGCCAAGGCCCTGGATGCCGCCGGATGTGCCATCGGCGACGTCGACCTGCTGCTCTTCACCGCCTGCAGCCAGGACCTCATCGAGCCGGCCACCGCACACCTCGTCGCCGCGAAACTCGGCGCCACCTGCCCGGCGCTCGATGTGAAGAACGCCTGCAACAGCGTGCTCAACGGCATCGAGATCGCCTCCGCCTTCATCGAGGCGGGCCGGTACGGCACGGTGCTGATCACCTGCGGCGAGGCGTGCACGCTCGCCGCCCGCTGGGACCTGCCCAGCCAGGAGGCCTTCCTGCGGGCCATGCCCGGATACACGGTCTCGGACGCCGGTGCCGCCCTGCTGCTCACCGCGACCCCGGCCACCGACGACGGGCCGGGCATCCTCAAAGCCACTTTCGGCGCGGACTCCACCGCCTGGAACGCCTGCACGCTCGCGGCAGGCGGCACCATGCACCACCGCCTGACCGACCTGGAGCCCACCTACCTCCGGCTCAACGGGGACCTGCTGCGCGACATCGTCCTCGACTACCTGCCCACCGCCCTCGAGTACTGGGGCGCGGACGCGGAAGACGCCCGGCGCAGCGCGTTCATCGCCTTCCATCAGACGACCGTCGCGCAGTACCACGAGATGATCGACAAACTCCGCCTGCCCGCCGACCGCTGTCTGCCCACCGTCGCCGACCACGGCAACACCGCATCGGCCTCCTTGCCCCTCCAACTGGTCACCGCCCTCGAAAGCAACCGCCTCGAGCCCGGTGACAGGGTCGCCCTGATCGGACTGGCCAGCGGGCTCAGCGCAGGGCTGGTCCTGATCCGGCTGTGACCCCGCACCACACGCGCCCCCGTAGCTGTGCCATAACCGCTGATCCGTGACGCTCGGTGAGTGAAGGCAGAGGTGGGCATGGGGCTGGGGCTGGTGTGGCCTTGAGGTGGTGGGTGGGACGTGCGGGTCGGTGCTGCGGTCCGCGGAACAGCCAGGGGCTCGTGGCGGCGTGCAGTGATGCTGCGGGACCTGTCGTCACATGGATGCCGCTGCGGCGTCCTTGGCACCCCGGCCTATGCGGGCGGGAAGCGCCTGTTCCGGCCGCTGTAGCAGGTGAAAGGCGGGCATCGGGGGTTTCTCGCGAACTTTCGCCGCATGCCTGACTGTGCTGCTTAAGGTGAGGCGCTGGCCCAAACCCCGTTGGCACACTCCGGTCCTTTCGGGCTCCACCTAGCCCAGCCAGATGAGGGTCATGCTCTTCCAGCCTCCGACGGCGGCGTCCTGTGTCGCCTCCGCGCACGCCCACGGGAGTGACGTCGTCATCGTCCTGCGCGGCGAGATCGACATGGCGACCGCGCCCGACATCACCGCTCACCTCGACGCCCTCACCCGCGCCACCCCCGCCCGCCTGGTGATCGACCTGCGCACGCAAACTGGCACCCCGTCATCACCCGGACCAGCTCCACCGACCGGTCCACCAGAGCCTCGAACCGCTCGCCCGCCACACTGCCGATCACCTCGGACACGACGCCCTCCCCGGGCGGGCCGGAGAGCCGATGCTCCACCGGCCGAAGGAAGTCCGGCTCGCACCTACCGCCAGAGTCCGCCGACCACCCCAAGGTCACCATGAACGACCGGAGACCACCACTTCGTACACGAACCCTCCCAGTCCCGCCCGAACCCGAACCCCGTCCCGACACACACCTGCACGACTCTGCCAACCATTACCGAGCGTCACAGACCGGGGGATTAAGCACAGCTAGTGACCCGTCAGGCGCACCCCGTACGAGGTGGCGGGTGAGCAACCGTTTCCGCTCCGGTGCACCCACGTCGTAGGCACAGCCGGAAAGCAGGGCGGCGGTGGCATGCTGGAGCACGGGGCCACCAGGGCATGGATACGCGCGCCCGGCGTCAGTCACCAGCCACCGGAGCCGCCCAGCTCCTCATCATCTCTTGCCGGCGCCCACGACCAGACGTGTGACCACGTCCAAGGCGGCGGACGGAAGCAAGAAGGCGGCCCGTGCCGCCACCGCCTCGACACCGACTCGGTACCGGCGTCGAGGCGCCCGGGCGCGCAAAGCTCGACGAACAGCGCGGGCGACCACGTCGGGGCCGGGAGGGCTGCGCATGACGATGGCGCGGCGGACAGTGGCATGCGCGTCTTCGAACCGCGACCCGGCGGGGAGCGTGCTCAAGGCCTTGGACAGCATGGGCGTGTCGATGAAGCCTGGTTCGACGAGTGAGACGCGGACTCCGGTGGCCGCCAACTCGCGCCGTAGGGCATCGGTCAGCGCTTCCAGCGCGTGCTTGCTGGCGCAGTACCACCCGTTGAGCGGCACGGAGACCAGGCCACCGGCGGAGCTCATCTGCACGATGCGGCCCGTACCGCGGCGGCGCATCCCCGGCAGAACCAGACGGGTCATGCGCGCCACGCCGAGCAGATTGGTTTCGAGGACGGCGCGAGCATCACTCTCGGAGACGTCCTCGAAGGCGCCGGGAACCGCGATGCCGGCGTTGTTGACGAGTGCCCATGGCCCCCCGCCGGTCAGCTCGTTGATCTCGGTGACGGCGTCGCGGCAGGAACCCGGATCGGTCACGTCGAGCAGGACGGTGCTCAGCTCGACGCCTCGTGCCTGAGCGGCGGTGACAAGCTCATCGGCCTTCTCCGCACTGCGGGCGGTGGCGATCACCCGAAACTCGTGGGCAGCCAGATCGAGAGCGGTGGTGCGGCCGATACCGCTGGTGGCTCCGGTGACGACAACACTTCTCATGGGCGCTTCTCCTCTTCGTCCTGCACGTCGAATCCGTCCCGCACGTCGAACTCGCCGCCTCAGCCGAGGCCCGCGCGACCGATCGAGCAGCCGGCACCGGCGGGCGCAAGACCATGGCAGTCCTGCGGCAGGCCCGACCCATCAGACCCCGCATGTGACACCCGTGCGACGAGGCCCCGCACCGTGCACAGCATCCGCGTCAACGGTTCTTCTTCGCCGCCATCGCGGTGCGAGCGTCACATTGTGCCTCACTCTCCTCTGCGGATTCCGCAGGCCGGGTGGAACAGAGTCTGCTATCTGAGCTGCGTCAACGCCGTCCCCCGCAAGGGTGACGGTGCTGAGTTCCCCAGTTCTTGGACAACGGTGCGGGCACGAAGGCCGCTCAACATGCCGAACGCACGTCGCGTATCCCGCTCGCCCGGTGGGCCACCGGGCGAGCGGGATACGCAACACGGCTGCGGCTGTACCGCTCCTTCCCCAGCTCGGACGCCGAGCCGGGTGCACCTCTCAAAAAGACGCATGGAGGCATGCCGGAAGCAGGCCAGCAACATCGCCTCCGAGGGCCGGCCGCCGCGTCGTGCGTCCACGCACTGTGGCCGAGCCAGTGGACCAACCACCCTTGCGGTGAGCAAGCGCCAAGCCGCGCATTCCAGGTAGCCAGGCGCAACAGCAAGCGCAGACGGTGAGGGGCCATGAGCGTCACGGTTCCTCACCGTCCGTACCACCGCAGCTCTCGGTCGCCTCGGACCTGAGCTGTCTGGCGGTTCTCCCGCATGGCTCAGCTCGCCGCAATCTCCTGCGCGCGCTGCCGGTCGCTTTCGAGGTCTTCTTCCGACTGCGGCGTCCTGACCATCGCGATGTCATTCGCGCGGTTCGACTCGCTCACCCTCCCGGCGTAGTCGATGACGGTCCAGTTCGTGGTATGGGCTTTGTCCATGCTCTGTTGGCTGGACTGTCCGCTGTCTGGACGGGGTGCCACGGCGTGAGCGAGCAGCGGGGCGGTTGCGCCGCTGATGCTGGAGGTCTGCTGGCTCTTGTTGGTGTCGGCGGCGGCGGAACCGGTCGTGCCCAGGGCGAGGGCGCTGGTCACGGCCAGCAAAGCCGCGGGGCGCGTGAGCGTGCGCACGGGTTTCTCCTTCAGTTTGTTGGAAAGGCGGACGGGCTGGAAGCGCCAGGGCATAGTGGCAGCCGCTCCGAGTGCGGAGTCCCGCACAGGGGTCAGGGCAGCAGACCGGTGACCGTCTCGGTCGAGATGCAGTCGACGATCGCGGTGCTGAGCGTCATCTTGGTGGCCACGCGCCCCTCGCTCGCCTGATGTCGGAGCAGCCGTCGACGTCCGCGCCGGGCGCCAAGGCTACGTTGCACAGCATGTGGCCTTCCGCGTGCCGCTCGGGCGCGACGGTGCCAGTCGCAGCAGCGGGCAGCACCGGGCGACGGGCACACATAGGTCGGCCGCACGCGGGCAACGTGGAATGATCAAGCACTACCTCCTTCGTCGTCGGACGAGAATGGCGCGAGAGCCCGGACCCGTAAGGAGGGGCGGGCACGCGGTGCGCACAACGCCCCGCGCGCAGACGATGCGATCGACGGTTCGTCACATGAACACCCAGTGCATCGATAACGGATTGGCCAGGCGAAAGACACGCAAACGAAAGGCTCAACGTGTGGCCGTCGCGTTGACGCAGGCCGCCAAGGACACGTGAATCAGGCACACCCTTTAGAAGACGGTGCCAGGGGTGCTCGCGGTGGCCTGGGTGGAAAGATCCTCGGTTGTCGGCGGGACCAGCATGCCGAACATCGGCTTACCAGGCCCCTCGCGTGATGGATGCGCTGCAATGGCAGTGCAGAGTTCGACGGTCATTTCCCCGGCTCCTCGCGCTCATCCTCAAACCGGTGGAACTGCAATGCTTCATACAGATCAACAGTCTTCTCGCTCGGAGACTCTCCCAGTTCTGCCAGTGATCGCCGGAGAAGGTCGAACGTGCGCGAGACGGCGTCGGGCAGTCCCAGCCGTGCCTGCATCCGTGCGATGTCGCGGTAGATGGCCTCGTTGTAGCGGTCCAGCTCCCGGGCCTGTTCCAGGAGGTCGAGCGCCTCGCGGGGGTCCGTACCGCTCCGCAGCCGTACGAGGGTGCTCATGGCATCGAGGTAGTCCCGGCGCAGCGCTTCACGTGGTGCTTCCAGCCACGCAGCCGTGATCTCAGCGGCGAAGTCACCGACGTAGAGCCCGGTCGCCCGCCGTAGCTGATCCTCACGGATGCGTTCCTTGAGGCCGGGCTGCCGCGCGGCGCGCACAGCATGCTCGAAGTCCCAGAGGTCGACCGTGACCCGCTCGCGGTCGAGCACGTAGTGCTTGTCTGCGTAGGAGGCGATGTCGGCGAGCTCTTCATGGGTGGCCAAACGCAGTGCTCGGCGTAGGTGGCTGAGTGTGGCGTGCAGGCTGTTGTACGGGCGCTGCCTGGGGGCATCAGGCCAGATCGTCGCTGTCAGCGTGTCCCGCCGGGCTCCGTCCTGTGCAGAGCGAGGTAGGCGAGGACTTCCCGTTGCTTCGGTGCCAACGCGTGGGTCACTTCCACAGGGTTATCCGCGCCGGGCGGTTGGTAAGTGACGCGTACGTGTCCGAACACCACCAGCCGGAGGGCCCGATGCTCATGGGAGCTTGAGCGCCCCGGTCGCCCGCCTTGGGCTCGGAGCGGTTGCGTTGCGGGCGGCGTCGGGGCCGCGGTCGATACCGAAGGCGCCCTGATGCCGGCTTCGGGGCCCCCGGAAGAGGACGCGGGCAGCCGTTCGGCGGCATGGGCCGGGGTGTCCTCCTTCGCCTGGGCGGAAGCCGTGGCTGCTTCGGCGAGCAGATCGAGAAGGGTACGCGCGTCGGCGGCGGGGAGCGTGAACAAGCGTGTGCCGGCGAACGCTTCCGTGCGCGAGGGGCTGACGGGAACGACGGTGCCGTCGGCCTCAACACGGAGGGTCCTTCCCGGGCGCCACTGGCCCAGGAGGATCCCGCACACGCCGACCGAGGAGCCGTTGTCCAGCACCGCTTGCAGGCGGTGCTCCTCCTCTGGCGAGGGAGTACCGAGGAAGACCAGCTCGGTCGGCTGCTGATCGAGGTTACTGTGCTCGGCGTCTTCTTCGCCCATGCGCGTACGCGACAGGACTTCGGCCTCGAGCACCGCGAGCGCCTCCGTCGTATCCGCGGTGACGTGCAGGCGCGGGAGCTGCGTGTTCCTCACTGCGTACGTCCCCAGCAGGCGCTGGGCGTCCGAGTGCGTGATCAAGACGTCCGCTCCGGGGGCAGCCGTATGCATCTCGGCCAAGTAGTGGATCAGCAGTGCCCTGGCGGCGTCGAGCAATCCTGGTCCGGTGAGGCCCAGCCCGCGGCTGCGCGCGAGGTCCCAGGCGACGGCCTGGCCTTCCTTCACTCCGATGACTCGTCGGTCGTGCGAGGCGGCAGGGTGCTGTCTCGAAGCCTCCGCGCGTCCGGCCTCCGCTTCTTCACCGGCGGGCAGCACGGTGGTGGTGCTGCTGGGGCTGTCCGCCTCTTCTTGCGGCCTCAGATCCTCGCTTGCCGCGCGAAGGGCGCGTACGACTGGCGCCAGGTGGACGTCGCCTCGCTCGCCGCAGCCTGGGCGGTAGCGGATCCTGCGACGTCGGAGGACGACGGCTGCGGCGGCAGCCACTGCGGCGGCCAGGCCGACTCCGACGAAGGCGCCGCTGGGTAGGTCAAGACCGATGCCGGGCTCCTCGCCGTCCTGCTCATGCGGCGGTGGCCGGTGCGGAGGAGGGTCGGGGCTCGGGGGTGGCGTGGGTGGTGGGGGCTCAGGTGCGTCGTCGGGTGGCCGGCTCGCGTCCGGGCCGGTCCCGGTATCGGGAAGGCGGAGGACCCATCCGGGCCGGATGAGGCAGGGATGGGCGAGGGTGCGGCCGTCCGGCTGCGGGCGGCCATGGTTGAGGGCATAGATCTCAAGCCAGCGGTCACCGTCACCCAGGTGGCGCTGCGCGATGCGCCAGAGGCTGTCGTGCACACCATGGTGCGGGGGACGGACTTCGACGGTCTTCCCTCCGCGGGGCACCAAGGGCTTGGCGCGCACGTCCGCCTGTTGGTCGGGAGCCGCCGTGCGCGCGTCCATGGCCGAGAGGTCGACCGTCGCTGAGTCCCGGTACGCCGCGGCGGGCTGAGAGCCGCGGTACGGCAGGAGCGCCAGGACGACGGCACCGATCAGGGCAGCAGCCAGCCCGTGCACGGGCCCCGCGCCGGGCCCGCGAGGTGCCCACATGGTTCCCCGCGCGGCTTCGCCTGCTGTGCGCAGGACGTCGACGGCGAATAGCGCCCACGTGGTCCATAACAGACACGCCAGCGCGTTGAGCAGGAGTGACGCGCTCATCGGGGAGGTAAGTACGTTCGAGATCTCCTCCCCAGTGGGGGCGTGATTCGGCAGGGGCCAGCCGACGTAGCGCCACAATCCCCAAGGGATGCCCATGGACAGGAGCACCAGGAGCACTCCCGCCAGGACTCCGCGTATCAGCCGGACCGCGAGGTGCACGTGCCGGTGCTGTCCGCTCGGGACGACGTGGCGTGCGGCCATGGCTGCTCCTGCTTACCGTTCGGGGCCTTCGACGCCGTGGACAGGGTGAGCGGTCCCGCTCGCGGTGACAGTAAGGGTCTCCACTCGGCCGACCCGACATCGAGCAGGCGAGGCATCGTCCAGGTCGTCATGGCGGCGAGCAGCCCGCCCGCCACCCAACCGGTGACGGCTCCGACCAGGAGCCCTGCGGCCAGCGATGCGGTGAGCCAGCGCCCGCCGCGTTCCCGCCGGCCGTACTGGCGCCGTGCCGTGCGCAGGACAGATGGTGAGGAGGCCGGCTTCGGCGGCTCACGCCACCCGCGCACGACGAGGAGCAGTCCGCTGCTGATGCCCAGCCCCAGGAGTGCTGCCAGCGGCACGTACGCACTCATGGTGACCACCACTGGCCCAGGCGCTGCAGCGCTTCGGGATCCAGGCCCGCGGCCACCAGGGCGTCCAGTGTCTCCGTGCGGAGGGGCACGCCGGGTTCGGCGCGGAGGTCTGATCCGGGACGGAAGACCTCGTTGGAGACGATCTGCTGGCCGTCGGCGTCGATCACCTCGCGGATGGAGGAGACCACGCGGCTGGCCGGTTCGCCGCGCGGCCGGTCCAGGTGAACGACGAAGTCCAGGGCGGAGGCGACGAGGAGGTTGGTGGCCTCCACGGACAGGCGCTCGGGGCCTTGGACGGCGTACGCGGCGAGCCGGGTGAACGCTCCTCGGCTGGTGGAGGCGTGCAGGGTGGCCATGGAGCCGTCGTTCCCCTGACTCATGGCGTTGCACATCGGGATCACCTCGGGCCCGCGGACCTCGCCGACGATGACGCGGTCGGGGGACATCCGCAGGGCCCAGCGCACCAACTCGGCTTGTGTGATGGCACCCTCGCCCTCGATGTTGGCCTCGCGGGCCTGCATCGCGACCACATCGGGGTGGGCTACGGCGTCGGCGTCCAGCCCGAGTTCGAGGACGTCTTCTACGGTGACCAGCCGCTCCCAGGGCGGAATTTCCGCGGCCAACGCGCGCAGCAGGGTGGTCTTGCCGATAGCGGTGCCGCCGGTGACCAGGAGGTTCTTGCGCGCCCTGACCAGAGCGCCGAGGAACGCCTCCAGGTCCCGGTCGATGGCGCCGAGGCGGCGCAGCTTGCCGAGCGAAACGGTCCGGTAGCGGTGTCGCCGGATGGATACGGACGGTCGGGCAGTCACGGCCATGACGGCGAAGACGCGCTCACCACCGGGCAACTGGAAACTCACGCCCGGGCTCCCCCGGTCGAAGCGGCGCTCCTCCACCCCCGAGCGGGCGGCGAGGTCGCGGATGAGCTGCGTCAGCTCCGCGTCCGAGGCCACCACCGGCGGTAGCTGTGCGCGGCGGCCGTCCGCATAGCGCACGAAGACCCGGTCACCGTTGATGTTGATGTTCTCGATGTCCTGGTTGCGGAGCAGCGGTTCGAGGCCCGCGAGGCCGAAGACCTCGTTCAGCACCGCCTGGACCACCTGCTGCTCGACGTCGCGTGAGACGACGGGACCGCCCTTGGTCAACTGCTCGCGTGCGTACTCCTCCGCGGCGTCGGCGAGGACCGCTTCGGCCAGGGCACGCCGCTCGGTCTCCGGCCACTGCGACTGGCCGGAGGATCCGTGGGCCCGGACGCGCTCGGAGAGTCGCTTGGACAGTTGGTGCCGCAGCCGCTGGCGTAGCCGCTCGGTCGTCGCGTCTTCGTAAAGGCTCGCACCAGGGAGCCCCGCAGGGTCGGTCACGTCGGTGCCCAGAGTGACCCGGACCTTTCCGTTGCTCGGCCCTGCCGGACCCGAGCTGGGGCCCGGTGCGCTGCCCGAAGGCGGTGGCGTCTCCCGCTCGAATTCGTTCATCGCACCCCTCCGTTGCCGGAGGAGGCTGGGCACTCGGGCCATCCTTGGGCACCGGGCAACGTGAAGTGGAGAGCTGGAGCGGTGAGTTCCGTGTCCGTGACTTCTACGCCGGTCCGCTCGGAGCCTTCCACCACGCGGTCCGCCATCCGCGTCGCCAGGGACGCGAGTGTCTTGCCCAGCTCTGTGCGGGTCGGGGCAGCGCGTCTGCCGGTGACGCCCCGCAGCAGGGCCGCGCCCCGCGGGTCTGCCGGAAGCCGAGCCGCTACCTCGATGCCCAGCTCACCGCTCACCTCATCATCTCGGTAGCCCTCGCCCACGAGCACGAAAGCCAGCGCACGTGACCACTGGCCGAGCGCTTCTCTCTTCATCGCTACGTGGGCCAGGGCGTCGCTCCGAGCCTGTGCGAGCAGGAGCACGAGGTCAGCGGTACGGAGGACCGGCATTACCAGGGGGTTAGCTTCGACCCGGCCGCAGTCCGCAAGCACGACTGCTCCCGCCATGTCCGTCCAACTCCGGACAGTCGTTCCGTCGTCATGAGTGAGCTGCTCCAATGCGGCGCGGGCCTGTTCCGCGCCCGGCGGTCCGACGACGACCCGCAGTCCGCCGGGAAGCCGCTGGGTGTGCTGCCACAGCAGGTCGGGGTCGGTCGCCCGACGCGCGGCGGCAGCCAGGCTGACGAGCCCGGGTGAGAGGTCGAGACGGAAGCGGGCCAGCAGATCGCCGCCCGCCGGATCGCACTCGACGACCACCGGTGCGTCGCCGGCCGGCCAGCCCGCCGCGAGGCCGAGGGCGGTGGTCGTCACCCCGGGCGACCCCTTCAGGCTGCACAATGCCACCAAGGTCATGGCTACCGCCCTCCCCGCACCACGACCAGGCGCAGCGTCCCCTCCGGCGCGGCAGCCAGACGACGGGCGTCGGCCTCGGCCAACTGGAGGGTCACCACCGTCACCTGGTCGTCCCTGTGCGCTCGCACCTCGGCCACTACGGCTTTCCAGGCCTCGGTGCCGACGGCAGCGGACTCGTCGACTGCGTCATCGGGAGCAGCGGCCACGACCATGACGCGATGACCGGGCTGGAGCCCGCTGGGGAACTGTCCCAGCTTCATCCCGACCGCGGCGACGGCCTGCCCCTCTCGAGGCACCTTCGGGCTGCCCAGGATGCTCTTCGTCAGTACGGCTCCGGCGGGAAGGCTGTAGGCGAGCGGTCGTCCCTCGACCGCGCCGCGGGCCTACGCCGGCACCACGTCGATCCCGCTGTTCCGGGCGATGCTCGCCTCCCGTAGATCAGAGACGCGCAGTTCCTGCCCGACGGATACGGGCCGCTTCAGCACGAGTACGGTCACGCGGTCTCCCAACTTCAACGTGAGCAGCACACCTCCGGTCGCGCAGCCCAGGACCAGGAGCACTCCGAGCAAGAGGTAGGGCAAGCGCCGTCGCCGCGAGGCACTCGCCAACCGCGACGGAGCCCGCCCAGCGTCGGGCGCACCCCTCCTCAGGGAGCCCCGGCTCGCGGAACCGGGGTCCCCGAGCGCGCGTAGTCGAGTACTCATCCGTGGCCCTCCTGCCGTTACGTCCTGCGACCGCACCAGCGCGAAGCCGTCAGTCCTCGGTGTTCAGTGCCTGGCTCTCCGCGACGCGGAAGCGAGCGTCGGCCGTGGTGGTCAAGCCGGGGAATGCCCCGCTCTGCCCTTCGCCGGACCAGCTCACCGTCCAGTGGACCGTCGCGGAGACCGCGTACGCATTCCCGGGCTGGCCGGCCGACGAGGAGCGATAGGTGTGCCCACAGTCCGGCGAGGCGCTACGAGCCCCCACCGCACCCCTCTTGCCGCGGGTTCTGGTGTCGTACGGAGTGCCCGGTCCCTCGCACGTCAGCGAGCTGCTGTCGCCCAGCCGCCAGACGACCTTGCTCGGCCGTGCCACCGCCGTCACCGACGCCCCGGGCACCGAGGCCGACGCCGAGACCTGCCGCCAGGCCCCGCGGGCCAGCCACAGCCACGTCGGCAGACCGACCAGCTGCTCGACCGGCGGGTTGGTCCTGATCGCGGGAGGGGGAAGCCGGAGCTGCCCGCGCGCCCGCTGGGCCACCTGCTCGGGAGACGGCGTAGGAGAGCCACCGGCGTCGTCCTGGAACCCGTCGGGGATCCACACCGGGGGCCGGTAGAAGGCGTCCCGGAACCCGCTCGACGAGCACTTGTAGACGTACCAGGCGCCCTCCTCCCCCGGCCTCGGGTCCGCCACCTGCGCCGCCGAGCCGGGCTCGGCTACTCGCTCCGGCGCGGCCGCTGCCACGAGTTGGGCACCGCTGACTGCCGGCTCCTGGTATGCCGCGTTCACCACCGGGCCCGGCGGCTCGTAGTCGCTGCGCTCGTACGCACACCGCGCCAGGTTCGGATCACGCTCCCGTGAACCGTTGCCGCCACCTCCGCCTTCGCCTCCGCGAGGGCGGGGCGCCGCACCGCGTCCCTCCAGCCGGGGAGCCTTCCTTCCGCCTTCTCGGCCTTTGCCTGCGTCGAGTTCGCACCCCGGATGCGGGTGCTGCGAACAGTCCACGTTCCCCCAGCCCGGATCGGCCAGCGCAGGAAGAGCGCCAGCCAGGGACAAGGCTCCCGCCACGACCAGCACGGTGCAGGTACGTCTCAACACGACCCGACCTCCCAGACGGCGAACCGCGTGACCTTCCACCTGCCGTCGGCCTGCTTCTTCACTTCGGCCGTGATCGCCTGGCGTCCGCCGGGTTTGTCGTCGGCCACCTCACCGTTGCTCTTCCGGTACTTCAGCCAGCGGGAGGAGTCACCACAATCCGAGATCATCGCCGCGGTGGGATCGGCAGCCGGGGTGACCTTGGTGATCTTGGGCGAGTTCTCCGGCTCTCCCTTTGTGACCAAGCCGTTCCGGTGGTCGGCGTACATTCCGCGCGTGATCGCCTTGAGCGCTTCGCCCGTCGCGTACCGGGCGAGCCGCGGCGCCCGCCAGTCGGAACTCCTCGCTGCCTCCGCCATGTCGCGCCACATGCCCAGGTAGGCCGTGGTCGCCTTCCTCCTCGCACCTTCTGTGGCGAACGCCGTCATCGTGGCATGCGGCTCCTTCACGCTCGAAGCGCGGGAATCACGCGAGTCGGCGCCAGCGGGCTCCTTGGTGGCCGACGAGCCGTTGCACCCTGCGGAGAGGAGCACGGCCGCGGTGCCGAGTCCGGCGCACACGCTGCGCCACTCGCCTCGACGACAACTCACTGGGGACCCCATGGCCACACCACCCCACGAACGATGCAGACTCATGCCGGGCGCACATGCGCACGCCGGCGCATCCACCTTTACTCCGGCCCAGCCCCCTCACCGCAAGACACCCAGGCGGACCGACTTCGAAGTCAGGACGAAGTTTCAGATCAAGGAAATCGTCCTAGAGCACAACAAACGCCGCGTAGAGCCTGATCAGTCTGTCCGTTGGCGGACGCGAACAGATGCTCAGCCGTTTCTCGCTCCTACCAAGTGACGGGGAGAGCGACGAGGCTGCAGATGCGGCTGCCAGTGGTCCACCGCAGGCTGTCGGGTGGGACAGCCAGTGCGAGTCCAGGGAAGCGCTCGATGAGTGAGTGGATGGCGACTTGGATCTCTACGCGTGCGAGATTGGCACCCAGGCAGTAATGAGGGCCGTGCCCGAAAGCGAGATGCCGGTTCTCAGCGTTCCGACGGATGTCGAACTCGTCCGGGTTCGGGAACTGCTGCGGATCGTAATTGGCAGCCACCACGGGCGCCAGCACCGCCTGCCCCTTGGATACTGCACCCCCGGACGGCAAGGTCAGGTCCTCGGTGGCCACGCGCAGCAGGCCCCCATGCCCCGGCACCTCGGTGCGGAGGATCTCTTCGACAGCTCCGCGGAGTAGTACATCGGGTTCCCGGCGTACCGCGGCCAGTTGGTCGCGGTGCCGCAGCAGGGTCAGGACACCTCGGCCGATGACGTGCCCGGTGGTTTCGTGACCAGCGATGATCAGCCCGCGGACCATACGAGCCAGCTCGCCCTCGCTGAGCCGGTCCTCGGCGTCGTGAGCGTTGATCAGTTCATCGAGCAGGTCGGAGCCGGGCTTCTCACGCCGCTCGGCGATGAGCCTGTCGGTGTACGCAGCGAACTCCGCTCCGGCCTTCAGGCGCTCTTCCGCAGTGGCCGTGCTCGTGGACAGGAAGACGTCCGACCACATCCGGAAGCGGGGGCTGTCCTGCGCCGGGACGCCCAGCAACCGGCAGATGATGTTGATCGGAAGAGGGAAGGCGAAGGCGTCCATCAGGTCGACGGGCGGCGAGGTGGAGGCGAGAGCATCGAGCAAGTCGTCGGCCAGCGTCTGGATCTGCGGCCGCCACTCCTCGGCTCGTCGCGGCGTGAACGCGGACTGCACGATACGCCGCAGCCGAGTGTGTTCGGGAGGGTCCATGTTGACGAGAGCGTGCGGATCGTCCGGGATGTCGCGGCCGGCGAGCATGCGGGGAGCGCCGGGGTACCGAAGGTTGCGCGTGAAGCGGGCGTCCGCGTGCACTTCTCTGACGTCTTCGTACGTCGTGGCCAGGAGGACCTCATCGCCGCTCGGCAGCATGACCGGCCCGAGCGGGCAGCCACCGCGCCTGTCGGCGTACGCTTCCGGCGGGCCGCCGAACTCCCGCGGCGGGAAGGGAAAATCGGCCGTATCACCGCTGCACCCGCGCTCAGTGGACATCCGACAACTCCCCCCCCTGCGGCGTTTGAGTTCGCTAACCCACGCTACCTGATGACCCATCAGTTTATGAGTGATCAGTCCACTCAGAACCAGGTCCTTGATGGCGCGAACGCAGGGCCTCTATGATCTCGTCTTCATGCTGCACCGCCCACCGCCCCATGGGAACAAGAGCTGTCAGCAGCTCACGGCCCGAGTCCGTCAATGAACACCGGGTGGTTCCGGCGAACTCGCGCCCCCGCGCTTCATGAATGATCACGCCATCAGCGGACAGCCGGTGCAGGGTGTCCCAGAGCACCTTGTCCGACAGGGTTCGCTGACCGGAGACGCGGCGGTCGATGGCCTCATTGACGACCAGGGCAAGATCCGTAGGGCGCAGTGGGCCGTTGCGCAGGCCGGCTATCACCGGGAAGCTCCAGCGCAGACGGAGCATCGTGAGCGCGACGCCGAGATTGCGCCAGCGCTCCTGGCTCGGAGTGCGCTTTCCAGCCGCACTGGCTGAAGGGGGTCGGGACGGCCGCTCGTCGAGTTTCACCCCTCGGCGAACTTGCAGGTTCGACAGCAGCAGACGTGCGTGGCGCGTCGCCCAGCTGGCCGGCTCGTGCAGTGCGTCCATCAATTCCCTCGACAGGGAAGTCAGCTCTCGAGCAGCACTCTTGCACCGGGGCGGGGCGGGGCAGCGCCTGATTAGCCCTTCGCCTTCCATCCGCCGCAGTGTTTCGACGAGGGTCTTCTCATGCAGGACCCACTCATTCAACAGGTCCGCATTGCGCACATTTCCTCTGTTGATGTGCTGCAGCAGCTCCGACGGACTCATCGCGCCGTCCAACAGCGCGACAAGAACGGCGTATGTCCACTCTTGTTCCGGATGAGCTCGATCGTCATCCCGATCCCGCGTAGATAGCGGAGCTCGTCGTTTGGCAAGCACCTACCCCCATGAGCATGAGCCGCGGCCGCTCATGCATCCTGCTACGCCAGCGAGGGAAACCCTAGGCGGCTCGACGGGCGCACCTTCTGCCGCAAGTCGTACCACCGTGGCTGGCTTGAAGTCATCGACGTGGCGGCACTGGCTTTGAAGTGAGATCGCGGGGGCGGTGTAGCACCTTGTTAGGCACTGAGACAACCGTCGGCAGGCTGAGCGCCCGACCGCACCCTCAGGAAAGTGAAGCGCCATGCAGGACAGCGGGTGGGGATGTTGCCCCCTTCCCCGGCAAGAGGTGGACAGGTATGGACCAAGAGGAGGAGCGATGCTGCGTCGCCGAGAGCATCAAGGTTGAAGCGCGTAACGCCCATCGGCCACCCGAGTCTCGCGTCCGGCCGATGAGCCATTGCGTGATCGTCAGTGGAACCGAAGCATACGTGCGGCACCAATAAGGGGGTCCCGTGCATGAGAACAAAGATCACTCAGCAGACGGGAATACAGAAGCCACAGAATCACCCCGCCGCCTGACCGCCCGTCTGTCACTCTTTCGCCGTTCCCTGCGACCAAGAGTCACCCCTCGCGACGAGGAATATCTGCAACTGATCCATGATTTTCTGCGCATGGTGAACGGGGAATGGTACTGGGATGTCTTTGTGGCTCTGCAGGACGGCCCCTTGCAGTACACAGACTTGCTGAACGCGGTGCGCGCGGACACCTACCAGCAACTGGCCCGGGCGATCCCACCGTCACATCCAGGAAGGCACGTTGTGCCGAACTCTGCAGCGTCTCACCGAAAGGGAACTCATCGAGCGCGAACGAGCGGCACATTTTCCCTTCACCACAACGTACTGGTTGACGCCGCCGGCCCGAGAACTCCTGACAGTCATGGTTCCTGCCGCTGAATGGGCGCGGACACACTCAGAGCTTCTGGTGAGGGCTCAGCAGCGCCGCAAGGCCTCTGACCGGTGAAGGCGTCCTCGCCCACGATCACTCGCGCCCTCTTGCCCCCGTGCTGACTTCGAAGTTGGTCCGCAAGCACCTCTTGCGACTACGGGGAGGGGAGGGAGTAGTGATGGATGAGCCGAGGCTCGCATGTGCATCAGGCAAGGTGCACGTCTTGGGGCATCGGGAGAGTAGCTGTACTCGTGATGCCCACCCAGGCGGAGAAGGACAGGTTCGGGCATGGGCGAGGCACCACCAGGAGGGTTTCCGCCCGGCCTTTGCACAACCCCGCCCCGTGGCACCCAGCGGGGCGGTCCCACCCCCCCAAAGCACCCTGCTCCGGGACCACAGCAAACGTCGCACCCGACTCCCCTGCGGTGAAGCTGTGCATTCCGGGGCAGGGGCCCCGCTCACTCACTCGCGAGAAGCGATCCCATGTCCACGATGTTTGACTCACACCCGGCCAGAGACGACAAGGCCCTACGACGCGTGCTCGAGGACGCCGCCATGGGCCGGTGGGAAGGGCCACGAGAGATGCTCATCGCCACCGGGCCGGACTGGGACCGAAGGATCTTCCGCCTTCAGGTACTCGCCGAGGCCGGCGCCCGCCTCCGTTTCGCCGACACCTGGGCGGAGGCCGAGCCGCACTCTCCGCACGCCTTGGCGCTGCTCGCGCACGTACAGGCCTTACGCGCGATGATCGCGGGCCGTGACAGCGGCCAGACGCAGATGGAAGAGGCCTGGGCGACGTGCCGTGCCGCGCTCGACCTGTGGCCCCAGGACGTGGCCCCACTCGTGGTCATGCTCGCGTTGCTGCGCACCCACGCGCCCGACCACAGCACGCTCAGCCACGTGTGGGAGGAGATGAAACAACCGACCCCTGGAACCGAGAGGCCCACCACGAGGTCGTCACCTACCTCTTCCCCCGCTACCACGGCGCCCCGGGCGAGGCGATGTGGTGGGCCGAGGAGCAAGTCGCCATCGCCCCCAAGGGCTTGCCCATCGCGGTGCTGCCCCTGGTGGTGATCGCCGAGGTCCACCGCTGCCGGCAGGAGCAGGAGGAGGACTCGTACGGGCTGATGATTCATCCATGGGTCGACTGCCCGCACATCGACCTGGCGCTGGAGCGCTGGTGGCGCTATCGGGCACCGCGGCCGCACGCGTGCTTCGCCGACGACGCCAACTACCTTGCGCACGCGCTGTCGTTCGCCAACCGCCACCACGAGGCCGCGGAGATCTTCGACGCGATCGGCCCGTACGCCACGCGCATCCCGTGGGCCTACTGCGGCCGTGCCCGCGAACTGTTCCTGCGCCACCGTGCCTGGGCCTACAGCCCGCCCCGGCGACGACGCCCTTGAAAGGCGCGCCCATACCGCCACACCCGTCATACACGGAAGGACGGAAACCCGGTGCCCTTAGATGTATCCCGCGTCTCGGACGAAGAGCGCCTCCGGCAGCTCGGCTACCGACAGACCCTGTCGCGCTCCATGTCCGGCCGCGCCAACTTCGGCGTCAGCTTCACGATCATCTCCATCCTGTCCGGCTGCATGACCCTCTACGGCTACGGCATGAATACCGGCGGCCCCGCCGTCATCATGTGGGGCTGGCTGTTCGTCGGCCTGATGACCTTGTTCGTCGGCCTCTCCATGGCCGAGGTCTGCTCCTCCTACCCGACCAGCGCCGGCCTCTACTTCTGGGCGCACCGCATGGCGCCCGAACGGTCCGCAGCGGCGTGGGCGTGGTTCACCGGCTGGTTCAACACCCTGGGGCAGATCGCGGTCACCGCGGGCATCGACTTCGGCGCCGCCACCTTCCTCAACGCCTTGCTTGATCTGCAATTCGGCTACGCCGCCACCTCGGGGCACACGATCACCCTGTTCGGAGCCATCCTCATCCTGCACGGCATCCTGAACACCTTCGGCGTACGCATCGTTGCCTTCCTCAACGAGATCTCCATCTGGTGGCACATCACCGGCGTTCTCGCCATCAGCAGTGCTCTCATCTTCGTCCCCGACCACCACCAATCCGTCCACTTCGTTCTGGGCGAAGTCACCAACAACACCGGCTTCAGCTCGACCGCCTATGTGGTGCTGATCGGGCTGCTGATGGCGCAGTACACCTTCACCGGCTACGACGCCTCCGCCCACATGACCGAGGAGACCATCGACGCCGCGGTCGCGGGGCCCAAGGGCATCGTCCGCTCGATCCTCGTCTCCCTGGTGGCCGGGTTCGTTCTTCTCTTCGGATTCACCTACGCCATCCGCTCCTACACCGGCGCCCTCGAATCAAGCACCGGCGTACCCCCGGCGCAGATCCTGATGGACGCCCTCGGCGTGGCGACCGGCAAGTGGCTACTGCTCGTCATCATCGTCGCCCAGTTGTTCTGCGGCATGGCCTCGGTGACCGCGAACTCCCGCATGATCTACGCCTTCTCCCGGGACGGCGCGCTGCCCTTCTCCACGACGTGGCACAAGCTCCACCCGGGCACCCGCACCCCCACCCACGCCGTCTGGCTCGCCACCGGCGGCGCCTTCGCCCTCGGCCTGCCCTACCTCTGGAACAACACCGCGTACGCCGCCGTGACCTCCATCGCCACCATCGGCCTGTACATCGCCTACGTGATCCCGACCTACCTCCGGCTGCGGCAGGGCAACCGGTTCGAACGCGGCCCCTGGCACCTCGGCTCCTGGTCCACCATCGTCGGCACCGTCGCCGTCGCCTGGGTCCTGGTGATCACGGTGCTGTTCATGCTTCCGCAGAGCTCACCGATCACCGCCAAGACCTTCAACTACGCCCCCATCGCGGTCGGCGTCGTCCTCGCCTTCTGCGGCACCTGGTGGCTGGCTTCGGCCCGGAAGTGGTTCCTCAAATCCGACCACGCCAGCCGTGTCGCTCGACAGAGGCATGGGCGCCCGAGTAGATAGCCGACCGCTCGCGCCGAGCTCCTGTTCAGCACCGGCGGAAAGGTCTAACGAAGCATGGTGACGTACGAAAGGTCCGGCAGAGAACCGGCGCTTCGGGGAAGCTCGGTCAACCGTCGTACGACTCACCGAGCGTGATGTTGCCCGCCTGGTTCGGGACCATAAGGGCGCTCACGCGGGCCCCGGATGCGAAGATCTCTTCTTGCGTGTTGAGCTCCAGGCTGCATAGGAAGCACCTGAAGGAGCTAGGGAGCAGAAGGACTGCGTCAGGTGATGAAGCCTTCATGTCGTAGAAGACCGAAGCCTTGCCTGAGCAGGCAGGGCACGCGGTTCCTGCCACGTGCAGGACAATCGCCTCGCCTTCAGCAAGGGTCATAGGCCCGGTACTGTCCCCTTCCGAAGGTATAGGCGCCTTGAGGACGAGGTCCTTCGCCTGAGGGAAGACCTGCGAAGCGATCCTCGAAAGCGTGACGGGCCTGACTCAGACGCACCTGCACGTCTCGGTATACCTGGCTACGCACTCGGTCAACGGCCAAGCGGGCTGGGGTGGTTCAGCGTCCCCAAAACGCTTTCAGGGGACCGCCCAGTTCTGCGTGCAGGGTCTCGACTGTTCCGGCGAGCGTGGGGAGCAGGGACTTCGCCTGCTCGTCGCTGGTTGTGTGGGCGACTCCGTTGCGCAGTTCGATCAGCAGGTCGAGCTGACGGTCGACAGGGAGGATGTCGAGCATGCTGAGCCGCGCAATGGCCTCGGCTGCGCCGATGGTCCGGATCTTGCTTGCCGTCCGATGACCGCCAAGATGGAAGAGCATCTCTGCACTTCCCTTCATCTCCGCGATGTAGATCGGGTTCTTCGAGATCAGGACGGCCTTGGCCAGACGCTCGATCGCCACCCCGGCGTGTAGCACGAACTCGTCGTACTCGCCACGACCGTGGTCGTCCATGGCCCGATGGGCAGCCTTCTTGGCTCCCGCAAGGAAGCTCTCGAACGAGAGGGAATCGTCAACGAATGAACGTTCCTTGAGCGGCTCTCGCCGATGAACAGTTCCTTCTGCAAGGCCTCGGCCGAGATCGGACGCCGTCGCAGTTCCCAGTTACGGGCGTCCAAGCGCAGCGCTTGATCGAACAACGGATCGCTCGCATCAGATCCACCTGGGCCGTCCTCGGTCGCCTCGTCGCCGAGTACGCGGACCTCGGTCCGCTGACCCGGGCGGTGCGTCAGGAGCTCGACAGCGAGTAGCAGTGCTACGGGAGGCCACCCGCCACCAGCACTGGTTGCCAGGTCAGATCGGGCGCCGCCGCGATGTTCGCCGCTAGTGAG
>NZ_BNBT01000011.1 GCF_014656095.1 Streptomyces longispororuber
CTGGCTGCCGAGCGCGCGGGTGACCGAGCGCTCGGCGGTGGGCGGGGCCGGCTGCCGGACGGTCCGCGCGGGGACGTACGCCTGGGCCGCGCTGGGCCGCCGCCCCTCCGCGGCCTCCGCCAGCATCTGCTCCGCCTCGTCCACGCCCGGCCGCGCGTGCGGGTCCTTGCGCAGCAGGGCGGCGATGACGGGCGTGAGGGCGTCCGCGTGCGCGGGCGGGGCGGGCTCCTCCGTCACGACGGCCTGCATGGTGCCGAGCGGCGAGGTGCGCCGGAACGGCGAGCTGCCCTCGACCGCCGTGTACAGCGTCGCGCCGAGCGCCCACAGGTCGGAGGCGGGGCCGGGGTTGGCGCCGCTGACCCGCTCGGGCGCCAGGTAGTCGACGGAGCCCACCACTTCGCCGGTGCGCGTGATGGTCTTGTCGCCCTCGATCGCGGCGATGCCGAAGTCGGTCAGGAGCACCCGGCCGTCGTCCGACAGGAGCACGTTGCCCGGCTTGACGTCGCGGTGCAGCACCCCGGCCGCGTGGGCGGCGCGCAGGGCGCGCAGCACCCACAGGCCGATCCGGGCGGCCTCGCGCGCCTCGATGCGCCCTCGCTCCTTGACGGCGTCGGCGAGCGAACAGCCCTCCACCAGCTCCATCACGATCCACGGCCGGTCGTCGTACTCCAGGACGTCGTGGACGGTGACGACCGCCGAGTGGTTGATCTGCGCCTGGGCGCGGGCCTCCGTCTGCGTGCGGGTCAGCAGGACCGCGCGGTCGGCCTCCTGCACCCACTGGGCAGCCGTCAGCTCCTTGACGGCGACGGCCCGGTGGAGCACCTCGTCCCGCGCGCGCCACACCCGCCCCATGCCGCCGGAGCCGATGGACTCACCGAGCCGGTAGCGGCCGGCGAGGAGCAGGCCCTGCATGTGATTCACGTTCCCCCGCAGTTGGTCTTGACAGGGCCCAGGATCTTGACAGAGCCAAGGGTAAGGAGGCACGGGGGCGCGCGGAACGGGTGGGGTCCACGGAGAGCGCGCCGAGACGGGCGCGGCACCGGTTCCCCGGCCTTTCGTCGCCGTCCTTCCATACTTTCACCACGTATGGAGTGACTGCTTCCGGATGCGGGATGGTTCCGCTCCGGGCGGCGTGCGGGGCCGGGCGGACGCGGGAGCCCCGGGGCGGGGCCGGAGGGGCCGACGCTTCAGATGTGCCGGGCGCCTCGGCTCAGGTCCGGCACGTCACCTGACGGCCTGGTAGGACTTCGCCGCCTGCTCGTACAGCCGGTCCACCTCGTCCCGCTCGGCCTCCGGGCCGCGGACCTGGACCACGTGGTACGCGCCGTCCACGATCAGCGCCAGGTTGCGGACGAAGACCTCGGTACCGTCCGGGCCCTGCCAGGTGAACTGGCCCTCCGCCATGGCGCGGCCGCCCACGTCGACCCGGCGCATCCCGCTGGACGTGGCCCAGGACGAGTCACGGAACGGCTGGAGCTCGCGCTCGTCCTCCTTCTGGTACTTCATCGGGTCCGTGCCGAACTCCCCGGTGCTGTCCCGGCCCGGCACGACGAGCAGCTCGAACTTGCCGTGCGTGTACAGGACCTGGCCGCGGCCGTTCTTGGGCTGCCGGTCCCAGCCGCTGGCCACGGCGACGCGGAAGCCCTCCGCGTCCTTGCGGAGCGCGAAGCCGGGCTCCAGGTCGGGCGCGGTGGTCTGCGGCTCCTGCGAACCGGGGGACGTGCCGCCGTCCGGGGTCTCCCGCGGCCTCTCGTCCTCTTCCCGGCCCTGGTCCCCGCCCGGCTCGCCGTCCTCGTCCGCCCGGTCGTCCCCGGCGGGTCCGCCGCCCGGCGCGGCGCTGGTCCGGCCCGCGTTCCCGGTACGCCCCGCGCCCTCGTTCTCGTCGGCCTTCGGCATGAACAGCATCGCGTACGCGACCGCCGCCACGAGCCCCGCCAGTATCACCAGGAGCAGCACGCGGCCGAGCGAACGCGGCCCGCGCGCGGTGCGCGCCGCCCGCTCCGGGCGCGGCACCCGCACCGGCTTGGTGTCCCGGCCGCGCTTGTGGCGGCCGTGGTCGCCGCCCGTGGCGACCGGCGCGGGCGCGCGCCGCTTGCGCACGACCTCGCCCCTGCGGCGCACCACGGGCAGCCTGCCGCCGTCGTACGGTGGCGCCGGGACCACGTGCACGCCCGCGTCCGGCTCGGGCGCGGACCGCACCAGGGAGCGCAGCCAGCCGCTCAGCTCCTCGAAGTCGATGCGCTCGGTCGGGTCCTGACGCAGCAACGACTCCACGACGGGCCGCAGCGGCCCGCACTCCTCGGCGAACGCGGGCGGCTCCGCGCACACCAACTGCACCAGCTCGGCGGTGGACTCCTCCGGGTACGGGGCGTGCCCCTGAACGGCGCGGAAGAGGAGCGCGCCCAGCGCCCACAGGTCGGTGGCGGGTCCGATGGGCGCGGCGAGCTGCCAGTTCTCGTGCACCGGCCCGGCCTGCTCGGGGGCCCAGCGCTCGGTGACCGGCCCGACGACGGTCATGCGCGCGTGCCGGGCCCGCTCGGCGGCGAGCGCGGCGGCCGGGGCGCGCCGCGCGCGCCCCTCCGCGGGGTCGCCCCAGCCGCCCCCGTGCGCGTGGCCGCCGCTCTCGGCACCACCGTGGGACTCCCCGGCGCCCGCGCCGGACGCGCCGTCCGTTCCGTAGGCGTCGCGGGAGTCGTAGCCGTCGTAGGAGTCGTACGCGTCGCGGGAGTCGTGGGTGTCGTGGGTGTCGTCGTACGTCTTGTCGGGTCCGTGCCCGTCGGCCGTCCCGTACGCGTCGTCGCGCTCGCGCTCCTGCTCGCGCTCGTGCGCGTACGGGTCGCCGTGCTCGAACACGGGCCGGTCGCCGCGGTCGTACGCGTCGTCGTGGCGCGCGCGGTGTCCGGGCGGGGTCTGCTTGGTCAGGCGGGGGTGGTGCGCGCCGCCCTGCGCGGGCACCTCGGTACGCGGCACGGCGCCGTGCCAGGGCCTCTTCTCCCGGGCGCCGTAGGGGTTGCCCCGGACGCCGTACGGGTCCGTGATGCGGCCGGATGCGGCCTCGGCGTCCCCGGGGCCCCGGTCGACGTCCACCGCGGCGTCCGGGCCGGTCACGTGGGTGGCGGCCCGGGCCGCGCCCGCGCGGTACGCGGCGATGGCCCCGGCCCGCGCGGCCCGCAGGTCGGCGTCGTAGTCGGCCTGGGCGTCGGTCCCGGATGCGGGGCGGTTCCCGTGCTCGTGGGCGGGCGCGGCACGCTCCCGCGGCTCGCGGTGGGGCGCGGCGGCCCGCGGCCCCGGGGCGTCCGGGGCGTCCCGGCCCTCCGGGGCGTCCTCGTGGTCCACGGCCGGGTGCTCGGCGAAGCCGGAGAAGTCCTCCCCCTCGGGCCGCGGGTCGTACCCGCACAGCGCCTCCTCGGCCGCGCCCGCGGCGAGGCCCGTGAGGAGCACGCGCCCGTCGTCGCAGACGAGGACCGTGCGCGCGGTGATGTTCCGGTGGACCCAACCGTGCGCGTGCAGCACGCGCAGCGCGGTGACGACGTCGGCGGCCACCTCCGCCGCGCGGAACGGGTTCAGCGGCTTGTCGGCGAGCAGCGCCGCGAGCGGCCGGGCGGCCACCAGCTCACTGACTATCCACAGCGAGCCGTCCTCCGCGAACACGTCGAAGACCTGGTCCAGGCGCGGGTGGTCGGGGACGCGCGCGGCGGCCTGCGCCGCCTCGATGGCCCGGCGCACCGCCGGATCGCTCGGCCTGCGGGTGGCCCGCGCGCCCGCGCTCCGCTCCCCGCGCGCGCCCGGCGCCGCGGAGCCCGCGCTCCTGAACCCCTCGGGCAGCCCGCCGGGCAGCACGTCGCTGAGGTCGCCGTCGCCGAAGCCCTCGTCGCCGACCACCTCCGCCTCGACGACCTCGGGCAACGGCACCTGCCTGACCAGGACTTCCTGGCCGCTGTAGGTGTCGAAGGCGCGGGTCTCGGCGAACTCGTACGCTTCGGCCGGCGGCAGCGGCAGGCGGTAGCGGTCGGCGAGTACCCGTCCCGCATAGTCCTCCACGATGCCTCCCCCAACCGCCCGGTGGTCAATTCCGCTCGTTTTACGGCTCGTTGCGGCTGCTTACCCTCCGCAAGCACTCACGATACGTCTCCCGGCGCGACCGTATTGACGGGATGCCAGATCTCACCGGTTCGCTCGCGGGTTCGACGCCACCTCCGCGGTGTCAGGTCCGGCGTGTCACTTCTTGGGCTGGAACGTCCGCGTGAACGTCCCCCAGGTGTCCCGGCGCCGGTCGCTGTCCCAGTCGTCGGCCTTCGCCGTGTACATCAGGCCGTAGCCGAGGCCGCCGTTGACCACGAAGCCGCGGTCCACCGTGCGGTACCGGGTGCCCCCGTCGACGTAGGTGAACTCCCAGTCGGCCGTGTTCCAGCCGCGGAAGCCCACCTTCTCTATGCGGAGCCGCTTGTACTCCGCCCGGCGCATGGCCGACTCCTGGTTCTTCCAGTCCGCCACCGGGTCGTCCTTGGGCGTCGTGGTCCAGCCGACGAGCAGCTTCTGGCCGTCCGGTCCCGTGAAGCGCGCGCCCGCCCGGTCCGTCGTCGCGTACCGCCAGCCCTGGGGCAGGCCGATCGAGAAGCCCTGCGGGTGCTTGTGCGTCGTGGCCGCGCCGTCGTCCTTGCCCTTGTCGCCGCCGCCTATGGGCGCGCCCTGGCCGGAGCCGTCGTCCTTGCCGTCGCCCTTCCCGGCGTCCTTGCCCGGGTCCTTGCCGGAGTCCTGGCCCTGACCGCCCTTGCCGTCGTCCGTGCCCGTGCCGCCGGACTTCCCGTCCTCGCCGGAGCCCTTGTCCTTGCCGTCGCCGCCCGCGGTCGCGCCGCTGGACGCCGCCGTGTCACCGCTCTTGTCGCCCTTGTCGTCCCCGTCGCCACTGAGCGCGAAGGCCAGCACCGTACCGAGCACGGCGAGCACGACCACGACCGCGATCACCACGAGCGTGCGCCGCGGCACCACGTCCGTCAGCGGCGCCCTGACGGGCGGCTTGGGCGGGGTGCCGGGCCGGGGGGAGGCGGGGGCGTGCGGGGAGCCACCGCCCACCGACCGCGCGTTCGCCACCGCCGGGGCACCGGTCGCGGCTCCGGCACCGGTCGCGGTGACGCGGGTCGTCGCGGATGACGCGGGGGCTCCGCTCCCGGAGCCGAAGGCCGGCCCGGCGTCGCCCGAGCGCGGGGCCGGAAGCGAGGCGGCACCCGCGCCGGTGGCCGCGCTCGCGCCCGCCCCGGCGCCCGTGTCCGCCGGGCGCCTGCCCGGCGCGGCCGCGCCGCCGGCGGCACCCGGGGCACGCGTCGCACCGGTGGCGCCACCGGCCGGGCTGTCCACGGCGGCGGCCCCGCCGCGCGTGCCCGGGTCCGCGGGGAAGCCCCCGGCCGGCGTGGAGCCGGTCGCGGCGGCCGCCTTCTTGCGCACCGAGCGGAACGCGCCCTTCAGCCGCTCCGCCGCCTCCTCGCCCTTGCGGCCTCCGGACCCGCCGGGTGCCTGCGCGGGCGCCGGGGGCACCGGCGGCAGGGGCACGACCTTCGTCGCGTCCGCCGGGTCGTCGGGCCGCTTGCCGACCGCCGACTCGGGGGCGTTGATCACGTCCTGGAGCAACCTGCGGGCGCTCGCCTCGTCGAGCCGCTGCTCGGGGTCCTTCGCGAGCAGGCCGTAGATGACCTTCTCCAGCAGGGGACCGGCGTGCCGCGGCGGTTCGACGGCCTCGGTCATCACGGCGGTGAGCGTCGCGATGGCCGACCCCTTGTCGTACGGCGGCACGCCCTCCACCGCCGCGTAGATGAGGCCGCCGAGCGACCACAGGTCCGCCGCGGGCCCGGGCTTGTGGCCGCGCGCCCGCTCGGGCGAGATGTAGGAGGGGGCGCCGACGAGCATGCCGGTCGAGGTGATGGACGGGTCGCCCTCGACCTGGGCGATGCCGAAGTCGGTGAGGACGACGCGGCCGTCCTCGGCGATGAGGACGTTGGACGGCTTGACGTCGCGGTGCAGGATGCCCTCGCGGTGCGCGGAGCGCAGCACGTCGAGCACGGCGAGCCCGACCTCGGCCGCGCGCTTCGGCGTGAGCAGCCCGTCCTCGCGGACGGCCTCGGCGAGGGACTTGCCCTCGACCAGCTCCATCACGATCCAGGGGCGGTCGTCCTCGTCGACCACGTCGTAGACCGTCACGGCGCCGGTGTTGCGGATGCGCGCGATGGCCTTGGCCTCGCGCAGGGTGCGCGTGATGAGGCGCCGCTTCTCCTCTTCGTCGATGCTCGACGGGAAGCGCAGCTCCTTCACCGCGACCGTGCGGCCCAGCGTCTCGTCCTTCGCCCGCCAGACCGTGCCCATGCCGCCCCGGCCGAGCACGTCACCGAGCCGGTACCGCCCCGCGAGGAGACGCGCGCTCTGATCCTGACGGGCCCCGCCCGTCTGCTCCGCCTCCGACATGCGTCCCCTCAACTACCCGCACAACCCGCCCTGACAGAGCCTTCATTGTCCCTCACCCCGGGACCGGTCAATGCCGCGGGTCAGATGTCCCACATCGTGGACTTCGCCCCTGGCTACGGGCCCGAGTGAACCCCGGCGCACCACCCCAAACCCCTCTGGTCATATGCCCCTTGACAGCCCTCCTCAGGCTAAACCGACCCAACTCCGGCGTGTCCGTGCTTGACAAGCCCCACTCCCGCCCCTAAAAGGACGTCAGCTCTCCAGCGGCACGATGTCCGGTGCCCCGAGCCGGGCCGCGTCCGCCGTCAGGTCGTCCGGCTGGCGCTGGGACTCGCGCTCGGCCTCCACCCGCTTCTCGTAGTGCTGGACCTCGCGCTCGATCTGGTCCTCGTCCCAGCCGAGGACGGGCGCCATCAGCTCCGCGCACTCCCGGGCGCTGCGCGTGCCGCGGTCGAAGGTCTCGATGGAGATGCGGGTGCGGCGCGTGAGGACGTCGTCCAGGTGCCGGGCGCCCTCGTGGGAGGCGGCGTAGACGATCTCGGCGCGCAGATAGTCGTCGGCGGCGTGCAGCGGGGCGCCGAGCGAGGCGTCCTTCTCGATGAGTTCGAGGACCTCCTCCGCGAGCGAGCCGTAGCGGTTCAACAGGTGCTCCACGCGCACCACGTGCAGCCCGGTGCGGGCGGCGGTGCCCGCTCGGGCGTTCCACAGCGCGCGGTACCCCTCGGCCCCGACGAGCGGGATGTCCTCCGTGACGCACTCCGCGACGCGCTGGTCCAGGCCGTGCACCGCCTCGTCCACGGCGTCCTTGGCCATGACGCGGTACGTCGTGTACTTGCCGCCCGCGATGACGACGAGGCCGGGCGCGGGGTGCGCGACCGTGTGCTCCCGGGAGAGCTTGCTGGTGGCGTCCGACTCGCCGGCGAGCAGCGGGCGCAGCCCCGCGTACACCCCCTGGACGTCGTCGCGCGAGAGCGGGACGGCGAGGACCGCGTTGACGTGCTCCAGGAGGTAGTCGATGTCCGCGCTGGAGGCCGCCGGGTGGGCCTTGTCCAGGTCCCAGTCCGTGTCGGTGGTGCCGATGATCCAGTGCCTGCCCCAGGGGATGACGAACAGGACGCTCTTCTCCGTGCGCAGGATCAGGCCCGTGGTCGAGTGGATCCGGTCCTTCGGTACGACCAGATGGATGCCCTTGGAGGCCCGGACGTGGAACTGGCCGCGGTCGCCGACCATCGCCTGGGTGTCGTCCGTCCACACCCCCGTGGCGTTCACGATCTGCTTGGCCCGGATCTCGTACTCCCCGCCCGCCTCGACGTCCTGGACGCGGGCGCCGACCACGCGCTCGCCCTCGCGGAGGAAGCCCGTCACCCGCGCGCGGTTGGCGGCCTTGGCGCCGTACGCCGCGGCGGTGCGCACGAGCGTGGCCACGTAGCGGGCGTCGTCCATCTGGGCGTCGTAGTACTGCAGGGCCCCGACGAGGGCGTCCTTCTTCAGGCAGGGGGCCACGCGCAGGGCGTGACGCCGGGTCAGGTGGCGGTGCACGGGCAGGCCCCTGCCGTGGCCGCGGGCCATCGACATCGCGTCGTACAGCGCGACGCCCGATCCGGCGTAGAACCGCTCCCAGGCCTGGTGCCGCAGGGGATAGAGGAACGGCACCGGCTTCACCAGGTGCGGGGCGAGGCGCTCCAGGAGCAGGCCGCGCTCCTTGAGGGCCTCGCGGACCAGCGCGAAGTCCAGCATCTCCAGATAGCGCAGGCCGCCGTGGATCAGCTTGCTGGACCGGCTCGACGTGCCCGACGCCCAGTCCCTGGCCTCGACCAGGCCCGTGCGCAGGCCCCGGGTCACGGCGTCGAGCGCGGTGCCCGCGCCGACCACCCCGCCGCCCACCACGAGAACGTCCAGCTCGCGCTCGGCCATGCCCGCGAGTGCCTCGGCCCGCTCCGCCGGCCCCAGAGTCGCTGTCCTCACCGCTGCCTCCCGCGGTCGTCGGGTGTGGTCGCGCTCACATCATGCCCAGATTCTTCTCGCGCTCGCCGAGTTCAGCCACCGCCTGTGGACAACACTCCGACGCCGAGAGGAGTCCAATACCGCAAATCGGTCATATTTACTCCTAGTCTGACATTGCGCTGCCGCATCTTGTCCACAGGGCTTGCGTCATCGTCCCGCTCCGGCTATTGGGAAGGGCGCCTCACCGCCATGCCAGCAGACCTCGCCGTCATCGGCCTCGGCCACCTCGGCCTGCCCCTGGCGCAGGCCGCCGCCCACAGCGGCATCGCCACCATCGGCTACGACCCCGTCCGCGCGCCCGAGCTGGCGAGCGGCCGACTTCCCGGCGACGGCGCCGAGGGCACCCTCACCGCCGCCGACGTCCGCCGGATGCTGGCGGGCGGCTTCCGGCCGACGACCGACCCGGCCGAACTGGGCCGCGTCCGCACGGCCGTCATCTGCGCGCCCACGCCCCAGGCCGCGGACCGCACGCTGGACCTCAGCCATGTGGCCGAGGCCGCCCGCGCACTGGCGGCGCGGCTGCGCCCGCACACCACGGTCATCCTGGAGTCCCCCGCCTACCCGGGCACCACGGAGGAGTTCCTCCGCCCCCTGCTCGAAGAGGGCTCCGGCCTGCGCGCGGGGCGCGACTTCCACCTCGCCCACTCCCCCGGCCGCCTGGACCCCGGCAACCGCACCCACGGCTACGCGGCCACCCCCAAGGTCATCGGCGGCCTCACCCCCGCCTGCACCGAGTCCGCGGCCGCCTTCTACGGCCGCCTCACCGACAAGGTCGTCCGCGCGCGGGGGCCGCGGGAGGCGGAGACCGTGCACCTCCTGGAGACCAACTACCGGCACGTGAACATGGCCCTGGTCAACGAGATGGCCGTGTTCTGCCACGACCTCGGCATCGACCTGTGGGACGTCATCCGCTGCGCCGAGACCAAGCCGTTCGGCTTCCAGGCCTTCCGCCCGGGCCCCGGGGTCGGCGGCCACGGCACCGCCCTGGACGTGCCGAGCCCGGCCCACGGCACCCGCCCGCTGCGCCTGGTGGAGCTCGCGCAGCAGGTCAACGACCGCATGCCCGGCTATGTGATCCAGCGCGCCGCCGCCCTGCTCAACGAGCACGGCAAGTCCGCCCGCGGCGCCCGGGTGCTGCTGCTCGGTGTCACGTACAAGCCGGACGTCTCCGACCAGCAGGGCGCCCCCGCCCAGGAGATCGCGGTCCGCCTCATGCAGCTCGGCGCCGCTGTCAGCTACCACGACCCTTATGTCGCCCATTGGAACGTTCTCGGCCATCCGGTGCCCCGCGCGGACAGCCTGTACGACGTGGCCGCCGAGGCCGATCTGACGATCCTGCTCCAGCACCACCGCACCTACGACCTCCAGGGGCTCGCCGTCAAGGCCCAACTGCTCCTGGACACCCGGGGCGCCACCCCGGCGGGCGCGGCCCACCGCCTCTGACCCACGGCAACCCCCTGGGACCCGTCGGCCGCTGCTGCTACCGTGCGGATCCAGCCATTTACCGCACACCAGTGCGCTCATGTCTCAGGGGGACTCCAGATGACGCAGCCCACGCCTCCAGGCCAGCAGGGCCAGCCCTACGGCTACCAGCAGCCGCAGCAGCCCTACGGCCAGCCCGGCTACGGCCACCCCCAGCAGCCGCACCCGCCCCAGCAGCCGTACGCCGCCTTCCCGCAGCAGAACGGCTACCAGCAGCCCCACATGGTGCCCGCCCCGCCCGCTCCCGCCCGGGACAACGTGGGCCTGGGCCTGGCGGTCGCCCTGGTGACCGCCCTGGTCGCCGCGGGCGTGTACGGCGCGGTCATCGGAGCCACCGAGCACGAGATCGGCTGGGCCGCGGTCGGCGTCGGCTTCCTCGTGGGCCTGGCCGCCGGCAAGACCGGGGGCCGCAACCCCGTGCTGGGCGTGATCGCGGCCGCCCTGTCGCTCGGCGCCGTCTACCTGGGGCAGCTCATCGGCGCGGCCGCGGTCATCGCCGACAAGTTCAACATGAGCTTCACGGACATCTTCGTCGACCACTTCGACGTCCTGCAGAAGGCCTGGAAGGAGGAGGCCGACGCCATGACGTTCGTGTTCTTCGCGATCGCCGCGGTGGCCGCCTTCGGCAGCGCCAAGCGCGCCGCGCAGTGACGGCGTACCCGTAGCCGTACTCCTGTACGCAGTACGGCTACGGCTACGGGTACGAAAAAGGGGTCCGAGTCCGCCTGACGGCGGGCCCGGGCCCCTTTTCGTGGGTCGTGCGCTCAGTGCCGGGGGAACGTCACCGCTTGTGCTGCGAGTCCGCCACCGTGACCTCGACGCGCTGGAACTCCTTGAGCTCGCTGTAGCCGGTCGTGGCCATCGCGCGGCGCAGCGCCCCGAAGAAGTTCATCGAGCCGTCGGGGATGTGCGACGGGCCGGTGAGGATCTCCTCGGTGGTGCCGACCGTGCCCAGGTCGACCTTCTTGCCGCGCGGCACGTCCTCGTGGACGGCCTCCATGCCCCAGTGGTGGCCCTTGCCCGGCGCGTCCGTGGCGCGCGCCAGCGGGGAGCCCACCATCACGGCGTCCGCGCCGCAGGCGATGGCCTTGGGCAGGTCGCCCGACCAGCCCACGCCGCCGTCGGCGATGACGTGCACGTAGCGGCCGCCGGACTCGTCCATGTAGTCCCGGCGGGCGGCGGCGACGTCGGCCACCGCGGTGGCCATGGGGACCTGGATGCCCAGGACGTTGCGCGTGGTGTGCGCGGCGCCGCCGCCGAAGCCGACGAGGACGCCGGCCGCGCCGGTGCGCATCAGGTGCAGGGCCGCGGTGTACGTGGCGCAGCCGCCGACGATGACCGGGACGTCCAGCTCGTAGATGAACTGCTTCAGGTTCAGCGGCTCGGCGGCGCCGGAGACGTGCTCGGCCGAGACGGTCGTGCCGCGGATCACGAAGATGTCCACGCCCGCGTCCACGACGGCCTTGGAGAACTGGGCGGTGCGCTGCGGGGAGAGCGCGGCGGCGGTGACGACGCCGGAGTCGCGCACCTCCTTGATGCGCTGCCCGATCAGCTCCTCCTTGATGGGCGCGGCGTAGATCTCCTGGAGGCGGCGCGTCGCGGCCTCGGCGGGCAGCTCCGCGATCTCGTCGAGCAGCGGCTGCGGGTCCTCGTACCGCGTCCACAGGCCTTCGAGGTTCAGCACGCCGAGGCCGCCGAGCTCGCCGATGCGGATGGCGGTCGCGGGCGACACCACGGAGTCCATGGGGGCCGCGAGGAAGGGCAGCTCGAAGCGGTAGGCGTCGATCTGCCAGGCGATCGAGACCTCCTTCGGGTCGCGGGTGCGCCGACTCGGTACGACGGCGATGTCGTCGAAGGCGTACGCCCGGCGGCCGCGCTTGCCGCGCCCGATCTCGATCTCAGTCACTGGTGTGGCCCTTCAGCTTTCCTACGGCACTCCGTATGCCGTTCCAGTATCCCCGACACACGCGCGTGGGGGCGGCCCGGGGATTCCCGGGCCGCCCCCACGCGCGCGTGCGCGCCGTTCGCGCTGCTCTCGGCTTACTTCTTACCGCTGTAGTTCGGCGCCTCGACCGTCATCTGGATGTCGTGCGGGTGGCTCTCCTTGAGCCCCGCCGAGGTGATCCGGACGAAGCGGCCGCGGTCCTGGAGCTCGGGGACCGTACGGCCGCCCACGTAGAACATCGACTGGCGCAGACCGCCCACGAGCTGGTGCACGACGGCCGACAGCGGACCGCGGTAGGGGACCTGGCCCTCGATGCCCTCGGGCACGAGCTTCTCGTCGGAGGCGACGCCCTCCTGGAAGTACCGGTCCTTGGAGAAGGAGCGCTGCTCACCGCGGGACTGCATGGCGCCCAGGGAGCCCATGCCGCGGTACGACTTGAACTGCTTGCCGTTGATGAACAGCAGCTCGCCCGGGGACTCCTCGCAGCCCGCGAGCAGCGAGCCCAGCATGACCGTGTCGGCGCCGGCGACGAGCGCCTTGGCGATGTCGCCGGAGTACTGCAGGCCGCCGTCGCCGATGACCGGGACGCCGGCCTCCTTGGCGGCGAGCGACGCCTCGTAGATGGCGGTCACCTGCGGTACGCCGATGCCGGCGACGACGCGGGTGGTGCAGATGGAGCCCGGGCCGACGCCCACCTTGATGCCGTCGACACCGGCGTCGATGAGCGCCTGGGCGCCCTCGCGGGTGGCGACGTTGCCGCCGATGACGTCGACGCCGCCGGAGTTCGACTTGATCTTGGCGACCATGTCGCCGACCAGGCGGGAGTGGCCGTGCGCGGTGTCGACGACGATGAAGTCGACGCCCGCCTCGATGAGCGCCTGGGCGCGCTCGAAGGCGTCGCCGGCGACACCCACGGCGGCACCGACGATGAGGCGGCCCTCGGCGTCCTTGGCGGCGTGCGGGTACTTCTCGGCCTTCACGAAGTCCTTGACCGTGATCAGGCCCTTGAGGACGCCGCTGTCGTCGACCAGCGGCAGCTTCTCGATCTTGTGGCGGCGCAGCAGCTCCATGGCGTCCACGCCGGAGATGCCGACCTTGCCGGTGACCAGCGGCATCGGCGTCATGACCTCGCGGACCTGCCGGGAGCGGTCCGCCTCGAAGGCCATGTCGCGGTTGGTGACGATGCCGAGCAGCTTGCCCGCGCCGTCGGTCACCGGGACGCCGCTGATGCGGAACTTGGCGCAGATCGCGTCGGCCTCGGCGAGCGTGGCGTCCGGGTGCACCGTGATGGGGTCGGTGACCATGCCGGACTCGGAGCGCTTGACCAGGTCGACCTGGTTGGCCTGGTCGGCGATCGACAGGTTGCGGTGCAGCACGCCGACGCCGCCCTGGCGGGCCATGGCGATGGCCATGCGGGACTCGGTGACCTTGTCCATGGCCGCCGACAGCAGCGGGACGTTCACCCGGACGTTCTTCGAGACGTACGAGGCGGTGTCGATGTCACCGGGCGCCATGTCCGACGCGCCCGGCAGCAGCAGCACGTCGTCGTAGGTCAGCCCGAGTGTCGCGAATTTCTCGGGCACTCCGTCGACGTTGGCAGTCATGACACCTTCCCCAAATGGCCTTGATCGGTGCGGATGTCCATGCTAACGGGAAGCAGGGCTCTCTCATTCCACCGTTCCCGGCGGCCCGGGGCTTCGTAGATTCGTACAGGGCAGGACCGTGGCCCGTCCCAACTGGGGTTTGCCCGGCACCGCCGGACAGGCTCGTCGGGCTTCCCGCCGTCGCGGCGGAAGAAATACGGCTGCGCCACCGCCCGGCGGAAGCCGGAAAGCTACTGCTCGGCCAGGGCGCGCAGGCGGCTCAGGGCCCGGTGCTGGGCGACCCGGACGGCGCCGGGGGACATGCCGAGCACCTGCCCGGTCTCCTCCGCCGTCAGGCCGACGGCGACGCGCAGGAGCAGCAGCTCACGCTGGTTCTCGGGGAGGTTGGCGAGCAGCTTCTTGGCCCACTCGGCGTCGCTGCTGAGCAGCGCCCGCTCCTCGGGGCCGAGGGAGTCGTCCGGGCGCTCGGGCATCTCGTCCGAGGGGACAGCGGTCGAGCCCGGGTGCCGCATCGCGGCCCGCTGGAGGTCCGCGACCTTGTGCGCGGCGATGGCGAAGACGAAGGCTTCGAAGGGCCGCCCCGTGTCGCGGTAGCGCGGCAGCGCGAGCAGGACCGCCACGCAGACTTCCTGCGCGAGGTCCTCCACGAAGTGGCGGGCGTCACCCGGCAGCCGGGACAGCCGGGTGCGGCAGTAGCGGAGGGCGAGGGGGTGGACGTGGGCCAGGAGGTCGTGCGTGGCCTGCTCGTCGCCCTCGACGGCGCGAAGGACGAGGGCACCGATCACCGTCGTCTTGTTCTCGCGCATCGGTCCATGGTGCCTTGGCGCCGGCTGTTCCGCGGCACCGCGTCCGTAGTTGTGCGCCGAAGCGTTATGAGCAGGTGCGCCGAAGCTCATCTCCCGCACCCTCCCCTTCCGCTCGGCCGACTCGTCCCCAAGGAACTCCACACCTCAAGGATGCGGCATCGGCGGCGAAGCGCCACAAGCCGCTCCCGGAGCGGGCGGTGACGGGCGTCCATGGCCCCGCCCGCCGCGCGGCGGGCGGGGAACGCCATGCCCCCGCGACGACCCACCTAGCGAACCAGGCCCCAGCGGAAGCCGAGCGCCACCGCGTGCGCGCGGTCCGAGGCGCCGAGCTTCTTGAACAGACGCCTGGCGTGGGTCTTCACCGTGTCCTCGGAGAGGAAGAGCTCGCGCCCGATCTCCGCGTTGGACCGGCCGTGGCTCATGCCCTCGAGCACCTGGATCTCACGCGCGGTGAGCGTGGGCGCGGCGCCCATCTCGGCGGAGCGCAGCCGCCGCGGCGCCAGCCGCCAGGTCGGGTCGGCGAGGGCCTGCGTGACGGTCGCGCGCAGCTCGGCGCGCGAGGCGTCCTTGTGCAGATAGCCGCGGGCGCCCGCGGCGACCGCGAGCGCGACCCCGTCCAGGTCCTCGGCGACGGTGAGCATGATGATGCGCGCGCCGGGGTCGGCGGAGAGCAGCCGCCGCACGGTCTCGACGCCGCCCAGACCGGGCATGCGTACGTCCATCAGGATCAGGTCCGAGCGGTCGGCGCCCCAGCGGCGGAGGACTTCCTCGCCGTTGGCCGCTGTCGTCACACGCTCGACGCCGGGCACGGTCGCGACCGCGCGGCGCAGCGCCTCTCGGGCGAGCGGGGAGTCGTCGCAGACGAGGACGGATGTCATGGCCGCCCTCCGCAGCTGATGCGCGTCACCTTGAGCCTCCAGGCTGGTACAAGTCGTCACCTGAGCGGTTGACGCTCTCGGACATCTGCCCGAGCGCTTGTTGTTTCAACCGCCTCCGCACTCTCAACGACGGTCACTCGAAAGAGTTACGGGTCGGTCAGCCACCTTCGGCACTCTACGTGAGGGCGCGGACACGGCACAGACAGCACGGACCGGTACATCGCCTATTGCGGTCTATGCCCCATTTAGCGGCTTTTCTTCCCTTTTCAAGGTGTCTGTGGCTAGATTCGCAATGAGTCATATTTTCATCTCCTTAGACAGTAGATGTACGGTCATGGGCACCGTCCGCGTCACCACGGCTACACAGGAGACACGCAATGGCAGATTTCTCCCGCCTCCCCGGACCGAACGCTGATCTGTGGGACTGGCAGCTCCTCGCGGCCTGCCGTGGGGTGGACAGCTCGCTCTTCTTCCACCCGGAGGGCGAGCGCGGTGCGGCGCGGAGCGCGCGCGAGAACTCGGCCAAGGAGGTCTGCATGCGGTGCCCGGTGCGCGCGGAGTGCGCCGCGCACGCGCTCGCGGTACGGGAGCCGTACGGCGTGTGGGGCGGCCTGACCGAGGACGAGCGCGAGGAGCTGATGGGCCGCGCCCGGAACCGCCTGGTCACGGCGGCCAGTACGGCCGGCGCGACCAGCACGGCCGGTGCATCCAGCACGGCCGGTGCGCCCAGGATGTCCGACACATCCGGTAGACCCGATACATCGAGCACATCGAGTACATCCAGTACATCCGGTACGCCCAGTACCGGCGTCGGCGCGTCCAGTACGGGCGGAGGCGGGCGCAGTCCGGCCCCCTGACTCCGTGAAGGAACGTTTCTGCTGGGGCCGGAGGCCCCGGCTCAGGGCCTCCGGCCCGCCGTCGCGACGCCCGTGAGGTGGTCGAGCGTCGCCGCCACCGCCGGCACCTGCGCCAGGTCGGGCAGGGTGAGCGCGACGATCTCGCGCCGCACGGCCGGCTCCACCGCCACCGCGCGGGCCCCCTTGGCGCGCACCGACTCCAGGGCGAGCTCGGGCAGCACCGCCACGCCGAGCCCGGCGCCGACCAGGCCGATCACCGCCGGGTAGTCGTCCGTCGCGAAGTCGATACGGGGTTCGAAGCCCGCGCCCCGGCAGACCTCGACGAGCTGGCGGCGGCAGCGCGGGCAGCCCGCGATCCACGACTCGTCCGCCAGTTCACCGATCGTGACGGCGTCCGCCTTCGCCAGGCGGTGGCCCTCCGGCACGAGGCCGACGAGCCGGTCGGCGAGCAGCGGCCGGACGACGAGGTCGTCCCACTCCTCGGTGGCCCCGGCCCCCTCGTACCGGAAGGCCACCGCCACGTCGCAGTCGCCCTCGCGGAGCATCTCCACCGAGCGCGGCGGCTCGGCCTCCTCCAGCGAGACGCGGGTGCCGGGGTGCGCCGCGCGCAGGGCGGCGAGGGCGCCGGGGACGAGCGAGGAGGAGCCGCTGGGGAAGGAGACCAGCCGGACCCGGCCCGCGCGGAGCCCGGCGATCGCGGCGACCTCCTCCTCGGCCGCGGTGAGCCCGGCGAGGATGGTCGCGGCGTGCCGGACCAGGGCCTCGCCGGCCTGGGTGAGGCGCATCTCGCGGCCCGTGCGGATCAGCAGCGGCGTGCCCGTCGACATCTCCAGGGCCTTCATCTGCTGGCTGACGGCGGGCTGGGTGCAGCCGAGCTCGCGGGCCGCCGCCGAGAAGGAGCCGGTGGCGGCCACGGCGCGCAGGACACGGAGGTGACGGGCCTCGATCATGCCTTGAGCATAAGTGAGGCTTGGGCGCAATGCACAATATTGCGTAGCTGCTTTGGGCACCTGCCGCCTAGCCTGACCGTATGAAGCTTCTCTCCGTGAACGTGGGCCAGGCGAAGGCCGTGCCCTACACCGACTCGCCCGGGGGCGTGACCGGGATCGACAAGCGCCCCGTGGAGGGGCCCGTCCGGGTGAGCGCGCCCGGTCCCAAGGGGACAGGCGGCAGCGGGCTCGCCGGGGACACGATCTGCGAACTGCGCCACCACGGCGGCAACGACCAGGCGGTGTACGCCTTCGCGCGCGAGGACCTCGACGAGTGGGGGCGGGTCCTCGACCGGCAGTTCGCCAACGGCGCCTTCGGCGAGAACCTCACCACGACGGGCGTGGACGTGAACGGCGCGCTCATCGGCGAGCGGTGGCGCGTCGGCCCGCGGCTGCTCCTGGAGGTCACCTCGGCCCGCATCCCGTGCCGGACGTTCCAGGGGCACATCGGCGAGCGGGGCTGGGTGCGGCGGTTCACGCGGGCGGTGCTGCCCGGCGCGTACCTGCGGGTGCTGGAGCCGGGCGAGATCCAGACCGGGGACCCGGTCGAGGTCGTGCACCGGCCGGACCACGAGATCACCGTCGCGCTCCAGTTCCGTGCCGTGACGACGGAGCGCGCGCTGCTGCCGCGGCTCCTGGAGGCGGGGGACGCGCTCCACCCCGAGCTGGCCACGAAGGCCCGTAAGTACGTGGCGAAGCACGGCGATTGACATGGAGGGGCGCTCGCGCGGGCACCGCACCGGGGGTGCGTGGCGCGCGGGCGCCCCCGGCCTCACTAGCCTTGGTCCATGACTACGGCTCTCATCACGGGTGCGACCGCGGGTATCGGTGCCGCCTTCGCCCGGCGCCTGGCCGCCGACGGCTACAGCCTCGTCCTGGTGGCGCGTGACACGAAGCGGCTGCGGGAGCAGGCGACCGAGCTGCACGACCGGCACGGCATCGAGGCGGAGGTCCTGACCGCCGACCTCGCCACGGAGGACGGCATCACCGCCGTCGAGGAACGGCTCGCCAGCCGCCGCGACCCCGTCGACCTCCTCGTCAACAACGCCGGGTTCGGCAACAAGGGCCAGTTCCTGGAGGTCTCCCTCGCCGACGAGCTGACGATGCTGAAGGTGCACTGCGAGGCGGTGCTCCGGCTGACGTCGGCGGCGACCGCGGCCATGCGGGAGCGGCGGCGCGGCGGTGTCGTCAACGTCGCCTCGGTGGCCGCGTTCGTGCCGCGCGGCACGTACGGCGCGTCCAAGGCGTGGGTCGTCCAGTTCACCCAGGGCGTGGCGCGGGACCTGGCCGGGACCGGGATCCGGCTCATGGCGCTGTGCCCGGGGTTCGTGCGCACCGAGTTCCACCAGCGGGCCGGGATGGGCACGGACAACATCCCCAAGTGGATGTGGCTGGACGCGGACAAGCTGGTCGCCGCCGCCCTCACCGACCTGGCCCGCGGCAAGACCCTCTCGATCCCGGACCCGCGCTACAAGGCCCTCATGGGCGTGGTGAAGATGACCCCCCGCGCACTCCTGGGCGGCGTCACGTCCCGCACGGGCAGGAAGTACGGCCCCCGGTAGGCGGGCCCCGCAAGGGGCGCGAGCACGGACACGCCCTCGCGGGCAAGCGCCCGAAGGGGCGCGGGGACGGACACAACCTCGCGGGCAAGCGCCCGAAGGGGCGCGGGGAACTGCGCGAGGACGGACCACGACCCGCACCCGGCAACGCACCGGGACCCAGCAGACGCCCATCCGAAAAACGCCTGAGGCCCGGCACCCCACGACGGGGTGCCGGGCCTCAGGCTCGACTCAGGTCACGCTCAGTGAGAGTGACCGTGCCCGTGGCCGTGCCCGGCCTCGGCCTCTTCCTCCGCCGGCTTCTCGACGACCAGGGTCTCGGTCGTGAGCAGCAGGGAGGCGATGGACGCGGCGTTCTCCAGGGCGGAGCGCGTCACCTTGACCGGGTCGATGACGCCGGCCTTGACCAGGTCGACGTACTCGCCGGTCGCGGCGTTGAAGCCGAAGCCCTTGTCCAGCTCCGCCACCTTGGTGGTGATGACGTAGCCCTCGAGGCCGGCGTTCTCGGCGATCCAGCGCAGCGGCTCGACGGCGGCGCTGCGGACGACCGCGACACCGGTGGCCTCGTCGCCGGTCAGGTCGAGGTTGCCCTCGAGGACCTTGGCGGCGTGGACGAGCGCGGAGCCACCACCGGAGACGATGCCCTCCTCGACCGCGGCGCGGGTCGCGGAGATGGCGTCCTCCAGACGGTGCTTCTTCTCCTTCAGCTCCACCTCGGTGGCGGCGCCGACCTTGATCACGCACACGCCGCCGGCCAGCTTCGCGAGGCGCTCCTGGAGCTTCTCGCGGTCCCAGTCGGAGTCGGTGGTCTCGATCTCGGCCTTGATCTGGGCGACGCGGGCCTCGACGTCGGCCGCGTTGCCGCCGCCGTCGACGATGGTGGTGTCGTCCTTGGTGATCGTCACGCGGCGGGCGGTGCCGAGCACGTCCAGGCCGGCCTGGTCGAGCTTGAGGCCGACCTCCTCGGCGATGACCGTGGCACCGGTGAGGGTGGCCATGTCGCCGAGCATCGCCTTGCGGCGGTCACCGAAGCCGGGGGCCTTGACGGCCACGGCGTTGAACGTGCCGCGGATCTTGTTGACCACCAGGGTCGACAGGGCCTCGCCCTCGACGTCCTCGGCGATGATCAGCAGCGGCTTCGAGGAGCCGGCCTGGATGACCTTCTCCAGGAGCGGCAGCAGGTCCTGGATGGAGGAGATCTTGCCCTGGTGGATGAGGATGTACGGGTCCTCCAGGACGGCCTCCATGCGCTCCTGGTCCGTCACGAAGTACGGCGACAGGTAGCCCTTGTCGAAGGCCATGCCCTCGGTGAAGTCCAGCTCCAGGCCGAAGGTGTTGGACTCCTCGACGGTGATGACACCGTCCTTGCCGACCTTGTCCATCGCCTCGGCGATGAGCTCGCCGACCTGCTGGTCCTGGGCGGAGAGCCCGGCCACGGCGGCGATGTCGGACTTGTCGTCGATCGGACGGGCGGTGGCGAGCAGCTCGTCGGAGACGGCCTTGACGGCGGCGTCGATGCCCTTCTTCAGGGCGGCCGGGGAGGCGCCGGCGGCGACGTTGCGCAGGCCCTCCTTGACCAGGGCCTGGGCCAGGACCGTGGCGGTGGTGGTGCCGTCACCCGCGATGTCGTTGGTCTTGGTCGCCACCTCCTTCACGAGCTGGGCGCCCAGGTTCTCGTACGGGTCCTCGACCTCGACCTCACGGGCGATGGTGACGCCGTCGTTGGTGATGGTGGGGGCGCCGAACTTCTTGTCGATGACGACGTTGCGACCCTTGGGGCCGATCGTCACCTTGACGGTGTCGGCAAGCTTGTTGACGCCGCGCTCGAGGGCGCGACGGGCGTCCTCGTCGAACTTCAGGATCTTCGCCATGGGAGCGTTTCAGCCCTCTCGGATACTCGTATGAACGAACCGCGCCCCTCGCCGCCCGGCATCAGCGGGGGTGACCAGGGGCGCGGCGCGAAGCAAATCTGCCGGGTGGAACCGGGTGAAAGCAGCGACTACTGCTGGATCACTTCTCGATGATCGCGAGCACGTCGCGGGCCGAGAGCACCAGGTACTCGTCGCCGTTGTACTTCACCTCGGTGCCGCCGTACTTGCTGTAGAGCACGACGTCGCCGACCTTCACGTCGAGCGGAAGGCGCTCGCCGTTCTCGAAACGGCCCGGGCCCACGGCGAGGACGGCGCCCTCCTGGGGCTTCTCCTTCGCGGTGTCCGGAATGACCAGGCCAGAGGCCGTGGTCTGCTCGGCGTCCAGCGGCTGGACCACGATGCGGTCCTCGAGCGGCTTGATGGCAACCTTGGAGCTGGCGGTCGTCACGATCCGACCTCCCCCTTCGGAGATCTCGCGGGGTTAACTGATCTAGAGGTGGCGACCAGGTGGATCCGTCGTCGCGGGTGCCGGACCTGCCCGTCGCTTCTGGCACTCTCCATGCGGGAGTGCCAGGGCCGAGACTAGGACGGCGATTAGCACTCGGTCAAGCGGAGTGCCAATGGGCTGCCGCCGGCCTGGCGGGGTTTCGGCTCGGCCGGGGCGGGCCCCACTCCGTGGGGGGAGGGCTAGCGGGGGCCCGGGGGGCGGTGTTCTCCTGGGCAACGCTTCGTGTGTGGGGTGGGTTCCGCGCGGGGCGCGGGAGTGTGGGAGCTGAGCCCAGTTCTTCCTGACCCAGCGCTCAAGTCGCTCAAAAGTTGCTGGGCGCCGACGGCTGTGCCCACCTTTCCCCAAGCTCTCGGCTCCGCTCGAGCAGGGGAGGCCCCACTCGCCCCGCGGAACGACTGCCCGCAGCGGGAGGCCTCCCGGGGGATCCTCTCCGCCGCCTTGCGCCCCAGGCGTTCGATCGGGTCCACCGATTGGGCGCAGGCCGTCAGGAGGAGGAGGGGGAGCAGAAGGGCCGGGGCGCGTTTCACAAGTAGTCCTCCAGGCGGGCCACCGCGTACCCCCTGCCGGTGACCGTTTTCATGACCGTCCGGACCATGTCCGTCATCGAGCCGTCCCAATCGTCGCTCCCGCGGAAGTGCGTGAGGATGATGTCGCCGGGGTGCAGGTCGCGGTCCCACTCACGCCAGGCCATGCGGTCGGCGAAGCCCTCCGACGCCCACAGCGGCACCGCCTTGATGCCGCAGGACTTGGCGGCGCGCAGGGTGTCGCGGTCGTAGTTGCCGTACGGCGGCCGGAACAGCTCGGGCCGCTTGCCGTACCGCTTCTCGATGACGTTCTGCATGCCGCAGATCTCCCGCCGCTGCGCCTTGTACGAGAGGTCCGGCATGTAGCGGTGGTTGAGGGTGTGGTTGTTCAGGGCGGTGCCGCGGTCCTGCATCTGCTTGAAGTAGCCGTAGTTGGTCTTGATCAGGTAGTTGCTGAGGAACGCGGTGTACGGGATGCGCAGGTCGCTCATCATCCGCAGGAACGCCGGGTCCTTCTCGGCGCCGTCGTCGACGGTCAGGAAGACGACCTTGCGCTCGGTCGGGACCGTGGTGAACACCGGCGGCAGTTGCGCGTGCCCGCGCACCCCGAAGCCCTTGCGCGTCTTCAGGCGCGGCTTCACGGCGGGCGGCGGGGGCGCGGCCAGCGGGACCTGCGACAGGCCCCAGTAGCGCGCGGCGGCGGCCCGCGCGGTGTGGTTCGCGCGTACGCGCTGGGCGTACTCGTGCAGCGCCTGCGCGGGGGGCGCGAGCTGGGGCGGCTGGCCGTGCGCGCCTCCCGCGCCGTTCCGGGCGTCCGACGCGCAGCCGGAGGCGACCGCGCCGGCGCCGAGCGCGGCCACGGTGAGCACCGCCCGCCTCCGTGTCTTCCGTGCCTTCCGGGCCTTTCCCACCTTTCCGGATGATTCCGCATCTTGTCGTACTAGTACTCGTCGCATGGCGCCGGATCCTCGCAGTCCAGGGACCCGGCGCGAGGTCGACACCGCTGCCGGACGCGTACCTTCCACCGACTGGCCCACAATGGGCCGGTGAACGCTCCGCACGATCAGCAGTCCGCCACGACGGCCTTCGCCGCGCTCCTCACCGACGAGGGCACCGCCCTGCTCGACGCCGTACGGGAGGTCGAGCCCGCCGAGGAGCTCGCGGTGGCCACCCGGCTGCGCCGCGACCACCCCGTCGGCCTGGTCTCGGCGGCGCTCGCCCAGGCGCGCCTGCGGCAGCGGGCGGTGGCGAAGTTCGGGGCCGAGGACGCCGCGCGGATGTTCTTCACACCGAACGGGGTCGAGCAGTCCACGCGTACGTCCGTCGCGGCGTACCGGGCGGAGCGGTTCCGGGAGCTGGGGGTGCGGCGGGTCGCCGACCTGTGCTGCGGCATCGGCGGTGACGCCCTGGCGCTCGCGCGCGCCGGGATCGAGGTCCTCGCCGTCGACCGCTCCCCGCTGACCTGCGCGGTCGCGCGCGCCAACGCCGAGGCCCTCGGTCTGGACGGGCTCATCGAGGTCCGCGAGGCGGACGTGACCGAGGTGGACACGAGCGGCTGCGACGCGGTCTTCGTCGACCCCGCGCGGCGCGGCGGACGCGGCCGGATCTTCGACCCGGAGGCGTACTCGCCGCCGCTGTCCTGGGCCGTGGCCGCCGCCCGGGAGGCCCCGCGCGCCGCGCTGAAGGTCGCTCCCGGCATCCCCCACGACGCCGTGCCCGAGGAGGCGGAGGCCGAGTGGATCTCGGACGGCGGGGACGTGAAGGAGGCGGTGCTGTGGTTCGGGACGGGGGCGCCCGCCTCGCACCGCGCGACCCTGCTGCCGTCGCGCGCCACCCTGAGCGCCGTGCGCGCCGCCATGCCGCCGGACCCGCCCGTGCGCCCCGTCGGCCGGTACCTGTACGAGCCGGACGGCGCCGTCATCCGTGCCCACCTGGTCGCCGACGTCGCCGCCCGGGTGGAGGGCGGGCTCGTCGACGAGACGATCGCCTACGTGACCTCCGACGTCGCCCGCCCGACGCCGTACGCCACCGCGTACGAGATCACGGACCAGTTGCCCTTCAACGTCAAGAAGCTGAAGGCGCTGCTGCGGGAGCGCGGCGTCGGTGTCCTCACGGTCAAGAAGCGGGGCTCGGCGGTGGAGCCGGAGGAGCTGCGCCGCAAGGTGAAGCCCCAGGGCCCCGGGTCCGCCACGGTCTTCCTGACCCGGGTCGCCGGGGCCCCCACGATGCTGCTGGGGCACCCCCTCCGGCCCCTGGGCGAGCCGGCTACTCGGCCCTGACGCGCTCCCCGGCCACCGGGGCGGCCCGCTCCCCCGCCCCGGGCCCCGGCCGGGCCGCGGGCCCGTGCAGCACCCCGGAGGCCGCGGCCGCCGCGACCAGCAGCCCCGCCGCCACGGCGAACGCCGCCGCGTACCCCTGCGCGAGCCCGGCGGGCCCCGCCCCGGCCGCGCTCCCGGCGACGGTCACGAGGACCGCGAGCCCGATCGAGCCCCCGGTCTGGCGCGCGCTGTTGAGCAGCCCCGACGCCATCCCGGTCTCCTCCGGGGCCACCCCGGCCGTCGCGGACGTGCCGAGCGGTACGAAGCACATGCCGATGCCCACGCTCGCCACCAGCGAGGGCCCGAGCACGGACCCCGCGAAGGTCCCGCCCGCCTCCACGGCCAGCGCGAACCACGCGAACCCGGCCGCGCCGAGCAGCCCGCCCGCCACCAGCAGCGCCCGCTCCCCGACCCGGCCCACCGTCCGGGTCGCCACCACCGTGCCCGCCACGACCCCCGCGCAGAACGGCAGGAAGGCGGCTCCGGCGCGCGTGGGCCCGTACCCCAGGACCTCCTGGAGGTAGAGCGAGGTGAAGTAGAACGCGGCGAACTGGCCCGCCGACATCAGCAGCGAGAAGACGTTCGCGGACAGCACGGGGCGGTGCGCGAGCAGCCCGAGGCGCAGCAGCGGCTGCCGGGCACCCCGCTCGCCGTGGTGCTCGACGACGCAGAACGCGGTGAGCAGCACGGCCGCGGCCGCCAGCGTGCCGAGCGTGGCGGCCGAGCCCCAGGCGTGCGTCTCGGTGCGGACGAGGCCGAGGACCAGGACCGCCGTACCGGCGGTGACGAGCAGCGCGCCGAGGACGTCGAGGCGCGGGCGGCCCGGCCCCGGGCGGTCGGCGGGCACGCCGGGGCGGACGGCGGCGAGCGCGGCGAGCACCACGGGGACGTTGACCAGCATCACCGAGCGCCAGCCGGCCCAGTCGGTGAGCAGGCCGCCCGCCATGATCCCGACGGCGCCGCCGAGCGCGAGCCAGGCGCCCCACAGGGCCCGCGCCCGCGCCCGCGCCGGACCCGCCGGGTGGTGCACGGTGATCAGCGCGAGCGCCGCCGGTGCCAGGGCGGCGGCGCCCGCCCCCTGCACGGCGCGCGCCGCCACGAGCTGGCCCGCGCTCTGGGCGAGGCCCCCGGCGAGGCTCGCGACCCCGAAGACGGCGAACCCGGCGACGAGCGCCCGCCGCCGCCCCAGCAGGTCGGCGAGCCGTCCGCCGAGCATGAGCAGCCCGCCGAAGGCGAGCGCGTACGCGTTGACGACCCAGGTCAGCGACTCGGGCGCGAAGCCGAGCCCGCGGCCCATGTCGGGCAGGGCGATGTTGACGACGGACATGTCGAGGGAGACGAGGAACTGCACGGTCAGGAGCACGGGGAGCAGCAGGGAGCTGCGCCCCGAGGGCTGTTTCGTCATGCACCGCAGATTAATATACGCGTATAGAAAATAGGGAGGGGTGAGCGCGGAGCAGGGCGGACGTGAGAATGAGGCCGTGGCAGCGGAAGAACGTACGGAAGGGCCGGCCGAGGCCCGGCCGGAGCCGAAGAAGCGCGGCGTGGGGCGCCCCCGGCGCATCGGGCCGGACGCGATCGTCGGCGTGGCGCGGCGCATCCTCCGGGAGGAGGGCGTCGAGGCGCTCAGCATGCGCCGGGTCGCCAAGGAGGTCGGGGCCACGCCCATGGCCCTGTACCACCACGTGCGGGACAAGGACGAGCTCCTGATGCTCGCCCTGGAGGGCACGGCGGCCACCCTGCCGCGGCCGGAGCTGCCCGCCGACCCGCGCGAGCGCATGGTCGCCGTCGCGGTCCACATGCACGCCGTCCTGGAGGAGCTGCCCTGGGTGGTGGAGGTGCTGCGGCTCGGCGGGCTCACCGACCGGGGCGCGCTGTGGATGGTCGAGGAGCTGGTGGGCGCGGGGATCGCCTGCGGCCTCACGCCCGAGGAGGCCGTGCACGCGTACGCGACGCTGTGGCACTGCGTGTACGGGAGCCTGGTCTATCGGCGGGCGGTGGCCCGGCGGGCCGCGGGGCCCGACCGCGAGCGGTACTTTCCCGGCATGCTGAGCGGGGCGGACGCGGGGGAGCTGCCGCATCTGACGGCGCTGGCGGATCGCTGGACGGAGCTGACCGCTTCGTACGACGTGGGGGTGCAGTTGCGGGCGGTGGTGGACGGGTTGCTGGGGCCTCGCGGGGGGCGCCCCAGTCCCGCCCCTTTCCCCTAACCAGGGGCTGCCGCCCCTGGACCCCGCTCTTTCGGCGCTCCGCGCCTCGTCCTCAAACGCCGGACGGGCTGAGTTCCTGCCGCCGCGCCGTCGTCGACTGCCGCGGACGGCCTGACGACGGCGAGACGCGGAAAATTCCAGCCCGTCCGGCGTTTGAGGACGAGCGCGCCGGCGCGATGCGGGGGTCCAGGGGGCGGAGCCCCTTGGTTACGGGAAAGGGGCGCCCCGCGCAGGGTCAGCCGAGGCCCACCGACTCGAACCGCCAGCGGTGCGGCGCCCGCGCCACCAGGTCCGCCGGGGGCGCGGGCAGCTCCGGCAGCTCGGCGTCGGGCGCCGCGTCCCACCACGTGACGACCAGCACCCGGTCCGCCGGCGCCCGGAACGTCTCCCGCCGCACCGGCGCCACGGCCAGCTCCTGGGCCCGCGCCCAGGCCAGCAGCTCCGCCCCGCGCCCCTCGGCGGCCCGGGCCTCCCACATCAGCGCGACGCTCACGAGTAGAGGTTGTCCTTGCTGACCTCGTGCACGTGGTCGTGGTCGTGCGTGTGGGGGTGCGCGCCCGGCACGTGCGGCTCGGTCACCGGCAGCGAGGAGTCCGCCGACAGGCCGAGGTCGGAGGCCGGGCGGTTGCGCGCCACCATCTCTGCGCCGAGCGCGGCGACCATCGCGCCGTTGTCCGTGCACAGCTTGGGCCGCGGCACCCGCAGCCGGATCCCGGCGCGCTCGCAGCGCTCCTCGGCGAGCGCCCGCAGCCGGGTGTTGGCCGCGACGCCGCCGCCGATCATCAGGTGGTCGACGCCCTCGGCCTTGCAGGCCTTGACCGCCTTGCGGGTCAGCACGTCGGCGACCGCCTCCTGGAAGGACGCCGCCACGTCCCGCACCGGCACCTCCTCGCCCGCGGCCCGCTTGGCCTCGATCCACCGGGCCACGGCGGTCTTCAGGCCGGAGAAGGAGAAGTCGAACTCCGGGTCGCGCGGCCCGGTGAGCCCGCGCGGGAAGGCGATGGCCTCGGGGTCGCCCTCGCGCGCGTAGCGGTCGATGACGGGGCCGCCGGGGAAGCCCAGGTTCAGCACCCGGGCGATCTTGTCGAAGGCCTCGCCCGCGGCGTCGTCGATGGTCGCGCCCAGCGGCCGCACGTCGGCGGTGATGTCCGTGGAGAGCAGCAGCGAGGAGTGCCCGCCGGAGACCAGCAGGGCCATCGTCGGCTCGGGCAGCGCGCCGTGCTCGAGCTGGTCCACGCAGATGTGCGAGGCCAGGTGGTTGACGCCGTAGAGCGGCTTGCCGAGCGCGTACGCGTACGCCTTGGCGGCCGAGACGCCGACGAGCAGCGCGCCCGCGAGGCCCGGCCCCGCGGTGACGGCGATGCCGTCGAGGTCCTTGGCCGTGACGCCCGCGTCCTTCAGGGCGCGCCGGATCGTCGGGACCATCGCCTCCAGGTGGGCGCGGGAGGCGACCTCGGGCACGACGCCGCCGAAGCGCGCGTGCTCGTCGACGCTGGAGGCGACGGCGTCGGCGAGCAGCGTGGTGCCGCGCACGATGCCGACGCCGGTCTCGTCGCAGGAGGTCTCGATGCCGAGGACGAGGGGCTCGTCGCGGAGGTCAGCCATGGATCTCGGTTCCTTGTACGCCGTTCACCGGGCCGTCGGCCCGTCCGTTCGGGGAGGGTTGCGGGGCGGCCGGCGGGACGGCCGAGGGGTCCGACAGACGCATCACCAGCGCGTCCACGTTCCCCGGCTGGTAGTAGCCGCGCCGGAAGCCGATGGGCTCGAAGCCGAAGCGCTCGTACAGCTTCTGCGCCCGGGTGTTGTCCACGCGCACTTCCAGCAGCACCTCGGTGGCCTCGAAGGCCGTCGCGTGCCGGAGCAGCTCCGTGAGCAGCCGCGCGCCGAGCCCGGTGCCCCACTGGTCGCGGGCCACGGCGATGGTCTGCACGTCGGCGGCCACCGCGTCGCCGCCGCCGGAGTCGGAGCCCGCGACCGCGAGCCCGCCGTAGCCGACGAGGCGCTCGCCGTCGTACGCGACGACGTAGCGGCGCGTGGATCCCGGTCCGCGCGCGTGCGCGAGCTCGGACCAGAACATGCCGCGCGACCAGGCGTCCTCGGGGAAGAGGTCCTTCTCGAGGGCGAGCACGGGATCGATGTCCCACCAGCGCATCTCGCGCAGCACGGCGGCGTGGGGCGTCACGGTCGTCACTGGGGCGTGACCACCTTGTAGTTCTTGGGCACCTGCGCGTCCGGGCGGCGCAGGTACAGCGGGCGGGGTTCGAGCAGCTCCTCGCCTGCGGCCAGCTTCTCGGCGGCCAGCGCGGCGAGGGCGGCGGCCGCGACGTGCTCGGGGCCGCGCGCGTCCGGGAAGGTCTCCGGGTAGAGCGCGGCGCCGGCACCGACGGCCGGCAGGCCCGCGACCTGCTCGGCGATGTCCGCGGGCCGGTCGACGGCGGGCCCGCCCACCCGCGTCCGGGTGTCCTCGTACCGGGCCCAGTAGACCTCCTTGCGCCGCGCGTCGGTGGCCACGACGAAGGGGCCGGACTCGATCCCGGACGCGTACGCCAGACCGTCGAGCGTGCACACGCCGTACACCGGCACGCCGAGCGCCAGGCCGAAGGTGTCCGCCGTCATCAGGCCCACGCGCAGGCCGGTGTAGGGCCCGGGGCCCACCCCGGCGACGACGGCCGTGACCGCGTCGATTCTCACGCCCGCCTCGGCGAGGACGCGGTCGACGGCGGGCAGCAGCAGCTCACCGTGGCGGCGGGCGTCGACCTGACTCGCGTGCGCGACGACGGACGTGCCGTCGTGCAGGGCGACGGTGACGGCGGGGGTTGCGGTATCCAGAGCGAGCAAGAGCACGCGAACAGCCTACGGCTCCGGCGCCCGCCGCACGGCCGCACCGGCCCGAGGTGCCCCGGCTGCTACCGTCACCCCATAGCCGTACGTAGGAGAGGTGGGGCAGTGTCCAGGAGCAGCTCGGGATTCGTGGCCGGGCTCACGGCGGCGGCGCTCGCCGTGGTCGGCTTCCTCGCCTACCAGGCCTCGGCCAGCGCGCCCGACGACCTGAACGCGCGGCCGGACAAGTCCCCCACGGCCCCCACGAAGTCCCCCAAGGACAAGGGCGACTCGCTGGCGCTGCCCGCGCAGTCGGGCACCGGCAAGCGGGTCGTGTACTCCCTGGACCAGGACCGGGTGTGGCTGGTCGGCGAGTCCGGCAAGGCCAAGCGCACGTACAAGGTCACGCCGAGCACGGTCGACCCGGCCCCCGGTCAGTACAAGGTCACGTCGCGCTCGGGGCAGGTCACCGGCTCGGACGGGGTACAGATCGAGCACGTCGTGCGCTTCGCGGCGGTCGACGGCATAGCGGTCGGGTTCAGCGCGGCGCTCAACGGCTCCACCGAGAAGCCGGACCCCGGGAAGAAGACCGGCGGCATCCGCTCGTCCCGCGAGGACGGCAACGCGATGTGGGACTTCGCGATCATCGAGACGAAGGTCGTCGTCGTCAAGTAACGGGCCCCCGCCGTCACCGGCTGTCCGTCCGGTGCCCCTCGGTTACGCGGCGCCAGCCCTCGGTTGCCTTGACCAGCTATCGGTTACGCGGCGTCGCGCCGGGTCTCGTCCGCGGGGGCGCCTTGGTGCACGGGAGCGGCGGGAGGCGTGGAGACGGCGCTCGCGGCGGCGCACGACGCGAGCAGCTCACTCATCGTGCAGGCGGAGGGCTGCGCCGGCAGCCCCTGCGGCCGGGACTGCGTGTCGTGTTCTGAAGCCGGCATGGACGCCTCCTGGGGCTTCGGGGGCAGACGTGGTTAGGTAGACCTAACCAGGACCGGTATCCATGTGACCACGCCCGGGCCCGCCCGCGCAACATCTTACCGACGCCTTGTCGGAAAATGAGGGCGGCGGAGGCCCGGGGTCGGGGCAAGGGGTTCGTGGTGGGAGTGGAGGGAACGGCTTCCGAGCGCGGTGTACGGCTCAGGCGGACAGGACCGACAGGTCGACGCCCTCCCAGCGGGCCCCGATGCCTCGCAGCGCCACCTCGCGCCGCTCGTCCGCGGTGTCTCCCGCGGCGCGGTGGATCAGCAGGTGCAGCCGGTCGTCGGACAGCTCCTCGACCTTGCCGTCGCCCCACTCCACGACGACCACGGAGTCCGGCAGCGAGACGTCGAGGTCCAGGTCCTCCATCTCGTCGAGCCCGCCGCCCAGGCGGTACGCGTCCACGTGCACCAAAGCGGGGCCGTCGCCGAGCGGGGGGTGGACGCGGGCGATGACGAACGTCGGCGAGGTGACGGCGCCGCGCACGCCGAGGCCCTCGCCGAGGCCGCGCGTCAGCGTCGTCTTGCCCGCGCCGAGCTCCCCGGTGAGCATGACGAGGTCGCCCGGGCGCAGGAGCTTGGCCAGGCGGCGGCCCAACTCACCCATCTGCTCGGGGGAGTTGACGTCGATCGTGAGGGAGGCGGCGGGGGCCGGGCTGTGCGGTGCTTCCATGAGCCCCACGTTAACCGGTGGCGACGGCGCCCGTGCGCGCCAGCAGATCCGCCAGCCGGTCCGTCACCGCCTCCGGGTGCTCCAGCATCACCAGGTGCCCGGCGTCCGGCACGAGGACCAGCTCCGCGTCCGGCAGCAGGCCGGCGATCACCTCGCTGTGCCCGCTCGGCGTGACCAGGTCCTCGTCACCCGCGAGGACGAGGACCGGAACCGCCGCGAAGTGCTTGAGGGCCTCCGCCTTGTCGTGGTCGTTGAACGCGGGGTAGTACTCCGCGACCACGTCGATCGGCGTGGACTCGATCATCCGTTCCGCGAACCGGGCGACGGCCGGGTCGACGTCCCTCGACGAGAACGAGTACCGCTTGATCACGCCCGCGAACAGGTCCGACGTGGCCCGCCGCCCCCGCTCCACCAGCTCGGCCTGGGAGCCGAGGGCCCGCAGGACGCCGGGCAGCACGCGCCGCACGGCGTTCACCCCCGCCACCGGCAGCCCGAAGTTGACCTCGCCGAGCCCGCCGGAGGACGTGCCGACGAGGGCCACGGCCGCCACCCGCTCCCGGATCAGGTCCGGGAACTGGTCGGCGAGGGCCATCGTCGTCATCCCGCCCATCGAGTGCCCGACGAGCACCAGCGGCCCCTCGGGCGCGGCCGCGTCGATGACGGCCTTGAGGTCCCGCCCGAGCTGGTCGATGGAGACCGGCTCGCGGTCGCGCACCTGCGCGACCCCGCGGCCGGAGCGCCCGTGGCTGCGCTGGTCCCAGTAGACGCAGCGCACCACGCCCCGCAGGGCCGCGCGCTGGAAGTGCCAGGAGTCCTGGTTGAGGCAGTAGCCGTGGCTGAAGACGACGGTGACCGGGGCGGGTGCCCGGCGCCCGAAGAGCCGCCGCCGGCGCGCGGCCTGGGCGTCGGACTCCACCTCCTCGACCTCGTAGGCGAGTTCGGTGCCGTCCTCGGCGTACGCCGTGCCGGGCATGCCGCGCAGCGAGCCGTAGGGGCCCGCGGCGTCCAGGGCGAGGCGGGCCTTCTTGCGCATGCCGCGTCCGACCGTCAGCCGCTCGATGGCGACACCCGCCGCGGCGCCCGCCGCGACGACCCCTATGGCGGCGCCCGCGAGCCCGGCCCGTCGCCAGGTCGTCGCCCCGCGCACCACCACGTCGGCCACCTCGGCGGCGGCCGCCCCCGTGCTGCCCTCGCCCACGTGCCGCTCCTCCTCAGTCGGACCGTTCGTTCGAGTAGATCCGGGGGACGCGGGCGCCGATCCGCGTCACGATCTCGTACGCGATGGTGCCCGCCGCCCGCGCCCAGTCCTCGGCCGTGGGCTCCCCCCGGTCCCCCGGCCCGAAGAGCACGGCCTCCGAGCCCACCTCGGGCTCGTCGCCGCCCAGGTCCACCACGAACTGGTCCATCGCGATCGTCCCTGCCGCCGTGCGCCACTTGCCGCCGACGAGGACCGGCCCGGTGCCGGACGCGTGCCGGGGGATGCCGTCCCCGTACCCCGCCGGGACCAGACCGAGCGTGGTCTCGCCGGGCGTCGTGTAACGATGGCCGTAACTGACCCCGTGCCCGGCCGGGGCCCGCTTCACATGGGCCAGCGCCGCGGTCACGGTCATCACCGGCCGCAGCCCGAAGTCCGCCGGCGTGCCCACCTCGGGGCTCGGCGAGACCCCGTACATGGCGATCCCCGGCCGCACCAGGTCGAAGTGGGTCTCCGGCAGCGTCAGGGCGGCCGGGGAGTTGGCGATGTGGCGGACCTCGGGCCGCAGCCCCGCGTCCTCGGCCCGGCCCACCATCTCCTTGAAGGCGTCGAGCTGGGCGGCGATCGACGGGTGCCCCGGCTCGTCGGCGCAGGCGAAGTGGGACCACAGCCCCGTGACGCGCACCGCGCCGTCCGCCTCGGCGCGCAGCGCGGCGGCGACGAGTTCCGGCCAGTCCTCCGGCATGCAGCCGTTGCGCCCCAGCCCCGTGTCGGCCTTGAGCTGCACCCGGGCCCGCCGTCCCGCGGCGCGCGCGGCGGCCACGACCTCGCCCAGCGCGTCCACCCGGCTCACCGACACGTCGATGTCGGCCTCGACGGCCTCCCGCCACGGCGAGCCCGGCGTCCACAGCCAGCACATGACGCGCCCGCCGATCCCGGCGGCCCGCAGCGCGAGCGCCTCCTCGGGCGTGGCCGTCCCCACCCACGTGGCACCGGCCTCGACGGCGGCTCTGGCGCACGGCACCATCCCGTGCCCGTATCCGTCCGCCTTCACCACGGCCATGAACGCGGCGCCGGGCGCGTGGGCGCGCAGCGTCCGCACGTTGGCCCGGAGGGCGGCGAGGTCGATATCGGCGCGCACGCGCGGCAGTGCAGTCTCAGTCATCGTCGAACAGTCTCTCAGAGGGGACGAACACCCCGGCGGACAGCCGTCGACGGTACGGACCGGGACGTACCGGTATGTCCGCCCGCCCCGCCCCGCCGCGCCCCGGCTGTTGTCGTCCTAGGGAAGCCCCGGCCCGGGGTGCGCGGACCGCAGGCACAGCCGGGGCGCGCGGGCCGGAGGGCACAGCGCGGGCCCACGGGCCGCAGGGATCAGCCGGAGCGCCCGGGCCGCAGGGAACAGCCGGAGCACCAGCACCCGGGCCGCGGGCGGCTGCCTACCCCCGTCGCACGTCCCGCCAGGCCGCCGGGAGGGCGTCGGCCACGTCCTGTGCCGCCACCGGTGCCCCGTCCGCGGCGAGCCGTGCCGCGAGGCCGTGCAGAAAGGCGCCGGTCGCCCCGGCGTCCCGCGCCCCGAGACCGGCCGCGAGCAGCGCCCCGGCGAGCCCGGACAGCACGTCCCCGCTCCCGGCGGTGGCCAGCCACGGCGTCCCGGTCGGGTTGACCCGCACCGCGCCGGTCCCGTCCGGCCCGGCGACCACCGTGGTGGAGCCCTTCAGGAGGACCGTGGCCGCGTACCGCCCGGCCAGCTCCCGCACCGCCTCAAGGCGCCCCGACTCGACCTCCTCCCGGCTGGTGCCGAGCAGCGCGGCCGCCTCCCCGGCGTGCGGGGTGAGCAGCGTGGGCGCCACCCGCTTGCGCACGGCCGCGGCGTCGGCGAGCCGCAGCCCGTCGGCGTCGATGAGCACCGGCACGTCGGCGGCGACCACGTCCCGGAGCCGGTCCCCGTCGTCCCCCAGCCCCGGCCCGGCCGCCCAGGCCTGGACGCGTCCCGCCCGGGCGGGCGGCCCGGCCGAGACCAGCGTCTCCGGGAAGCGGGCGAGCACGGCGTCGGCGGCGGGCCCCACGTACCGCACGGCCCCGGCGCCCCCGCGCAGCGCGCCGGCGACGGCGAGGACGGCGGCGCCCGGGTAGCGGGCGGACCCGGCGACGACGCCCACGACACCGCGCCGGTACTTGTCGCTCTCCGCGCCGGGCACCGGGAGCAGCCGGTCCACGTCGGCGTACTGGAACGCCTCCACCACCGGGTCGTACGCGGCGAGTTCCGGCCCGAGCCCGATGTCCACGAACCGCAGCGCCCCGGCGTACTCCCGGGCGGGGTCGACGAGCAGTCCCGGCTTGCAGGCGCCGAAGGTCACCGTCACGTCCGCCCGCACGGCGGCGCCCCGCACCTCGCCGGTGTCGGCGTCGACACCGCTCGGCAGGTCGACGGCGACGACGACGGCCCTGGACTCCTCGGCAGCGCGGGCCAGTTCGGCGGCGCGGGGGCGCAGCCCGCCCTTGCCGCCGATGCCGACGACGCCGTCGACGACGAGGTCGGCCCGGGCGACGACGCCGAGCGCGGCATCGGCCCCGGCGCCGCCCCCGACACCCTCTGCGGGGCCCGAGCCGTCCACCGCGCGTCCCCCGGCCGCCCGCAGCGCGGCGAGCCCGCCCGCGTGGGCCCGCTCCGGCGCCAGGAGCACCGCCGTCACCCCGGCCCCGCGCCGGGCGAGCCGCGCCCCGGCGTACAGGGCGTCGCCGCCGTTGTCCCCGCTGCCGACCAGGAGCGCCACGCGGGCCCCGTACACCTTCCCGAGCACCTGACCGCAGGCCGCGGCGAGCCCGGCCGCCGCCCGCTGCATCAGCGCCCCGTCGGGGACGCGCGCCATCAGGGCGCGCTCGGCGGCCCGTACATCCTCCACGCGATACGCAGTACGCATCCCTCAAGTCTCGCGCACCGCCCGTGCTCCGGCAGCGCGGCGCGGGCCGGGGCCCGAGGCCCGCGGGGCCTATCCCTCCGCGATGACCACGGCGGACGCCACCCCCGCGTCATGGCTGAGCGACACGTGCCAGCCCCGGACGCCGAGCGCCTCGGCGCGGGCGGCCACCGTGCCGGAGACCCGCAGGCGCGGCTGCCCGGACTCCTCCACGTACACCTCGGCATCGGTCCAGCGCAGCCCCGCGGGGGCGCCGAGGGCCTTGGCGAGGGCCTCCTTGGCGGCGAACCGGGCGGCCAGCGAGGCGACTCCGCGCGGCTCCCCGCTCGGCAGGTACAACTCCTCCGCGACGAAGAGCCGTTCCCGCATGCCGACGGTCCGCTCCAGGGAGACGGCGAACCGGTCGATCTCCGCCACATCGATGCCCACACCAATAATCACGCGGGAAGCGTACGGCGCCGCCGCGGCACCCCGGCCCACCGGCACAGCGGCGGCCCACCGCCACCGGGCGCCCGCCCGGGCACGGGACACCCGCGCCGGCGTGACGTACTCCACCCGCGCTCCCGTTCAAACAGCCGTAACAATGGAATGTGATCTCTCCGGTCTCCTCGCCGCCCCAGGGCGCCCACCGGCACAAGCCGGAGGCGACCCCGTACGTCGACCTCACCCGCGCCGAGTGGAGCGCCCTGCGCGACAAGACGCCGCTGCCGCTGACCGCCGCCGAGGTGGAGAAGCTGCGCGGCCTGGGTGACGTCATCGACCTGGACGAAGTGCGCGACATCTATCTGCCGCTGTCGCGCCTGCTCAACCTGTACGTGGGCGCCACCGACGGCCTGCGCGGCGCCCTGAACACGTTCCTCGGCGGCACCGGCGAGAAGGCCGCCCAGTCGGGCACGCCCTTCGTGATAGGGGTCGCGGGCTCCGTCGCCGTCGGCAAGTCCACCGTCGCCCGCCTCCTGCAGGCCCTGCTCTCGCGCTGGCCCGAGCACCCGCGGGTGGAGCTGGTCACGACCGACGGGTTCCTGCTGCCCACCAAGGAGCTCCAGGCCCGCGGCCTGATGTCCCGCAAGGGCTTCCCCGAGTCGTACGACCGCCGCGCCCTGACCCGCTTCGTCGCCGACATCAAGGCGGGCAAGGACGAGGTGACGGCCCCCGTCTACTCGCACCTGATCTACGACATCGTGCCCGGCAAGCGGCTCACCGTGCGCCGCCCGGACATCCTCATCGTCGAGGGCCTGAACGTGCTCCAGCCCGCCCTGCCCGGCAAGGACGGCCGCACCCGCGTCGGCCTCGCCGACTACTTCGACTTCAGCGTGTACGTCGACGCCCGTACCGAGGACATCGAGCGCTGGTACCTCAACCGCTTCCGCAAGCTGCGCGAGACCGCCTTCCAGAACCCGTCCTCGTACTTCCGCAAGTACACGCAGGTCTCCGAGGAGGAGGCGCTCGACTACGCCCGCACCACCTGGCGGACCATCAACAAGCCGAACCTGGTGGAGAACGTGGCGCCCACGCGCGGCCGCGCGACCCTCATCATCCGCAAGGGCCCCGACCACAAGGTGCGGCGGCTCAGCCTGCGCAAACTCTGAGGCACCGGGCCCGGGTTAGGGTGCGGGCATGCTCCATCTGCGGCTGATCACCCCGGCGGACCGGACCGATGCGGTGGTCCGCCTGATCGAGGCGACACCCGGCACCGCGCACCTCGCGGTGGTACCGGGCGCGGCCCGCAACCCGGCGGGCGACATCGTGCTGTGCGACGTCGCCCGGGAGGCGGGCGACGAACTGCTCGACGGGCTGCGCTCCCTGGAGATCGACCGGCACGGCTCGATCGCCCTGGACTCCATCGACCTGTCGCTGTCCCGGCGCGCCGACAAGGCCGAGGACGAGGCGCCCGGCGAGGGCGCGGACGCGGTCCTGTGGGAGCAGCTCACCGACGCCACGCACGAGGAGTCCACGCTCTCCGTCACGTACGTCGCCTTCATCACGCTCGCCACGATGATCGCCGCCTGCGGTGTCGTCCTGGACAACGCGATCCTCATCGTGGGCGCGATGGCGGTGGGCCCGGAGTTCGGCCCGCTCGCCGGCTTCTGCACGGCGCTCGTGCGGCGCGCCCCGCGCCTGGCGCTGCGCTCCCTGATCGCGCTGGTCACGGGGTTCGCGGTCGCCATGGCGGCGACGGTGGCCTTCAGCTTCTTCATGGACGCGGTGGACCTCTTCCACGAGTCCGCGCTGGAGGCGAAGCGGCCCAACACCAACTTCATCTACCGGCCCGACTGGTTCTCCTTCGTCGTGGCCGTCCTCGCGGGCGTCGCGGGCACGCTGTCGCTGACGTCGGCGAAGTCGGGCGCCCTGGTGGGCGTCGCCATCTCCGTGACGACGGTCCCGGCGGCGGCCAACGCCGCGGTCGCCTTCAGCTACGGCGCCTACCGCCAGGCCTGGGGCTCCACCGAGCAGCTCCTGCTGAACCTGCTCGGCATCGTCCTCGCCGGTACGCTCACGCTGCTCGTCCAGAAGGCGCTCTGGGCGCGGCAGCGTGAACGTACCGCGAGGAAGCCGGGGCCCGCCTAGCCGAGCGCGGACTTCACCACGTCGGCCAGGCGCCCGGCCACCGAGCGGGCCTGCTCGATGTCGGCGGCCTCCACCATCACGCGCACCAGCGGCTCGGTGCCGGAGGGGCGCAGCAGGACGCGGCCGGTCCCGCCGAGCTGGCGCTCGGCCTCGGTGACGGCGGCGGCCAGCTCCGGGGAGGTGGTGACCCGGGACTTGTCCACGTCCGGCACGTTGATCAGGACCTGCGGCAGGCGCTCCATGACGGCGGCCAGGTCCTTCAGGGTGCGGCCGGTCTCGGCGACGCGCGCCGCGAGCAGCAGCCCGGTCAGGGTGCCGTCGCCGGTGGTGGCGTGGTCCAGGGCGATGACGTGCCCGGACTGCTCGCCGCCCAGGGCGTAGCCGTTGGCCTTCATCTCCTCCAGGACGTACCGGTCGCCGACCGCGGTCTGGAGGACCTCGATGCCCTCGCGCTCCATGGCGAGCTTGAAGCCGAGGTTCGACATCACCGTGGCGACAACGGTGTCACGGCGCAGGACGCCGCGCTCCCGCATGCCGAGCGCGAGCACCGCGAGGATCTGGTCGCCGTCGACCTCGGCGCCCGTGTGGTCCACGGCGAGGCAGCGGTCGGCGTCGCCGTCGTGCGCGATACCGAGGTCGGCGCCGTGCTCGACGACGGCGGCCTGGAGCTGCTCCAGGTGCGTCGAGCCGCAGCCGTCGTTGATGTTCAGGCCGTCGGGGGACGCCCCGATGGTGACGATCTCGGCGCCCGCGCGGGCGAAGGCCTCCGGCGAGACGCGGGCGGCGGCCCCGTGCGCCTCGTCGAGCACGATCCGCAGCCCGTCCAGGCGGTTCGGCAGCACGCCGATGAGGTGCGCCACGTACTGGTCGAGCCCCTGGTCGTACGACGTCACACGGCCGACGCCCGCACCGGTGGGCCGGTCCCAGGGCGCGCCGGTGCGGTGCTCCTCGTAGACGGCCTCGATCCGGTCCTCGAGGTCGTCGGCGAGCTTGTGGCCGCCGCGGGCGAAGAACTTGATGCCGTTGTCCGGCATGGCGTTGTGGCTGGCGGACAGCATCACGCCCAGGTCGGCGCCGAGCGCGGCGGTGAGGTGGGCCACCGCCGGAGTGGGCAGCACACCCACGCGCAGGACGTCCACGCCCGCGCTCGCGAGCCCCGCGACGACCGCGGACTCCAGGAACTCCCCGGACGCGCGCGGGTCACGCCCCACCACCGCTGTCGGGCGATGGCCCTCGAAGGTGCCCGCTTCGGCGAGCACATGCGCCGCGGCCACCGAGAGACCGAGCGCCAGCTCCGCCGTCAGATCGGCGTTGGCGACACCGCGCACGCCGTCCGTGCCGAAGAGTCGTCCCACTGCTGTCCTCCGAACATTCCGACATTCCGAGCTTGAACCCCAGATCGTTGGGGCGCTGATAAACGAAACGCCCCGGCAGCACACAGGGGTGCCGCCGGGGCGTTCGCGAAGTACTGGCAGGCAGCGAGATTACCGCTTGCTGTACTGCGGGGCCTTGCGGGCCTTCTTGAGACCGGCCTTCTTGCGCTCGACCGCACGGTCGTCGCGGCGGAGGAAGCCGGCCTTCTTGAGCGCGCCGCGGTTGTTGTCCACGTCCGCCTCGTTCAGCGCGCGGGCGACACCGAGACGGAGCGCACCGGCCTGACCGGAGACACCGCCGCCGGCGATGCGGGCGACGACGTCGTAGCGGCCCTCGAGCTCGAGGACCTTGAACGGCTCGTTGACTTCCTGCTGGTGCACCTTGTTGGGGAAGTAGTCCTCAAGGGTGCGACCGTTGATCTTCCACTTGCCGGTGCCCGGGACGATCCGGACGCGGGCGATGGCGTTCTTGCGACGGCCCAGGCCGGCGGCCGGCTGCGGGTCGCCGAAGCGCGCGGCGTTCGACTCCGAGGTGTACTCGCCCTCGACGGGCACCTCGGACTCGGTGGTGTAGTGCTCGATGTCGACGGTCTCGTCGATCGGCTGCTCAGCGGTGGTCTCGGCCACGATGCTCCTCAGATTCTCTTCGTCTTAGGGGGTGGCCGGACTTACTGCGCGACCTGGGTGATCTCGAACGGCTGCGGCTGCTGCGCGCCGTGCGGGTGCTGGTCACCCTTGTAGACCTTCAGCTTCGAGAGCATCTGACGGCCCAGCGAGTTCTTCGGGAGCATGCCCTTGACGGCCTTCTCGACGGCCTTCTCGGGGTTCTTCTCGAGCAGCTCGTCGTAGCGGACGGAGCGCAGACCACCCGGGTAGCCGGAGTGGCGGTACGCCATCTTCTGGGTCCGCTTGTTGCCGGACAGGTGCACCTTGTCGGCGTTGATGATGATGACGAAGTCACCAGCGTCAACGTGCGGCGCGTAGATCGGCTTGTGCTTGCCCCGCAGGAGGGTGGCGGCAGTGGTCGCCAGGCGTCCCAGGACGACGTCCTGAGCGTCGATGACGTGCCACTGGCGCGTGACATCGCCGGGCTTGGGGCTGTACGTACGCACGGTTCGTAGCCTTCGCTTCTTCAGAGGTGGGTTTCCCCCCTGGTCCCGGGGACCGAAGGGGAAGGGTCCTGACAAGGCCACCTCGGACGATGGACGACAGCCTTGGCGGACATCGGCGACGCAACCGAGTCCTGCCGCTGGTCATCGGCCCGGTGGGCCGGTGCAAGGCCCCTCACGTGAGTTTGAGAAGGCCAATACACATAACGAACAGGCAGAATACCGGCCCTACCCCCTACGGGTCAAAACGGCCCCGTCACCCCCTCGCGGACAGGCCCTCCCGGGGAGGCCCGAGCCCTGCCGTGCGGCCAGGACCCCGTGGCCGCGCTCCCCCGGCCCGGCGCGCGGGGCGGCCTCGGGCCGAGGCGCACCGCCAGGGTGCCGCCCAGCCGTTCAGCCAGGCCCCCTGCCGGGGCCCCGGCGCCCCGGGGCCGGGATCGGGCGGGGCCGCCGGGCGCCGCCCTGTGCGGCGAGCTGCCCCTCGGCCGAGCCGGAGGGCGGGGCAGGAGCCGGGGCCGAGGCCCGGCGATCCGTCGCGCAGTGGTGGAAGACCGCCGCCGCCAGCAGGCACAGCGTGGCCGCGTCCTTGAAGGCCCGGCGCGTCCCGGGTTCCAGCCACAGCCAGGTGAACCCCGGCACCTGCGGGACCAGGGCCACCCAGAACCAGGGCCCCCGCACCACCGCCCCCGCCTCGAACGCCCCCGCCAGCACCAGCGGCAGCACGACCAGCAGATAGTGGTCGTAGGACGGGCGCGACACCAGGAAGGCCGCCAGCATCAGGGCCACCGCCGTGTCCACCACCCGCCCGGCGCCCGGCGCGCCCCGCCACCACCTCGCCCACGCGCACCCCACCCCCGCGAGCGCCCCCGCCCCCGCCACCAGCGACCCCACGGCCCCCGGCACCCCCAGCCGCGGCAGCACCGCCGCCGGCGACGCCTCGTAGAGCCGGACGAAGCTGTCGCCGCCGCGCAGCAGGAACGGCAGGGTCCGGGTGAAGAAGCCCGCCGGGTCGGGCAGCGCGAGCGCGGTCGCCGCGGAGAGGACCACCGGCACCCCGACGGCCACGCCGAGCGCCCGCCACCGCCGCGCGAAGACGAAGAGCAGCAGGACGGGGACCAGCAGCGGCTTCACCGCCACCGCGCAGCCCAGCACCACCCCGGCCCACCCCCACCGCCCCCGGCTCGCGCACAGCAGCGCCAGGGGCAGCGCCACGGCCGACGCCACCGTCCAGTTGCCCAGCTCCACCAGGTGCGCGAAGGGCGCGAAGCCGAGGGCCAGGCCGAGGAGCCCGAGCACCGCGAAGCGGCTGCGCCACGGCACCCCGTGGATCCGCAGCGCACCGGCCCACCCGGCCGCGAGCGCCGCGGTCACCCCGAACGGTACGAGCGCCCGCACCAGGCCCTGCGGCAGCACGGCCTGCGGCACCGCGGCGAGCACGGCCCCCGGCAGGTACAGGAAGTGCCGGTCCCGGTACGGGGAGCGCCCGTCGAGCCAGGCCTCCGCGGCCCGCACCACGATCCCGTTGTCCATGCCGCCGTCCGGCACCCGGTACGCGACGCGCAGCGCGAGCGCGCCGAGCACCACCCCGAGTACCGCCCACGCCTGCCATCCGACGGGCCGAAGCCACCAGTCCGCGCCACCGGAAACATCCCTTTTGACCGCGTTCATGCGGTTCAGGCTAGGCCGAGAACCCCCGCCGACCCCGGCTCAACATCCCCACCCCCCGTCTAAGATGCCGCGCATGAGCTTTGGGCAAGGGGGACCTCAGTGGGGTCCGGGGGGCTCGGGCACCCCGGACTGGGCGGCACTGGCCGAAGCGTCCGAGAAGCGCGCCCGCCGCCGCAAATGGCTGCTGATCGGCGGGGGCGCCCTCGCCACCGCCGGCATCGCCGCGGCCGTGGCCCTCGCGGTCGTCTCCGCCAACGGCGACGACGCCTCCGCCGCGAACAAGCCCGCCGGCGAGCTGCCCTCGTCCCCGGAGATCCCCGGCGCCTCCACGGCCCCCGCGCCGTCCTTCGAGGCGACCACTCCCCCGCCCCCGCCGGACCCGAAGGACTACATCTCCAGCGAGAAGAAGGACAAGGCCCCGCTCGCCGCGGCCACCTTCTTCCCGGGCACGAAGCTGACCTCCGGCGACCACGTGTACAAGAAGGGCGACACCGACGACACCAAGCGCTGCGCCTCGGTCGCGCAGCCGGTCCTCGGCCGCGTCCTCACCGCGAACGACTGCACCAAGCTGATGCGCGCCACCTACGCCCGCGACGGCATCGCGGTCACCGTCGGCGTGGCCGTCTTCGACACCGAGGCCCAGGCCGCCCGAGCCAAGCGCCAGGCCGACGAGGGCCTGGTCACGTCCCTGCCCGGCAAGGGCGTCGGCACCTTCTGCCGCACCGCCGTCTGCCGCGGCACGTACAACGCGTACGGCCGGTACGCGTACTTCACCACCACCGGCTTCCTCAACGGCAAGGACGTGACGACGAAGGACCGCGAGGCCTACGCCGTCGGCGACGACCTGGCGCGCTTCGCCTTCCACCAGATCGACCGCCGCGGCCGGGCCCAGGCGTCCGCCGCGGCGAACAACCCGGAGTAACAACCCGGAGTAGAACGAACGCTCTACCCAGAGCGCGACATCATCCCGGTCAGCACCGTCCCGCCCGCACCATCCCGGTCAGCACCACCGCGCCCAGCACCATCGCGGGTCAGCACCACCCCGCTCAGCAGCATCCCGCCGCCGGAAGCGTCCGCTTGTTCCGCGCCTCCGCGCTGCGCGCCGCCAGCAGCTCGTCGGCCGGGTAGCCGACCTCCTCCAGCGTGAGCCCGTGCGGCCGCACCACGTGCACCGCCGAGTCGCGTACGCCCGCCGCGAGGACCTTGCCCGGCCAGTCCGGCGGCCGGTGCCCGTCGCCCACGAACAGCATGGCCCCCACCAGCGACCGCACCATGTTGTGGCAGAAGGCGTCCGCCCGCACGGTGGCTTCGAGGATCCCGTCCGGCCGCCGCTCCCAGCGCAGCTCCTGGAGCGTGCGGATGGTGGTCGCGCCCTCGCGCCGCTTGCAGTACGCGGCGAAGTCGTGCTCGCCGATCAGCGCCTGGGCGGCCTCGTTCATGGCGTCCATGTCGAGCGTCCAGTCGTGCCACAGCACGTGGCCGCGCAGCAGCGGGTCGACGCCCCCGGGGTTGTCGGTGACGCGGTACGCGTACCGCCGCCAGATCGCCGAGAACCGCGCGTTGAACCCGGCGGGCGCCTCGGCCACCCGCCAGATCCGCACGTCGTGCGGCAGCCGCCCGGCCAGCCGCCGCAGCAGCTTCTCCCGGTGCTCGGCCCACACGTCCTCGGGCAGGTCGACGTGGGCGACCTGCCCGCGCGCGTGCACCCCGGAGTCCGTACGCCCCGCCACCGTCAGCTCGTACGTCTCCCGCGACCGCGTCACCGTGCGCAGCGCGTCCTCGATCTCCCCCTGGACGGTCCGCTGCCCCTCGCGCTGCCGCGCCCACCCGGAGAAGTCCCGGCCGTCGTACGACAGGTCCAACCGCACCCGGACGTGCCCGGGTTCCACTTCCTCACTCACACCGCAATCCTCTCAGGCACACGAAAGCGGGCCCGCCCCGGCAGGGGGCGGGCCCGCTGCGCCCTGAAGGGGCGCGGGACCGCGTCGACATGCGGCTCCGCCGCGCGGGCGCGACCGGCCACGACGGGGCCGCAGCCGATGACGCGCGGTTCCCGGCAGAACGCTTACGCGTCCTTCGACTCCTCGGCGGCCTCTTCGCCCTTGGTCGTGTCGACCTTGGGCTCGGAAACCTCGGCGTCCTTGGCGGCGCGCTTCGTGGCCGCCTCGGCCTCACCGGTGGCCTGCTGGGCCACGGTCAGGGCCTCCACCAGCTCGATGACGGCCATGGGCGCGTTGTCGCCACGGCGGTTACCGATCTTGGTGATACGGGTGTAGCCACCCGGGCGGTTCTCGTAGCGCGGGCCGATCTCGGTGAAGAGCGTGTGGACGACGCTCTTGTCCGTGATGACCTGGAGCACCTGACGGCGGTTGTGAAGGTCGCCCTTCTTCGCCTTGGTGACCAGGCGCTCGGCGAACGGGCGCAGGCGGCGGGCCTTCGCCTCGGTCGTCGTGATGCGGCCGTGCTCGAAGAGATCCTTGGCGAGGTTCGCCAGCATCAGCTTCTCGTGCGCGGCGCTGCCGCCCAGACGGGCACCCTTGGTGGGCTTCGGCATGGTGTTTCTCCTAGATGTCTGCCCCGGCCGTATCAGGTACCGGGGTCAGTGGACCGCGCCCCGTCAGGGGCGCGGGGAACTGCGCGATCAACCACGACGATCCCGCAGTCGGCGACAGACCGTCGGCCCGAGCCTCAGTACTGCTCGGTCTCGACGAACCCGGCGTCCGCGTCGTCGTCCGCGCCGAAGGCGTCCGCGGCGGCGGTCGGGTCGAATCCGGGCGGGCTGTCCTTGAGGGCCAGGCCCATCCCGTTGAGCTTCATCTTGACCTCGTCGATGGACTTCGCACCGAAGTTGCGGATGTCCAGGAGGTCGGCCTCGGAGCGGGCGACGAGCTCACCCACGGAGTGGATGCCCTCACGCTTGAGGCAGTTGTACGACCGAACGGTGAGCTCAAGCTCCTCGATCGGCAGCGCCAGGTCGGCGGCCAGGGCGGCGTCCGTCGGGGACGGGCCCATGTCGATGCCCTCGGCGTCGATGTTGAGCTCGCGGGCCAGACCGAACAGCTCGACCAGGGTCTTGCCGGCCGACGCCATGGCGTCGCGCGGACGCATGGCCTGCTTGGTCTCGACGTCGACGATCAGCTTGTCGAAGTCGGTGCGCTGCTCGACACGCGTCGCCTCGACCTTGTACGTGACCTTCAGCACCGGCGAGTAGATGGAGTCGACCGGGATACGGCCGATCTCCTGGCCCACCTGCTTGTTCTGCACGGCGGAGACGTAGCCGCGACCGCGCTCGACGGTCAGCTCCATCTCCAGCTTGCCCTTGCCGTTGAGCGTGGCGAGGACCAGGTCGGGGTTGTGCACCTCGACACCGGCCGGCGGGGCGATGTCCGCGGCGGTGACCAGGCCGGGGCCCTGCTTGCGCAGGTACATCACGACCGGCTCGTCGTGCTCCGAGGAGACGACGAGCTGCTTGATGTTGAGGATGAGGTCGGTGACGTCCTCCTTGACGCCCGGCACGGTGGTGAACTCGTGCAGGACACCGTCGATGCGGATGGACGTGACCGCCGCACCCGGGATCGAGGAGAGGAGCGTACGACGCAGGGAGTTGCCGAGGGTGTAGCCGAAGCCCGGCTCCAGCGGCTCGATCACGAACCGGGACCGGAACTCGTCGACGACCTCTTCGGTCAACGAGGGACGCTGAGCGATCAGCATGGTGCTTCCTTCAGTCATGGGCGCCCGCTATTTGACGCCCTGCTGCAATGACAAGGGTACGGGCGGTACGGCCCCCGAAGGGTACGTACCGCCCGAATCCTCAAGGCAACCGCGCGAAGCGGCACCAGGTCAGACGTAGAACAACGTCAGACGCGACGGCGCTTCGGCGGGCGGCAGCCGTTGTGCGGGGTCGGCGTGACGTCCTGGATCGAGCCGACCTCGAGGCCGGTGGCCTGGAGGGAGCGGATCGCGGTCTCGCGGCCGGAGCCCGGACCCTTCACGAAGACGTCCACCTTGCGCATGCCGTGCTCCTGCGCGCGGCGCGCGGCCGACTCGGCGGCCATCTGCGCGGCGAACGGGGTCGACTTGCGCGAGCCCTTGAAGCCGACGTGGCCGGCGGAGGCCCACGAGATCACGTTGCCGGTCGGGTCCGTGATGGACACGATCGTGTTGTTGAACGTGCTCTTGATGTGCGCGTGGCCGTGAGCGACGTTCTTCTTTTCCTTGCGGCGCACCTTCTTGGCAGCGCCCTGACGACCCTTGGGGGGCATCTTTAACTCCTACGGGAGGTGGTCGGTCCTGCAGCGTCAGCTGTCGATAGACCGCTGAGCGAGGACTACTTCTTGCCCGGCTTCTTCTTACCGGCGATGGCGCGACGCGGGCCCTTGCGGGTGCGAGCGTTGGTGCTGGTGCGCTGACCGCGGACGGGCAGGCCACGGCGGTGGCGCAGACCCTGGTAGCAGCCGATCTCGACCTTGCGGCGGATGTCGGCCTGGATCTCGCGACGGAGGTCACCCTCGGTCTTGATGTTCTGGTCCACGTACTCGCGGATCTTGACGAGGTCGTCCTCGGTCAGGTCGCGAACACGGGTGTTGCGGTCGACACCAGTGGCGTCCAGCGTCTGCTGGGACAGCGTCCGGCCGATGCCGAACACATAGGTGAGGGCGACCTCGATGCGCTTGTCGCGCGGGAGGTCAACACCTTCAACGCGTGCCATTCATGGCTCCTGTGATTCTTCGGAGGTCTTCAGCAGCACCACTCCCAGCCGCCGTCCCCTTCGCCTGGACACATGTCCGGGGAAGGGTTGGTACGGACTGGGTCCCCGGCCTCCGACCGGGGGTGTCGCCCTCCATTACCTGATGGACCTGAAGAGGGACGGGTCCTGCATATGTGCTGTTACGTGCGTCGCGCGAAATCTGCGAGTGCGATACGTGCGTCAGCCCTGGCGCTGCTTGTGGCGCGGGTTGTCGCAAATGATCATGACCCGGCCGTGACGGCGGATCACCCTGCACTTGTCGCAGATCTTCTTGACGCTCGGCTTGACCTTCATGGGTGTGAGGTTCTCCGGGTCAGTGCCACCACCCCGCGGAGGCGGGATGCGGGCAAGATCTACTTGTACCGGTAGACGATCCGGCCACGCGTCAGGTCGTACGGAGACAACTCCACCACGACCCGGTCGTCAGGGAGGATGCGGATGTAGTGCATGCGCATCTTGCCGCTGATGTGTGCCAGGACCTGGTGGCCGTTCTGGAGCTCGACCTTGAACATGGCGTTCGGAAGAGACTCGACGACAGTGCCCTCGATCTCGATGGCACCTTGCTTCTTGGCCACGCTTCGCCCTTCGAATCGACTACCTTGATCGACTCTGCACGGAGACGCAGACATGCGAATGCACGAGAGCCGACGCGTCAGTCTACGTCAGTGCACCCGGAAAGACGAATCGAGAGAGACTGCCCGCCCGGAAAGATCCTTAAGCCCGGTTCCGGACCGGATCCCGGATCCGCCCCCGACGCGCCCCTGCCCCGCCCCCGTCGGGGTCTAGCCCAGCGGGTCCGGCGCGGCCACGACCCCGTACTCGGCCAGCTTCGCCTTGCCGCCGTCGGGGGCGGTGAGCACCAGCGGCCCCTGCTCGGTCAGGGCGACGGAGTGCTCCCAGTGCGAGGACCAGGTCCCGTCGGTCGTGATGACGGTCCAGTCGTCCGACAGGACCTCCGTCTTCGGGGTGCCGAGGGACACCATCGGCTCGATGGCCAGGCAGAAGCCGGGCACCAGCTTCGGCCCGCGCCCGCGCCGTCGCTCGACGTAGTTCAGCAGGTGCGGGTCCATGTGCATCTCGGTGCCGATGCCGTGCCCGCCGTAGTCCTCGATGATCCCGTACTTGCCGCTCGCGGGCCGCGGCTGGCGGCGGATGTACGTCTCGATGGCGCGGGAGACGTCGACGAGGCGGTTGCCCTGCTTCATGGCCGCGATGCCGGCCCACATCGACTCCTCGGTGACCCGGGAGAGCTCGACCAGCTCCGGGGCGTGACCGCCGCCCACGAACGCCGTGAACGCCGCGTCCCCGTGCCAGCCGTCGACGATCGCGCCGGCGTCGATGGAGATGATGTCCCCGTCCTCCAGGACGACGTCGTCGCTCGGGATGCCGTGCACGACGACCTCGTTCTTCGAGGTGCAGATGGTGGCGGGGAAGCCGCCGTACCCGAGGAAGTTCGACTTGGCACCGTGCTCGGCGAGGACCTTGCGCGCCACGTCGTCCAGGTCCTTCGTGGTGGCGCCCGGCACGGCCGCCTCGCGCGTGGCCCGGTGGATGGCGGCGACGACAAGTCCCGCCGCTCGCATCTTGGCGATCTGCTCGGGAGTCTTGATCTGCACCATGTCCGGGCCTGAGCCTTTCTGAACCTACGAGTACGACGTGCGGGGCACCCTCAACGATACGGCCGCGCCGGGGCCCCACGCCCCCGCCCACGGCTGGGCCGCGGCACCCCGTGCGGGGTACCGCGGCCCAGTCACGCCGGTGTCAGGCGTTCTCGCCCGCGAGGGCGGTCATCGCGCGCTTGGTGACCTCGTCCACCTTGCCGAGGGCGGAGATCGTGACCACCAGGCCCTGGGCCTTGTAGTGGTCGATGATCGGCTCGGTCTCGCGGTGGTAGACGTCGAGCCGCTTGCGGACGGTCTCTTCCTTGTCGTCCTCGCGCTGGTACAGGTCGCCGCCGCAGACGTCGCAGACGCCTTCCCGGCGCGGCGCGCTGTACGTCACGTGGAAGACGTGGGCGGAGTCGTTGCGGCAGATGCGGCGGCCCGCGATGCGCTTGACCACCTCGTCCTCGGGGACCTCCAGGTCGAGGACCGCGTCCAGCTTCTGGCCGTCCGCCTTCAGCGCCTCGTCGAGGGCCTCCGCCTGCGACACGTTGCGCGGGAAGCCGTCGAGCAGGAAGCCGTTCTCCGCGTCGGGCTGCGCCATGCGGTCCTTGGCCATGCCGATGGTCACCTCGTCCGGGACGAGGTTTCCGGCGTCCATGTAGGACTTCGCCAGCTTGCCGAGCTCCGTCTGCTGGCTGATGTTGGCCCGGAAGAGGTCGCCCGTGGAGATGTGCGGGATCGACAGGTTCTTGGCAAGGAAAGCGGCCTGCGTTCCCTTGCCGGCACCGGGCGGCCCGACGAGGACGATTCGCATCAGCGGAGGAACCCTTCGTAGTTGCGCTGCTGGAGCTGGCTCTCGATCTGCTTCACGGTCTCCAGGCCCACACCCACGATGATGAGGATGCTCGTCCCACCGAAGGGGAAGTTCTGGTTCGCGTTGAAGCCCACCAACGCCATCGTCGGCACAAGAGCGATCAGACCCAGATACAGCGAGCCCGGCCAAGTGATCCGGTTGAGTACGTAGCTCAGGTACTCAGCGGTCGGTCGGCCAGCCCGGATGCCCGGGATGAAGCCACCATACTTCTTCATGTTGTCCGCGACTTCCTCCGGGTTGAAGGAGATCGCCACGTAGAAGAAGGCGAAGAAGACGATGAGGACGAAGTAGGTGACGATGTAAATGGGGTGGTCACCCTTGGTCAGGTTCTGCTCGATCCACGTCTTCCACCCGGCGTTGCCACCGGCGAACTGGGCGACCAGGGCCGGGATGTAGAGCAGCGACGAGGCGAAGATCACAGGGATGATGCCCGCCTGGTTGACCTTCAGCGGGATGTACGTCGACGTACCCCCGTAGGACCGGCGGCCGATCATGCGCTTCGCGTACTGCACCGGGATGCGGCGCTGCGCCTGCTCGACGAAGACGACCAGGCCGACCATGAACAGGCCGACGAGGATGACGGTGCCGAACTCGATCCAGCCGCCCGCCAGGTCGCCCTGCTTCTTGATGCCCCACAGGGCGGCGGGGAAGGTCGCGGCGATCGAGATGAACATCAGGATCGACATGCCGTTGCCGATGCCGCGGTCGGTGATGAGCTCACCGAGCCACATGACCGTGGCCGTACCGGCGGTCATCGTGATGACCATCGTGATGGTGACGAAGATCGACTGGTCCGGCACGATCTCCGAGGCCACCGGGCAGCCCTGGAACAGGGTGCCGGTGCGGGCGGTGGCCACCAGGCCGGTGCCCTGCAGGATGGCGAGCGCGATCGTCAGGTAGCGCGTGTACTGCGTGATCTTCGCCGTGCCCGCCTGCCCCTCCTTCTTGAGGGCCTCCAGACGCGGGATCACCACGGTCAGGAGCTGCAGGATGATGCTCGCCGTGATGTACGGCATGATGCCGAGCGCGAAGATCGTGATCTGAAGGAGCGCGCCACCGCTGAACATGTTGACGAGACCGAACAGGCCCTGGTTGGCGTTGGCCGCGTCGATGCACGTCTGGACGTTCTTGTAGTCGATGCCCGGGATCGGGACATGCGTCCCGAGCCGGTAGATCACAATGATGCCGAGCGTGAAGAGCAGCTTCTTGCGCAGGTCGGGCGTCTTGAACGCCCGGGCGAACGCGGTGAGCACGGTGCCTCCTGCGACCCCCGCGCTACTGCGTCAGAGGTGACGGTGGTGTGTCCGACGGATAACTACGTAAAACCGCCCGGCCGGTCGCGAGACAGACCGCGCGGAAAGTAACAGTGCACGCCACCTTACCGGCGACCGTGCCCCCCTTGGAACGACCAACCGGGGATGCCCCATTTGTGGGGCATCCCCGGTCGGGATCGCTCATGTCATCGAGACGCCTGAGTGACTCAGACGAGCTCGGTGACGGTACCGCCGGCGGCGGTGATCTTCTCCTTGGCGGAGCCGGAGACGGCGTCGACCGTCACCTGCAGCGCCACGGAGATCTCGCCCTGGCCGAGGACCTTGACAAGGCTGTTCTTGCGAACGGCGCCCTTGGCGACCAGGTCGGCCACCGTGACCTCGCCACCCTCGGGGTAGAGGGAGGCGAGCTTGTCCAGGTTGACGACCTGGTACTCGGTCTTGAACGGGTTCTTGAAGCCCTTCAGCTTCGGAAGGCGCATGTGGAGGGGCATCTGGCCACCCTCGAAGCGCTCCGGAACCTGGTAACGAGCCTTCGTACCCTTGGTACCACGACCGGCCGTCTTACCCTTCGACGCCTCACCACGACCCACACGGGTCTTGGCGGTCTTGGCGCCCGGGGCGGGACGGAGGTTGTGGATCTTGAGCGGGTTCTGCTCCGCCATGATCAGTCGACCTCCTCGACCGTCACGAGGTGGCGGACGGTGTGCACCATGCCGCGGAACTCGGGGCGGTCCTCCTTGACGACCTGCGTGTTGATGCCCTTGAGACCAAGGGAGCGCAGGGTGTCACGGTGGTTCTGCTTGCTGCCGATGTACGACTTCACCTGCGTGATCTTGAGCTGAGCCATTACGCACCAGCCCCGGCACGCGCACGCAGCAGAGCCGCGGGGGCGACGTCCTCGAGCGGCAGACCGCGGCGGGCCGCGATCTCCTCGGGACGCTGCAGGCCCTTGAGGGCCGCCACGGTCGCGTGCACGATGTTGATCGCGTTGTCGGAGCCCAGGGACTTCGACAGGATGTCGTGAACACCGGCGCACTCCAGCACGGCACGCACGGGACCACCGGCGATGACACCGGTACCCGGCGACGCCGGCTTGAGCAGGACGATGCCCGCGGCCTTCTCACCCTGAACCGGGTGAGGGATGGTGCCGGCGATACGCGGGACCTTGAAGAAGTGCTTCTTGGCCTCCTCAACACCCTTGGCGATGGCGGCCGGCACCTCCTTGGCCTTGCCGTAACCGACACCCACGGTGCCGTCACCGTCGCCCACCACGACCAGCGCGGTGAAGCTGAAGCGACGACCACCCTTCACAACCTTGGCGACGCGGTTGATCGCGACAACGCGCTCAACGTACGCGGTCTTCTCGGCGGCGGCTGCGCCGCCGTCACGGCCCTTCCGGTCCCGCCGCTCGCCGCCACCGGCACCGCCACCGCGGCGCTGGGGTCCAGCCATTGGATTTACCTCTCTCTTTTCCGCTAGCTACGCAGCGAGCTCAGAACTTGAGCCCGGCCTCGCGGGCGGCGTCGGCGAGGGCCGCGATGCGACCCGCGTACCGGTTACCACCACGGTCGAACACGACAGCCTCGACGCCGGCGGCCTTGGCACGCTCGGCGACCAGGGCGCCGACCTTGCCGGCCTGCGCGGACTTGTCGTCCGAGCCACCACGGATGGACGCGTCCAGGGTCGACGCCGACGCCAGGGTGTGACCCTTGATGTCGTCGATGACCTGCGCCACGATGTGGCGGTTCGAGCGCGTCACGACCAGACGGGGACGCTCAGCCGTACCCGAGACCTTCTTGCGGACCCGGATGTGGCGGCGCTTGATCGCGGCACGCTTGTAGGCGTCGCCCTTAGCGATCTTCGTACCGTATGCCATGGCTTACTTACCCGCCTTTCCGACCTTGCGGCGGATGACTTCGCCCTCGTACTTGACGCCCTTGGCCTTGTACGGGTCGGGCTTGCGCAGCTTGCGGATGTTGGCCGCAACCTCGCCGACCTTCTGCTTGTCGATGCCCTCGACCGAGAACTTGGTCGGCGACTCGACCTTGAACGAGATGCCCTCGGGCGCCTCGACCAGGATCGGGTGGCTGTAGCCGAGCGAGAACTCCAGGTTGGAGCCCTTCGCGGCGACGCGGTAACCGACACCGCTGATCTCGAGCTTCTTCACGTAACCCTGGGTCACACCGGTGATCATGTTCGCCACCAGCGTGCGGGACAGGCCGTGCAGGGCCTTGTTCTGACGCTCGTCGTTCGGGCGGGTGACGTTCAGGACGCCGTCCTCACCCTTAGCGATCTCGATCGGCGACACGACGGTGTGGTGCAGGGTGCCCTTGGGGCCCTTCACCTGGACCGTCTGGCCGTCGATGGTGACGTCCACGCCGGCGGGAACCGTGATGGGGAGCTTGCCAATACGCGACATAGCTGTTTCCTCCGTTCCCTTCCGCTACCAGACGTAGGCGAGGACTTCCCCACCCACGCCCTTCTTCTGCGCCTGCTGGCCGGTGAGCAGACCGTGGGACGTGGAGATGATGGCCACGCCCAGGCCGCCGAGCACCTTCGGCAGGTTGGTGGACTTCGCGTACACACGCAGACCAGGCTTCGAGATCCGCTTGATGCCCGCGATGGAGCGCTCACGGTTCGGCCCGAACTTGAGCTCGAGGACGAGGTTCTTGCCGACCTCGGCGTCCTCGACCTTCCAGCCGGTGATGAAACCCTCCTGCTGGAGGATTTCCGCGATGTGCGACTTGATCTTGGAGTGCGGCATCGACACCGAGTCGTGGTACGCCGAGTTCGCGTTCCGCAGACGCGTAAGCATGTCTGCGATCGGATCAGTCATGGTCATGAATTGGCCTTCGGCCTCTCTCGCCGGGGTTTCCTGTATGCGCCATCCCTCTCCCCACTCATGGGCGGGACGGGTGCGGCGCGGGGACCTACGGCGTAGTAAGTCGTACGAGGGCGGCGGGCGCCCAACCACACAAGCCTACGGCATGCGCGGCCGGGCCCCACCGACCTCACTGCTTACCGAGAGCTTCGGGTAATCCCTATGTCCTATGGACAGAAGGGAATTACCAGGAGCTCTTGGTCACGCCCGGCAGCTCGCCACGGTGAGCCATCTCACGGAGGCACACGCGGCACAGGCCGAACTTGCGGTAGACGGAGTGCGGACGGCCGCAGCGCTGGCAGCGGGTGTACGCGCGCACACCGAACTTGGGCTTGCGAGCAGCCTTAGCGATCAGAGCCTTCTTCGCCATCTCGCTCACGCCTCCTTGAACGGGAAGCCGAGGTGACGAAGGAGCGCGCGGCCCTCAGCGTCGTTGGTCGCCGTGGTGACCACGGTGATGTCCATACCCCGGACACGGTCGATCTTGTCCTGGTCGATCTCGTGGAACATGACCTGCTCCGTGAGACCGAAGGTGTAGTTGCCACGGCCGTCGAACTGCTTGGGGGACAGACCACGGAAGTCGCGGATGCGCGGCAGCGCGAGCGACAGGGTGCGGTCCAGGAACTCCCACATGCGGTCGCCACGGAGCGTGACGTGGGCACCGATCGGCTGTCCCTCACGCAGCTTGAACTGCGCGATGGACTTGCGGGCCTTGGTGACGGCCGGCTTCTGACCGGTGATCGTGGTCAGGTCACGGACGGCACCGTCCATGAGCTTGGAGTCACGGGCGGCGTCGCCGACACCCATGTTCACCACGATCTTGACGAGACCGGGGATCTGCATGACGTTCTCGTACTTGAACTCGTCCTGCAGCTTCGACTTGATCTCGTCGCGGTACTTCTGCTTGAGACGCGGAGTGGTGGTGGTAGCCATCAGATGTCCTCACCCGTCCGCTTGGCAACGCGGATCTTGTTGCCCTCGTCGTCAAAGCGGTAGCCGACGCGGGTAACGACCTTCTTGCCGTCCTTCTCCACGACGAGCGCCACATTGCTCACGTGGATCGGGGCCTCGGTCGTCACGATGCCGCCGGCCTGCGAGCCGGACGCCGTCGGACCGGCCTTGGTGTGCTTCTTGACCCGGTTGACACCCTCGACGAGGACGCGCTCCTGGCGCGGGTAAGCGGCAATGACCTTGCCCTGCTTGCCCTTGTCCTTGCCGGTGATGACCTGGACCAGGTCACCCTTCTTGATCTTCATGCTTACAGCACCTCCGGCGCGAGCGAGATGATCTTCATGAACTTCTTCTCGCGCAGCTCACGGCCCACCGGGCCGAAGATACGGGTGCCGCGAGGGTCGCCGTCGTTCTTCAGAATGACGGCGGCGTTCTCGTCGAAGCGGATGTACGAGCCGTCCGGACGGCGGCGCTCCTTGACGGTGCGAACGATGACCGCCTTGACGACGTCACCCTTCTTCACGTTGCCACCGGGGATCGCATCCTTGACGGTGGCGACGATGACGTCACCGATGCCCGCGTAGCGGCGACCCGAGCCACCGAGAACACGGATGGTGAGGATCTCCTTCGCACCCGTGTTGTCGGCGACACGAAGTCGCGACTCCTGCTGGATCACGTCTATCTCCTGTGTGTCTGCCGGTTCCCCGGGGGCCGGTCAACGGCCCCCGGAGCCTGGCGGAACTGAACCTGAAGGAAACCCTTCAGGTGATTACTTGGCCTTCTCGAGGATCTCGACGACGCGCCAGCGCTTGGTCGCGGACAGCGGCCGGGTCTCCATCAGGAGGACGCGGTCGCCGACACCCGCGGCGTTCTGCTCGTCGTGCGCCTTGAGCTTGTTCGTACGGCGGATGACCTTGCCGTACAGCGCGTGCTTGACGCGGTCCTCGACGGCGACGACGACGGTCTTGTCCATCTTGTCGCTGACGACCAGACCCTCACGGGTCTTGCGGAAACCGCGCGCCTCACCCGCGGCAGAGCCGCCGTTGGTTGCAGTGTTCTCAGTCACGTTGCTCTCGCTCATCAGGCGCTCTCCACCGTCTCGATGCCCAGCTCGCGCTCACGCATCAGGGTGTAGATCCGGGCGATGTCCTTACGGACCGCCTTCAGACGGCCGTGGTTCTCGAGCTGGCCCGTCGCCGCCTGGAAGCGGAGGTTGAACAGCTCTTCCTTGGCCTCGCGGAGCTTGTTCAGGAGCTCCTCGTTGCCCAGCTCGCGCAGCTCGGACGCCTTGGTACCGGCCGACATCACGCTTCACCTGCCTCGCGCTTGACGATCCGGCACTTCATCGGCAGCTTGTGGGCCGCACGGGTCAGCGCCTCACGGGCGATCTTCTCGTTGGGGTACGACAGCTCGAACATGACACGTCCGGGCTTGACGTTGGCGACCCACCACTCCGGGGAACCCTTACCGGAACCCATGCGGGTCTCGGCCGGCTTCTTCGTGAGCGGACGGTCCGGGTAGATGTTGATCCAGACCTTGCCGCCACGCTTGATGTGGCGGGTCATCGCGATACGCGCGGCCTCGATCTGACGGTTGGTGACGTACGCCGGGCCCATGGCCTGGATGCCGTACTCACCGAACGCAACCTGCGTGCCACCCTTGCTCATGCCCGAGCGCTTGGGGTGGTGCTGCTTGCGGTGCTTGACCCTACGGGGGATCAGCATGTCGGTCAGGCCTCCGTTCCGGTGCTCTCAGCCGGAGCGGCAGCGGCGGGCGCCTCGGCCTTGGGGGCCTCGGCGGCCGGAGCCGACTGCTGCTGCGGCTTGCGACCGCGACCGCCACGCTCGCCACCGCGGCCACCACGGGCCGGGCGGTCGTTGCCACCACGGGCCGGGCGGTTGCCGGCACGGGCAGCGGCGTTCTCGGCGCGGACCTCGGCGATGTTCTTGACGTCGCCCTTGTAGATCCAGACCTTCACGCCGATGCGGCCGAAGGTCGTCTTGGCCTCGAAGAAGCCGTAGTCCACGTTGGCGCGGAGCGTGTGCAGGGGCACACGGCCCTCGCGGTAGAACTCCGAACGGGACATCTCGGCACCGCCGAGACGACCGCCACACTGGATCTTGATGCCCTTGGCGCCCGCCTTCATCGCCGACTGCATGCTCTTGCGCATGGCGCGGCGGAAGGAGACGCGGGACGAAAGCTGCTCGGCAACGGCCTGGGCCACGAGCTGAGCGTCCGTCTCGGGGTTCTTGACCTCGAGGATGTTGAGCTGGACCTGCTTGCCCGTGAGCTTCTCGAGGTCACCGCGGATGCGGTCGGCCTCGGCGCCACGGCGGCCGATGACGATGCCGGGACGAGCGGTGTGGATGTCCACCCGCACGCGGTCACGGGTGCGCTCGATCTCCACCTTCGAGATGCCGGCGCGCTCCATGCCGGACGTCATCATCCGACGGATGGCGACGTCTTCCTTGACGTAGTCCTTGTACAGCTTGTCGGCGTACCAACGCGACTTGAAGTCGGTCGTGACACCGAGCCGGAACCCGTGCGGGTTTACCTTCTGGCCCATTACCGGGTTCCTTCCTTGCTGCTGACGACCACGGTGATGTGGCTGGTCCGCTTACGGATCCGGTAGGCGCGGCCCTGGGCACGCGGGCGGAACCGCTTCAGGGTCGGGCCCTCGTCCACGTACGCCTCGCTGATGTACAGCGACGAGGCGTCCGTGTGGTCGTAGTTGTGCGCGGCGTTGGCGATGGCGCTGTCCAGCACCTTGCCGACCGGCACGCTGGCGGCCTGCGGGGCGAAACGCAGGACCGCCTGAGCCTCCGTGGCGTCCATGCCACGGATGAGGTCCACCACGCGGCGGGCCTTCATGGGCGTGACGCGGATGTACCGCGCCTGGGCCCTGGCTTCCATGGTTGTCCCTTCGGTGTTAGTCATAGTCGTTCCACCCCGCTTAGCGGCGCTTCGACTTCCGGTCGTCCTTGACGTGGCCGCGGAAGGTGCGAGTCGGCGAGAACTCGCCGAGCTTGTGGCCGACCATCGACTCGGTGACGAACACCGGGATGTGGGTCTTGCCGTTGTGCACCGCGATCGTGTGGCCGAGCATGGCCGGGACGATCATCGAGCGACGGGACCAGGTCTTGATGACGTTCTTGGTGCCGGCTTCGTTCTGGGCGTCCACCTTCTTGATCAGGTGGTCGTCGACGAAGGGCCCCTTCTTCAGGCTACGAGGCATCTCAACCCGTCCTTAGCGCTTCTTGTTCGTCTTGCGGCGGCGGACGATGTACTTGTTCGACGCCTTCTTGGGCGAACGAGTACGGCCTTCCTTCTTGCCCCAGGGCGAGACCGGGTGGCGACCACCGGAGGTCTTGCCCTCACCACCACCGTGCGGGTGGTCAACCGGGTTCATCACGACACCGCGAACGGTGGGACGGACGCCCAGCCAGCGCTTGCGGCCGGCCTTGCCCCAGTTGATGTTCGACTGCTCGGCGTTGCCGACCTCACCGATGGTGGCGCGGCAGCGGACGTCGACCAGGCGGATCTCACCCGACGGCATGCGCAGGTGGGCCATCGAGCCCTCCTTCGCCAGGAGCTGCACCGAGGCACCCGCGGAACGGGCGAACTTGGCGCCGCCGCCCGGACGGAGCTCGATCGCGTGGATCGTGGTACCGACCGGGATGTTGCGCAGGGCCAGGTTGTTGCCGGGCTTGATGTCGGCGCCAGGGCCGTTCTCCACCCGGTCACCCTGCGCCAGGCCGCGCGGAGCGATGATGTAGCGCTTCTCGCCGTCTGCGTAGTGCAGCAGGGCGATGCGCGCGGTGCGGTTCGGGTCGTACTCGATGTGCGCGACCTTCGCCGGCACGCCGTCCTTGTCGTGACGACGGAAGTCGATCACACGGTAGGCGCGCTTGTGTCCGCCACCCTGGTGGCGAACGGTCACACGACCGGCGTTGTTACGGCCGCCCTTGCTGTGCAGCGGGCGGACCAGCGACTTCTCCGGCGTGGACCGCGTGACCTCGACGAAGTCGGCGACGGAGGAGCCACGGCGGCCCGGCGTCGTCGGCTTGTACTTGCGGATTCCCATTTCTCAGTCCTCGTCCGATATTCGGACCAGGGTCTCCGTTAGGAGGCCTGGCCGAAGATGTCGATACGGTCGCCCTCAGCGAGGGTCACGATCGCGCGCTTGGTGTTGGCGCGCTTGCCGAAGCCCGTGCGGGTGCGCTTGCGCTTGCCCTGCCGGTTGATCGTGTTGACCCCGGTGACCTTGACCGACCAGACCGTCTCGACGGCCTGCTTGATCTGGGTCTTGTTGGCCCGCGGGTCGACGAGGAACGTGTACTTGTTCTCGTCGAGCAGCGCGTAGCTCTTCTCGGAGACGACCGGCTTGACGAGGACGTCACGGGGGTCCGTGAAGCTCTTGCTCAGCGGCGTCTCGACGGTGTTCTTGCCCTCGGTGGCGTGACGCTTCGCCTTGGCGACGCGCGCGGCCTTGGCGGCCTTGGCGGCCTTCGAGGCGATAGCGGGGTGGCGGGTAGCCATCAGGCCTCGCTCCCTTCGGTGTCGGCGGCCTTGGGGCCAGACACGAAGGACTCGAAAGCGGCCTGGGTGAAGACCACGTCGTCCGAGACGAGAACGTCGTACGTGTTGAGCTGGCCCGGCTCCAGGATGTGGACCTGGGGCAGGTTGCGGGCGGACAGCACGGCCTTCTCGTTCTCGCGCTCGACGACCAGGAGCACGTTCTTGCGCTCACTGATCTTGCCGAGGAGAGCCTTGACGGCCTTCGTGGAGATGTCGCCCTCGACCACGTCGGAGACGACGTGGATGCGGCTGTGGCGGGCCCGGTCGGTGAGGGCACCGCGCAGGGCGGCGGCCTTCATCTTCTTCGGGGTCCGCTGCGAGTAGTCACGCGGCACGGGACCGTGCACGACGCCACCACCGGCGAACTGCGGCGCGCGGGTCGAACCCTGGCGGGCGCGGCCGGTGCCCTTCTGGCGGTACGGCTTCTTGCCGCCACCACGGACCTCGCCGCGGGTCTTGGTCTTGTGCGTGCCCTGGCGGGCAGCGGCCAGCTGCGCGACGACGACCTGGTGGATCAGCGGAACGCTGACCTTGGCGTCGAAGATCTCCGCGGGGAGCTCGACGGTACCGGCCTTGTCGCCTGCCGGCGAAAGGATGTCAACAGTGCTCATCGGTTACCTCAGGCCCCCTTGGCCGCGGTGCGGACCAGGACGAGGCCGCCGTTCGGACCGGGAACCGCGCCCTTGATGAGCAGCAGACCCTTCTCCGCGTCAACGGCGTGGACGGTCAGGTTCTGGGTGGTGACCCGCTCGTTGCCCATGCGGCCCGCCATGCGGAGGCCCTTGAACACGCGGCCCGGGGTGGCGCAGCCACCGATGGAACCGGGCGAGCGGTGCTTGCGCTGGGTGCCGTGGCTGGAGCCGAGGCCACCGAAGTTGTGGCGCTTCATGACACCGGCGAAGCCCTTGCCCTTGCTCTTGCCGGTCACGTCGACCTTGACGCCCGACTCGAAGGTCTCGGCGGTGAGCTCCTGGCCGAGGGTGTACTCGGAGGCGTCCGAGGTACGGATCTCGACGAGGTGGCGACGGGGGGTCACGTCGGCCTTGGCGAAGTGGCCCTTGAGGGGCTTGTTCACCTTGCGCGGGTCGATCTCGCCGAAGGCGATCTGGACCGACTCGTAGCCGTCGCTGTCATTCGTACGGACCTGGGTAACAACGCAGGGCCCGGCCTTGACCACGGTCACGGGGACGACACGGTTGTTCTCGTCCCAGACCTGGGTCATGCCGAGCTTCTCGCCCAGGATGCCCTTGATCTGCTTGGTCATCTCTTCCGCGCCTCTCAGAGCTTGATCTCGATGTCGACGCCGGCCGGAAGGTCCAGGCGCATCAGCGAGTCAACGGTCTTGGGCGTCGGGTCGAGGATGTCGATCAGGCGCTTGTGCGTGCGCATCTCGAAGTGCTCGCGCGAGTCCTTGTACTTGTGCGGCGACTTGATGACGCAGTACACGTTCTTCTCAGTGGGCAGCGGCACCGGGCCCGCGACCGACGCACCAGTACGCGTCACCGTCTCGACGATCTTCTTCGCCGAGGAGTCGATGACCTCGTGGTCGTAGGCCTTGAGCCGGATGCGGATCTTCTGTCCCGCCATGGCTACTTTGTAGTCCTGTCTCTCGTAACGCTCTGGAACCCTGAGGCCGGATCTTCTCCGCCCCTCCGACCCACGCGGTCGGGCGTGTCGCAGTCCCGCTGACATGGATATCCCTGGGGATTTCCCTGCTAGGGGGCTGCGGCCGTTTGCGACCGCTGGTCCGGGGGAAGCCTGAGAAAGGCCGCCGGGTGCCTGGCCGAGGCACCCCGCTGACGCTTCCCGGAAGATTCCCGTACGTCCGCCCCAGCGCTGCCTGACGGCAGTTGGAGCGACGAGTACCGTGGGACTCGCTTCCAGTCCTCCCGGCGGGAGGCGCGCAGCATCGGCACTCAACCGAGCAACCCCGCTAGTCTGCCATACGGGGCATGCCGGACGCCAATCGAGCCCCTTGTCAAGCTGACCCGCCCCGGTCCTCGCACCCGGGAAGGCGCGCGAAAAGCCCCGCCCACCGGCTGGTGAGCGGGGCTTCTCAGGAGCTCGAGAAGAGCTGCCGGGTCTCCCCGACCGTCAGGTACTTACTTGACGATCTTGGTGACCTGGCCGGCGCCCACGGTCCGGCCACCCTCACGGATGGCGAACTTCAGGCCCTCCTCCATGGCGACGGGCTGGATGAGCTCCACCTTCATCTCGGTGTTGTCACCCGGCATGACCATCTCGGTGCCCTCGGGGAGGGTCACGACGCCGGTCACGTCCGTCGTACGGAAGTAGAACTGCGGGCGGTAGTTGTTGAAGAACGGGGTGTGGCGGCCACCCTCGTCCTTCGACAGGATGTACGCCTGCGCCTCGAACTCGGTGTGCGGGGTGACCGAGCCCGGCTTGATGATGACCTGGCCGCGCTCGACGTCCTCGCGCTTGATGCCGCGGAGGAGCAGACCGACGTTCTCACCGGCCTGGCCCTCGTCGAGCAGCTTGCGGAACATCTCGATGCCCGTGACCGTGGTGGTGGTCTTCTCGGTCTTGATGCCGATGATGTCCACGGTCTCGTTGACCTTGAGGACACCGCGCTCGATACGACCGGTGACGACGGTGCCACGGCCGGTGATCGTGAAGACGTCCTCGATCGGCATCAGGAACGGCTTGTCGACGTCACGCTCTGGCTGCGGGATGGCCTCGTCGACGGCCTTCATCAGGTCGAGGACGGACTTGCCCCACTCGGCGTCGCCCTCGAGCGCCTTGAGCGCCGAGACCTTGACGACCGGGACGTCGTCGCCCGGGAACTCGTACTCGGAGAGGAGCTCACGGACCTCGAGCTCGACGAGCTCCAGGATCTCCTCGTCGTCCACCATGTCGGCCTTGTTCAGGGCGACGACGATGTACGGAACGCCGACCTGGCGGGCCAGGAGCACGTGCTCCTTGGTCTGCGGCATCGGGCCGTCGGTGGCGGCGACCACGAGGATGGCGCCGTCCATCTGCGCGGCACCCGTGATCATGTTCTTGATGTAGTCCGCGTGACCGGGGCAGTCGACGTGGGCGTAGTGACGCGTCTCGGTCTGGTACTCGACGTGCGCGATGGAGATGGTGATACCGCGCTGGCGCTCCTCGGGAGCCTTGTCGATCTGGTCGAAGGCCGAGGCCTCGTTCAGGTCCGGGTACGCGTCGTGCAGCACCTTGGTAATGGCGGCCGTGAGGGTCGTCTTACCGTGGTCGATGTGACCGATGGTGCCGATGTTGACGTGCGGCTTAGTCCGCTCGAACTTCGCCTTCGCCACTGGGGTCCTCCTGTGGAGTGGTTCTGTACGCCTTACTTCATCGGCGCCAGGTGATCTTTGCTGGGGTGCCCGGGGCCCGGGGCACTCCGTCCCGGTGAGGGCCGGAATGCCCCGAAGGCTCCGGAGTCAAGCCTACGGCGTGAACTCGGGTGAGTTACTCGCCCTTGGCCTTCGCGATGATCTCCTCGGCGACGTTCCGCGGAACCTCGGCGTAGGAGTCGAACTGCATCGAGTAGCTTGCGCGACCCGACGTCTTGCTGCGGAGGTCTCCGACGTAGCCGAACATCTCCGACAGCGGAACCAGGCCCTTGACGACCCGGGCGCCACTGCGCTCCTCCATGGCCTGGATCTGGCCACGGCGGGAGTTGATGTCGCCGATGACGTCGCCCATGTAGTCCTCGGGCGTGGTGACCTCGACGGCCATCATCGGCTCGAGCAGCACGGGGCTGGCCTTGCGCGCGGCCTCCTTGAAGGCCTGCGAACCGGCGATCTTGAAGGCGAGCTCGGAGGAGTCCACCTCGTGGTAGGCACCGTCGAGCAGCGTGACACGGACGCCGGTCATCTCGTAACCGGCGAGGATGCCGAACTGCATGGCCTCCTGGCAGCCGGCGTCGACCGAAGGGATGTACTCCTTCGGGATGCGACCACCGGTGACCTTGTTCACGAACTCGTACGAGGCGTCGCCGCCCTCGATCGGCTCGATCGCGATCTGCACCTTGGCGAACTGACCGGTACCACCGGTCTGCTTCTTGTGGGTGTAGTCCACGCGCTCGACGGCCTTGCGGATCGTCTCGCGGTACGCGACCTGCGGCTTGCCGACGTTGGCCTCGACCTTGAACTCGCGCTTCATGCGGTCGACGAGCACCTCGAGGTGCAGCTCGCCCATACCGCCGATGACGGTCTGGCCGGTCTCCTCGTTGGTGTGCACCTGGAAGGAGGGGTCCTCCTCCGCGAGACGCTGGATGGCGACACCCAGCTTCTCCTGGTCACCCTTGGACTTGGGCTCGATGGCGACCTCGATGACCGGCGCCGGGAAGTCCATGGACTCCAGGATCACCGGGTTCTTCTCGTCGCACAGCGTCTCACCGGTCGTGGTCTGCTTCAGACCCATGACGGCGATGATGTCGCCCGCGCCCACCGAGTCGATCTCCTCACGCTTGTTCGCGTGCATGCGGTAGATCTTGCCGATGCGCTCCTTCTTGCCCTTGACGGAGTTCAGCACGGCGGTGCCGGACTCCAGGCGGCCGGAGTAGATCCGGACGAAGGTGAGCTTGCCCAGGTGCGGGTCGGAGGCGATCTTGAACGCCAGCGCGGCCAGCGGCTCGTCGTCCGACGGCTTGCGCTTGACGACCTCCTCCGGGTCCTTGACGCCGTGGCCCTCGATGGCCTCGACGTCCAGGGGGGAGGGGAGGTAGCGCACGACGGCGTCGAGCAGGGGCTGCACGCCCTTGTTCTTGAACGCGGTGCCGCAGAACACGGGAGTGACGGTGGTGTCGCCGCCCTTGCCGGAGGCGATGGTGATGCGACGGATCGCGGCGTAGAGCTGCTCCTCGGTGGGCTCCTGGCCCTCCAGGTACAGCTCCATGATCTCTTCGTCGTTCTCGGCCACGGCCTCGAGCAGCTTGCCGCGGTACTCCTCGGCAGCCTCGGTGTGGGTGGCCGGGATGTCGACGACGTCGTACGCCTCGCCCAGCTTGGTGTCCGCGGACCAGACCAGGGCCTTCATGCGGACCAGGTCCACGACGCCCTTGAAGTCGGCCTCGGCACCGATCGGGAGCTGCATGACCAGCGGCTGCGCACCGAGGCGGTCCGTGATCATGTCGACGCAGCGGTGGAACTCGGCACCGGTGCGGTCGAGCTTGTTGACGAAGCAGATACGCGGAACGCCGTAGCGGTCGGCCTGACGCCACACGGTCTCGGACTGGGGCTCAACGCCGGCGACGCCGTCGAACACCGTCACGGCACCGTCGAGCACACGCAGGGAACGCTCCACCTCTACGGTGAAGTCGACGTGCCCCGGGGTGTCGATGATGTTGATGGTGTGGTCGACGTCCTCCAGCGGCCAGTGACAGGTGGTGGCAGCAGAGGTGATCGTGATGCCACGCTCCTGCTCCTGCTCCATCCAGTCCATGGTGGCAGCACCGTCGTGGACCTCACCGATCTTGTACGAGACACCGGTGTAGTACAGGATCCGCTCGGTGGTCGTCGTCTTGCCCGCGTCGATGTGGGCCATGATGCCGATGTTGCGCACCTTGGCCAGGTCAAGCGAAGTGGTAGCCATAAGGCTCAGTCTTCTCTCGGTTCTCGATGTGGGTAGCGACTACCAGCGGTAGTGCGCGAAGGCCTTGTTGGACTCGGCCATCTTGTGCGTGTCCTCGCGCTTCTTCACAGCGGCGCCGAGGCCGTTGGAGGCGTCGAGGAGCTCGTTCAGCAGACGCTCGGTCATGGTCTTCTCCCGACGGGCACGGGAGTAACCGACCAGCCAGCGCAGGGCGAGCGTGTTCGCACGGCCCGGCTTGACCTCGATCGGGACCTGGTAGGTCGCACCACCGACACGGCGGGACTTGACCTCGAGGGTCGGCTTGATGTTCTCGAGCGCGCGCTTCAGCGTGATGACCGGGTCGTTGCCGGTCTTCTCGCGCAGGCCCTCCATGGCGCCGTAGACGATGCGCTCGGCGGTGGAGCGCTTGCCGTTCAGCAGCACCTTGTTGATGAGGGAGGTCACCAGAGGAGAACCGTAGACCGGGTCGATGATGACCGGGCGCTTCGGGGCGGGGCCCTTACGAGGCATTCTTACTTCTCCTTCTTGGCGCCGTAGCGGCTGCGGGCCTGCTTGCGGTTCTTGACACCCTGGGTGTCGAGGGAACCGCGGATGATCTTGTAGCGAACACCAGGCAGGTCCTTCACACGGCCACCACGCACGAGCACGATGGAGTGCTCCTGCAGGTTGTGTCCCTCACCCGGAATGTAGGCCGTGACCTCGATCCCGGAGGTCAGACGCACACGCGCGACCTTCCGCAGGGCCGAGTTCGGCTTCTTCGGGGTGGTCGTGAACACACGCGTGCAGACGCCACGGCGCTGGGGCGAACCCTCGAGTGCGGGCGTCTTGTTCTTCTCGACCTTGTCCTGCCGGCCCTTGCGGACCAGCTGCTGGATCGTAGGCACTACTTCTCCGGTTTCTGTGTGCCGAATAGTAAAGCTAACCTGGAACGTCGCCGACCCACGCGGTCGGGTGTGTCGAATACTGCAGACCCCCGCTGAACGACGGGGAGGGCGCAGATTGCGGTGGCCGGATCAGACTCACGGTGCGGTGGAAGACACGCGCGCGAGCCAAGGCACACCCCAGGCACAAGGTCTGAGCGTACCTACCTCATTGGCTGCGGTCAAAACAAATACCCCGCACCCCGGACACGCCGGGCACCGCAGGGCGCCGCCGGTGCCGCGGCGGCCCGCCCGCCCGGGTCCCTCCCGGCGGCCGGACCGGCCCTAGCCCCCGGACGCCGACACGACCAGCAGCAACAGCAGCGTCCACCCCACGATCGACAGCCAGCCCAGGGCCAGGCCCGCCATCGCCTGGCCGTCGCCGTTCTCGTGGGTGCGGCGGATCTCGGCGCGGGCCATGTGGCCGAGGACGACCGCGGGGACGGCCGAGGCGCCGAGGGTGAAGAACGTCGCGATGCCGCACACCAGGGCCGCGGTGGCCTTGCCGTTGGTGGGCGCCGGGGCGGGCATGAAGGTGGGCGGCACCCGGGGCGCGTACTGCTGCGGGAACTGCTGGGGGAACTGCTGCGGGAAGCCCGTCGGGCCCTGGGGCAGGTCGGCGACGAGGAGCCCCAGCTCCCCCACCGTACGGGCGGCGTGGGCGCGCTCCACCCGGCGCTCGTACTCGTCCTGCTGGAGCCGGCCCTCGGCGAACCCGGCGCGCAGCACGTCGACCGCGCGCTCCCGGTCGGAGTGGCCCGCGAGCATCGACGGCTGGCCCTGCTGTCCCGGCCACGGCGCCGGCTGCCACGACGGATCGGTCACGAGACGCACGCTCCCCCACACGGTGTGTGCTCCCATCATGCGTCAAAGCGCCGCAGGGCGGCCACCCGACTCCCGTCGGATGACCGCCCTGCGGCGGGTGGCGCGCTCGCCGGGCGAGCGGGCCGACTACTGGTTGTACGGACCGTAGTCGTAGTCCTCCAGCGGAACGGCCTGGCCGGAGCCGGTGCCGAACGGCGAGTAGTCGATGTCGTCGTAGCCGACGGCCGAGTACATCGCGGCCTTGGCCTCCTCGGTCGGCTCGACCCGGATGTTGCGGTAGCGGGACAGACCCGTACCGGCCGGGATGAGCTTACCGATGATGACGTTCTCCTTGAGGCCGATGAGGCTGTCGGACTTGGCGTTGATCGCCGCGTCCGTCAGCACTCGGGTCGTCTCCTGGAAGGAGGCGGCCGACAGCCAGGACTCCGTCGCCAGCGAGGCCTTGGTGATACCCATGAGCTGCGGACGGCCGGAGGCCGGGTGGCCACCCTCCGTCACGACCCGACGGTTCTCGGTCTCGAACTTGGAGCGCTCGACCAGCTCGCCGGGCAGCAGCTCGGCGTCGCCGGACTCGATGATCGTCACGCGGCGGAGCATCTGCCGGATGATGATCTCGATGTGCTTGTCGTGGATCGACACACCCTGCGAGTTGTAGACCTTCTGGACCTCGCCGACCAGGTGGACCTGGACGGCGCGCTGGCCCAGGATGCGCAGCACGTCGTGCGGGTTGGTGGCACCCACGGTGAGCTTCTGGCCCACCTCGACGTGGTCGCCCTCGCCGACCAGGAGACGGGCGCGCTTCGAGATCGGGTACGCCGTCTCGTCGCTGCCGTCGTCCGGGGTGACGACGATCTTCTTGGTCTTCTCGGTCTCCTCGATGCGGACGCGGCCCGCGGCCTCGGAGATCGGGGCGACACCCTTCGGCGTACGGGCCTCGAAGAGCTCGACGACACGGGGCAGACCCTGGGTGATGTCGTCACCGGCCACACCACCGGTGTGGAAGGTACGCATCGTGAGCTGCGTGCCGGGCTCACCGATGGACTGGGCGGCGATGATGCCGACCGCCTCACCGATGTCGACCAGCTTGCCGGTGGCGAGCGAACGGCCGTAGCAGAAGGCACAGGTGCCGACCGCCGACTCACAGGTCAGGACCGAGCGGGTCTTGACCTCCTCGACGCCGTTGGCGACCAGGGCGTCGATGAGCACGTCACCGAGGTCGACGTTGGCCGGGGCGATGACCTTGCCGTCGATGACGACGTCCTCGGCCAGCATGCGGGCGTAGACGGACGTCTCGACGTTGTCCGTCTTGCGCAGCACGCCGTCGGCGCCGCGGTCCGCGATGCGCAGCTTGAGGCCGCGCTCGGTGCCGCAGTCCTCCTCGCGAATGATGACGTCCTGGGAGACGTCGACCAGACGACGGGTGAGGTAACCGGAGTCGGCGGTACGCAGGGCGGTGTCCGCCAGACCCTTACGGGCACCGTGCGTGGAGATGAAGTACTCCAGCACGGACAGGCCCTCGCGGAACGAGGCCTTGATCGGACGCGGGATGGTCTCGTTCTTCGCGTTCGACACCAGACCACGCATACCGGCGATCTGCCGCATCTGCATCATGTTTCCTCGGGCACCCGAGTCAACCATCATGAAGATGGGGTTGGTCTTGGGGAAGTTCGCGTTCATCGCCTCGGCGACCTCGTTGGTCGCCTTGGTCCAGATCGCGATGAGCTCCTGCGTGCGCTCTTCCTTGGTGATCAGACCGCGCTCGTACTGCTTCTGGACCTTCTCGTCCTGCGCCTCGTAGCCCGCGACGATCTCCTTCTTCGCCTCGGGGACGACGACGTCGGAGATGGCCACGGTGACGCCGGAGCGGGTCGCCCAGTAGAAGCCGGCCGCCTTCAGGTTGTCGAGCGTCGCCGCCACGATGACCTTGGGGTAGCGCTCGGCGAGGTCGTTGACGATCTCGGAGAGCTGCTTCTTGCCGACCTCGTAGTCGACGAACGGGTAGTCCTCGGGCAGCAGCTCGTTGAAGAGCGCACGGCCCAGCGTGGTCTTCAGCCGGAAGCTGTCGCCCTGCTGGTACTCGCGCTCCGCGACGCCCTCGTCGCCCTCCTCGGACACCGGCGGGGTCCAGCCGCGCGGCGGGATGGTGCCCACCGGGAAGCGGATGTCGACCTTCGACTGGAGCGAGAGCTCGCCCGCGTCGAACGCCATGATCGCCTCGGCGGTGGAGCCGAAGGAGCGGTCCTCGCCCTTGACCCCGCGGCCCTCGCCGTCGGTGGTGAGGAAGAACAGACCCAGGACCATGTCCTGCGTCGGCATCGTCACCGGACGGCCGTCGGCGGGCTTGAGGATGTTGTTCGAGGACAGCATCAGGATGCGGGCCTCGGCCTGCGCCTCCGCGGACAGCGGCAGGTGCACGGCCATCTGGTCACCGTCGAAGTCCGCGTTGAACGCGGTGCAGACGAGCGGGTGGATCTGGATGGCCTTGCCCTCGACGAGCTGCGGCTCGAAGGCCTGGATGCCGAGGCGGTGCAGCGTGGGCGCGCGGTTCAGCAGCACCGGGTGCTCGGCGATGACCTCTTCGAGGACGTCGTACACGACGGTGCGGCCGCGCTCGACCATGCGCTTGGCCGACTTGATGTTCTGCGCGTGGTTCAGGTCGACCAGGCGCTTCATCACGAACGGCTTGAAGAGCTCCAGCGCCATCGCCTTCGGCAGACCGCACTGGTGCAGCTTGAGCTGCGGACCGACGACGATCACGGAACGCGCGGAGTAGTCCACGCGCTTGCCGAGCAGGTTCTGACGGAAGCGGCCCTGCTTGCCCTTGAGCATGTCGGACAGCGACTTCAGCGGACGGTTGCCGGGGCCCGTGACCGGGCGGCCGCGGCGGCCGTTGTCGAAGAGCGCGTCGACGGCCTCCTGGAGCATGCGCTTCTCGTTGTTCACGATGATCTCGGGCGCGCCGAGGTCGAGAAGCCGCTTCAGGCGGTTGTTGCGGTTGATGACGCGGCGGTACAGGTCGTTCAGGTCGGAGGTCGCGAAGCGGCCACCGTCGAGCTGCACCATCGGACGCAGGTCCGGCGGGATGACCGGCACGCAGTCGAGCACCATGCCCTTGGGGCTGTTGGACGTCTGCAGGAACGCGGAGACGACCTTCAGGCGCTTCAGGGCACGGGTTTTCTTCTGGCCCTTGCCGGTGCGGATGATCTCGCGGAGCTTCTCGGCCTCCTCGTCGAGGTCGAAGGACTCCAGGCGCTTCTGCAGCGCCGCGGCACCCATCGAGCCGTCGAAGTACGTGCCGAAGCGGTCACGCAGCTCGCGGTAGAGCAGCTCGTCGCCCTCCAGGTCCTGGACCTTGAGGTTCTTGAAGCGGTTCCACACCTCGTCGAGACGGTCGATCTCGCGCTGGGCGCGGTCGCGGAGCTGCTTCATCTCGCGCTCGGCGCCCTCGCGCACCTTGCGGCGCACGTCGGCCTTGGCGCCCTCGGCCTCCAGCTCGGCCAGGTCGGTCTCGAGCTTCTTGGCGCGGGCCTCGAGGTCGGCGTCGCGGCGGTTCTCGATCTGCTGGCGCTCGACGGAGACGTGGGCCTCCAGCGAGGGCAGGTCGCGGGTGCGGCGCTCCTCGTCCACGAACGTGATCATGTACGCGGCGAAGTAGATGACCTTCTCGAGGTCCTTCGGCGCGAGGTCGAGGAGGTAGCCGAGGCGCGACGGGACGCCCTTGAAGTACCAGATGTGCGTGACGGGCGCGGCGAGCTCGATGTGGCCCATCCGCTCGCGGCGCACCTTGGCGCGCGTGACCTCGACGCCACAGCGCTCACAGATGATGCCCTTGAAGCGGACGCGCTTGTACTTGCCGCAGTAGCACTCCCAGTCCCGGGTCGGACCGAAGATCTTCTCGCAGAAGAGTCCGTCCTTTTCGGGCTTGAGCGTGCGGTAGTTGATGGTTTCGGGCTTCTTGACCTCGCCGTGGCTCCACTGACGGATGTCGTCAGCGGTGGCCAGGCCGATCCGGAGCTCGTCGAAGAAGTTGACGTCGAGCACTATGCGTCAATCCCTCTCAGGGTTGTGCCACCTCGCGTCAGCGAGATATTGGCGCTTCATCAATGGTCTGTCGGGGTCCGGGGGCCCGCCTCCCCGGGAAGGGGAGGCGGGGGACCCGTCAGACCTCTTCGACGCTGCTCGGCTCGCGCCGGGACAGGTCGATACCGAGCTCCTCCGCGGCGCGGAAGACGTCCTCGTCCGTGTCGCGCATCTCGATGGACATGCCGTCCGAGGACAGCACCTCCACGTTGAGGCACAGGGACTGCATTTCCTTGATGAGCACCTTGAAGGACTCAGGAATGCCGGGCTCGGGGATGTTCTCGCCCTTGACGATGGCCTCGTAGACCTTCACGCGGCCGGTGACGTCGTCGGACTTGATGGTCAGCAGCTCCTGGAGCGCGTACGCGGCGCCGTAGGCCTCGAGGGCCCACACCTCCATCTCACCGAAGCGCTGGCCACCGAACTGAGCCTTACCACCCAGCGGCTGCTGGGTGATCATGGAGTACGGACCGGTCGAGCGGGCGTGCAGCTTGTCGTCGACCAGGTGGTGCAGCTTGAGGATGTACATGTACCCGACCGAGATCGGGTCCGGGAACGGCTCGCCGGAGCGGCCGTCGAACAGCCGCGCCTTGCCGGACGGGAGCACCATCCGCTCGCCGTCGCGGTTCGGGATGGTGTGCTGGAGCAGACCGGCCAGCTCGTCCTCGCGCGCACCGTCGAAGACCGGGGTGGCGACGTTCGTGCCGGGGTCGACCTTGTCGGCGCCGATGGCCTGGAGGCGCTGCGCCCACTCGTCCGCGAGGCCGGAGACGTCCCAGCCGCGGCTGGCGAGCCAGCCGAGGTGGATCTCCAGGACCTGTCCCGGGTTCATTCGGGACGGGACACCCAGCGGGTTGAGGATGATGTCGACCGGGGTGCCGTCCTCCAGGAACGGCATGTCCTCGATCGGCAGGATCTTGGAGATGACGCCCTTGTTGCCGTGGCGGCCGGCGAGCTTGTCACCGTCGGTGATCTTGCGCTTCTGCGCCACGTACACGCGCACGAGCTGGTTCACACCGGGGGGAAGCTCGTCGCCCTCCTCGCGGTCGAAGACGCGGACGCCGATGACCTTGCCGGTCTCGCCGTGCGGCACCTTCAGCGAGGTGTCACGGACCTCGCGGGCCTTCTCGCCGAAGATCGCGCGGAGCAGGCGCTCCTCCGGGGTCAGCTCGGTCTCACCCTTGGGCGTGACCTTGCCGACGAGGATGTCGCCGGCGATGACCTCGGCGCCGATGCGGATGATGCCGCGCTCGTCGAGGTCGGCGAGGACCTCCTCGGAGACGTTCGGGATGTCCCGGGTGATCTCCTCGGGGCCCAGCTTGGTGTCGCGGGCGTCGACCTCGTGCTCCTCGATGTGGATCGAGGAGAGGACGTCGTCCTGCACGAGGCGCTGCGACAGGATGATCGCGTCCTCGTAGTTGTGGCCCTCCCACGGCATGAACGCGACCAGCAGGTTCTTGCCGAGCGCCATCTCGCCTTCCTGGGTGGCCGGACCGTCGGCGAGGACCTGGCCCTCGATGACGCGCTGGCCTTCCTCGACGACAACCTTCTGGTTGACCGAGGTGCCCTGGTTGGAGCGGGAGAACTTGGCGACGCGGTACGTGGTGTACGTGCCGTCGTCGTTGGTGACGGTGACGTAGTCCGCGGAGACCTCCTGGACCACACCGGCCTTCTCGGCCTTGATGACGTCGCCGGCGTCGACGGCGCAGCGGTACTCCATGCCCGTACCGACGAGGGGGGCCTCGGCGGTGATCAGCGGCACGGCCTGGCGCATCATGTTCGCGCCCATGAGCGCGCGGTTGGCGTCGTCGTGCTCGAGGAAGGGGATCATGGCGGTCGCGACCGACACCATCTGGCGCGGCGAGACGTCCATGTAGTCCACGTCCGACGGGGCGACGTAGTCGACCTCGCCGCCGCGGCGGCGGACCAGGACGCGGTTCTCGGCGAAGCGGAGCTCGTCCGTCAGCGGCGCGTTGGCCTGCGCGATGACGAATCGGTCCTCTTCGTCGGCGGTCAGGTAGTCGACGTCGTCGGTGACCTGGCCGTCGACGACCTTGCGGTACGGCGTCTCGACGAAGCCGAACGCGTTGACGCGGCCGTAGGAGGCGAGCGAGCCGATCAGACCGATGTTCGGGCCTTCGGGCGTCTCGATCGGGCACATGCGGCCGTAGTGGGACGGGTGCACGTCACGCACCTCGAAGCCGGCCCGCTCACGGGACAGACCACCCGGGCCGAGCGCGGACAGACGACGCTTGTGCGTCAGCCCGGACAGCGGGTTGTTCTGGTCCATGAACTGCGAGAGCTGGCTGGTGCCGAAGAACTCCTTGATGGAGGCGACGACCGGCCGGATGTTGATCAGCGTCTGCGGCGTGATGGCCTCGACGTCCTGCGTCGTCATGCGCTCGCGGACGACGCGCTCCATGCGGGCCAGACCCGTGCGGACCTGGTTCTGGATGAGCTCGCCGACGTTGCGCAGGCGGCGGTTGCCGAAGTGGTCGATGTCGTCGGTCTCGACGACGATCTGCGTGCCGTTGTCGCCGACCGTCTCGGTCTCGCCCGCGTGCAGCTTCACCAGGTACTTGATCGTCGAGATGATGTCCTCGACGGTCAGGATGCCAGCGTCGAGCGGGGCGTCCGCGCCCAGCTTCTTGTTGACCTTGTAGCGGCCGACCTTCGCGAGGTCGTAGCGCTTCGGGTTGAAGTAGAGGTTCTCGAGCAGCGTCTGCGCGGCCTCACGCGTGGGCGGCTCGCCCGGGCGCAGCTTGCGGTAGATGTCGAGCAGCGCGTCGTCCTGGCCCTGGGTGTGGTCCTTCTCCAGGGTGGCGCGCATGGACTCGTACTCGCCGAACTCCTCGAGGATCTGCTCGGTGGTCCAGCCGAGCGCCTTGAGCAGGACGGTGACCGACTGCTTGCGCTTGCGGTCGATGCGGACGCCGACCATGTCGCGCTTGTCGATCTCCATCTCCAGCCAGGCACCCCGGGACGGGATGATCTTGGCGGAGAAGATGTCCTTGTCGGACGTCTTGTCGATGGAGGAGTCGAAGTAGACGCCCGGGGAACGGACGAGCTGCGACACCACGACACGCTCGGTGCCGTTGATGACGAAGGTGCCCTTGTTGGTCATGAGCGGGAAGTCGCCCATGAAGACCGTCTGGGACTTGATCTCGCCGGTCTCGTTGTTGGTGAACTCGGCGGTGACGAAGAGCGGCGCGGCGAACGTGAAGTCGCGCTCCTTGCACTCGTCGATCGAGTTCTTCGGAGGCTCGAAGCGGTGGTCGCGGAAGGTCAGCGACATCGACCCGGAGAAGTCCTCGATCGGGGAGATCTCCTCGAAGATCTCCTCCAGACCGGACTTGGTGGGGACGTCCTGACCTGACTCGAGAGCCGCCTCGACGCGAGCCTTCCACGCGTCGTTGCCGAGCAGCCAGTCGAAGCTCTCGGTTTGCAGCGCGAGAAGGTTCGGAACCTCGAGGGGCTCCTTGATCTTTGCAAAGGAGATGCGCAGCGGGGCGGTGCTGGCGCCGTTGTTCGTATTCGCGGTCGAGGCAGTGCGCGAGGCGGCCAAGAGGGGGTCCTTCCGAGGGCTCGGACTCACTACGCGCGTACCGGTCCCAGGCTGTACAGAGAGACAGAAATCCCAGGTCAGGGAGGCTTCGGTCCACAGTGCTCAAGCATGGGCATGCCCCTGGTGACGGGCAGGAGGCAGCTAACAGGCAGCGCAAAGGGTCAGTGTAGCCACCTGGCCCACTGATGTCCAGTGCGGGGTTTCGGAGACCCTCGTTGTTCTCAACACCTGCGGCAAGCCACGTCCTCAACGCACATCGATACTGCCCTCTTCGCCGCCGATCCATGCCTCGGATGCGGATCCTTGTGACGACGCGTCCTGAGAATTGCGCGCTGCGTGCGGTTCGTCAAGGCCCCCCAGCCCTGACGGGCCCCGATTCGGGGGCCGCCCGGGGCCGCCCGGGGCACAACGAAGATCACCATACCCCCCGGTGCCGACAGTGCAAGCGGCCGTCACGGGAACGCCGAAGGGCGACCACCCAACTGGGTGATCGCCCTTCAGTGTCCCCGCGTTACAGCGCGGGCGGCTCCGGGTCCCTCAGGGGGACGGCGGGCCGAAGGAGTCGCGTACGACCCCGTGAGGCCTTACTTGACCTCGACGGAGGCGCCGGCGCCCTTGAGGGCCTCGGCGGCCTTCTCCGCGGCGTCCTTGGCGACCTTCTCGAGGACCGGCTTCGGGGTGCCGTCGACGAGGTCCTTGGCCTCCTTCAGACCCAGGGAGGTCAGCTCACGCACGACCTTGATGACCTGGATCTTCTTGTCGCCGGCGCCGGTGAGGATGACGTCGAACTCGTCCTTCTCCTCGACGGCCTCGGCGGCGGCGCCACCAGCGGCACCGCCGGCCATGACGACCGGCGCGGCAGCGGCGGCGGTGACGTCGAACTTCTCCTCGAAGGCCTTCACGAACTCGGAGAGCTCGATGAGGGTCATCTCCTCGAACTGCGCGAGCAGCTCGTCCTGGGTGAGCTTCGCCATGATGGCGGTCCTTCCACTAATTCGGCAGGTGCCGGATGTACTGGTGTGGCGGGCGTACGTCTGGCCCGCTGTGGCCTTCGCCGTCAGGCGAGGGCCAGTGTGCGAGCCGAGTTACTCGGCACCGCCCTGCTCGTCCTGCTTGGCACGGAGCGCGTCCACGGTGCGGACGAGCTTCGACGGCAGCGCCTGGAAGACGGAGGCAGCCTGGGACTGCTTCGCCTTGAAGGCACCGGCCAGCTTGGAGAGCAGAACCTCGCGGGACTCGAGGTCCGCAAGCTTCTTGATGTCGTCGGCGGACATCGCCTTGCCGTCAAGGACGCCGCCCTTGATGACGAGGGCGGGGTTGTCCTTGGCGAAGTCACGCAGACCCTTCGCCGCCTCGACCGGGTCGCCGGTCACGAAGGCGACAGCCGTCGAGCCCTTGAGGTGCTCGTCGAGCTGGATCCCGGCCTCGTTGGCCGCGATCTTGGTCAGCGTGTTCTTCACCACACGGTACTGAGCGTTGTCGCCGAGAGAACGGCGGAGCTGCTTGAGCTGCGCCACGCTCAGTCCGGTGTAGGAAGTCACAACAGCAGCGTTGGAGTCGCGCAGCTTCTGCGTGATCTCCTCGACGGCTGCGACCTTGTCGGACGTCGCCATGAGCCTCGGCCTCCTTCCGGGGTGATGATCCTCGACTGACCTGTTCGATCAGCCGCGCGTCGCCGGACCGCCTGAATCAGGCACACGAGGAAGGGGCCTTGCACAAAACGAAACGCCCCGGCGCAGGCGCACGGGGCGTGAGCTCGACCGGACGCGATGCGTCCAGGAGCACTTCCACGGTCACCTACGCGGGTCGTCCGCAGTTCAGCGGATCCTTCGGCCGCCGCGCACTCTTACGAGCACACGACAACGACCAGCGGTCTTTGGCTTCTGTGGAAGGCTACGCGAACGGGGCCGCGTCAAGCAAATCGGTCGTCCGGGGCGGGAGCGGGCCGGGCCGCCCCCGGGGCCGGGAGGCGCACTGCGGGGCTCCGGGAGGCGCCGCCCGCCCCGGGGCCGGGGGCCCGGAGCGGGCCGTTCGCAGCGCGGGGCCGGGGCCGGCGCTCCCGGGAGGAACGTTCCCGCCCGGGAGGCGCCACTGGCGGCCGGTCAGGAGCGGAGAGTCGCCGCAGCGGGCGTCAGGAGGTGCCCTCGTCGCTGCCGCTCTCCATCTCCTTCATCATCTCGGCGAGGTCCATGACCTCGTTCTTCGGCGGCGCCGTGACCTTCACCGGCTTGTTCACGTCGAAGAACGTGATCGTCATGTCGAACTTGCCCTTGTCGGCGTCGCCCTGGGTGCGGAACTGCTTGGTGTGGTTCTCGCCGTCGATCCACATGTCCATCGTCAGCTTGTCGATGCCCATGTCCTCGTACTGCTTGAGGCCCTTCTCCTGGCGCTCGCGGGTCTTCGCGTCCTTCTTGTCGATCGACGCGCGCATCTGGTCCAGCGTGACCGTGCCCCGGTAGTGGGTGGTCTCGGCGCCGTCCACGGTCTCCTCGCCGACCTTCTTCAGGTCGTCGGAGCCGGTGAAGAGGGTCGACTGGGCGGCCGGGTTCTGCTCGGCCGTGGCGGTGGCCGAGGACGGCGCGGGCTTGTTCGGCGCGCCCTTGCCCATGGTCTTGGCGTCGAACTTGATCCACCGCTTGCCGTCCGCCTCGGCGGCGGCCTTCCCGCCGCCGAGGTAGACGCCGTCACCGACGACGCGGATCTCCAGCTTCTCGGGACCCTCCGGCGTGCTCATGTTCATGCTCACGGCGAGCGGCTCGGTCGCCATGGACGCCTCGCCCCGGACCTTGCCCTCCCCCGGGAGCAGGCCCTTCATCCGGAAGCTGAAGGACGTCAGCTCCTCGCTGTTCTTCGCGGCCTTCTTCACGGCCGCGGCGGGCGAGATGTCCTCGCCCGCGCGGTCCGACTTCTTCTCCGAGCCGCACGCCACCGCGCCACCGGCCAGCAGCAGGGCCGCCAGAGCGGCACTCGCCACCCTCTTACGACCCATACGTACGGAACTGCTCATTACCCCACCCCTACGAACATTTGATCCACTTCTTGCGGTGGGGTGAGATTACCTGACGGACGCGCGGCGGACCTCCGGGAGAATCCCCGAGGTCAGACCGAGATCAGGCCGGAACCTGACCGAGACCGGACCGGCGCGGGGGCCGCCGGAGGGTCAGGTCGTGGGCTGCCGGTTCATCAGGTCCCGGAAGTCCGCGGTGTCGGACGCGGGCGGCTCCTCGGCGGAGACCGCGGTGCCGTAGTCGCTGTAGTAGGCGGTCGCGGACAGCTCGCCGGTCTTCATCTGGCCCTTCTCGACCTTCTTGACCAGCAGGTTCTCGTCGTTGACCCAGATGTCGACGGTCTCGGTGGTGACGCCCGCCTGCTCGAGCTGCTTCTTCATGTCGGCGAGCTGGGACTCGCTGAGGCCGGAGGACTTCTCGGCGAGCTCGGCGACGTCGACGGTGCCGGAGTAGTGCGTGGTGTTCACGCCCCGGACCTTCTCGCGGCCGACCTTCTTCACGTCGCCGGAGGCGAGCAGCATCTTCACCGACTGGTGCGGCGTGCTGTTCTGCATCGCGTCCTTCATGTACGCGCCCGAGCCGCCGCCGATCCGCTCCAGGTCGTCGTACGCGTACTTCACCCAGTGCTTGCCGCCGATCTGGGCGGCGAAGCGGTCGCCCATCTTCGCGTAGTACGCGTCGGGCCGGTAGCGGGCCTCCATGGACGTGCTGCCGGTCTGGCGCATCGTCTCGGCCATCTGGCCGCCGGTGTAGGTGATGGTCATGGTGCCGGTGAGGCCGTCCGCCCAGCCGAGGGAGCCGCTGGCCTTCATGGACATCGCGGAGCCCATGGTGGTCTCCGACTCGACCTTCGCCGAGTCGGCCTTGTCCGTGGTGCTCTCGATCTGGCGCAGGGCGGCTATGGGGCTGATGTCGAGCCCGCCCTTGCCCTTGCTGCCGTCCGAGGAGCCCTTGCTGTCCGAGGAGCCCTTGTCGTCGTCCGAGCCGCCCGACGAGCCGCAGGCGGCCAGTCCGGTCAGGGCCGTCGCGGTGGCGATACCCAGCGCCAGGCGGCGCACTGTCATGCCGTTCATGTCGTCCCACCCCTTGCGTCCATGGAGAGCCAGCACGCTAGCGCGGTCCGCTCCCCGGCGTCTCCCGTACGTCGTCCACATCACGTACGGGACCATGCGTCCCCCGGGTGTATACCCGTACAACGGGACGGGCCCCGCACCACGAATGGTTGCGGGGCCCGTCTCATGCGCGCCGGTCGCTCGGCTGCCGTCGGTGTCAGACGGCGGCCGGGTCCTCCTCGACGAGGAGGTTGCGGGTGCGGTTGGGGTCGACCGGAATGCCGGGGCCCATCGTGGTGGTGATGGCGGCCTTCTTGATGTAGCGACCCTTGGCGGCGGACGGCTTCAGACGGAGGATCTCCTCCAGGGCCGCGCCGTAGTTCTCCACCAGCTTGGTGTCGTCGAAGGACGCCTTGCCGATGATGAAGTGCAGGTTCGCGTGCTTGTCGACACGGAACTCGATCTTGCCGCCCTTGATGTCGTTGACAGCCTTGGCGACGTCGGGGGTCACGGTGCCGGTCTTCGGGTTCGGCATCAGACCACGCGGACCGAGCACGCGGCCGAGGCGGCCGACCTTGCCCATGAGGTCCGGGGTGGCGACGACGGCGTCGAAGTCCAGACGGCCCTTGGAGACCTCGTCGATCAGCTCGTCGGCGCCGACGATGTCGGCCCCGGCGGCTTCCGCGGCCGCAGCACGGTCACCGGTCGCGAAGACCAGGACCCGGGCGGTCTTGCCGGTGCCGTGCGGGAGGTTCACGGTGCCACGGACCATCTGGTCGGCCTTGCGCGGGTCGACACCCAGGCGGAAGGCGACCTCGACGGTGCCGTCGAACTTGGTCGCGGAGGTCTCCTTGGCGAGACGGACCGCCTCGAGCGGGGCGTACAGCTTGTCCCGGTCGATCTTGGCGTCCGCAGCGCGGAGAGTCTTGCTGCGCTTCACTTCTACTCCTGAGGTTCAGGTATGGAGTTCGTGGTCCGGGCCAGCGCTTGGCCCTGCCACATCAGGTCTGCGGGTCTACGGTGCGACCCCGCGGTGTGGGTGAGGTCAGCCCTCGACCGTGATGCCCATGGAGCGGGCGGTGCCAGCGATGATCTTCGACGCGGCGTCGAGGTCGTTGGCGTTGAGGTCGGGCATCTTGGTCTCGGCGATCTCGCGGACCTGCGCCTGGGTGATCTTGGCGACCTTGGTCTTGTGCGGCTCGCCGGAGCCCTTCTCCACACCCGCGGCCTTGAGGATCATCTTCGCGGCCGGCGGGGTCTTGGTGATGAAGGTGAAGGAACGGTCCTCGTAGACCGTGATCTCCACCGGGATGACCCAGCCGCGCTGCGACTCGGTCGCGGCGTTGTAGGCCTTGCAGAACTCCATGATGTTCACGCCGTGCTGGCCCAGCGCGGGGCCGACCGGCGGGGCCGGGTTGGCGGCACCGGCCTGGATCTGGAGCTTGATCAGCCCCGTGACCTTCTTCTTCTTGGGAGGCATTGCTCTCTCCGGGTCCTAGTGAGAGTGTGGAGCAGCCCCCTCCACCATGATCCTTCGGCGACCGCAGGCGATCGTCGGGATCATCTGGATGGAGGCATACCGCACTACGATAACGGGTATCGCGGCGGGGCCCAAACCGATATCGCGGCGGACCCCACCGGACACCCCTCTCCGGGTCCCGGCCCCCGGGTTCAGCAGCGCTTGGACGTCATCGCCTGGCCCGCCAGCGGGTCACCGGGCGCGCGGAGCTGCCCGACCGCGGCGGTGCACTCGCCGGCGGTGGCGGCGGGCAGCGACCAGAACTCCTGCGCGTTCGTCGGGCTCCACCAGTCCTGGCCGACGATCTCGTCCCGGGAGTAGCTGTAGACCCCGGTGCTGACGTCGTAGTCCCTGACCTTGTCGCGGAAGCTCTGCCACACCCAGACGTAGCCGTAGTTCTGCTTGCAGCGGGGCGAGTAGAACTGCTTGACCGACGCGGCGCGCGCACCGCCCCGGTCGATGTAGGCCGTGGTCCCGATCTGGTAGGCGTCCGAGCAGACGCCGGCCGCCTGGGCCTTGAGGCTCTTCGGGTTGCCCTCGGCCGAGGGGGCGGTCGACTGGGACGCCGCCCTTCTGGCGTCGGGTGCGGGCGCCGGGCCGGTGCCCGCGAGGGCGGAACCGGCGCCGAGCAGGACGAAGGCGCAGGCGGAGGCGGCGATCGCGGTCTTACGGGCAAACATCAGGTGGTCCCCCTTGCTCGTCGGTGGAGTCCGCCCTGGCCCCCGTACCGCCGCAGAGCACCACAAATCGCCGCTCATGGCGACAGGAATTCCCATAAGCGTGCTGAAGTGGCGTGGAGGAAGGGACCGGGCGTTTCCGTCTACCAGTGAGACAGCCCGGGGCCCCGGAAGGTTGTGGTGCGGAACACATGCACCTGCGCCCGCCCACGACAGAGCCCCTGGGCTGCGGTTTCCCGCTGCCCAGGGGCTCCGGTGCGCGCGTGCCGCGCGCTCAGTTCTTCTGGATCTGGTCGAAGCTCAGCTCGACCGGGGTCTCGCGGCCGAAGATCTCGACGAGGCCCTTGACCTTCTTCGAGTCGGCGTTGATCTCGTTGATCGTGGCCTGGAGCGTGGCGAACGGGCCGTCGGTGACGGTGACCGAGTCGCCGACCTCGAAGTCCAGGACCTGGACCTCGACCTTGCGCTGCGGGGCCGGCTTGCCCTCGGCCTCGGCGGCCTCGCGGGCGGCCTTCTCCTCGGCCTCCGGGGCGAGCATCTTGACGATCTCGTCCAGGGTCAGCGGGTACGGGTCGTAGGCGTTGCCCACGAAGCCGGTGACGCCGGGGGTGTTGCGGACGACGCCCCAGGACTCGTTCGTCAGGTCCATGCGCACCAGGACGTAGCCGGGGAGCTTGTTCTGGCGGATCGTCTTGCGGTCGCCGTTCTTGATCTGGACGACCTCTTCCTGCGGCACCTCGGCCTGGAAGATGTAGTCCTCGACGTTCAGCGAGACGGCGCGCTGCTCGAGGTTCGTCTTCACGCGGTTCTCGTAACCGGCGTAGGTGTGGATCACGTACCACTCGCCGGGCAGGCCGCGCAGCTCGTCACGGAGGGCGGCGACGGGGTCGACCGGCTCGGCGGGCTCCGCCTCCTCGGCGTCCTCCGCGCTCTCCTCGGAGTCCTCGGCGGCCTCGTCCTCGTCGCTCTCCGCGACGGCCTCGGCCTCGTCGTCGGCTTCGGCCTCGTCGTCGGCTTCGGCCTCGAGCTCGTCGCCGTCGGCCGCCTCGGCCTCGAGCTCGTCGTCCTCGTGCACCGCGGCCTCTTCGGCAGCCTCACCGGCGGCGGCGTCGGCAGCCTCGGCCTCGTCCGGGTCCACGGCGTCCGCCGCCTCGACGATGTCGATCTGGTCCTCCACGGACTCCGCCGACTCGATGGCGTCGTTCAGGTTCGGGTCAGACACGGTGGCTGCTTCTTCCTGGATACATAGGGGTGGAACACGCGAAAGGGGCGCCTGGTGCGGCGCCCTTCGCTTGCGGCTCAGCCGAAGATGTACTTGATGAGGTTGCTGAAGCCATAGTCAATCACGGTCACGAGGCCGATCATGATGACGACGAAGACGATCACCACGGTGGTGTACGTCGTGAGCTGACTGCGCGTGGGCCAGACGACCTTGCGGAGCTCGGCGACGATCTGGCGGTAGAAGAGCGCGAGACGGCCCAGAGGGCCCTTCTTTCCGCGCTTGCCGCCCTTGCGGGTCTTCTTCTTGGACTCCGGCGCCTCGTCCTGGGCATCAGGCATGTCGATGGAGCCCACGGCGTCCGTCACTCGTCCTCACCTGATTCCGGGTCGTGGCCGTGCCGCGCCCGGTTGAGCCGCACGGCGGTGCATAGCAGTACGTACATGCGCACACATCCTGGCGAAGGTGTGTGTAGCAGGGCCGGAGGGACTTGAACCCCCAACCGCTGGTTTTGGAGACCAGTGCTCTACCAATTGAGCTACGACCCTTTGGAGTCCCCCAACCTACAGCATCCGACCAGGTGCACCGAGTGCGGTTGGAAGGTGCGGCCGGTGAGGGCCAACGACGAGTGAGTGTACGTGGTCCGGAGCGCCTCGTCGAACAGCTTGGGTTCCGCCGGTCGTTCCGGCGCTCCGGCAAACCCGTGTGCCCGGGCCGCGCGGGGTCTGGAACGATGGGCCCATGAGCGCTGTCACTCCACCCACCGAGCGCCGGGTCTCCGCCCGAGTCGGCGCGATCTCCGAGTCCGCGACCCTCGCCGTCGACGCCAAGGCCAAGGCCCTCAAGGCCGCCGGGCGCCCGGTGATCGGTTTCGGCGCCGGTGAGCCCGACTTCCCGACCCCGGACTACATCGTCGAGGCCGCGGTCGAGGCCTGCAAGAACCCGAAGTACCACCGCTACACCCCGGCGGGCGGCCTGCCCGAGCTGAAGGCCGCGATCGCCGCGAAGACGCTGCGCGACTCCGGCTACGAGCCCGAGGCCGCCGAGATCCTGGTGACCAACGGCGGCAAGCAGGCGATCTACGAGGCCTTCGCCGCGATCCTCGACCCGGGTGACGAGGTCATCGTGCCGGCGCCCTACTGGACGACGTACCCGGAGTCGATCCGGCTCGCGGGCGGCGTCCCGGTCGAGGTCGTCGCCGACGAGACGACGGGGTACCGCGTCTCCGTGGAGCAGCTCGAGGCCGCGCGCACGGAGAAGACCAAGGTCGTCCTCTTCGTGTCGCCGTCCAACCCGACGGGCGCGGTGTACAGCCGCGCGGACGCGGAGGCCATCGGCCGCTGGGCCCTGGAGCACGGCCTGTGGGTGATGACGGACGAGATCTACGAGCACCTGGTCTACGGGGACGCCGAGTTCACGTCGCTGCCCGCGCTGCTGCCCGAGCTGCGCGACAAGTGCGTCGTGGTGAACGGCGTCGCGAAGACGTACGCGATGACCGGCTGGCGCGTGGGGTGGATCATTGGGCCGAAGGACGTGGTGAAGGCCGCGACGAACCTCCAGTCGCACGCCACCTCCAACGTGTCCAACGTGGCGCAGGCCGCCGCGATCGCCGCCGTCTCCGGCGACCTGACCGCCGTCGAGAAGATGCGCGAGGCCTTCGACCGGCGCCGCCGGACCATCGTGCGGATGCTGAACGAGATCGACGGCGTCCTCTGCCCCGAGCCCGAGGGCGCGTTCTACGCCTACCCGTCGGTGAAGGGCCTGCTCGGCAAGGAGATCCGCGGCAAGCGCCCGCAGGACAGCGTCGAGCTCGCCGCGCTGATCCTCGACGAGGTCGAGGTCGCGGTCGTCCCGGGTGAGGCCTTCGGCACGCCGGGCTACCTGCGGCTTTCGTACGCGCTGGGTGACGAGGACCTGGTCGAGGGCGTGTCGCGCATCCAGAAGCTGCTGGCGGAGGCGCGGGACTGACCGCGCGCCCCGAGCGCGGGAGCGGGGCGGCAGTGCACCACGTGGTGCGCTGCCGCCCCGTTTCTTCGTTCGGGCGCGTACCCCATGAGCAGAAGCGGCTACCGGGACGGGGGGTGCGTACGGCAAGATCCTGGAATGGAGCGTGTACGACACCTGAGCGAGCTGCCCAAAGCCCATCTGCACCTGCACTTCACCGGGTCGATGCGGCCCGCCACCCTCCTGGAGCTCGCCGACAAGTACGGCGTCCATCTGCCCGAGGCGCTGACCAGCGGCACGCCGCCGAAGCTGCGGGCCACCGACGAGCGGGGCTGGTTCCGCTTCCAGCGCCTGTACGACATCGCCCGGTCGTGCCTGCGCGCGCCCGAGGACATCCAGCGGCTGGTGCGCGAGGCCGCCGAGGAGGACATCAAGGACGGCTCCGGCTGGCTGGAGATCCAGGTGGACCCGACGTCGTACGCGCCCCGGCTCGGCGGGCTCATCCCCGCCCTGGAGGTCATCCTGGACGCGGTCGAGACCGCCTCGCGCGAGACCGGGCTCGGGATGCGCGTGCTGATCGCCGCGAACCGCATGAAGCACCCGCTGGACGCGCGCACGCTGGCACGGCTGGCGGTCCGGTACGCCGACCGCGGCATCGTCGGCTTCGGGCTCTCCAACGACGAGCGGCGCGGCATGGCGCGGGACTTCGACCGCGCCTTCGCGATCGCGCGGGAGGGCGGGCTGCTCGCGGCGCCGCACGGCGGCGAGCTGACCGGCCCGGCCTCGGTGCGCGACTGCCTGGACGACCTGCACGCGCGGCGCATCGGGCACGGGGTACGGGCGGCGGAGGACCCGCGGCTGCTGCAGCGGCTCGCCGAGCGGGGCGTGACCTGCGAGGTCTGCCCGGCGTCGAACGTGGCCCTCGGCGTCTACGAGAAGCCCGAGGACGTGCCGCTGCGGACGCTGTACGAGGCCGGGGTGCCGATGGCGCTCGGGGCCGACGACCCGCTCCTGTTCGGCTCGCGGCTGGCCGCGCAGTACGAGATCGCGCGCCACCACCACGGCTTCGATGACGCGGAGCTGGCGGAGCTTGCGCGGCAGTCCGTGCGCGGGTCGGCCGCGCCCGTCGGCGTGCAGGACAAGCTGCTCGCCGGCATCGACCAGTGGCTCAGCGGCTGATCCCGGCCAGCAGGGTGCGGGCGAGGCCGGTGGCGAAGGCGTCGACGGGGAGCGGGGGGCGCTTGCCGACGGTCGCGTCGTAGGCGAAGGCGCGCTGGGCGCAGGCGCCGAGGAGGAGCGAGGCGGCGGCGAAGGTGTCCGCGTCGGCGGCGATGCGGCCCGCGTCGCGCTCGGCGCGCAGATAGGCGTCCAGGGCCTCGATGGGCATGTGCGGACCCGTGCCCATCTGCCGCAGGGCGTCCTCGTGGCGGGCCTTGAGCTTGGTCTCGGCGTACAGGGAGGCCGCGATCGGGAAGCTCTCGGCGTAGAACTGGCAGGCCAGGGTGGCGACCTCGGTGAGGTTCTCCTCCACGGTGCGCTCCCCCGGGGCGTCGACGAGCCGGTGCAGGGCCGGGCCGAGGCGGGGCAGCCGCTCCTGGAGCACGCGGACGAACAGGTCCTCCTTGCTGCTGAAGTACTTGTAGAGCGCGGCCTCGGAGCAGTCCGCCGCCTTCGCGATCTCCTTGGTGGTGGCGCGGGCGAGGCCGAGCGTGCGCATCAGCTCGTGCGCCGCGTCGAGGATGCGCTCGCGCGTGGGCCTGCGCGGTGCCTGCTGTTCCATGGGCTGCCTGTCCGTCCGGGCTTGACGCGAGGGTGAGTGCTTACTCACCCTAGTGGTGAGTGAATGCTTACCCACCGGGAGGGCGTGCGATGAGGCTGACGGTGTTCGGAGCGACCGGCGGCATCGGCGGGGAGATCGTGCGGCAGGGGCTCGCGTCGGGGCACCACGTCACGGCGGTGGTGCGCGACCCGGCCCGCCTCGCGGCCACCGGGGACCGGCTGGACGTCGTCCGCGCGGACCTGACGGACGCGGAGGAGCTGCGCGGGGCGGTGGCCGGGCGGGACGCGGTGCTCTCCGGGCTCGGCGCGCGGCGGCGGGCCGTCGCGCGGGCGGGCGTGGCCACGCGGCTCACCGTGCCGGTGCTGCGGGCGATGGAGGCGGAGGGGACGCGCCGCCTGCTCGTGGTGAGCGCGGCGCCGCTGGCGCCCGTGGTGGAGCGGGAGCCCTTCGCCGACCGCGTGGCGCCGGCGCTGGTGGGCCGGGTGTTCAAGGCGGTCTACGACGACCTGCGCGCGCTGGAGGCCGAGCTGGCGCGCAGCGCGACGGACTGGACGTCCGTACGCCCGCCCCGCCTCCTCGACACGCCGCTGACAGGCACGTACCGCACGGCCGTCGGGCGCAATCCGCGCGGCGCCCGGCGGATCGGCAGGGCTGACGTGGCGCACGCGATGCTGACGCTGATCGACGACGCGGGGACGGTGAAGGAGGGGGTGGGGGTGGCGTATTGAGGGCGTGCGGGGGGGGAGGTGGTTCGCTTCGGGCTGGTGGGCCGGGGGCGGTGGCCCTCGGCCGGGGAGGCGGTGGTTCGCGTGAGCCCGGTTGAGCCCTGCGCCGAAGCCCTGGCCCGGCCCCGGCCTTGACCTTCGCCCTGGCCCTGGCCTCGGCCTTGGCCCGCTACAGGCTGACGCCGACCGTGACCGGCTCGTTGACCAGCGTGATCCCGAAGGCGTCCCGTACGCCCGCGACGACCTCGCGGGCCAGGGTGAGCAGGTCCTCCGTGGTGGCGCCGCCGCGGTTGGTCAGCGCCAGGGTGTGCTTGGTGGAGATGCGGGCGGGGCCCTGTCCGTAGCCCTTGGGGAAGCCGGCCTTGTCGATGAGCCAGGCCGCGGAGGTCTTCACGTGGCCGTCACCCGTCGGGAACGCGGGCGGTGCGGTGTCCGGGCCGAGCCGGTCGGCCACGCGCGCGTGGAAGGCGGCGAACTCCTCCTCCGTGAGGATCGGGTTGGTGAAGAACGATCCGGCCGACCAACTGTCGTGGTCCTCGGCGTCGAGCACCATGCCCTTGCCCGCCCGCAGCTTCAGGACGGTCTCGCGGGCCGCGGCGGCCGGGACGCGCTCACCGGCCTCGACGCCGAGCGCGCGGGCCGTCTCCGCGTACCGGATCGGGGCGCTCATGCCGTCCGCGTCCTCCAGGGCGAAGCGGACGCGCAGCACGACGAAGCGGTCGGGGTCGGCCTTGAAGCGGCTGTGGCGGTACGAGAAGGCGCACTCCGCGTTCGGAATGGTCACCGTCTCGTCCGTCTTGCGGTCGTACGCGACCACTTCGGTGATCGTCTGGGACACTTCCTGGCCGTACGCGCCCACGTTCTGGATCGGCGTCGCGCCTGCGGAGCCGGGGATCCCGGCGAGGCACTCGATGCCCGCGAGCCCCGCCGCGACGGTCCGCTCCACAGCGTCCGTCCACACCTCGCCCGCCGCCAGCTCCAGCGTCGTGCCGTCGAGGGCGAACCCGGTGGTGGCGATGCGCAGGGCGGTCCCGGCGAAGCCCTTGTCGCCGATGACCAGGTTGCTGCCGCCGCCGATGAGCAGCAGCGGCGTGCCGGACGCGTCGGCCTCGCGGACGGCGGCGACGACCTCGGCGTCGGTCGTCGCGGTGATCAGCCGGTCGGCGGGGCCACCGAGGCGGAAGGTGGTCAGCGGGGCGAGGGGGGCGTCGTGAAGTACCAGCACGCACACCAGGGTATGCCGGGCCGCTCCCCCGGCCGGGCCTGGGCTGCCTCGGCCGCCGGTCGGGCCCTCCTCCGTCTCCTCCCGGAAGGAGATCCCTCGCGGGCTGACGGACAAGCGGAGCGACATCGCCCCCGCCCCGCGACACGGCCCACCCGCCCCGGAAGGGGAGGGTGGGCCGCACGCACGAAGCCCGTCCGGTGATCGAGGACGAGCGCGGGGCGCGGCCAACCAGCGGCCGCGCCCCGCGCCCCGCCCCCGTCACGCGGAGACCGGCACCCGCTCCTTTGCCGGTACGGCCCCCGCGTCCGCCGCCCCGCCGCGGCGGCGCGGCAGCAGGGAGGCGGCCACGGCCGCGAGGCCGACGACCCCCGCCCCGACCCACAGCGCGGGCTCGAGTCCGTCCACGAACATCTGCGGCGGCCCGTACCCGCCCTGCGCGGAGAACACCGCGGCGAGGATGGCGATGCCCAGGGCCCCGCCCACCTCGCGCAGCGCGTTGTTCGCGCCGGAGGCGATGCCCTGCTCGGCGGGCCGGACGCTCGCCATGACCAGGCTCGCGGCCGGGGCGAAGTACAGCGCCATGCCGACCCCGCTGATGATCAGGGCGGGCAACTGCGCCGCGTACGAGACGTCCGGGGTGAGGACCACGGCGAACCAGCCGAGGCCCACGGCCTGGAGCGCGAGGCCCACGGTGACGACCGGGCGGCCGCCGATCCGATCGGACAGGTAGCCGGCGATGGGCGCCACGATCATGGGCATGCCCGTCCAGGGCAGCATCCGGAGCCCCGCCTCGGTCGGCGAGTAGTGGAGCACGTTCTGCAGGAACTGGCTGAGCAGGAAGATGGAGCCGAACATGCCGACGAACATCAGCAGGCTCGCGGCGTTGACGGCGGAGAAGGCCCGGTTCCGGAACATCCGCATGGGCAGCATCGGCGCCGGGTGCCGGACGCCGTGGTACACGAACCCGGCGAGCAGCGCACCGCCGCCGATCAGCCCGGTCAGGACGGGCGCGCTGGTCCAGCCGTCGATGTTGCCGCGGATCAGGCCGTAGACGATGCCGAACAGACCGCCGCTGGCCAGCAGCGTGCCGACGGCGTCGAGCCGGGCGCCGGCCGCGTACGACTCGGTGAGCCGCAGCCGGGCCAGCGGCAGCAGCGCGAGGCCCAGCGGCACGTTCAGCCAGAAGATCCACTGCCAGGAGACGTGCTCGGTGAGGGCGCCGCCGATGAGCGGCCCGCTGGCGACGGCGAGGCCGTTGACGGCGCCCCAGATGCCGTACGCCATCCCGCGCTTGGCCGGCGGCACGGCGGCCGTGAGCAGGGTCAGCGTCAGCGGCATCATGATCGCCGCGCCGACGCCCTGCACCGCGCGCGCCGCGACCAGCGCGTCGATGCCGGGCGCGAGGGCCGCGCCGGCGGAGGCCGCGGTGAACACGGTGAGCCCGACCCCGAAGAGCCTGCGCCGCCCGAACCGGTCCCCCAGGGCCGCGCCGAACATCAGGAGGACGGCGAAGGTGAGGGTGTACGCGCTGACCGTCCACTCCAGGTCGTGGAGCGCCCCGCCGAGGTCCTCGCGGATGGAGGGCAGCGCGGTCGTGACCACGAGGTTGTCGAGCGCCGCCATGAACCCGGCGACGCTGGTGATGACGAGGGCCCAGACGACTCCCCCGCGCCCTGCTTCTTGCTGTGACATCGCTTCCCCCATGCCCTTCGTCGGGCGGACATTCGTGGCCGGTCCCGGACGGACGCGACCTCTCATTAGTGATTGCTGACTAACTTTCGCGGGCAGAGGTACCCGCAGAGAAGAACCGGAGCCCCCGGCACGCCGGGACCAGCCTCCTCCGCGACCGCCGCGGGCGCCCGGCCCTGTTCGCCGACGCCTATTCCGCCTCTTCGGGCCGACGGGACGCCGCGGGGTCCGCGCCCGCCCCGTCGTCACCGCTCACGCCGGACCGGCGACCCTTCCCGTCGGGCCCGTCCTCGCTCACGACGGCCCCGCCGGACCCGTCGCCGCGCGCGCCAGGTCCGCCGTCCGCGTCCCCGCCCCCGGCCGTGCGAGGCATTCCACCCGGCGGCTGGGCCGACAGGTAGAAGCCCTCCCACACCCGGTGTTCGGGCGGAAACCCCATGGCCATCAGGACGTTGACCAGCATCCCGTACGCCAGGAAGGTCGTCGTCTCATTGACGTCGGCCCCGAGGGGCTGGTGCACGGCGTCCCAGAGGCCCATCCATCCGGCGCGCACCATCTCGCCGAACTCGTGGTCGCCGGCGGCCTCGGCAGCCGCCACGGCCACGTACATCTGGAGCTGCATCCGCAGCTTGTCGGGGTCCTTCGTGATGAGGTCCTGGTACGCCTGAGCCATGGCGTGCAGGGCTTCCTCGCCCCGGAGCCCTTCGCTCGCCGCCTCGAAGACCTTGCGGGTGTCCTCGACGCAGCGGGTCGCCGCCGCGAGGAAGATCGCCTTCTTGCCGGGAAAGAGCCGGAAGAGATACGGCTGCGAGACACCGACGCGCTTGGCGATCGCCTCGGTCGACGTCCCGTGGTAGCCACCGCGGGCGAATTCGCTCATCGCCGCGCGGATGACGCTCTCGCGCCTCTCCTCTGCGCTCATCCTGACCATGTCGGTAAGTTAGTACTCAATCACTAACTACGTCAAGGGGGTGCTCGCCGGTGAGGAGAACCCGAGCGGTGGCCGCCCCGAGAGAGGCGTCTCCGGGGTTCGGCGTCACCTGGAAGAGGGACCCGGCACTCGGGAGGGGCGCCGCGTACGGAAGCCCCGTGCGGAGCCACGTGCAGGGCCTTGTCGTGTGGAGCCACGTGCAGGGCCTCGTCGCGTGGAGCACGGACGGGCCACGTACGGAACCCCCGTGCAGGGCCACGTACAGGAGGGCGCTCCGTGGGGTCTCCAGGAGACACGCGTAAGGGGCGCCTACCTGGGCAGGCGCCCCTTACACAGCATGGCCGGGCGCGCGGCGGCGCCGTCCGTCCTCGCTCAGGCGAGCCGTACGACCGCCCGTGACATCCCGAGCACCTTGCGCTCGTCGCTGGTGACGGTCAGGTCCACGCGGACCTTGTGGTCGTCGAGCTTGGCCGCGACCTTGGCGCTGACCTCGATGGTCGCGCCCTTGTCGTCGTTCGGGACGACGACGGGCTTGGTGAAGCGCACGCCGTACTCGACGACGGCGGCGGGGTCGCCGGTCCAGTCCGTCACGACGCGGATCGCCTCGGCCATGGTGAACATGCCGTGGGCGATGACGTCCGGCAGACCGACCTCCACCGCGAACTTCTCGTTCCAGTGGATCGGGTTGAAGTCCCCGGACGCGCCCGCGTACTGCACGAGGGTGGCGCGCGTCACCGGGAAGGTCTGGGTCGGCAGCTCCGTGCCGACCTCCACGTCGTCGTACGCGATCTTCGCCGTCATCGCCTCACGCCTCCTCGGTCCCGGCCGCGCGGGCGACGAGCTTGGTCCACGCGGTCACCACGTGCTCCCCGGCCTCGTCGTGGACCTCGCCGCGGATGTCCAGGATGTCGTTGCCCGCCATGGTCTTGATCGCCTCGATGGTCGAGGTGACCGTGAGCCGGTCGCCCGCGTACACCGGCCGCGTGTACGCGAACCGCTGGTCGCCGTGGACCACCCGGCTGTAGTCGAGCCCGAGCTGCGGGTCCTCGATCACCTGGCCCGCGGCCTTGAACGTGATGGCGAACACGAAGGTCGGCGGGGCCAGCACGTCCCGGTGGCCGAGCGCCTTGGCGGCCTCGGGGTCGGCGTAGGCGGGGTTGGCGTCACCCACCGCGACCGCGAACTCGCGGATCTTCTCGCGCCCGACCTCGTACGGGTCGGTGGGCGGGTAGGTCCGCCCGACGAAGGACTGGTCGAGCGCCATGGCTCGGCACCTCCTGCAACTGGGTCTGCTACGAACGGCTCTCGGCATACGACGAGAGGCCGTCCCCGAACTGCTGGGGACGGCCTCTGGTACGAGCCTGTATTTATCGCGTTTCGCGGTGCGCGGTGTGCGAGTTGCAACGCGGGCAGTGCTTCTTCATCTCAAGACGGTCCGGGTTGTTACGCCGGTTCTTCTTGGTGATGTAGTTCCGCTCCTTGCACTCCACGCAGGCCAGCGTGATCTTCGGGCGGACGTCGGTGGCAGCCACGTGAGTGCTCCTATGACGGACGGATGGACGGATGAACGCAAGAAAGAGTAGCCGATCGAAGGACCGACCCCGCAATCGGCTACTGTGAGTAGCGGTGACCGGACTTGAACCGGTGACACAGCGATTATGAGCCGCTTGCTCTACCGACTGAGCTACACCGCTGCGATGCGACCGGCCCCCCGCCGAGGCGGGGAACCCTTCACATCAGAGCCCCAAAACGGAATCGAACCGTTGACCTTCTCCTTACCATGGAGACGCTCTACCGACTGAGCTATTGGGGCGAGCGATGAAGACATTACACGGTCTCCAGCCGTTCGCCCAAATCCGTTTCGCGAGGCCCGTCCCGGGGCAAGGCAGGAGCCCCGTTCCGCCCGTCTCGTACGCATCCTCAGGCCCCGTGGACCCTTCCCGTCCCACGCGCACCACGTCCGTACGACTATTGCGCTCCTCCCCGAAGCGGAGCGGCGGCCGCCCTAGGCTCGTCCCACGCTGCGTGATCTTGCGTGCCACGACGCGGCGCCGGGCCCGCGCGTCCGCGCCGTGCCGGTGCGCGCGGCCGGTACGCGTCCGCGCGGGGCGGTCCACCGGGCCCGTCGGCGGCGCCGGAACGCGGCACCGGACCCTTCGAGCCTTCCGCAGCCGCCCTCGAGCCCCAGGAGCGCGATGCCCGACAGCCAGCCGCAGCAGCCGAACTCCGCCGAGCCCGCCGCCACGTCCGGGGCCCTGCTGCTCCGCGGGGCGCGGCTCGTGGACGGCAGGGCCGTGGACGTCCGGCTCGGCGCCGGGCGCATCGAGGCGGTGGGCACCGCGGGCAGCCTCAGTGCGGACGCCGCGCGCGTGGACCTGGCCGGCTACCTCCTGCTCCCGGCCGCCGCCGAGCCGCACGCCCACGGCGACACCGCGCTGACGGCCCTGTGCGAGGGGCCGGCCGCGTACGACCCGCAGGACGTGCAGCGCCGCACCACGGAGGCCGCGCTGCTGCAGCTCGGGCACGGGGCGACGGCACTGCGCTCGCACGTGCGCGTGGGCGAGCCGCAGGGGCTCGCCTCCCTGGAGGCGGTGCTCCAGGCGCGGCGGTCGCTGCGCGGGCTCGTGGACCTGTCCGTCGTCGCGATGCCCCGGCTGCTCACGGGCGCGGCCGGCGCCGAGGGGCTCGCGATGCTGCGGGACGCGGTGCGGATGGGCGCGTCCGTGGTGGGCGGCTGCCCGGACCTCGACCCCGACCCGACCGGGTACGCGGAGGCGGTCCTTGACCTGGCGGCGGAGTACGGCCGCCCGGTCGACCTGCACACGGACGGCGCCGACCCGGCGCGGCTCGCCCGGCTCGCCGCGGTGGCCGGGGGCCTGCGGCCGGGTGTGACGATCGGCCCCTGCGACGGTCTCGGGCGGCTGCCGGCCGACGTGGCCGCGCGGACGGCGGAGCAGCTCGCGGCGGCCGGGGTGACGGTCGTGTGCCTGCCGCAGGGCGGCTGCGGTGCCGTGCCGGGCGGCGCCGGGGCGGCGCCGGTACGTCTCCTGCGGGCCGCCGGGGTGCGGTTCGCGGCGGGCAGCGGCGCGCTGCGCGACGTCACGAACCCCGTGGGCCGCGGGGACCCGATGGAGGCGGCCTACCTCCTGGCGTCCCGCGGTGACCTGGACCCGGAGGAGGCGTACACCTCGGTGAGCGCGTCCGCCCGCGCGGCCATGGGCCTCCCGCCGGTCCGGATCGAGGCGGGCTTCCCCGCCGAACTCCTGGCCGTCCGCGGCGACAGCCTCGCGGGCGCGCTGTCGCTGGCGTACAGCCGCGTGGTGGTGCACCGGGGGCGCGTGGTGGCGCGGACGAGCGCGGTACGGGAGTACTGCGACTCCGCGGCGGCGGTGGCGCTGGGACTGCCGCGGCAGGGGCGGGGAACGTAGCCGCCGCGCGGGCGGCCCGGGGGCGGGCGCACGGAGGGGACCGGCCGGTGAAGTCCGGGCGCGGACGGGTGGACCGGCCGGTGAAGCCCGGGCGCGGACGGGGCCGTTCCGCTGCCCGAGGCCGAGTGGCCGGATGTGCCGTACCGTCGAAGACATGCGCATTGTCATCGCCGGAGGCCATGGTCAGATCGCCCTGCGACTCGAGCGGCTGCTCGCCGCGCGCGGAGACGAAGCCGTAGGGATCATCCGCAACTCCGCACACGAGGCCGACCTGCGCGACGCGGGCGCCGAACCGGTGCTGTGCGACTTGGAGTCGGCGTCGGTCGAGGAGGTCGCCGCCCTCCTGGAGGGCGCGGACGCGGCCGTGTTCGCCGCGGGCGCGGGCCCGGGCAGCGGCGTGGACCGCAAGGACACCGTGGACCGGGGCGCCGCCGTCCTGTTCGCGGACGCGGCGGAGCGGGCCGGGGTGCGCCGCTACGTGGTGGTGTCGTCGATGGGCGCGGACCCGGACCACGCCGGGGACGAGGTCTTCGACGCCTACCTGCGGGCCAAGGGCGCGGCCGACGCGTACGTGCGCGGCCGCTCGGCCCTGGACTGGACGATCCTGCGGCCCGGGATGCTGACGGACGACGCGGGCAACGGCCTGGTGCGCCTGGAGGCCTCGACGGGGCGCGGCCCCGTCCCCCGCGACGACGTGGCGGCGGTGCTGGCCGAGCTCCTGGAGACCCCGGCGACGGCCGGCCTGACGCTGGAGCTGGTCAGCGGGTCCACGCCGGTGTCCGTGGCCGTGAAGTCGGTGGCCGGGAACTGAGGCCGCGCCAGGGGCGTTCAGAAAAGGGGCAGTTGTCCCGGGAAATCCGGTACGACGTAGCCGTCCAGCGTGGGCTGTGCGGCGTCGAGCTGGGCGTGGCGCCGCGAGCCGGGGCACGACACCAGGTCGCCGCCGCCGCGGGGCCCCGGCGGGTCGTGCCGGGCGAACCGTCCGCCGACGACGGCGATGTCGCGACGGCACTCCGGGCAGCGTCTGCGACGCGCTGAACTGGACGACATGCGGCCCAGTCTGCCCACATGAACCGCCCCTCGGCCACGAAGGGGCCTTGCTCGCCGGGCCCTGCCGCCCTGACGGGCCACCAGTTCCCAAGCCGCGGCACCGCCGTGGAGCGGGACGACCGGCCCGTGCCGTCCTTCGTACGCCGGTCGAGGGCGCCCCTCATGGAGGCCAGGTCACCCCGGGTCGGCAGACGGCGACTGAAGCAGCCGGTAGCAACGGGTGTCGCAGCGCACAGAGCGGCGGCTCGCAGCGGCCCCTGTCCGGTCAGGGAAGCCCCCGCAGCGTCCCGTCGTCCGCCCGGCGGCACGTGAGCCGTATGCCCCGCGGAGGAGACCACCTCGGCGCCGGTCAGGTCGCACTTCCGGCGGGGCTCGTCGCAGCTCCCCTTCTTGTGCCCGGGGACCTCCGCGCAGTTCGGGGTGTCGTGCGCGTCACGCGTCCCTCAGGGGACAGTTGGTCGCAGTTACTGCCGTCGTGAGGCCGACCGACGGGACAGTGCGAGATCGGGCACTGGCTGTACACGGCACCTACCCGGGGCGACGCCACCCGCGTGACGCGTGAAACAGGTCACCACAGCCGCACTTCCCGCAGGCGACGCCGCACACGAAGAGACCCCCTCCGAATCCTGCTGTCGCAGGTCGGAGGGGGTCTCCCTCAGCGTGGCGGCGCCAGGATTCGAACCTGGGAAGGCTGAGCCACACCGCCGGGGTTGCTGCCTGGTCCGCTTTCGCGGTGCTCCGTGGCAACGACGTAAACGATACCTGATGCTCAGGGGTGCTCCGCCACCTGATTGATCGGGGCCCGGCGCGCGGGCAGTGGCTAGGCTTTGCGGATGCGGTCGGCGACTGAAGGCCGTGTACCCGCTGAGTACGCAGATACCGATACAAGGAGCCACAGGACATGGCCGACTCCAGTTTCGACATCGTCTCGAAGGTCGAGCGGCAGGAGGTCGACAACGCCCTCAACCAGACGGCCAAGGAGATCTCGCAGCGCTACGACTTCAAGGGCACGAATGCCTCGATCTCGTGGTCCGGCGAGAAGATCCTGATGGAGGCGAACGGCGAGGACCGCGTGAAGGCGATCCTGGACGTCTTCCAGTCCAAGCTGATCAAGCGGAACATCTCGCTGAAGGCGCTGGACGCGGGCGAGCCGCAGCTCTCCGGCAAGGAGTACAAGATCTTCGCGTCGATCCAGGAGGGCATCTCCCAGGACAACGCGAAGAAGGTGGCGAAGATCATTCGCGACGAGGGCCCCAAGGGCGTCAAGGCCCAGGTCCAGGGCGACGAGCTGCGCGTCAGCTCCAAGAGCCGTGACGACCTGCAGACCGTGATCGCCCTGCTCAAGGGCAAGGACTTCGACTTCGCGCTGCAGTTCGTGAACTACCGGTAGGCATCGGCGGACCGCTGCGGTCCGCGCGGCGTACGCACACAGGGCGGGCACCCGGATCGGGTGCCCGCCCTTGCTGCTGGCTGCGGTCTGTGGGGGCTCAGGCGGCCGTCCGGCGGAGTCAGCGCCGGGAGTGGCCGAAGAGGATGCGGTACGCGACGAGCAGGACGAGGGAGCCGCCGATGGCCGCCGCCCAGGTCGCGCCGTCGTAGAAGTGCTCGGTGACGGGGCGGTCCAGGAAGCGGGCGGAGATCCAGCCGCCTACGAAGGCGCCCGCGACGCCGATGAGGGTCGTGCCGATGATGCCGCCCGGGTCGCGGCCCGGGAGCAGCAGCTTGGCGGTGGCACCGGCCAGCAGGCCGAGGATGATCCAACTGACGATGCCCATACCGTGACCTGCCCTTTCGTGCCTTTTCCTCCGTGCTTGTCCGATAGGACGCGGCAGGGGCGGGGCGCGGTTCCCGTGGAGTGGTGCGGCCCGCGCCGCAGCACGGGCCGGAGGGCTACCAGCCGGCCGGCGGCGGAGACTGCGGGGGCTGCGGGGACTGCGGGGAGGCCGGGGCGCCGCCACGGACCGAGGCGGCACCGAAGGGCTCGTCCGTGGGCACGATCTCGCGGCCGAGCGGCATCAGCGAGATCGGGATCATCTTGAAGTTGGCGAGGCCGAGCGGGATGCCGATGATCGTCAGGCAGAGCAGCAGGCCGGTGAAGAGGTGGCCGAGGGTGAGCCACCAGCCCGCGAGGATCAGCCACACCACGTTGCCGATCAGGGAGGGCGCGCCCGCGTCCGCGCGGTCGACCGCCTTGCGGCCGAAGGGCCACAGGGCGAACAGGCCGATGCGGAACGCGGCCAGGCCGAGCGGGATGCCGATGATCGTGACGCACAGGATCACGCCCGCGACCAGGTAGGCGAGGCACATCCACAGCCCGCTCAGGACGAGCCAAATGAGGTTCAGGACTACCTTCACTGCTGACGACCTGCCATCTGCTCGAGCCGGGCGATGCGCTCCGCCATCGGCGGGTGGGTGGAGAACAGCTTCGACATACCCTGACCGGGCCGGAAGGGATGCGCAATCATCATGTGGCTCGCCGTTTCCAGCCGGGGCTCGGGCGGGAGCGGCAACTGCTTCGTACCGGCGTCCAGTTTGCGCAGGGCGCTGGCGAGGGCCAAGGGGTCGCCGGTGAGCTGTGCGCCGGAGGCGTCGGCCTCGTACTCCCTGGAACGGCTGATGGCGAGCTGGATGATGGACGCGGCCAGCGGGCCGAGGAGCATGATCAGCAGCATGCCGAAGATGCCGGGTCCGTCGTTGTCGTTGGAGCGGCCGACGGGAATCAGCCAGGCGAAGTTGACCAGAAACATGATGACGGAGGCGAGCGCTCCGGCGACCGACGAGATCAGGATGTCGCGGTTGTAGACGTGGCTGAGCTCGTGGCCGATGACGCCGCGCAGCTCGCGCGGGTCGAGGATGCGCAGGATGCCCTCGGTGCAGCACACGGCCGCGTTGCGGGGGTTGCGGCCCGTCGCGAACGCGTTCGGCGCCTCCGTGGGCGAGATGTAGAGCCGGGGCATGGGCTGGCGGGCCTGTGTGGAGAGCTCGCGGACCATGCGGTACAGCTCCGGGGCCTCGAACTCGCTCACGGGGCGGGCGCGCATCGCGCGCAGGGCGAGCTTGTCGCTGTTCCAGTACGCGTACGCGTTGGTCCCGATGGCCACGAGGAGCGCCACGACGAGGCCCGTACGCCCGAAGAAACTGCCGATGACGAGGATGAGTGCCGACAGTCCTCCGAGGAGTACGGCGGTTTTCAGCCCGTTGGTGCGGCGGTGCACGGTACGCCCTCCTGGTGGTGCGCGAGGGAACCCTCTGTTTGCAGGGGCTTCCACTGTTCAGTGGACCCTCCCTTCCTGGTCAACGCCAGGCGGGAGGTGCTAGTTCCCTTGTGCCCGCCGGAGGCGCCGTGAGCCGTCCGGGTGACGGCGCCGGTGAGGTCCTGGCGGCGTCCTGCGTGGTGCCGTGGGCCGCCCTGGGTGCCGTCCCGGGTGGCTTTCTGGTGTCGCGGTCAGAACAAGCCGGACGTGGTGAACCTCAGGACGAGCTGGGGCGCTCCGGAGAGGGCCACGCCGAGGACCGCGGCGAGGGCCACGGCGACGGTGAGGGGGGCGGGGACCCGGTAGCGCTCGGGCTCGCCCTCGGGAGCGCGGAACAGCAGCGCGGTCCACTGGAGGTAGTAGTAGAGCGCGATCACCACGTTGGCGGCCATGACGACGGCGAGCCAGCCCAGGCCCGCGTCGACGGCCGCCGAGAAGACGGTGACCTTCGCGAAGAGGCCGATGATCCCGGGCGGCAGGCCGGCCAGGCACAGCAGGAAGAAGGCCAGCGTGAGGGCCGACAGGGGGCTCCGGGCGTACAGGCCCCGGTAGTCGCTGACGCGGTTGCGCGCATGGGTGCGCCCCACCAGGGCGGCGACGGCGAAGGCCCCCAGGTTCACGGCGGCGTACATCAGGGCGTACGCGACGGTGGAGCCGACGGCGCTGTCGGCCTGCGAGGGGCGGTCGGCGTACCCGGCGGCCGCGATCGGCACCAGGAGGTAGCCCGCCTGCCCGACCGAGGACCAGGCGAGCAGCCGGACCGCGCTGTACGCGCGCGTGGGGCGCTGGCGCAGGGCGGCCACGTTGCCGGCCGTCATGGTGAGCGCGGCCAGGACGGCCAGGGCCGGGCCCCAGACGTCGTGGTACTCCTGGAAGGCGACGACGAGGACCAGGATGAGGCCGGTGAAGCCGACCGCCTTGCCGACGACCGACAAGTAGGCGGCGACCGGCAACGGCGCGCCTACGTAAGTGTCGGGTACCCAGAAGTGGAACGGTACGGCCGCCACCTTGAAGGCGAAGCCGACGAGCGTGAGGACGACGCCCGCGCGCGCGAGGGTCCGCAGATCGCCGTCCACCTCCCCCAGTTCGGCACCGATCTCCGCGAGGTGCAGGGTGCCCGTGGCGGCGTAGACGAAGCTCGCGCCCAGGAGGGTCACGGCGGTCGCGGTGACCGAGGAGAGGAAGAACTTCAGGGCGCCTTCGGAGGAGCGCCGGTCACCGCGCTTGAGGCCGACGAGGGCGAAGGCGGGCAGCGAGGCCACCTCCAGGGCGACGACGAGCGTGGCGAGGTCGCGCGCCGCGGGCAGCAGGGCGGCGCCCGCCGCGGAGGAGAGCAGCAGGAACCAGAACTCCCCCTCGGGGATCTCCTTGCCCGCGGCCCGCGCGTCCTTGAGGGTGCTCAGCGAGAGCAGTGCCGTCAGGAGGGCGCCGCCGAGGACGAGGAGCTGGATGACGAGCGTGAACTCGTCGGCCGTGTAGCTGCACAGGGTGTCGCCGCGGCCGACCACGCAGAACGTGGAGCGCTCGTCGTCCAGGATCGGCAGCAAGGAGAGGCCGGCCGCCGCCAGGCCCGCCACGGAGATCCAGCCGAGCAGCTCCTTGCGGCGCTCGGGCACGAAGAGGTCGGTGACGAGCACGGCGAGGCCGACGACGGCCGCGATGGTGGGCGGCGCGATCGCGAGCCAGTCGACGGACTGGACGACGTTCGCGGCGCCTGCGACGAAGCCGCTGTCGGTGGGGGCGACGGTCACGACTTTCCTCCCGCGAGGAGCTGCTGCACGGCCGGGTCGGTGAGGCCGAGGAGGGCCGCGGGCCAGAGTCCGGCGAGGACGGTCAGGGCGACGAGCGGGGTCCAGGCGGCGAACTCGTAGCCGTGGACGTCGGCGAGGCGCGGCGCCTGCTCCGTCCCGGCCCCCGGGCCCATGCAGACGCGGCGTACGACGATGAGCATGTACGCGGCCGTGAGCAGGGTGCCGAAGGCGGCGATCGCCATGAAGGTGAGGAAGGCGGGGCGGCTGAGGCCGTCGGCGGGGTCGAACGCGCCGAACAGGGCGAGCATCTCGCCCCAGAACCCGGCGAGTCCGGGAAGGCCGAGCGAGGCGACGGCGCCGAAGGCGAGCAGGGCGCCGAGGCGGGGGGCCTTGCCGTACAGGGCGGCGCCGGACTCCTGGGCGAGGGTGTCCAGGTCGCTGGTGCCCGTGCGGTCCTTGACCGCGCCGACGAGGAAGAACAGCAGGCCGGTGATGAGGCCGTGGGCGATGTTCGCGAAGAGCGCGCCGTTCACGCCGGTCGGGGTCATGGTCGCGATGCCGAGGAGCACGAAGCCCATGTGGCCGACGGAGGAGTACGCGATGAGGCGCTTGAGGTCGCCCTTCGCGCCGGGCCTGGCGAGCGCGAGGCAGGCGAGCGACCCGTAGACGATCCCGACGACGGCGAACGCGGCGAGGTAGGGCGCGAAGGTCTCCATGCCGTCCGGCGCGATCGGCAGCAGGATCCGGACGAACCCGTACGTACCCATCTTCAGCAGGACGCCGGCCAGCAGGACCGAGCCGACGGTCGGCGCGGCGGTGTGCGCGTCCGGCAGCCAACTGTGCAGCGGCCACATCGGCGTCTTCACCGCGAGCCCGACGCCGATCGCCAGAACGGCCGTGACCTGCACGGATGTGGTGAGCCCCGGGTCGTTGTCAGTGGCGAGTGCCACCATGTCGAACGTGCCGGACTTCAGGCCGATGAGGAGGAGGCCGAGCAGCATCACGACGGAGCCGAGCAGCGTGTAGAGGATGAACTTCCAGGCGGCGGGCCCCCGTCGCGCCCCGCCCCAGCGGGCGATGAGGAAGTACATCGGGATCAGGACCATCTCGAACGCGAGGAAGAACAGCAGCAGGTCGAGGACGGCGAAGGTCGCGAGGGTGCCGGCCTCGAGGACGAGGACCAGCGCGACGAAGGCCCGGGGGGAGGGTCCCTCCGGCATCTTGAAGTAGCTGTACAGCGCGCAGAGGAAGGTCAGCAGCGCGGTCAGGACCAGGAGGGGGAGGGAAATGCCGTCGACGCCGAGGTGGACGCGCACGTCGAGCGCGGGGATCCACCTGATGTCGGTCGTGGCCTGCATCCTCGACGGGTGGTCGTGGTCGAAGCCGAGCGCGAGGACGATCGCGGCGATGAGCACGGCCCCGGTCACGACCACGCCGTGGCGCAGCACGGCCTGGTCGGGCGACTTCCCCTTCAGCCCGGGCGGCGCCGGCAGGAGGGCCGCGACGGCGCCGATGAGCGGGCCGGCGACGATCAACGCGAGAAGGAACTGCATCACGGACTCACTGATACCGATCACGGCGGCTCACGCTCCGGCGGTGGCGACGAGGACGGCGGCGACCGCCAGGACGACGGTGCCCGCGAGCAGCGCGCTCAGATAGGTCTGCACGTTGCCGGTCTGCGCGCGCCGGACGGCCGCGCCGAGCAGGCGGGGCGCGGTGCCCGCGCCGCGCACGTAAGTGTCGACGACCTCGCGGTCGAGGAAGCGCACCAGGCGGGCGCCCGCCCGGACGGGGCGGACGAACAGGGCCGCGTAGACGGCGTCGAGGTGGAAGCCGACGGCGGCGTGGCGGTGCAGCGGGCCGAGCAGGAGGCGGCCGGGGTCCGCCGGGTCGGGGGCGCTCGCGACGTCCCCGTACGCGGGGGCGTGCGTGGCGATGGCCGCGGCCTCGACCTGGCCGGCGTCCGCCCGCGGGTGGGCGGCGACCGCGCCGATCGGGGCGCGGGCGGCGAGCGCCGTGGTGTGCCGCCAGGCGCCGTACGTGACGAGGGCGCCGGCCAGGGCGAGGCCGGTGCCGAGGACGGAGGTGGTGAGCTTCGGGGCGAGGTCGTGGCCGTCGAACCAGTCGGGCAGGGTGCCGACGGTGACGCCGAAGGCGAGCGACGGGACGGCGAGCACCCACAGGACGGCCGTCATGGTGACCGGCTGCCTGCCGTGGTCGGGCGCCTCGGCGCCGGTGCCGTGGAAGGCGCGCAGCCACAGGCGGGTCGCGTAGGCGGCGGTGAGCAGGGCGGTGGCGAGCGCGGCGACGAGCACGATCCAGCCCGCCGCGCCCGGGACGGGTCCGGCGTGTCCGGTGGCGGCGTGCTCGGCGGCGCCGAGGACGGCCTCCTTGGAGAAGAAGCCGCTGAACGGCGGGATCGCGGCGAGCGCGAGGAGCGCCACGGTCATCGTCCAGTAGGCGTCCGGAACGCGGTCGCGCAGGTTTCGCATGCGGGACATGGCGGCCAGCGAGTTGGTGCCCGCGGCGTGGATGACCACGCCCGCGGCGAGGAAGAGGAGCGCCTTGAAGGCGCCGTGGGACAGGAGGTGGAAGACGGCGGCCCCCCGGTCGCCGACGGCGAGCGCGCCGGTCATGTAGCCGAGCTGCCCGACGGTCGAGTACGCGAGCACGCGCTTGATGTCGTCCTGGGCGAGCGCGGCGAGCGCCGAACCAGCCATCGTGACGGCGGCCATGACGGCGAGGACGACGAGCGCGGCCTGGGAGGCGGCGATGACCGGGAGGATCCTGGCGACGAAGTAGACACCGGCGGCGACCATCGTCGCGGCGTGGATGAGCGCGGAGACGGGCGTCGGGCCCGCCATCGCGTCGGGCAGCCAGGTGTGCAGCGGGAACTGCGCGGACTTGCCCGCCACACCGGCGAGGAGCAGCAGCGCGACGAGCGTCGGGTGGTCGAGGCCGCCGTCCGCGACGGTCGCGAGGACGGTCGTGATCCGGAACGAGCCGGCGTCGGCGGCGAGGGCGAACAGACCGATCAGGAAGGGGACGTCGCCGAGCTTGGTGACCAGGAAGGCCTTGAGGGACGCGGCCCGCGCCTCGGGGGTCTCCCAGTAGTGGCCGACGAGGAAGTACGAGCAGATGCCCATGACCTCCCAGCCGACCAGGAGCACCATCAGGTCGCCGGAGTAGACGACGAGCAGCATCGCGGAGGTGAACAGCGAGACGAGGGCGGCGTACGAGGGGTAGCGCGGGTCGTCGTGCAGATAGCCCGTCGAGTAGATCTGCACGCAGGTGGCGACGACGCCGACGAGGACGGCGACGAGCGCGGCGAAGCCGTCGATGTGCAGGGCGAGGTCGATCGGGACCGAGCCGGTGGGCGTGAGCTGGGTCGCCGCGTCCACGGCCGTGTCGCCGCCCTGGCGGACGGCCACGAGGGCGGCGAGCACGAGCGACGTCAGCGTGGGCAGGACCGCGAGCGGGCGGGCCAGGCCGGGCACCGAGCGGCCGAGCAGCAGGCCGGCGACGGCTCCGAGGAACGGCAGGAGGGGGACGAGGACGGCGAGGGTGGTGGTGGTCACGCGGTGGCCTCGGCCTTCTGCGACGTCGGGGACGACTGCGGCTTCGGGGACGCCTGGTTCGGGGCGGGCTCGTCCGGAGCGGGCTCGTCCAGGGCGGCACCCTCCGTGCCGTCGTCGCCGTCGCCGCCGTCGGGGCGTTCGGCGGTGTCGCGGAGGTCGTCGACGGCGGAGGTGCCGCGGTTGCGGTAGACGGCCAGGACGATCGCGAGGCCGATGCCGATCTCGGCGGCGGCGATGGCGATGGTGAAGAGCGTCAGGGCCTGGCCGGAGTGCAGCCGGTCGCGCAGCCAGACGTCGAACGCGACGAGGTTGAGGTTGACGGCGTTGAGCATGAGCTCGACGGACATCAGGACCAGGATCGCGTTGCGCCGGGCGAGCACGCCGTACAGGCCGACGCAGAAGAGGAGGACGGCGAGGACGGCGGGGTAGGCGAGGTGCATCAGCGGGTGCCCTCCTTGCGTGCCTGCTGGGGTGCCTGTGTCCCGTGGTTCGCGCGGGTCCGGTCGCCGGACTTCCGGTCGGTCTTGCCGGACTCCCGGTCGGATTTGCCGGACTCCTGCTCGGTCCTGCCGGACTCCCGGTCGGACTTGCGGGAGAGGACGATCGCGCCGACGAGGGCGGCGAGGAGCAGGACCGACAGCGCCTCGAAGGGCAGCACCCAGTGCCGGAAGAGGATCGCGCCGGTGACGTCGGTGGAGCCCTGGGCGGGGCCGTCCAGGTCGATCCACTGGGTGCGGAACGCGTCCACGACGACCCACACCAGGGCGGCGGCGGCAGCGAGCGCCACGCCGAGCGCGACCCAGCGGTTGCCCGAGTCGGCGTCCGGTGAGCGGCCGATGGGGGCCCTGGTGAGCATCAGCCCGAACAGGAGGAGCACGACGACGGAGCCGACGTAGATCAGGACCTGTACCCAGGCGATGAACTCGGCGGACAGGAGGAGGTACTCGACGGCGAGCCCGCCGAGCGCCACGACCAGCCAGAGCGCGGCGTGCACGAGCTGCTTGGTCGTGACGGTGACGACCGCCGCGCCGAGGGTGACGAGGCCGACGAGGAGGAAGGCGATCTCGACGCCGGTCGGGGAGAGGAAGCCGTGGTGCTGCGCGGCGAGGTTCACGACTCGCCCTCCTTCGGCGCGGGCTCGGTCTCCGGCCGGGCTGCCTGCTGCCCTGCGGCGGGCTCGGCGGCCTGCCCCGCGCCGGGCTCGGCGGCCTGCTGCGCGGGGGTCTCGGCGGCCTGCCCCGCGCCGGGCTCCGCGGCCTGCTCCGCGGCGAGTTTGTCGGCGGTCTTGCGGGCGGCGGCGAGTTCCTTGGGCTCCTCGGCCGCGGGGTCCAGGGCGGGCGGGGCCGGGACGGTCCACATCCACTCGCGGAGCTTGTCGCGCTCGTGGGTGAGGTCGCGGATGTCGGTCTCGGCGTACTCGAACTCCGGGGACCAGAACAGCGCGTCGAAGGGGCACACCTCGATGCAGATGCCGCAGTACATGCAGAGGGAGAAGTCGATGGCGAAGCGGTCGAGGACGTTGCGGCTGCGCTCGCGGCCGCCGGGCGCGGCGGGCGGCACCGTCTCCTTGTGGGAGTCGATGTAGATGCACCAGTCCGGGCACTCGCGGGCGCAGAGCATGCAGACCGTGCAGTTCTCCTCGAACAGGCCGATGACGCCCCGGGTACGGGGCGCCAGGTCGGGCTGGACGTCCGGGTACTGCTCGGTGACGGACTTCCGCGTCATCGTGCGCAGGGTGACGGCCAGGCCCTTGGCGAGGCCGCTGCCGGGGATCCGGGGCCGGGCGGGCGGGGGCTGTGCGGCCATCAGTTGATCGCCACCTTCACGATTCCGGTGAGCGCGATCTGCGCCAGGGCGAGCGGGACGAGGAAGGTCCAGGACAGCTTCTGGAGCTGGTCCTCGCGGAGCCTCGGGTAGCTGACGCGCAGCCAGATGACGACGAAGGCGAGGACGGCGGTCTTCAGGAGCGTCCACACCCAGCCGAGGCCGTCCGCGCCCCAGGGACCGTGCCAGCCGCCCAGGAAGAGGACGGTGGTCAGGCCGCAGAGGACGACGATGCCCGCGTACTCGGCCAGCAGGAACAGGGCGAAGCGCAGACCCGTGTACTCGGTGTACGCGCCGAAGATGATCTCCGAGTCGGCGACGGGCATGTCGAAGGGCGGCCGCTGGAGCTCGGCGAGTCCGGCGACGAAGAAGACCAGGGCGCCCACGATCTGCCAGGGCAGCCACCACCACTCGAAGGCGTTGACGATGCCGGGCAGCGACACCGTGCCCGCCGCCATCGCGACGGAGGCGGCGGCGAGCAGCATCGGCAGTTCGTACGCGAGGAGCTGCGCGGCGGTGCGCAGGCCGCCGAGCAGCGAGAACTTGTTGGCCGACGCCCAGCCCGCCATCAGCGGGCCGAGGACGCCCACGCCCATCACGGCGAGGACGAAGAACACACCGGCGTCGACGACCTCGCCGACGGCGCCCTCCTGCGGGCCGACGGGGATGGCGACGAGCACCAGGAGGTAGGGCAGGAGCGCGATGGCCGGGGCGAGCTGGAAGACGCGGCGGTCGGCGTCGGCCGGGACGATGTCCTCCTTCTGCGCGAACTTCACGCCGTCGGCGACGAGCTGGGCCCAGCCGTGGAAGCCGCCCGCGTACATGGGGCCGAGGCGGCCCTGCATGTGCGCCATCACCTTGTGCTCGGTCTGGCCGATGATCAGGGGCAGCGCGAGGAAGGCGACGAAGACGACGAGGAGTCGCAGGGCGACGTCGAGGGCGTCGTTCACTGCGGGCCTCCTTCGTTACCGGTGTCCTCTTGGGCACCTTGGTCGCCTTGGGCACCTTGGTCAGCTTGGGCACCGTCGCCGGGGCGTTCTCCGTCGCCGGGGCTCTCCTGGTTACCGGGGTCTTCGCGACCGCTGTCTTCGCTACCGGGGTGTTCGCCACCGAGGTCTTCGCTACCGGTGTCTTCGCTACCGGTGTCTTCCAGATCCGCCGTCTTCTTGGCCGGTGTCTCCTCCGGCATGTCGAAAGCCGGACGGGCGTGGTGCCACGGGGCGTCGGCGCTGCGCGGGGCGGGTCGGGGCCGCTCCGTGGCCGGGGGCTCGGCGGCCGGGGTCCTGGCGGCCTGGGGGTCCGCGGCCGGGGTCGGTGCGGGCGAGGTCGCACTGTCGGACGGCGCTGTCGGCAGGCCGGAGGTCGAGGGCGCCTCGGAGGCGATCTGCGCGGCCTCCGCGGCCTCCGTACGCTGCGAGGCTGAGCCCTGGCCGGCGCTGCGCGTACGCCGGGGGCGCGGCGCGGGGGCCGCCTCCGGCTGACCGGTGGCCTGGTCCGTGGCCTGGACGGGGGCCTGGCCCGCGGCCTCGACGGGGGCCGGGCTCGCGGCCTGGCTTGCCGAACCTTCCGACGCCGAACGGGTGCGGCGCGGCGGCCGCTCCCCCGCGGCGGCGCGTCCGGCCGCC
>NZ_BNBT01000012.1 GCF_014656095.1 Streptomyces longispororuber
GCCTCGCCGGCGCCGCGCGCGACCGCGAGCGGCGCACCGCCTTCCTGCGCGGCACCGCGATCACCGCCGCCGCGCACCTGGTCAGCATGGGGGTGAAGCGGCTGGTCCGGCGGCCACGGCCGGGGCACGTCGCGCCCCTGGTGCGGACCGCGGGGCGCCACTCCTTCCCCAGCTCGCACGCCACATCGGCCGCCGCGGCCGCCGTCGCCTACGGGGCGCTGCGCCCCGCCGGGGCCCGGCTCGTGCCGCCGCTGGCCGCCGCCATGTGCCTCTCCCGCCTCGTCGTCGGCGTGCACTACCCGTCGGACGTGGCGGCCGGCGCCGCCCTCGGCGCGGTCACCGCGTACGCGGGCGGCCCCTGGATGCGCCGGGCCCCGGCCCCCCGCCCGATCGGAGTCCGTCACCATGGCTGAACGCACCACCGCCCTGCTCGCCCGGCCCCGCCGCCCCGACGACCCCGGGCCCGGCCCCGCCGGGCTGCCGCTGGGCCTGCTGAGGACCGCCCGGCCCCGCCAGTGGGTCAAGAACGTCCTGGTCGTCGCCGCCCCCGCGGCCGCGGGCGAGCTGTTCTCACCGGGCGCCCTGCGCCACCTCGGCCTCGTCTTCGCGCTGTTCACGGCCGCCGCCGCCGCCGTCTACCTGATCAACGACGCCCGCGACGCCGACGCCGACCGCGCCCACCCCACCAAGTGCCACCGGCCCGTCGCGGCCGGGGTCGTCCCCGTCCCCGTCGCCTACGCCACCGGCGCGCTGCTGGCCGTCGCCGCGCCGGCGGCCGCCGCCCTGCTGTGCACCCCGCTCACGGCGGGGCTGCTCACCGCGTACGTCGTGATGCAACTCGCGTACTGCGTCAGCCTCAAGCACGTGCTCGTCGTCGACCTGGCCGTCGTCACCACCGGGTTCCTGATGCGGGCGATGATCGGCGGGGTCGCGCTCGGCATCCCGCTGTCGCGCTGGTTCCTCATCACGACCGGGTTCGGCGCGCTGTTCATGGTCTCCGCCAAGCGGTACTCCGAGGCCGTGCAGATGGCCGGGCGCGCGGGCGAGACCCGGGCGCTGCTCACCGAGTACACCACCGGCTACCTGCGGTTCGTCTGGCAGCTCGCGGCGGGCGTGGCCGTCCTCGCGTACTGCCTGTGGGCCCTGGAGAGCGGCGGCACCGGCCTGCTGCCCTGGCGGCAGCTCTCCATGGTCGCCTTCATCCTGGCCGTCCTGCGCTACGCCGTGTTCGCCGACCGCGGCACGGCCGGGGAGCCCGAGGACGTCGTGCTGCGGGACCGCGCGCTCGCGCTCATCGGCCTCGGCTGGCTGGCGATGTACGGGCTCGCCGTCGCGGACTGGTGAGCCCGGTGCGCCCCGGGGTCCGTGAGCTGCTCGGCTTCGCCGCGGTCGGGGTCTGCGCCTACGCCGTGGACCTCGGCCTGTTCCTCTGGCTGCGCGGGCCCGGCGGCCTCGGCCCGCTGACCGCGAAGGCCCTGGCGTTCGCGGCCGGGTGCACGGTCGCGTACGCGGGCAACGCCCTCGGCACCTACCGGCGCGCGGCCGACGCCCACGCCTCCCGGCTGCGCCAGTACGCCGTCTTCTGCGCGGTGAACGTGGCGGGCGCCCTCGTCCAGCTCGCCTGCCTCGCCGTGTCCCACTACGGCCTCGGGCTCACCTCGCGGCGCGCGGACACCGTCTCCGGCGCGGTCGTCGGCATGGCACTCGCCACTGTCCTGCGGTTTTGGGGTACCCGGACCTTGGTATTCCGCACACGGACCACACAGGCGGCGCGCGCCGCGCAGGACGCGCCGACCGCCCGCACAGCACCAGGAACGGGGCAGGCGACATGGACTGGCTGAAGAAGCTCCCCGGCATCGGGCCCTACGTCGAGCGGCTCATGCGGACCCACGCGTGGCGCTCCTACGAACGGCTCGACGAGGTCCACTGGACCCGCCTCGCCGCCGCCATGACCTTCATCAGCTTCGTCGCGCTCTTCCCGCTCATCACGGTCGCCGCCGCGATCGGCGCGGCCACGCTCTCGCCCGGGCGCCAGCGCGAGGTCGAGGACAAGATCGCCGAGCAGGTGCCCGGCATCTCCGACCAGCTCGACCTGGAGTCCCTGGTCGCCAACGCGGGCACCGTCGGCCTCGTCGCGGGCGCCCTGCTGGTCTTCACCGGCGTGGGCTGGGTCGGCTCCATGCGGGAGTGCCTGCGCGTGGTGTGGCTGCGCGACGACACCGACGAGAACCCGTTCCTGCGCAAGCTCAAGGACCTCGGCGTCCTCGCCGGGCTCGGCGGCGCCGGGCTCCTGTCGCTGCTCGCCTCCGCGGTCGCCTCCACCGCCGTCGGCTGGACCGCCGAGCGGCTCGGCGTCGACAAGGACGGCCCCGGCGGCGTCCTCCTCCAGCTCGCCGCGTTCGCCATCGCGGTCCTCGCCGACTTCCTGCTCCTGCTGTACGTCCTCACGCTGCTGCCCGGGGTGCACCCGCCCCGGCGCGCGCTGATCGTCGCCGCCCTGATCGGCGCGGCCGGGTTCGAGCTCCTGAAGATCCTGCTCGGCGGCTATGTGAAGGGCGTCGCCGCGAAGAGCATGTACGGCGCCTTCGGCGTGCCCGTGGCGCTGCTGTTGTGGATCAACTTCACGGCGAAGCTGCTGCTGTTCTGCGCCGCCTGGACGGCGACGCGGAGCAAGCCGGAGCCCGCGGCGGAGGAACGGGGCGGCGACGAGGCCGTCAGCCCCGGCGGCGGCGCACCAGATCCGGCAGCGGCCAGCGGCGGTTGAGCAGGAACAGGCCGCCCGCGACCAGGGCGAGCACGCCCGCCGCGATGCCCAGCGCCACGCCCATGCCGCTGGACTGCTCGCCGGAGGCGTGCGCCACGTTCCGGGAGTCCGAGCCGCCCGGGGCGCCCTTGCCCGCGCCCGTGCTCGCGCCCTTCGGCGGGACCAGCTCGCCCACCGGCTTGACCTTGCCGTGCGCCGCGAAGCCCCAGTCGAGCAGGCGGGCCGTCTCCTTGTACACGGCGTGCGACTCGCCCGACGAGGGGTTCATGACGGTGACGAGCAGCACCTTGCCGTCGCGCTCGGCGACGCCCGTGAAGGTGTTGCCCGCGTTGGTCGTCGAGCCGTTCTTGACGCCCGCGATGCCCTTGTACGGCTCCAGGCCCAGGTCACCCGTCAGCAGGCGGTTGGTGTTCTGGATGCCGAAGGACTCGCGCTTGGTCTTGCCCTTGTCCTTGCCCTTCTTCACCTTCACGGTCTTGCCGGGGAACTGCGCGGTCGCCGTCGCGCAGTACTCCCGGAAGTCCTTCTTCTGCAGCCCCGAGCGGGCGAACAGCGTCAGGTCGTACGCCGAGGACACCTGCCCCTTCTCGTCGTAGCCGTCCGGCGTGACCACCCGCGTGTCGAGGGCCTGGAGCTCCTCGGCGTGCTTCTGCATGTCCTTCACGGTCTGCCGCACGCCGCCGTTCATCGCCGACAGGACGTGCACCGCGTCGTTGCCGGAGCGCAGGAAGACCCCCAGCCACAGGTCGTGGACCGAGTACGTCTCGTTCTCCTTGATGCCGACGAGGCTGCTGCCCGCGCCGATGCCCTCCATGTCGGTCAGCGCGACCTTGTGCTTCTGCGTCTTCGGGAACTTCGGCAGCACCGTGTCCGCGAACAGCATCTTCAGGGTGCTCGCCGGGGCCAGGCGCCAGTGCGCGTTGTGCGCGGCGAGCACCTCGCCGGACTCGGCGTCCGAGACCAGCCAGGAGCGGGCCGACAGGTCCTTGGGCAGCACCGGGGCGCCCTTGCCCAGGTCCACCTGGGTGCCCGGCTGGCCCAGGCGGGCGCCGCCGACGGTGGACATCCGGGCGGGCGGCTTCGGCTGGTCGTCCTTCTTGCCGCCCGGCTTGTCGTCGGCGAAGGCGGGGCCGGTGGCCGACAGGGACAGCAAGGTCGCGCAGGTGAGGAGCAGAGCGGTCTTCTTCACGGCAGGCACGGACGAGAACGTACAGGGAGCGCCTTCGCCCGCCGCCGCCGAGGTGGGGCGCCCGCCACCCCGAAGGCGGCGCGTGAGGGCGGCTGGCGATACTGAGCGTATGAAGCTCAGCCGCTCCGCCTCCTGGTTCCTGCTCGCCTTCGGCGTGTGGAGCTGGTTCATCTGGATCACTTTCGTCAAGAACCTCTGGAAGGACGGCAGCGGGCTCGCCTTCGACGACGCGGGCGATCCGACGGGGTACTTCTGGGTGCACCTGACGCTCGCCGTTGTCTCCTTTGTCTTGGGGACGGTGGTCGGGACCATCGGGTTGCGTGGAGTGCGCGCACTGCGCCGAAGCTCATAGCCGTGGGTACGCTGCGGATCGTCCTCACCCTGCTCGGCGTGGCCGCCGTCCTCGGCGGGCTGCTCTGGTACGTGTGGCGGCGCGTGGTGCGCGACACGACGGCCAAGGGCTCGTGGGGCAGACGCCTGGGCACGGCCGCGTACGCCGCGGGCCCCCTGCTGACGTTCGCCGCCCTGGCGGCGGAGCGGACCGGCGCGCCCTTCCTGCTCCAGCAGATCCTGGCGTGGCCCGGCTTCCTGTGGCTGGCGTTCGCCCTGTACCTGCTGCTCGCGCTGCTGGTGGGAGAGCTGGTACGGCTCTCTCTCAGGGGGTGGGTAACAGCCCGTCCGGCGCTTGAGGACGAGGCGCGAAGCGCCGACGAAGGGGGGAAAGGGGCGCAGCCCCATAGGGAGGCGGCGGCGCAGCCCGGCCAGGAGGGGCACACCGGGCCGCAGCCCGGCCCGGAGGGGCACACCGAGCCGCGGCCCCGCCAGGAGGGGGACACCGGGGCCCTGCCCCGGCGCCTGTTCGTGGCCAGGACGGTAGCCGCGGGCGCAGCCACGGTGGCGGCGGCCACGGTCGGCTACGGCACCTACGGCGTACTCCGCGGCCCCCGCGTCAAGCGGGTCACCGTACCGCTGGCCAAGCTGCCGCGCGCGGCGCACGGCTTCCGGATCGCCGTGGTCAGCGACATCCACCTGGGCCCGGTGCTCGGCGAGTCCTTCGCCCGCCGCGTCGTGGACACCGTCAACTCCACCCAGCCCGACCTGATCGCGATCGTCGGCGACCTGGTGGACGGCGACGTCGAGGACCTCGCGGGCGCCGCCCGCCCGCTCGCGGACCTGCGCGCCCGCCACGGCGCCTACTTCGTCACCGGCAACCACGAGTACTTCTCCGGCGCCGAGCAGTGGGTGGAGCACGTCCGCTCGCTGGGCCTGCGCCCGCTGGAGAACGCCCGCACCGAGCTGCCGTACTTCGACCTCGCGGGCGTCAACGACGTCCAGGGGGAGGCGGACGGCCAGGGCCCCGACTTCGCCAAGGCGCTCGGCGACCGGGACCGCCGCCGCGCCTCCGTCCTCCTCGCCCACCAGCCCGTGGTCGTCCACGACGCCGTCGAGCACGGCGTCGACCTCCAGCTCTCCGGCCACACCCACGGCGGCCAGCTCTGGCCCAACAACTTCCTCGCCGACCTCGCCAACCCCACCCTCGCCGGTCTGGAGCGCTACGGCGACACCCAGCTCTACGTGACGCGCGGCGCCGGGGCCTGGGGACCGCCCGTGCGGGTGGGGGCGCCCTCGGACGTCACGGTGGTGGAGCTGGCCTCGCCGCGGGCATGAGCAGGGCGGCCGGCGCCGCGGCCCCGGCCGGCTCCCCCGGGGCGGCGGCCTGGCGCAGGGTGACCACGACCGTCAGGCCCGCGCCCGGGGCGGTGCGCACCGCGACCTCGCCGCCGTGCGCCGCCACCACGCCCTGCACGATGGCCATGCCGAGGCCGCTGCCCGACCCCGGGCCCGTGCGGAAGAACCGGTCGAAGACGCGCGCCGCGTCCTTGGCGTCGAGCCCCGGCCCGTCGTCCGCCACGGTCAGGCACACCACGCCGTCCCGCCGGTCGAGGCCGAGCCGCACCGGCGTACCGGGCGGGGTGTGCGCCCGTACGTTGGCGAGCAGGTTGGCGAGCACCTTGCGCAGCCCCTGCTCGTCGGCCTGGACGAGGATCGCGCCGTCCGCGCGCACCGTGAGCGGACGCTCCGGCTCCTGCGCGCGCAGGTCGTCCGCCGCGTCCCGCACCAGCCGGCTCAGGTCGACGCTGCGGAACCGCAGCTCCGGCTGCTGGTCCAGGCGGGCCAGCGTCAGCAACTCCGCGACCAGGTGGTTCATGCGGTCGGTCTCGGCGTTGACGCGGCACCAGGCGCGCTCGCGGTCCTCCGGCGTGGTCAGCATGCCGTTGTCGTAGAGCTGGAGGTAGCCGCGGATCGCGGACAGCGGGGTGCGCAGCTCGTGCGAGGCGTCCGCGACGAACTGCCGGAGCTGGGCCTCGCTGCGCTCACGCGTCACGAAGGCCGCCTCGACCTGCTTGAGCATGGAGTTGAGCGCGATGCGCAACTGCTCGGTCTCCATCACGGCGGCGCGGCTGGACGGCACGCGCCGCTTCAGGTCGCCCTCGGCGATCGCGGACGCCGTCTCGACCATGTCCTCGAGGGGCCGCAGCCGCTGCCGCGCGGAGACCGTCGTCGCCACGGCGAGCAGCACGAGGAGCAGGAAGCCGAGGGCCAGGTCGAGCCGCAGGGCCTGGCCCACGCTGGCGTGCACGTCCTCCGTGGAGGTGGCGATCACGACCGAGCCGTCGGTGAGCCGCGCGCCGATCGCGCGGTACGAGTCGCCGCCCAGGGTCACGTCCGTCGGCGCCGCCTTCCGCGCGAACCGCTCGGCGTCCCCGATGGCGGCGAGGAGCTGGCGCCGCCGCAGCGACGAGCCGATGTAGCCGACGTCGGCGGGCCTGCCGGAGTCGTCGACGGCGACCAGGACCTCCTCGGTGGGCGGCAGGTCGTCCCCCACCTCCGCGTCGGGGGCCAGGTCGCCGAGTTCCTCCCGCACCCCGCTGAGTGTTTTGAACTTGGCGAGGGAGATTCGCAGGCTGTTCAGCGTCGAGCGCGAGGCCTGGAGCTCGTCGTCGACGTTGTCGAGCAAGTAGTGCTTCATGCCCATGAGGCTCACGGCGGTCGCTGCGGCGATGCCGAGGGCCAGCAGGACCACGTTCACGAGCGTGAGCTTGGTGCGCAGCGAGTTCCCGAAGAGGCGGCGCGGGTTCCCGGCCAGGCGCCGCGGTCCCCCGAGGAGGCGCCGCAGCCGCCCGGGCCGTCGCGGGCCGCCGAAGGGACGGTGCGGCCCGCCGGAGGGGCGGCGCGGGTCCGAGGGTGCCGGGCCCGTCATGCCAGGCCGTACCCGACGCCGCGGCGCGTCGTGATCAGCGGCGGACCCGCCTGGTCGAGCTTGCGCCGCAGATAGCTGATGTACGTCTCCACGACCGTCGACTCCGCCGCGTGCTCGATGTTCCACACGTGGCGCAGGAGCTGCTCCTTGGGCACCACCCGGCCGGCGTTGCGGACGAGGAAGCGCAGCAGGGCGTACTCGGTGGGCGTGAGCTGCACCTCGTGGCCGTTCCTGCGCACCATGTACGTCGTCTCGTCCAGCTCCAGGTCGCCGTGGCGCAGCGGCGGCCGCTGCGGCAGCACGTCGCCGGGCCGCGTACGGCGCAGCACCGCGCCGATCCGGGCGACGACCTCGTCGATGTGGAACGGCTTGGTGATGTAGTCGTCGCCGAAGCCGAGCGCGCCGACGATCTCCGCCGGCGCGTCCCGGGCGGTGAGGAACACCAGCGCGACCCCCGGCATCCGCGTCCGCAACTCCCGCCCCAGCGCCCGCCCGTCGCCGTCCGGCAGCATCACGTCGAGCAGCGCGCAGTCCGGCCGGGTGCGCTCGGCCAGCGCGAGCGCCTCGCGCACGGTGCCCGCCGTCATCACGTCGAAGTGGTGGAAGCGCAGGGCGATGGCGAGGACGTCGGCGATGCTCGGCTCGTCCTCGACCACGAGCACCGTGGCACGGCGCTCCACGGGAGCGGCCTCTGCGACAGGTGCACCGGGGTGTCCCTCGGAGTGGCTCATGCCCCCAGTATCGGGGCGCCCGCCGGGCGGTGAGCAGGTCCCTGGTTTGGAGTTCCTTGTGAATCACGGCCATGGAGGCGCGTTTCGTACGCATGCCGCCGATGCTGAGGCGTGTGGGCGGGGCCGGACCCCGCACGGGGCCACAGGAGGCCGGGAGGAACCACACACGGAACGGGGCGCCGGGCCACCGGGCCCGGAGGAGCGGAAGGGGGAACACCGTGGCGGCATGGGCGCGTTGGTGCTTCCGGCACCCCCTCGTGGTCCTCGTGCTGTGGGCGGGCGCCCTCTGCGGCCTGGGCGCCGTCGGCGGCACCGCGGGCGCCGACTACGTCCACGCCTTCTCCTCCCGCGGCTCCGACTCCGAGCGGGCGCGCGACCTGATGGCGGAGGCGTTCCCCGAGCGCGGCGGCGACACCGACACCATGGTGTGGAAGACCGGCACCGGCTCGGTCCGGGACGCCGCCGTGCGCGACCGGATCGAGCCCGCGCTCGCCGGCATCGCCGCGCTCAAGGGCGTCGGCGAGGTCGCGGGGCCGTATACGCCGGGCCCGGACGCCGCCGCGCGGATCAGCGGGGACGGGCGCATCGCCTACGCGCGCATCACCTTCACGCGTCCGGCGGGCCACCTGCCCGAGAGCCTCGTCCGGGACGTCGTCGACACCGCGCTGCGCGCCGAAGCCCCGGGCCTGCGCGTCGAGTTGGGCGGACCGGCCGTCGCCCGCACACAGGAGCCGCCCGCGGGCACCGTCGAGGCCGTCGGCGTCGCGGCCGCCGCGGTGGTGCTGTTCCTCGCCTTCGGCTCGCTCTTCGCGATGCTGCTGCCCCTGCTGACCGCCGTGTGCGCCGTCGGCACCGGGCTGCTCGCCACCATGCTGCTCAGCCACGTCACGGACGTGCCCGCGGTGGCGCCGCTGCTCGGCACGCTGCTCGGCCTCGGCGTCGGCGTCGACTACGCCCTGTTCATCGTCTCCCGCCACCGCGGGGGCCTGCTGCGCGGCCTCGCCCCGGAGGCGGCGGCCGTGCAGGCGCTCAACACCGCGGGCCGGGCCGTGCTGTTCGCCGGCGGCACCGTGTGCGTCGCCCTCGCCGGGATGCTCGTGATGAACACGCGCTTCCTGGACGGCGTGGCGCTCACCGCGTCCCTCACCGTCGTCCTGAGCGTGCTCGCCGCCGTCACGCTGCTGCCCGCGCTGTTCGGCGTGCTCGGCGCCCGGGTGCTCAGCCGCCGCCAGCGCCACCGCCTCGCCGTCGCGGGACCGGACCCGCGGGAGCCCGCGGGCCTCGCCGCGCGCTGGTCGGCGTACGTGGAGAAGCGCCCGCGCGCCGTGGGGCTGCTCGCGCTGGCCGTGGCGGCCGTCCTGGCCGTGCCGCTGCTCTCGCTGCGCCTCGGCGCCGCCGACCAGGGCGAGCACCGGGCGTCCAGCACCCGGCAGGCGTACGACCTGCTCGCCGAGGGCTTCGGCCCCGGCGCCAGCGGCCCCCTGAACGTGGTCGTGGAGCGGGCCGGGCCCGCCGGCACCGACGGCCTGGTGGAGCGCATCCGCGCCACCGACGGCGTGGCCCAGGTCGCCTCCGGGCCGTCCGCGGACAGCGGCACCTCCCTGATCCAGGTCGTGCCCGCCACCTCGCCGCGGTCCGCGGAGACGGGCGTCCTGGTCGACCGGCTGCGCGACGACGTGCTCCCGGACGCGGGCGCGCACGCCCACGTGGGCGGGGTGACGGCGGTGTTCGAGGACGTCGCGGCGGCCACCGCCGAGCGCCTGCCGTACTTCGTCGGCGTCATCGTCGGACTCGGTTTCCTGCTGCTCCTCGTCGCCTTCCGCTCCCTCGTCGTACCGTTGACGGCCGCCGTGACCAACCTGATCGCCGCGGCGGCGTTCTTCGGAATCATGGTGGCGGTGTTCCAGTGGGGCTGGGGCGCGGGCGTCCTCGGCGCCGCCGGGGACGGCCCGGTCCCCGCGGTCCTGCCGGTGGTCCTGCTGGCCCTGCTCCTCGGCCTCGCGACGGACCACCAGGTGTTCCTCGTCAGCCGTATGCACGAGGAGTGGATGCGGACCGGGGACAACGCGCGCGCCGTGCGCGTCGGCCTCGCGGAGACCGGCCGGGTCGTCACCTGCGCCGCCCTCGTCGTGACCGGCGTGTTCGCCGCGTTCCTCCTCAGCGGCGACACGCGGGGCGCCGTGGCGGGCACCGTCCTCGCCGCGGCCGTCGCCCTCGACGCGTTCCTGCTGCGCGCCGCGCTCGTCCCCGCGGCCATGCACCTGATCGGCCGCGCCAACTGGTGGCTGCCGCCCTGGCTCGACCGGCGCGTGCCGCACCTCGCCGTCGAGCCGAAGGAGACCCCGCCGCCCGCCCCCGAGGAGGCGGGCGACCTGGCCGCGGCGGCCCTGCGCGCCGCGACGCCCGTGCCGCCCGCGGTGGAGCCGGCCGGTCCCGCGGCCCCCGCGGCGAGCGGCCCGTGCGGGGAACCGGCCGCGCGCCCGGTGCCGTACGACCCCTTCGACGCGTGCGGCGCGCCGGGGGAGGCCCCCGTCCCGGGCGCGCGCGGCCTCGGCCCGTACGTCGTCCACGGCTTCGTCGTCACGCCCTTCGGCGAGCCGATCCACAGCGTGACCCTCACCCTCGCCCGCCAGGACGGCCGGCGGCTCGACCGCGTGTCGTCCCTGGTCGACGGGTCCTACATCCTCGCCGCCCCCGCCCCCGGCGTGTACGTCCTTGCGGCGACGGCCCCCGGCTACGCCTCGAAGGCCCGGCACATCATGCTCGGGAACGGCCCGCTCACGTACGACCTGGAGCTGGTCGAGGCGGTGGGGACCGGACCGCCCGGCGCGCCGGACGGCTGAGGACGAGGCCGCGAGGCCACAAGACGGGGATCCGGAGGCGTCACCTCCGGGTCCCGGGAAGGGGGCGGCCCTGGTAATCCCCCGGCAGGGCCGCCCCGTAACCGCCGCAGCCCCCGGTGCAGTGCCATGCGCACGGCACCGGGGCGCTTGCCGAGCAGCCGGGCCGCGGCCGGGCCGTCCAGGCCCACGAGCACGCCCAGGAAGACGGCCCGGGCCTGGTCGGGCGGCAAGGAGGCGACCAGGGCGAGCGCCGCGTCGGTGGCCAGCGCCTCCAGGGCCTCCTCGGCGGTGTCCCGCTCGTCCGGCAGGTCCAGCGCCTCGCCCTCGACGAGGGACAGGCGGGGCCTGCTCATGCGGCGCCGCGCGTGGTCACGGGCGCGGTTGCGGGCCACGGCCGCGGCCCAGCGGCGGAAGTCGGCCCCGTCCCCGGTGAACCGCCCGAGGTCCCGGGCGATCTGGAGCCACGCCTCGGACGCCACGTCCTCCGACTCGTCCCCGGCGAGCCCCCGCACCATGCCGAGCAGCCCGGGCTGCACCCACCGGTACACCAGCGCGAACGCCGCCTCGTCCCCCTCCTTGGCCGCCTCCACCGCCCGGGACAGCGCCGCGTCCCCGATCTTCGCCCGCTTCCGGCCCCCGACGGCGTCCGCCGGCTCCTGACCCTTCGCGGGGCCCGTGCGCCCTTGGTCCCCCGTCCGCGCCGTCCGTCCTGTCCGTCCCGTACGTGCCGCCGTCCGTGCCTCGTCCCCGCCCGGGCCCACGTGCTCCTCTTGACCCCCGCCGCCGGCACCGCTCACCGTGCCCGTGCCCCCGTGTGTGCTGCCGCGGCGCCCCGCGGGCGCGACGCGGTCACAGCGAACGTGCCGGTTCGGACCTCGCCGCGGGCCGCCCGCCCCGCCCGGCCCGCTCGGGGTGGCGCCCCGGCAGGGTCAGGTAGAAGGTCTGGAGCGACTCCTCGGCCCCGGCCTCGTAGCGGTTGACGACCTTTCCCAGCGGGCTCCACACCCGCCCGTCGGGCATCCGCACCCCCACGGCCTGCCCGAAGTACTGCCGCTGGGCGTCGTCGAGGTCGATCCAGACCGCGCCCGCGTGCCGGACCAGGACCTCGCCGACGTACGCCCCGAACCCGAACAGCGCGGCCGCGACCTCGTCCCGGCCGCGCCCGTCCCGGCGCATCCCGTCGAGCACGGAGTCCACGACGCGCAGGCTCCGCACGGAGAAGTCAAGCGGCAGCCTGTTACGCTCCGTCACCCGCGCGACGAATCCTCGCGTGTAGCCCCGCATCTCCGCCGCGCGCGGCACCTTCTTCCCCTCACCGGCCACCGTTCCCCACCCCTTCGGCTCCGCTCCGTACGTGTACGAGAGCAACGAATGCCCTCTCCGGTTAACGAGCGCAACGAACACCGCATCCGTCACACCCCTGGCCGGTGTGCCTTCTCACACCGTCAACTCGGGGCCCGCGCACAACCTTTGGCGCCGGTTGCGTGTCTTGCGCTCTTACGTTTGCCGCTTCCGGGGTTGAGCGGTATGTCCCCTTCCGTGGTGGCGGGAAGGGGTGGGGTCGACGGGGCGCCCGGAGCCGGGGCGGCCGGGTCAGACCCGGCCGAGCTCCGGGCGCTTGGTGTAGTCGGTGAAGCCGATGACGTTGCCCCACGGGTCGGCGATCTCCACGGTCCAGCCCGTCGCTCCGGCGAACGGCTCCGTGAGGACCGGAATCCCGGCGCCCGCCAGGGCCTCCGCCGTCGCCCGGGCGTCCGGGACCTCCAGCCAGAGGCGCGGCGCGGGCCACGGCGGCGGGCGGCGTCCGGCCCCCGCCTCCGCGCGCAGGAGCACGCCGGGCGTCTCGCCGCCCACGCGCAGGATGGCGAGCCCGGCCTCGTCGAGGCGGTACGCGACCGGGAAACCCGCCCGCTCGTAGAAGTCGACTGCTTCATCCAGGTCTCCGACGGGCAGCAGCATGTTGTCGAAGCCGAGAAGAGTGGCACCAGAGGGTAGACGATTGTCTGACATAGCGTCAGAATACGGACATGAAGAGCATGCCGGAAGTCCATGACCTGTCCGTCCTCGCCGAGGAGCACCTGAACCAGGCCCGGGGCGACGCCCACGGCCGCAGCGCGCAGCTCGTCGTCCACGACGGGGCGCTGCGCCAGAGCGTCATCGCCCTGGTGTCCGGGACGGAGCTCGACGAGCACAACACGCCGCCCGCGGCCAGCCTGTGCGTCCTGCGTGGCGAGGTGCGGCTGACCACCGAGCAGGGGAACGAGTGGGTGCTTCGTGAGGGGCAGTTCGGCGAGGTCCCGAAGGAACGGCACGGGCTCGTCGCCCTGGCGGACTCGGTGGTCCTGCTGACGGCGGTGACGGCGACGGCCTGAGCCCCGCGGACGCACTCGGGCCCGTCCCTTCCCGTACGTACGCGGGGCGCCACATCCGGGGCACCCCCGGATCCGCCCGCCCCGTGCCAGGGGGCCACCGCCCCCTGGACCCCTGCCGGCCCCTGCCCACTCCTGCCTCAGCCGCGCCCCGCGCCCCGCTCCCCGGCCCCGGACGGGCCCCGCGCCCCGGACGGGCCCCGCGCCCCGCCCCCCTCGGCGGCACCCTCGCGCGGCCACACGAAGCCCACCCACACCAGCCCCCACGCCGCCACCGCCACCCACAGCAGCACCCGCCCGAGGACCCGCAGCCACGCCACGTCCGTCACGAGCCCGGTGGACAGCGCCGCCGCGGCCGTCAGCCCCAGCGCGAACACCGTGGCCCAGCGCCGGGCGTCGTACCGGAGGCGCGGCGCGGCCACCTCGGCGGCCAGCAGCAGCGCGTACCAGGCCAGGGCGAGCCCGAGCAGCACGTACGTCAGGACCCGCAGGGCGTCGTGGCCGCCGCCGGTCCACTGCGGCAGCGCCGTCAGCCGCGCGCCCGCGAGCGCCGAGACGGCGAGCGCGCCGCCCGCCACCCACTGGTCACCGGCGCCCGTCAGCACCTGCCGTACGTCGAAGCGCACCAGCGCCTCCCCGTACAGGACGAGGCCGAGCGCGAAGCAGGCGAGCGCCGCGGCACCGAGCCAGTCGCCCTCGCCCGCCCAGCACAGCCAGGCCGCGAGCACCGCGAGGGCCTGCGTCGCCACGCACGCCAGGAACACCTCGCCGGACATCCCGCGCCGCCGCCAGTGGCAGACCACCGGCACCAGCGGCACCGGCCACGCCACGGCCGCGACCACCAGCAGCGCGATCGCCAGGCCCTGCCACCCCAGGACGGAGAACCGGGTGCCGACCACGGCCGTCGCCGCGACGGCCGTGAGCGCGGACGGCGTCATCGCCGCCGCCCACCGGGCCCGGTCGCGTACGAGATGATCGGTGAGGTCCGCCGCCATCACCAGCCAGAGCAGCGCCGCGCACCCGAGGAAGATCCGCGACAGGACCTCGTGTCCGGTCAGATGCAGCCCCACCGAGAGGACGCCGGTCGCCAGCGCGCAGCCCCCGGCGGCCGGGGTGACCTCGTTACGCCACGTATGTCTCACACCTCTCATGACACCCCGGGGCCACGCCCGTCACCACCTGGCGCCGCCCGGCGCTGTGCTGACCGGACGCCGTACGCCGACATCACTTACGCGAACGGCGACCGGCCGCGATGGCCTGTTCCTGCTGGAAAGCGCCTTCCTGGAACGTCCACACCTACGTGCTGGACCCGGGCACCAAGGCCTACAGCGACACCGGCACCTTCTACGACCGCCTCAAGACGTCCCGCCCCTTCGACATCGACATCGACCTGACGGCCGTGAACCGCCGCCGGGCGTAGCCGGGTACACGAGGGCCCCGCTTCCAGGACGGGAAGCGGGGCCCTCGCGTACGCGTGCGGGATCAGTAGCGGCGCGTGATCAGCGCCCGCTTGACCTCCTGGATCGCCTTCGTGACCTCGATGCCACGGGGGCAGGCGTCCGTGCAGTTGAACGTGGTGCGGCAGCGCCACACGCCGTCCTTGTCGTTGAGGATCTCCAGGCGCTGCTCGCCCGCCTCGTCACGGCTGTCGAAGATGAAGCGGTGCGCGTTCACGATCGCGGCCGGGCCGAAGTACTGGCCGTCGTTCCAGAACACCGGGCAGGACGACGTGCACGCGGCGCACAGGATGCACTTCGTGGTGTCGTCGAAGCGCTCGCGGTCCTCGGCGGACTGCAGGCGCTCCCGGGTCGGCTCGTTGCCGGTCGTCACCAGGAAGGGCATGACGTCCCGGTAGGCCTGGAAGAACGGCTCCATGTCCACGACCAGGTCCTTCAGGACCGTCAGGCCCTTGATGGGCTCGACCGTGATGGGCTTGGCCGGGTTGATGTCCTTGATCAGGGTCTTGCAGGCCAGGCGGTTCTTGCCGTTGATGCGCATGGCGTCCGAGCCGCAGATGCCGTGCGCGCACGAGCGGCGGAACGTCAGCGAGCCGTCCAGCTCCCACTTGATCTTGTGGAGGCCGTCGAGGACGCGCTCCTTGGGGTCGATCTCGAGCTGGAAGTCTTCCCAGGTCGCCTCCGCCGAGACCTCCGGATTGAAGCGGCGGATCCGGAAGGTGACGGTGATGAGGTGGGACGCGGCGGCGGCGTCGTCCGCCGCGACCTTGTCCATCGTCGGGGTTGCCATCAGTACTTACGCTCCATCGGCTGGTAGCGGGTCTGCACGACCGGCTTGTAGTCGAGGCGGATCGAGTCCTTGCCGTCGTCGGCGACCTCGCGGTACGCCATGGTGTGGCGCATGAAGTTGACGTCGTCGCGGTTCGGGTAGTCCTCGCGGTAGTGACCGCCGCGGGACTCCTTGCGCGCCAGCGCCGAGACGGCCATGACCTCGGCGAGGTCGAGCAGGTTGCCCAGCTCGATGGCCTCCAGCAGGTCGGTGTTGAACCGCTTGCCCTTGTCCTGGACCGAGACGTTCTGGTACCGCTCGCGCAGCTCGGCGATCTTCTCGACGGCCGTCTTGATGGTCTGCTCCGTGCGGAAGACCATGACGTTGGCGTCCATCGTCTCCTGGAGCTCCTTGCGGAGGACCGAGACGCGCTCGCTGCCGGTGGAGTTGCGCAGCCGCTCGACCTGCTCCTGGACGAAGGAGGCCGGGTTCTCCGGCAGCTCGACGTAGTCGGCCGTGGCCGAGTACTCGGCGGCGGCGATGCCCGCGCGCTTGCCGAAGACGTTGATGTCGAGCAACGAGTTGGTGCCCAGGCGGTTGGCGCCGTGCACCGACACGCAGGCGACCTCGCCGGCGGCGTACAGGCCCGGGACCACGGTCGTGTTGTCGGCGAGCACCTCGCCCTGGACGTTCGTCGGGATGCCGCCCATGGCGTAGTGCGCGGTCGGCTGGATCGGGATCGGGTCCGTGTACGGCTCGATGCCGAGGTACGTCCGCGCGAACTCGGTGATGTCCGGCAGCTTGGCGTCGAGCTGCTCCGGCGGCAGGTGGGTCAGGTCCAGGTAGACGTGGTCGCCCTCGGGGCCGCAGCCGCGGCCCTCGCGGATCTCCGTGTAGATGGACCGGGACACGACGTCTCGCGACGCCAGGTCCTTCATCACCGGCGCGTACTTCTCCATGAAGCGCTCGCCGTCCTTGTTGCGCAGGATGCCGCCCTCGCCGCGGGCGCCCTCCGTGAGCAGGATGCCCATGCGCCAGATGCCGGTCGGGTGGAACTGGAAGAACTCCATGTCCTCCAGCGGCAGGCCGCGCCGGTAGCAGGCGGCCTGGCCGTCACCGGTCAGGGTGTGCGCGTTCGACGTCACCTTGAAGAACTTGCCGGTGCCGCCGGAGGCGTAGATGACCGCCTTCGCCTGGAACACGTGGATCTCGCCGGTGGCCAGCTCGTACGCGACCACACCGGCGGACTTCTTGACGCCGTCGACCTCGGTGATGAGCTGGTCCAGGACGTAGAACTCGTTGAAGAACTCCACGCCCTCCTTGACGCAGTTCTGGTACAGCGTCTGGAGGATCATGTGGCCCGTGCGGTCCGCCGCGTAGCAGGACCGGCGCACCGGCGCCTCGCCGTGGTTGCGGGAGTGCCCGCCGAAGCGGCGCTGGTCGATGGTGCCGTCCGGGGTCCGGTTGAACGGCAGGCCCATCTTCTCCAGGTCGAGGACCGCGTCGATGGCCTCCTTCGCGAGGATCTCGGCGGCGTCCTGGTCGACCAGGTAGTCACCGCCCTTGATCGTGTCGAAGGTGTGCCACTCCCAGTTGTCCTCCTCCACGTTCGCCAGCGCGGCGGCCATGCCGCCCTGCGCGGCGCCCGTGTGGGAGCGGGTGGGGTACAGCTTGGTGAGCACGGCGGTGCGGCTGCGCTTCGTCGCCTCGATGGCGGCGCGCATGCCGGCGCCGCCCGCGCCGACGATGACGGTGTCGTACTTGTGAATCTTCACGGGGGTCGCCTCGGCTCTAGCGGATGTTCGGGTCGAAGGTGAAGATCACCAGCGTGCCCAGGAGGATGGTGAACACCGTGGCGGTGTACAGCAGGCCCTTGAGCCACAGACGCGTGTTCGGGCGCTCGGCGTAGTCGTTGATGACCGTCCGCAGGCCGTTCGCGCCGTGCAGCATCGCGAGCCACAGCATCAGCAGGTCCCAGACCTGCCAGAACGGGGACGCCCAGCGGCCCGCGACGAAGGCGAAGCCGATCTTCGAGACACCGCCGTCCAGCACGAGCTGGATCAGCAGGTGGGTGATGACCAGGACGACGAGGACGACGCCGGACAGGCGCATGAACAGCCACGCGGCCATCTCGAAGTTGCCGCGGGTGGAGCGCGGCGTCTTCGCGGTCCGCTTGCGCGGGGCCTCGATGACGGGGGCCGGGTTGTCGGCGTCGTAGAGGGAGGCGCCCTCGACGGGGCCCACTCCGGACTTCTCAAGCGTGGTGTCGGACATGTCTGGCCTCAGCTCCCGAAGAGTTCACGGACGGCGTGGCCGAGGACCGGGTACAGCGCGCCCACCATCAGGACGACCCAGACGCCCACGACGGTCCAGAGCATCTGCTTCTGGTAGCGCGGGCCCTTCGACCAGAAGTCGACGGCGATGACCCGCAGGCCGTTGAGCGCGTGGAAGAGGATGGCGGCGACGAGGCCGTACTCGAGGAGCGCGACGATCGGCGTCTTGTAGGTCGCCACGACCTCGTCGTACGCCTCGGGGGAGACACGGACGAGAGCGGTGTCGAGGACATGTACGAACAGGAAGAAGAAGATGAGGACACCGGTGACTCGATGAGCCACCCATGACCACATGCCTTCCCGGCCGCGGTACAGCGTTCCAGCCGGCACGGAAGAACCCTCCGGGAGCGGGGATTGGGGCCGGCCGGCTTCTCTGTCGGACGAGCCCGGCCGGGTACGGTCCACCGGCCGCTCGTCATCGTATCGACGAGTTGTCGGCTCCCTCGCCCGGGGTCCGCGGGTGTGATCAAACAGGCAATCAAACTGGTACGTACGGGCTATCGCTGCGTGATGTACGCGACTCGTCCGGCGCGTCCGGCGCGTCCGGCGCGTCCGGCGCGTCCGGCGTGCCCGGCTCTTCCGGTTCCTCCGGTCCCTCCAGGAGCGGAGCGTGCGCCTCCGGCCACTGGCGCACCAGCCGGACCAGCCGGGCCCGGGCCAGGCGCCGCAGCTCGTCCGCGGCCACCGCCCGCTCCTCCTCCCGGTCGTTGCCGAGCCGGTCGCGCAGCGAGGCGAGCAGGTGGTCGAGGGCCTCACCAGGGGCGATGCCGGCCAGGCAGATCACGAAGGCGTGCCCGAAGCGGCTCTCGTACGCGGCGTGCGCGGCGCGCAGGGCGGTGGCCGCGGCGGAGTAGGCGCTGCCCGGCGGCAGCACCGGCTCCAGCGGCTCGGCGGCCAGGGCCTCGGTGAGATCGGCGGGCGTCAGGTCGTACGCGGCCTCGTCGGCGGCAGCGAGCAGGGCGTCCAGGTCCGGATAGGGCCGATGGGCGGCGACCTGCCGCGCCCAGTGCCTGCTCGCACAGCACCCGGCCAGGGCCCGGCGGGCCTCGTCGGGCGGGGCGGCGTTGAGGTGGTGCAGGGGAGTGGCCGGGGCCGGCGGGTGCAGGGGGTTCCGCGGTGGGGGTGCCGGTATGGCGTGGTGCGGCGGCAGCGGGGGCTCCTCGCGGAGGGCGGTGCGGGTGGGTGGACGGGGGGAAACGGTAGCGGGGGGCCCGGGGTGGTGTCCGGGGGCTGCGGGGGATCGGCGTGGCGGAACCATCCGGATGGGGGAGTTTGCCCTTGCGGGGGTGACGCGGGGGCTGCGCCTGCCTGGGGTGAGGTCTTTTTCCCACCCGCCCACCCGTGGCGGCCACACTTGCCGGTGGGGCCTGGGCGCGGAGCGCTGCCGCTGAGTGGCCCGTGGCCCGCCGCTACCGCGGCGTGCTTTCCCACCCGCCCACCCGTGGCGGCCATGCCTGCCGGTGGGGCTTGGGCGCGGGGCGCTGCGGGTGGGTGGCTGGGTGTCCGGCGCTGCCGCGGTGGTGCTTTCCCGCCCGCCCACCCGTGACGGCCAAGCCTGCCGGTGGGGCCTCGGCGCGGAGCGGTGCCGCTGAGTGACCCGTGGCGCGCCGCTACCGCGGCGTGCCTTCCCACCCGCCCACCCGTGACGGCCATGCCAGCCAGCCGGGCCCCGGTGTGCAGCGCTGCCGCTGAGGCAACGAGTCGCCGCCGCCGCGGCGGGGTTTCCCGCCCGCCCACCTGTGGCGGGCGCACCTCCCGGTAGGGGCCTTACGCGGAGCGTTGCGGGTGGGTGGTTCGCTGTTCGCCGCTGTCGCGGTGGTAATCCGTCCTGCCCGTCCCTGCCTGGGCGGGCTTTTGGCGAGGCCCGGCGCCGAGCGCTGCGGCTTGATGCCGGGGTGGCCGTCGCTGTCGCCGCGGTAGTTTCCGCCCGCCTGTTCCTGGGCGGGGTCCCGGCGTGGTCCCGGCGTGGTGCGATGCGGCTGGGCGGCCCCACTGCCCGACGGCTGAACCCCGGCGGGGCCCATGGTGCGCGCTTCGCGCCGGGGTTGGCTGGGTGGTGTAGCCCGGCGCGGCAGCGGCGGACAGCCGACTGCCCGCGCGCAGTGGTGCACGGTGGGGCTGTGCCGGAGGCCGGGGCAGGTACGGGTGCGGGAAGTCCCCGCCGCGGTAGCGGCGGGCACCGGGGCACTCAGTGGCAGCGCTTCGCGCCGGGGCTTAGCTGGGAGGTGTGGCCGTCACGGTCCCCGCGGCAGCGGCGGACAGGCGACCGTCCTCCCGCCCGCAGTGCTGCGCGGTGGGGCCGCGCCAGAGACCGCGATACGGGTGGTGGTGGAGACCTCGCCGCGGTAGCGGCGGTGACTCCAGGACTGAGCCGCAGCGCTTCGCGCCGGGGTATCGCCGGGTGGCGTGGCCGTCACGGGTGGGTGGGTGGGAATCACCGCCGCGGTAGCGGCGGGTACCGAGGCACTCAGCCGCAGCGCTTCGCGCCGGGGCCCGGCTGGGTGGTGTGGCCGTCATGGGTGGGTGGGTGGGAATCACCGCCGCGGTAGCGGCGGGTATCGGGCCACTCGGCGGCAGCGCTTTGCGCCGGGGCCCGGCTGGCTGGCATGGCCGTCATGGGTGGGTGGGCGGGTGGGAAGTTCCGCCGCGGTAGCGGCGGGCCACGGGCCACTCGGCGGCAGCGCTTCGCGCCGGGCCTCCGCCGGGTGGCGTGGCCGTCATGGGTGGGTGGGCGGGGAAGCACCGCCGCGGTAGCGGCGGGGAGCGTGCCGTCCCGCCCGCGGCGCAGTGCGGCGGGGCCCCGCCGGAGCCCGGGGCAGGTACGGGTGGGCGGGTGGGAGACCGCCGCGACAGGGGCGGCGCCGCGCGGGTGCGGGCGGGCCGGAGGGGCCGGCGGGATCGCGGTGCGGTGGGGGAGGGGCGGGCTTAGCGTGGAGGGGTGGATGCGTTGAGGCGAGGGGCGGCCTCGGCCGCGCCGGGAGAGCGCGGCGGGGGTGAGGGGCGGTGATGCCCCGGGCGGCCCTCGTGGGCGGGGGCGTGGTCGCGGCGGGCGCCGTCGCCCTGACCATAGGCCTGTGGCCGGCGGGACCCGGCGGAGCCGGACAGGGGGAGGGCGGGCGGGGTGACAGCAAATCGCCCACCGCCGCGGCGACCGCCCCCCACCCCAAGGACAGGTCGAAGCCCCCCAGCAGCCCCACGTACGCCCTCTCCAAGCCCCCCTCCACCATCCCCGCCGTACGCGAGCACACCCCGGCCCGCGGCCCCGGTTGGCACCCCGAGGACAAGGCCCGCGTCGTCGTCGGCGACCCCGGCCTGCGGGACGAGGCCGAGCTGCTCGCCCGGGAGCTGCGGCTGCGCTACGGGGGCGAGGCCCGCCCGCGCAGCGGCGACGTACAACTGGACCTGACCGGAGACCGCACGGCGGACCGCACGGGCGGCCGCGAGGGCGGCGGCGGGCAGACGGGCCCGGCCATCACCGGCCCTGGGGCGGCGACACGGACGAGCCCCACCACCGGCGGCCCCATCACGGCGACGGAGACGGGCCCAGCCGCCGCGGACGCGGGCCCAGTCACCGGCGACGCGGGCCCGGCCACCGCGGACGCGGGCCCAGCCACCGGCGACACGGCCCCGGCCACCGGCGACACCGGCCCGATCCCGGCCCGGATGGGCAGCGGGGCACAGGCAGCACAGACGGCACAGGCAGCACAGACGGCACAGGCGGCACAGGCGGCACAGACAGCACAGGCGGCGCGGGGTCCGGGCGAAGGCCCGGAGGCGTACACCCTGGTCGTGAAGGACCGGGTCGTGCGCATCACCGCCCCCACCCAAGCAGGCGTCTTCCACGGCACCCGCACCCTCAAGCAATCCGTACGTGCCGACGGCACCGTCCCCGAGGGCGTCGTACGGGACGCCCCCGCGAAACCGCGGCGCGGCTTCATGCTGGACATGGCCCGCAAGCACTTCTCCGCCGACTGGATCGAGCGGCGGATCGAGGAGCTCGGCGACCTCAAGTACAACGAGCTCGGCCTGCACTTCTCCGACGACCAGGCGTTCCGGATCGCCTCCGAGTCGCACCCCGAGGTGGTCTCCGCCGACCACCTCACCAAGGCGCAGGTGCGCCGCATCGTGGACCTCGCGGCGAGCCGCCACATCACCGTCGTACCGGAGATCGACTCGCCAGGTCACCTCGGCGCGGTCCTCAAGGCCCACCCCGACCTGCGGCTGCGCGACACGCGGGGCGCGGTGACGCAGGGCGCCGTCGACATAGGGAACCCGAAGGCGGCGCGGATCGTGGACGAGCTGCTGCGCGAGTACGCCGAACTGTTCCCCGGCGGGCGCTGGCACATCGGCGCGGACGAGTACCAGGCCCTCGTGGTCCGCGACCCGGAGGCCTCCTACCCGCGTCTCGCCGCCGCCGCGCGCGAGCGCCTCGGCCCCGCCGCGAGCATCCAGGACCTGGCGACGCGGTGGCTGAACGACCGCGCCCGGGTGATCGGCCCGGCGCGGGACGTACGGGCCTGGAACGACGGCTTCTTCCGGGGCGGCACCGTGGCGGCCGACGCCGACCTGGAGGTCGCGTACTGGACCGGCAAGGAGATCGGCGCCCGCGACCCGGTCGAGTACCTGCGCGAGGGCCGCGACGTCCTCAACTACAACGACGAGTTCCTCTACTACGTCCTCGGCGAGCCCAACGACTTCGCCTACCCCACCGGCCGGCGCATCTACGAGCAGTGGACCCCGCGCGTGCTGCGCGGCACCACCCCGGTCCCCGCCGCGTACGACGGCCGGATCCTCGGCGGCAGCTTCGCCGTCTGGTGCGACCTCGCCGGGGCCCAGACCCAGGACCAGGTGGCGCGCGGCATCCGCATGCCGCTGCGGGCGACGGCCCAGAAGCTGTGGGACGCGCGCGAGCCGTCGCGCTCGTGGGCCGACTTCGAGCGGCTCGCGGGACGGCTGGACGGCTGAACCCCGCGCCGGGCGGCCGCCGTACGCCGGTCCGATTACCGGCACGTATCCTGCGGTGACCGTACGCAGTGCCGGGGAGGCCCGGGAGCCCTGTGGAGACCGAGGGGGTCCGGGGGGCCGGGGGGACCCGGGGAGGGCCGGCGCGGCGGACCTTTCGCAGGCCCGTCCCGGACCAGGGACCGGTCTGCCCTGTCGATGTGGGGGGAACCATGGCCATGCCGTGCGCGGAGTGCCAGGCAAGAGACGCGACGACCGCCGAGGGGCTGTGCGGCCTGTGCGTGACCGTGGCGGCCGACGCCGCGCCGAAGCGGGTCGTCGCAGGTCCCCGCCCCGGGGACCTGCTGCGGTCGCCGGTCGCGCTGGGGCGGGCGGCCATGGCGCTGCTCGGCGTCGTCGCCGCCACCGACCTGTGGGCCCTGTGGGCCGGGCTCGGGCAGCGGCGGATCCTGGACCGCGCCCTCGCCGGGGAGTACGGCGAGGCGTTCCAGCGGGAGGTGGAGGACGCCGACTCCCGGTACGCCCTCGCGGGCGGCATGCAGTTCGTGGCCCTGGGACTGACCGCGGTGGTCTTCCTCTGGTGGTTCCGGCGGGTGCGGGTCAACGCCGAGATCTTCGTGCCCGAGGCGCACACCAAGGGGCGCGGCTGGGCGCTCGGCGGGTGGTTCGTGCCCGTCGTCAACCTCTGGATCCCGCGCCGCGTCACCTCCGACATCTGGGACGCCAGCGTGCCCGGGCCCGAGGTCGCCGAGCGGCTGGCCCCGGTCGGCTGGGACCCGCGGGAGCCGCGCCCGGCACACGCCCTCGTCAACGCCTGGTGGCTGGTGTGGGTCGTCGGCTTCTTCGCCGGCCGGGCCGCGGGCAGGCTGTACAGGGATGCCGAGACCGTGCAGGAGTACGTGACCGGGGTGCACTGGATGATGGTCGCGGACGCCCTGGACGTCGTGGCCGCCGTCCTCGCCGTCGTGGTGGTGCACCGCATCACCACCATGCAGGACACGAAGGCCCGGGCCCTCGCCGCGGCGGGACGGCCCGCCGGTGTGCCGGTGCCCGGCGCCGGTCCGGCGTTTCCGCGCGCGGCGTTTGAGCACGGGGACGGGCGGGCCACCTAGGGGAGAAAGGGGGCCGCGGCCCCCACAAGGACGGACGTACGAGAGTCGCGGGGGCGCGGAGCATGGGCTACTGGGGGTACTACGTCGTGGGCCGCAGCGAGCGGCCGCTGGGGGAGTGCACGGCGCTCGCCGGGGTGCGCGAGGAGCTCGCGCTCCTGGAGCGGCGGCCCGACGGGTGGCAGGTGTGGGAGTGCCCGAGCAAGGACTCGACCGACGTGGGGAACATGAACGCGCTCGCCGGGGAGACCGGCGCGCCCGCCCTCTTCGGCTATGTGATGGGCAGCGACTGCGTGATCGTCGAGGCGGCCGCGCCGGAGAGCGGCGCGTGGACGACGTGCCTGGCCCGCGACGCGACGGCCCGCTACCTGGCCGACGACGAGCTAACGCTGGAGGACTACTTCCTCGACCCCCGCGACGCCGCCGAGCGCGCGGTCGCCTGGGCCGCGGAGGCGGGCCGCCGCGCACGCTCCGCGGCGCTGCTCGACGTGCTCACCGCCGACCCCGAGCCGTCGGCCGAGCAGCTTTTCTTCCGGCTCCTGGACCGGCTCGGGGTACTGCCGCAGTGACGGGGCGGGCGGGGACACGGCCTACGGCCCGGCCAGCGGCACCGCCACCGGCGCGGCCCGGCGGTTTTCGGCCGCAGTGACGGAAACGGGCCGCCGGACGCAGTAAGGGCGTGAAGCCAGATGAGTCACGGGTGAGCTTGGTGGAGCTGATCGCCCAGGCCGACGAGACGGGACTCGCCGCCAGCGGGCTCGCCTGCCTCGACCGCTGCGTGCCGCTGTTCGGCGACGGCGTCGACGAGCAGGTGCTGCGGCCGCTGTGGGCGAGCCTCGCGGACGGCACGGGCTGGGAGGGCGCGCTCGCCGTGGTGCGGCGGACCCTCGACGCCGGGCCGGACGGTGAGCCGGGGCCCGACCGTACGGGGGGCGGCGCGGAGGCCGCCGCGCTGGCCCGGCGCATGCTCGCCGCCGCGGCCGCCCAGCGCACCGCCGCCGCGCTGCGGACCTGGGCCGACGGCTGCTCGGCCGCCGCGCTCCAGGTGCACCGCCTCCTCGACACCACCGACGAGGAGGTCGCGCCGCTGGTCACCGCCGAGCTGCGCCGCCAGATACGGGTCCTCGAACTGCTCGGCGGCTCCAGCCCCGGCGGCGGCCTGCGCCAGGCCCTCGGCGTCTCCACCGAGGGCCGCCGGGTGCTGCGCGCGGTGGTGTCACGCCGGGCGAGGACGACGGACGGCTGAGCACGCGGGGGCCTCGCCCGGCCCGGGGCCACCGGGGCGGGCCCGCGGTTGCCCTGGGGCGAACTTGGGTGGGTCTGTCCCGGGGCGAGATGCCGCGTACGGTCTCTGACGCGGGCCTGGTGGGAGTCCGGCGCGGGGCGGTGCGAGGTGGGTGGTGTGGGGTGTGGTGTGGGCCGGTGTGGGCCCGGCTCGGGTTCGGTGGGCGTCGGGTGCGAGTTTGGTGTGGGCCCGGCACGAGTCCGACTCGGGTCCGGTACGCGTACGGCACGGGCTCGGCGCGTGTACGGCTCGGGCTGCGGCGCAAGCTCAAGCTGGACTCAGCACGATGCCCAGATCACTCAGCACGGCTCGGGGCGGGATTCAATACGGCACGGGGCAGCACCCGGCACGGCTCTGGGCGGCATCCAGTACGGCCCGGTGCGGCGACCAGTACGACCCAAGGCGGCGCGCAGTACCGCCCGGCACGGCATCTAGTACGGCCCGGTGCGGCGACCAGTACGACCCAAGGCGGCGCGCAGTACCGCCCGGCACGGCATCCAGTACGGCCCGGCGCGGCACCCAGTACGGCAAGTACGGCGCACGCCGCCCGGCGCGAACCCCTGCCGGGCGGCACAAGGAGCGCACCACCGGCGCGCGTCGCCCGCCATGGCCCCCGGCTACGCCCCCGACGCGGCACCTACCTGAGGCGCGCCCCCGCCCCAGTGCCCAGCAGCCGCCGCGCTACGACCCCGCCCCCAGCACCTGCCCGAGGCGTGCCCCCGCCGCGGTGCCCAGCCGTGCCTTCCCGTAGTACGTGCCGCTCGCCCGCAGCACCGCGCCGTCCGCGTCGGTGCCGACGTGCAGGACCGTGCCGTCGCCCCGGTCCTCGCCGTCCGCGCCGACCGCCAGGTCCGGGTGGCCGTTGCCGTCGAAGTCGGCGAGCGCGACGGAGGAGCCGAGCCGGTCGCCGGTCTCCGTGACGCCCGGGACGTCCGGCTCGTCCTGGCTGACGGCGAGGGCCCCGGCGCCGGTCAGGCCCGATCGTGAGCCCTTGAGGAGCAGCGACGTGCCCGCGTCCGTACGGGCCTTGCCGGCGCGCGTGATGTCCTCGCCGGGCGCGCCGGTGAGGACGTCCGCGCAGCCGTCGCCGTCGACGTCGGCCGCCGCCACCGACCAGCCCATCGCGTCGCCCGCCTCGGCTGCGCCCGGCACCCCGCCCGTGGCCTGGTGGACGGTCCGGGCCCCGCCGGTCGGGCCGCCGGGGCCGCCGTTCACGACGGTGACCTGGCCGCCCGCGTGGGCGCCGGACTCGGCGGTGTAGGGCTGGCCGACGACCAGGTCGTCGTAGCCGTCGCCGTTGACGTCGCCCGCCGCGACCGAGCGGCCGCCCTTGACGGAGAGGTGGCCGACGCGGCCGAGGCCCGAGCGGGTGCCCTTGAACCAGACGAGCCGGCCGTGGCCCGCGGCGTCGCGGTAGGTGAGGGCGACGTCGGCGTACCCGTCGTGGTCGAAGTCCCCGGACGTCGCGGACGGGTACGCGATCGCCCGCTCGCCGGACTGGAAGGTGCCCGCCGCCTCGTGGCCCGTCGAGAACCGGGCCGCCCAGCTCCCGCCGGTGCCCGTGGACACCGCGAACACGTCGTCCTTGCCGTCCTTGTTGAAGTCCCCGGCCGCCACGGCGGAACCGAAGCGGGCGTTGGAGTAGGCGAAGTCCTCGGAGAGCTGGAGGTCGGCGCCCGAGGTGAAGCCGGGGCCGTACAGCATCGTGACCGCGCCCCGGTCCCGGTGGCCGGAGGTGTCGTCCTCGCCGGGCGCGCCGATGACCAGGTCGGGGTGGCCGTCGCCGTTGAGGTCGCCCAGGGCGGTGGCCGCGGCCCACGCGTCGCCGGGCTCGTCCAGGCCAGGGACGCCCGGGCTCGACTGCGTGAGGGCCTTGCGCGCGGCCGCGTCCGGGCCGCCGGTGCCGCCGGGGACGACGGTCAGGGCGCCCCGGTCCGCGTGCGCCCGGGGCACCGCCGCCACCAGGACCGCGGCCTTCCCCACGGTGCCCGTGCCCGCGTTCGCGCCTGCGCCCGTATCCGCGTACGCCATCGCCCCCGTGCCGCCGAGGACGACGCCGCCCACGGCGAGCCACACCTTGTGCTTGAGGCCCACGGCCCCCACCCCTTCGGAACTTCGGGACTCCTGAGCTCGCGGGGAGCTCCCGGTGAATCAACGAGTTCGTTGGACCGATGAGAGCACCGGAGGGTTGTACGCGATCGCTAAGGGAGGCGCGTGATGTTTACCGCACGCTGGGGATGTGACAACAGCGCCGTTCCGTGCGCAGGGTTCATGAGAAACATATGAGAAGTCCGGCGGTGGCGCGGACGGGGCGGGCGGGGCGGAAACGGTGGGAACTGTGGGGCTGAAGGCGCAGCGCGGGACTCGGGGCGGCGGTCGCCGCCGGTTGACGCGGGCCGCGGCCACGGTGCTCGCGGCCGGTGCGCTGGCGTCGCTCGTGACGGGCTGCGGCGGCGAGAGGCCGGTGCGGCTGAGCGGCGGCACGTTCACGAAGGAGCTGCCCCGGGCGGAGGCGCGCGGCCAGCAGCTCACCCGGCAGACCCTGGACCTGCTCAAGGGGGCGCGGTCCATGCGGATCAAGGCCGTGGAGACCAAGAGGCCGGGGGTCGGCGGGACCGGGGCGCGCACGGAGGCGACGTTCCGCGTCGACCGGGAGCACAACTGCGCCGGCACCATCGCGGGGGGCCTGCTGCGCGCCGACATGATCATGGTCGAGGGGCGCACGGTGTACATGCGCGTCCAGGACTCGTCGCTCGACGCGCTGCGGTCGATGGCCGAGGCGCGCGGGCCCGGGGCCGCCGCGGACATGGACCGCCGCATCGGGCTGCTGCGCGGCAAGTACGTGAAGTTCCCCGTGGGGGACGCGGGGTCGGGCGAACGGACGATGCCGTCGGACACCTGCGACCTGGACGGGATGCTCGGGCGGCTCGACGGGGTGGCCGGTACGACGACGATCCGCGCCGAGGACCCGACGTGGCGCTACGGAGAGCACGTCATTCCCCTGGTCGAGGAGCAGAACGGCACGGAGACCAAGGTGTACGTCGCCGCGGAGGGCAAGCCGTACCTCGTCGGGATGGAGGTGGAGCAGTCCCGCGGGGCGCGCATGACCCTGCGGATCTCCGATTACGACGAGCCGGTCGTGGCGAAGGCGCCCCCCGCGGCGCAGACCATCGACGCGAGCGAGTTCGACGGCATGACCGGCGGCGCCGACCTTTTCGAGGTCTGACGGTCCCCCAACGGTTCCACGGCGATCCCCCCCCGCAATTCCACATTGCTCCCCGGTGATTCCCCAGCGACCCCCGGCGATTCCCCAGCGACCCCCGGCGATTCCCCAGTGATCCCCAGAAATTCCCCTCCGGCAAGGCCTGCCTCTCACGGGAACTGACCGGGCCCCGGGCGTGTCTGGTGTGTGGAGGGCCGGAGACAGGGGGGGCCGTGGCGAGGAACAGTGCGGATCGGCGGGTGAGGCTGCGGCTGGCACGCCGACGGCCCCGGCCTGGGGCGGTGCGAGCACGGGAGAGACCTGATCCACGGCCGCAGGCGGCGGAGCGCGGGCGGTGGCGACGCCTCAACTGGTGGGTGCAGACCGGGACCGCCCTCGCGGGCGTCGCGGCAGTCGGCGGCATCGTGGTCACCGGCATCGCCACCTACTACAGCGCCCGGACCGCCGAGGACCAGTTGAAACAGTCCCAGGAGGACGCTGATGAAACCACGCGCTCCCAGTCGTCCAAAGTGGCTTTCTACAGCGATGTCGAGGACGACCTGACGAGTCGTCGCTACTACCTCGTCAACCGGTCGGCGGACCCGATCTCACGCGTGCACGTGATGATTCTGGCTGATGTCGAGTGGAAGAAACAGAAAGGCGCTGAGCCGCACAGGCAGAGCAGCCAGTTGATTCTCTGGCTCGGGAGCGTTCCGCCTTGCTCGGGAATCGTTCTGCGCAGCCGGGACATGACCGTCGACCCCACGGCGAAAGCGAACAGAAGGATTCCCCGCGGTGCGGCGATCCATCTGGATCAGTACTTCAAGGTCGATTCCATCTACTTCAATGACAGTGGGGGGCGGCGGTGGAAGCGCACTCTGGATGAACTGACGCGCTGGGTGCAGCCGGCCGATGCCTATCCGGCCCCGCCGGAGCCGGTTACGGACGTCTCCATCCTCCAGGTCAAGCTGCGCCACAAGGTTCTCCTGGATTCGGTGAAGCCCTGCGGCGGTGCCTAGTCCGTCGCGCGGTCGGTCACGGACGCGGTCGGCGTCCGGCATCGCCGCGCATCGCCGCACATCGGGCGGGGGCGACGGGTGAGCGGCCGGGGCCGCCACCCCCCACAGGAGAGGCCCCGGCCGTCACACGGCACGAACCGCGTGGCGGTCCGTACTCCCTACTGCGCCGCGCGTGCGTTTTCTGTCACACCCCCCTGGGTCACCCGCTAGTTGCACGTTGTACGAACATGGACGTGCACCGCTTTCACGCCGTAGCGTGCAGGTTCGCGCCGTGTCGCGACCCACCATCGCGGGCCCGCTTCCGGGCGGACCGCGAGCGGCGGACGGCGCGCCAGTGACCCGTGAGAGCCGCGCCTGCCAGGCGCAGAGGGGCCCGCAGTGCAGGGGGAGGACGACGCCGAGCTGACCGCCGCCGTGCTCGCGGCGCAGGCCGGGGACGAGACCGCGTTCCGGACTGTGTACCGCGCGGTGCACCCGCGGCTGCTCGGCTACGTACGTACGCTCGTCGGCGATCTCGACGCCGAGGACGTGGCGTCCGAGGCGTGGCTGCAGATAGCCCGCGACCTCGACCGGTTCGACGGGGACGCCGACCGCTTCCGCGGCTGGGCGGCGCGCATCGCGCGCAACCGGGCCCTCGACCACATCCGCATGCGCGGCCGCCGCCCCGCGGTGGGCGGCGACGAGACCGAGCTGACCGGCAGGCCCGCCGAGGCGGACACCGCGGGCGAGGCCATGGAGTCCCTCGCGACCGACGCCGCGCTCGCGCTGATCGCCCAGCTCCCGCAGGACCAGGCGGAGGCCGTGGTGCTGCGCGTCGTCGTCGGCCTCGACGCGAAGAGCGCCGCGAAGACGCTCGGCAAGCGCCCCGGAGCGGTGCGGACCGCGGCGCACCGCGGGCTCAAACGGCTCGCCGAACTGATGGGCGCCGACGAGGCGGCGCGGGCGCGCGGCCTCGGCGCCGTCCCCCCGCAGCCCGACCCGCACGGACGCGTGGTACCCCCGTCCCCCTGTGTGACGCATTCGCGTACGCGGACGCAGAAGGACATGTGATGGCCGACGAGCAGGACAAGTGGCTGAACCGTGCCGCGGCGGAGCGTTTGCTGCGCGGAGAGCGGCTCGACGGTATCGGCGATCACGACCGCGAACGGGCCGAACGGCTGGCCGAGGCCCTCGCGGCGCTGTCCGCGGGCAAGCCCGCGAAGACCGGCGAGGACGGTGAACTCCCTGGCGAGAGCGGCGCGTTGGCCGCGTTCCGGGCGGCGCGCGAGGGGCGGACGTGGGCGTCCGAGACCCCGGGGGCGGCTCCCGGCACGGCCGCCGGTGCCGCGTCCGGCTCCGTGTCCGATGCCGCGTCCGGCTCCGCGTCCGGGGCTGCTCCGGGCGCCGCGGCCGGTGCCGCCCCGGGTGGTGTGGCGGGTGCCGCCCCCGGTCCCGGTTCCGGTTCCGGTTCCGGGGGTGAGCCGCCCGTACGGATCGGGGGGCCGGCCCGGACGCCCCGGCCCGTACGGTGGGGCCGCCCGGTACGGTTCGGGGCCGCGGCGGCCCTCGCGGCCTGCATGGCCGGCGGTGTCGCGGTGGCGGCCGGGACCGGCGTGATCCCCTCGCCGTTCCAGGAGTCCGAGCGGGAGCCCGCGACCAGCGCCTCCCCGGTGGAGACGCCGGAGCGTCCGCTGCGCTCCCCGTCGACCGAGGCCCCCGCCCCGCCGGACGACCTGCCCGACGAGGGCAACCACCTCGACCGGGAGAAGACCGCCGAGCCGGACGCCTCCGACGAGCCCGAGGACCGGGACCGCTCCGGCGGCACGGACACCGACCGCGACGAGGGCACCTCGGGCACGCCCGGCAAGGGCCCCGGGACCGGCTCCGGCGAGGCCGGCGCGAAGGGCGGCCGCAAGTGGTACGAGCACGTGGTGTCGGCCTGCCGTGACTACCGCAGCGGCTCCCTGGGCGGTGACAAGCGCCGCCACCTGGAGGAGGCGGCGCGCGGCTCCGGCCGCGTACGGGCGTTCTGCGAGCGGGTCCTGAACGGCGGCGGCCAGGGTGATCCTCAGGGCGGGGGCAAGGGGGCCGGGGGCGGCAAGGGGGCCGGGGGTGGCAAGGGCAACGGGGGTGGCAAGGGCGACGGGGGCGGCAAGGGCAACGGGGGCGGCAAGGGCAACGGGAACGGCGGGGGTAACGGCAGCGGCGGCGGTCGGGGCGAGGAGGACGGTGGCCACGGTGGTGGTCCTGGCGGTGGCCCTGGCGGCGGGCATGGCGGTGGCCATGGTGGCGGGCACCTGCCCGGTGGGGGGCAGCACGCGGGCGGTGGTGGCCGCCCGGGCCCTCCGATCATGCTGCCGCACCGCCCCCGGCCGACCCCGACCTACACGGCCCAACCGCTCCGCTGAACCCTGCCCCCACCCACCCGCCCTTCACCGGCGCTCCGCCCCTCGTCCTCAATCGCCGGACGGGCTGAGAGCGCCCGCGTCCCGCCGTCGCCGCCTACCGGTGATCCACCGCTCCGCAGTGGATGTCCCCCCGCCCGCCCGCCCCTTTGATCGGCCTGGCGGCCTCGTCCTCAAACGCCGGACGGGCTGGATTTGTCCCGCGTCCCACCGCTGTCACCTGCGGGCGTGATCGGCCTGGCGGCCTCGTCCTCAAGCGCCGGACGGGCTGGGAGTGCCCGCGTCTCGCCGTCGTCGGCTGCGGGTGATCCACCGCTCCGCGACGGATGTTCCCCCACCCACCCGCCCTTCCATCGGCCTGACGGCCTCGTCCTCAAGCGCCGGACGGGCTGGGAGTGCCCGCCTCCCGCCGCCGTCGGCTGCCGGTGACCCACCGCTCCGCGGCGGGAGGTCCCCCATCGGCCTGGCGGCCTCGTCCTCAAGCGCCGGACGAGCTGGGAGTGCCCGCGTCCCGCCGTCCTCGGCTGCCGGTGACCCACCGCTCCGCGGCGGAGGTCCCCCATCGGCCTGCGGCCTCCTCCTCAAGCGCCGGACGGGCTGGATGCGTCCGGCGGTCGCCGTCGTCGGCTGACGGGCGGACGGGCGGTCGACGACGGCGGGTCCGGGGACTTCCAGCCTGTCCGGCGTTTGAGGACAAGGCGCGGAGCGCCGACAGGGCAGTCCGGGGGCAGAGGCGAGTCGATTTCAGCCCGTCCGGCGTTTGAGGACGAGGCGCGGAGCGGCGATGAAGGGGGAGAGGGGCGGAGCCCCAGGTGGGTGGGGCGGGGTCCAGGGGCGGCGGCCCATGGTTCGGGGAGGGGTGGGCCTGGGGCGCACCGCGAGGTGTGAGCCACGCCGCACCCCGTGGCTGTGACACTTTCCGACCTCCCGGCGCAGTACGTAATGAGCCGACTGGTCATCGGCCCGCGCACGAGCCGGGGTTCCCCCCGTACCTACGGCTCCGTGCCATTGGCGCGGGCGGGATTCGTTCCCCCGATCCCGCCCGCGCCCTCAAGCAGAGCGACCCCCAAGCAGAGGAACAACGCGGCGCGCCCCCCGCGCGAGGGGGCGGACACCGCCACCGCTACCGGTAGATCACCACCCGGTCCCCGTCCCGCACCTGCCGGAACAGCCGCGCGATCCCCTTCTCGTCCCGCACGTTCACGCACCCGTGCGACGCCCCGCCGTACCCCCGCGCCGCGAAGTCGGACGAGTAGTGCACGGCCTGGCCGCCGCTGAAGAACATGGCGTACGGCATCGGCGTGTCGTACAGCGTCGAGACGTGGTGCCGGGACTTCCAGAAGACCTGGAACTCGCCCTCGCGCGTCGGCGTGTACTCCGAGCCGAAGCGCACGTCCATCGTGGACAGCGCCTTGCCGTCGACCATCCACGTCAGCGTGCGGCTCTCCTTGCTGATGCACAGCACACGCCCGGTCAGACAGCGCCGGTCGGGCGCGGCGGGCGGCATGCCGCCGTCCGGGTACAGCTCGTAGCGGCTCGGCTCGCGCGTCATCCGCAGCAGCCGGTTCCAGGTGCGGGTGTCCGTCTCACCGGTCCGGGCCAGCCCCCGCTTGGCCTGGAAGCCCGCGACGGCGGCCGCGGTCACCGGGCCGTACGTGCCCGTCGGATACTGGCGGAACCAGCCGAGCTGGCGCAGCCGGGCCTGGAGCTCCCGCACCTTCGCGCCCCGCTCGCCCTGCTCCATGAGCACCGGCCCGGGCGGGGGAGGGGGCGGCGGCTGCGTCGCCCGGGGGCGCACGGGCGCGGGCTCCGGCGGCTGCGTGGGCTCCGACGGCGCGGACCGTGGCGCGGGCGCCTCCGACTGCGGCAACTCCGCCCGCGAGACAGGCGACTTGACCTTCGGCGTGGGCGAGGAACGGGGCGTGGGCGGGGAGTCGTCCCGCTCGGCGCGGGCCGTCGGTGGCGACGCCTTCCGGTCGTCCCCGCCCGCCCGGTCGACGGCCTGCGCCGTGCACCCGCAGGCCAGCGCCAGCGCGACGGCGGCCCCCGCCGCCGCGCGCCCCTTGGCTATCGCACCCCTACTCATGGATCCCCCATGTCACTTCGTGTCACTGCGACGGCCGACCCACGAAGTGTTTCCCACGGGCGCGGGATTGTGAACCACGCCCCGCGCCGGGCTCAGTGGTGCCAGGCCGTCCCGCCGACGTTGTAGATCATGCGTTGGAGGACCTTCAGCGCCCGTACGTACTCGGCGTCGTCGATGCCCTCGTGGATCTCCGCCCGGGTGTGGGCCTGGCGCTCCGCGACGCGCGTGCGCAGGTCACTGCCCGCGTCCGTGAGCCGCAGCTTCCGTACGCCGCCCTCGGTCTCCTGGGTGAGCAGCTTCCGGCGCAGCAGGGCGTCGATGTTGTGCTCGATGCCGCCCTCGCCGAACTCCAGGTAGCCGCGCAGGACGCCGACCACGGCCGCGCGGTCGCGGGCGGAGCCGTCGGCGGGGACCTGGTTGAGGACCCACCACTGGGGCTGGGTGAGGCCCTCCTCGGCGAGCATGGTGCGGATGTGGTGCACCACGGCCTGCCCGGCGGCGGAACTCCAGTAGCCGACGGGCTGGTTGACCAGCTCGGCGTCGCTGTGGGAGGGGACGAAGGGCGGCTTCGTGGCGTTCGCGGCGCCTGCGGGGCTCGTGGTGTTCGCGGCGCTTGCAGGGCTCGTGGTGTTCGTGGTGTTCGTGGTGTTCGTCATGTCCTCGAACGTAGGACCTCAAGCTTGGTTGAGGTCAAATAGTTCTGGAGACTTCTTCCGTCCCGCCCGGCCCAGCCCACGTACCCGTCCGGGCGGACGAGGAAGAGGCCGTCCCCGTACGCGTCCAGGCGGTCCGCGTGGCACGTACGGACCAAGTCGGCGCGCAGCGCGGGCAGTTCACCCAGCCCACCACCCACGGCGAGCAGCGTGAAGTGCGGCCCCCGGAAGGCGTCGAAGGCGCGCCCGGTGCCGAGGCGGCCGTCCGGGGCGCGGTCGCCCGCGCGCAGCCCGTCCCCGGGGGGCCGGGTGTCCGCGGACAGGGTCGAGTCGCGGTACTCCAGGCCGAGTTGACGCGTGGCGGCGCCCCGGCGGGCCTGGCCGCGGTGGATGCGGGTGGAGAGGTCCAGCATGCGCGCGGCGGTGGGCAGCCGCTCCTCCTCGTACGTGTCGAGCAGGGCGTCGGGGGCGCCGTGCCGCAGGGCGAGGCCGAGCTTCCAGCCCAGGTTGTACGCGTCCTGCACGCTGGTGTTCAGGCCCTGGCCGCCCGCGGGCGAGTGCACGTGGGCCGCGTCGCCCGCGAGGAGGACGCGCCCGGCCCGGAAGCGGTCCGCCAGCGCGGCGCGCGGTCGGAAGTCGGAGGCCCAGCGCACCTCGGTGACGTCGGCGGCGGCCAGGTGGGTGCGGGCGGCGACGGCCTCGCGCACCCCGCCGGGGGAGGTGTCCAGCGGGGCGCCGTCCGTGAACTGGGCGGTGAGCTGGAAGTCGGGCGTGCCCGGCAGCGGGCAGATCGCGGTGAAGCCCGTGGAGCCGTCCGCCGAGGGCGGGAACATGTGCCAGTTGTCCCGGTCGAGCGCGGCCCCGCGGACGCGGATGTCGGCGACCAGGACCGGCCGCGGGTCGACGGTCTCGCCCGCCATGCCGATGCCCAGGGTCCGGCGCACGGCGGAGCGGCCCCCGTCCGCGGCGACGGCGTAGGCGGCCCGGACCGTGCGGCCGTCCGCGAGGCGTGCCGTGACCCCGTCGGCGTCCTGGTCGAGCCCCGTCACCTCCGTGCCGAAGGCGACCGAGCCGCCGAGCTCCAGCAGACGCGCGTACAGGATCTCCTGGGTGCGCCACTGCGGCACCAGCCACGGGCCGGCGTAGGGCGCGGAGTCCGTGGCCTCGGGCTCGTCGAACATGCGGTGCTCGCCCTGCCGGACGCCCCCGGCCCACACCATGCCGACGGGCGCGGGCCCGCCCGCCTTCAGGACGGCGTCCACGACCCCCAGGTCGTCGAAGACCTCCAGCGTGCGCGGCTGGAGGCCCTTGCCGCGCGAGCCGGGGAACAACCGGGGCGCGCGCTCGACGACGAGCGCGGGCACCCCGCGCCGGGCGAGGTCGCAGGCCAGGGTCAGGCCGGTGGGGCCCGCGCCCACGACGAGCACGGGCGTTTCCTTAACGTCGTTAAATTCCATATCCATGAGGCTGCGCTTAACGGTGTTAAATTGTCAAGGTGGCTACGACACGACTCGACCGCGTCCGGGTGGCGCGCGTCGCCCTGGACCTGCTGAACGAGACCGGCCTCGACGGCCTGACCCTGCGCGCCATCGCCAAGGAGCTGGACGTCAAGGCCCCGGCGCTGTACTGGCACTTCAAGGACAAGCAGGCCCTGCTCGACGAGATGGCCACGGAGATGCTGCGCCGCATGACGGCGGACCTGGGGGACATCCCGGACGACGGCTGGGAGGCCGCGCTCACCTCCGCCATGCGCACCCTCCGCCGCCACCTGCTGCGCTACCGCGACGGCGCGAAGGTCTACAGCGGTACGCGCTTCACGGACACGTCGTACGCCGCGCCGATGGAGGACTGGCTCCGCCGCCTCACCTCGGCGGGCTTCACCCCGGGCGCGGCGGCCCGCGCCTGGCTGACGGCGTACAGCTACACCATCGGCCACGTCATCGAGGAGCAGGCCATGGGGCCGCGCCCGGACGAGGACGAGGGGGGCTACGACCTGGCGGCCCGGGCCGAGCGGCTGAAGGACTTCCCCCTGGCCGCGGCGGCGGGCGACGAGCTGTTCCGCTCCTACGACCAGGGCTTCGAGGCGGGGCTCGCGGCGGTGATGGCGGGCATCGGTGCGACCCTGCGCGGCGCCCCGGGGGCGTGAGGGGCGTACTGGATCACGGAACTCGCGCCGCGCGCGCCCGCCGTTGTCTATCGTGCGGCCCATGAGATCACGTCATCCACAACGACGCCTCCGGAAAGGGGCGTTGGCGTTCACGACCGCTCTCGCGGCCGGGCTGCTCACGGCGTGCGGCGGGGACGGCGACGAGGGCCCGCCCGAGGAGGTCGCCAAGGCCGTCGAGAAGCAGTGCGCCGGACGGATCGACCCGGACGGCCTCGACATGGGCCTCGCCGACGGCGTGAAGCAGACGCTCGACGGCCGCTGGGAGCGCGACGGCGCCGGCGGCTGCGTGTGGAGCGCCCAGGAGGACGGCCGCTTCTGGACGCCCGTCGACCTCGACGTGATCCGCGTACGGAGCCCGGCCGCGGCCAGGAAGGACGCCCGGACCTTCTGCGACCGCATGCGGGAGGACACCCGCCACCACGCGGGGTACGTCGACAAGGGCACGTACTGCGCCGCCTACGAGAACAGCGCGGCGCTGCGCGCCCACGTCGCCCACGGCGCGGTCGGCCCGTACCGCGTCGAGCTCACGCTGTCCGGCCCCAGGCCCCTCAAGGACGAGCACTACAAGGCTCCGCGTGAGCGGATCGCCCACGTCCTGGACGACGTCCGCGCGTACTACGAGGAGCGCGACCGCTAGGGCACGCGCAACTCGGCCCACACCCGCTTGCCGGGCCCGTTCCGCGCGGCCACGCCCCACCGCTCGGCGAGCGCGGCGACCAGCGGCAGCCCGCGACCGCCGTCCGCGCACGGCTCGGGCGCCCGCAGGACGGGCAACGCGGGGCTCGCGTCGTGCACTTCGAGCCGCAGACCACCGGCGGGCAGCCGGACGAACCGCGTCTCGATCACCCGGCCGTGCGTGCCGTGGGCGTGCCGCACGGCGTTGGTGAGCAGTTCGGAGAGCACGATGAGCGCCGCGTCCTCGATGCGCGCCGCGCCCCAGTCGGCCAGGTACTTCCGCAACTCCTGCCGGGCTTTGCTCACTGAGCGTGGATGCCGTGGCCAGCGCGAGACCACTTCACCTTCGTCGGTCGTCACCTCGACGCTCCTCGTCATCCCGTGGATCGGCGTTCACGGGACGAGCATCCCAACGTGAGGCTACGCTCACCAAGAGTCACGGTTTTCACCGAAGCGACGCGGAAACGGGGGCACGATGCCCGCACCGAGGGAACTCGACCCGACGACGTCCTTGGCCGCCCTGTACGGCGCGAAGCTGCGCAAACTCCGCCTCCGGGCAGGCTGGACCCAGCGCCAACTGGGCGACCGGGTCCCCATCGCCCACAGCCGCATCGCCCAGTACGAACTGGGCAACGAGACCCCGACGAAGGAGGTCTCCGACGCCCTGGACCGGCTGGTCGGCGCGGAGGGCGAGCTGAGCGACTTGTGGGAGCACGTGCAGCGGGAGTTCGTGCCCGACTGGGCGCGCAAGTACGTCGATCTGGAGGCGAAGGCCAATGTCATCCGGACCTACTCGGCACACGTCGTGCACGGCTTGCTCCAGTCGGAACCCTGCATCAGAGCCCTGTTGACCGTTGCCTGTCCCAGCGTCGGGGGCCGACTGGAGAAGATGGTTGCCTCGCGGCTCGCACGTCAGCAGATCCTGGCCCGGCCCGAGCCACCCGTGTTCTGGATGGTTCTTGACGAGGGAGTCCTTCGTCGCCCCGTGGGTGGCGTGTCCGTCATGCGTGACCAACTGGCCCATGTGCTGCAAGCGGTGAAGCGATCGGCTCGGGTGAAGGTGCAGGTGTTGCCCTACGATCGCGGTGCTCATCCACTGCTGGGAGGTTCGGCGACGGTGCTGTCGTTCCCTCGGCGGCCGGATGTGGTCTACCTGGAAGGTTCTCACTCGGGAGAGCTTGTCGAGCAGGCGGGTTTGGTCGCAGAGTACGGTCTGGCGTTCGAGTACGTGCAGACTCAGGCGCTCGGGTTGGACGAGTCGGCCGACCTGATCCGTTCCGTGATGGAGGGCTCCTACCGTGACGTACGTGTCCCGAGCCGATCTGAGCGCCGCCGCGTGGCGCAGGTCCAGCTACAGCAACACGCAGGGCGGCGAGTGCGTCGAGGTCGCTGAGGGGGTGCCGGGCGTGGTGCCTGTCCGGGACAGCAAGGTTCCGGGAGGGCCGATGGTGCTTGTTTCCGCGAGTGCCTGGGCGGCTTTCGTCGACGAGGTACGGGGTCGGCCGTGAGGTGGCGCAGGTCCAGCTACAGCAACGCGCAGGGCGGCGACTGCCTGGAGGTCGCCGGGCGAGGCCCGGGCGCGCTGGCCGTGCGGGACAGCAAGCGGCCCGGCGGAGCCACGCTGCGCTTCTCGACGCGGGCATGGGGTGCCTTCGTCGCCGCCGTGCGCAGTGCCTAGCGCGTGCCGAGGGGCCCAGGCCGGTGCGACCGGCCTGGGCCCGAAGGTGCTCGTCAGGTGTGGGAGCCGTCCCACTTGAAGTAGGCGTCGCCTATCGGCGAGTCCTGGTACGAGCTGGTGTAGAGGGCGTCCGGGACGTCACTCGTCCTGAGGAAGCCGGTCGAGCCGCCCCCGGACTTCGCGTTGTAGAGGAGCTTCCGGTCCGCGTCGTAGTACCACCACTGGTGCTTGTTGGTGTCGCAGGCGGAGGTCCAGACGGCGTTGACCGGGTTCTCGAAGTCGGTCGTCAGACACTTGCCGGTTTCGCGGTTCTTGAGCTGGTGGTAGATGCCGTGGCTGCCGCCGATCCAGTCCCACTGCTGTCGCTTCCAGCCCTGGCAGTGTGTGCCGTAGGCCGTATCGCCGTCGCCGGCGGTGATGCACGTGTTGAACCTGTGGTTCTTGAAGGTCCAGTAGCTGGGCGCGGCCTCTGCGGTCGCCGGGGCCAGGATGCCCGCGCCGGTGACGAGTGCGCCGACGGCGGCGACGGTCGCGAGACGGAACTTCTTCACTACAACCTCTTTCCGTGAGAGCTGAGAGTGAGAGTCAGAGAGCAGCGGTGGGGGATCTCCAGTCCCGCTGTCGTCCTGCGATCAGCTTGCCGAGCCGTGACGCGTGAGACGTAGGCGCTCAGAGCACACTCATGTGGCAATGCGTCCACGGGGGGCGTGACAGTGGCGCCGGTAGTCGGCCGGCGGCACGCCGTACGCCGCGCGGAAGGCGCGGGTGAAGTCGGTCGCCCGGGCGAAGCCCCAGCGCGCGGCGATGGCCCGGATCGAGGTGGAGCCCTGCGCCGGGTCGGCGAGGTCGAAGCGGGCGCGCTCCAGGCGCAGGCGCCGGATGAACGCGGCCACGGTCGTGCTCTCGTCCTGGAAGAGCCGGTGCAGATAGCTCGGGGAGACGCCGTGCGCGGCGGCGATGGCCCGGGGCGTCAACCGCGGGTCGGCCAGGCGCTGCTGGATGTACTGGGCGATGCGCAGCAGCAGGGCGGTCCGGCTGCCGGCGGGCAGGAGCGCGCGCTCCCGGCCCGCGGCGAAGCCCAGCAGCGCCGCGATCGGGAGCGCGCGCTCCCGGTCCACCGCGCAGCCGAGCAGCGCCGCGACCATCCCGCTGAGCACGGAGCCGAGGCGCTGCGCGTCGGGCGGCCGGTAGGCGCTCGTCTCCTCGGTGAGGCGCGTGAGGAACCGGGCCAGGAGCGCGCCGACGCCGTCCCGGCTCGGCATGCGGCGCCCGAGCACCTTGTCCGCCTGGTCGCACGGCAGGGGCAGCAGCGCCTTCGGCAGGACGACGCCGACGGCCCGGATCGGGCCCGTCCGGATCTCGTGCGGCTGTGCGCAGTCGCCGAGGAAGAAGTCACCCGCGCGGAGCGGCAGTTCCCGCAACCCGTGGGAGACAGCCGCTCTCCCGTCCAGGACGAGCGTCAGGTGGTAGTGCGGTGCGGCGTCCTGCCGGGTGAGCCGGGGGTCCGGCCACAGGACCATCGGCCGGAAGGAGGCCGACCACACCTCCATGGCCCCCAGCTCGACGACCCGCATGGCGCCCTGAACGCCCGCCGGTGCGGTTTCGTACGCACATCTGCCGTGACGGCACAGAGTCGCGCCGGTGCAGCCCTCTACGAATTCCCCCATGGATTCCCCCGTATCGTGCCCGTGTGGTCAGCCCGGGCGAGGGGCTCCGTACATTCCCCTGTGTGAACCCGGTGAAGTCGGTGCACCGTGAACGTAGGGGGCGGTGCGGAGCCGGGGGATGAACGGGAGGTGGCCGGCTCCTGCCGGAACGGCGAAGGGTCTCGGCCTCCGCTCAGCCTCCGCGCGCGGCCGGGAGCCGTGGCGGACCGCCGGGCGGGTCCGCCGGGACGCGTCGGGCCCGCTGCCGGTAGTCCCGGGGCGGCATGCCGTAGGCGGTGCGGAAGGCGCGCGTGAAGGCGGAGTGCTCCACGAAGCCCCAGCGGGCCGCGACGCGGTGGACCGGGAGGTCCCCGAGCCGGGGGTCGGCGAGGTCGTGGCGGGCGCGCTCCAGGCGCCGCCCGCGGATCAGCTCGGTGACCGTGGTGTCGCGGAGCTGGAAGAGGCGGTGCAGATAGCGGACGGAGATGTGGTGCGCGGCGGCGACGGTGGCCGGCGAGAGGTCGGGGTCGGCCAGGTGCTCCTCGATGAACGCCTCGATGAGCGGGAGCAGTTCATGTGGGCCGCCCTGGGCCCGCCCCAGGCCGTCCCGCGGCCACGCCGGGCCGTCCTCCTCCCGCTCGGGGGCGCCCTCGTCCGCGTGGTGCGCCAGCACCGTGGCCAGCAGGTCCAGCGCCACCGAGCTCAGCCGCGAGACGTCGGAGCCGGTGTAGGGGGCCGGCGCGGCGGTGACGTCGGTGAGGAACTGGGTGAGCAGCGCGCCCAGGCCCTCGCGCCCCGGTAACCGCCTCCCCAGCAGGTGGCCGGTCCGTCTGACCGGGGCGGGCAGCAGCGCGCGCGGCACCCGCGCCTGGACCAGGGCGGGCGTACCGTGACCGGAGAGGAGGACGCGGAACGGCAGCGAACTGTCGCACAGCGCGAAGTCCCGCCCCCGCAGGTCCGCCTCGCGGCGGGCCTGGGCCACCCGCAGGGCGCCCCGGTGCGGGAACAGCACCGAACACAGCTCCGGGTCGGCCCGGCGGATCAGCCGCTCCGTGCGCCACACGACGGCCGGCGAACACGTCAGGTGTACGACGCTGACCGGCCCGAGGTCGAGCACCCGTACGGTGGCCCGGAAGCGCGCCGGGTCCGCGGTGGTGACGCGCATGGGGTGGCTGGTGCCGCCCAGGAAGTCCTCGAAACGGGCCAGCCGCTCCCCGGGCGGGAGGTCGTCACTTCGAAACACTGTTCTGATCATGCACACCCCTGACCTTCAGTGACTCCGAATGTCCAACGGGTGATCGTACGTGCGCGAATCGACGGAACCCGGGGCGCGGGAAATGGCAGGCGGCTCGTTGCCTTACGTTCACCTGGCGGTCGGGCGAGGGTTGGGGAGAGGCGTCGAACGCGTTCTACGTTCGCAGGGTTCTGTCCCTGAGAGAGCCCAGGTGTGCCAGTGAGCGACCACCCACCGAAACTGTCCGTGATCGTCCCTTGCTTCAACATCGAGGCGTACGTACCGGACACCGTGACGAGCCTCGTCCACAACGACCGGGACGACTTCGAGTTCATCTTCGTCGAGGACCGGTCGACCAAGGACAACACCTACGAGGCACTGCTGACGCTGACCAAGCGGCTGACGCACAGCAGGGTGGTGCGCCACGAGCGCAACGGCGGCCTCGCCACGGCCCGCAACACCGGCATCGACCACGCGGAGGGCCGCTACCTCACCTTCCTGGACGGCGACGATTGGCTCGCCCCGGGCTACCTCGCCGCCCTCGTGGACCGCGCCGAGCGCCTCGACGTCGACTTCGTCCGCACCGACCACGTGCAGGTCACCGGCACCGCGCGCGAGGTCCACCGGGCCCCGGAAGGGCGCAGGAACAAGCCGCTCGACCCGCGCTCCTCCATCCTGCCCGTCGACGCCACCACCATGGTCGACTACCCGTACGCCTGGGCGGGCGTCTACCACCGGCGGCTGCTCGACCGGGGCCTGCTGCGGTTCCACGACGGACTGCGCACCGCCGAGGACCGCCCCTGGATCTGGGAGCTGCACCGCAGGGCGGAGTCCTACGCCGTCGCCAGCCTGCACGGCGTCTTCTACCGGCGCGGCATCGCCAGCTCCCTGACCCAGATCGGCGACGTGCGGCAGCTCGACTTCTTCCGCTCCTTCGACATCGTCCTCGAGGAGCTCGCGGACGACCCCGAGGTCGGCAGGCTCCGCAAGAAGGCGCTGCGCAACTACTGCGTCGTGATCGCCCACCAGCTCCTCGACCGCAACCGCTTCGAGCGCAGCGTCTACGCCCGGCTGCGCCAGCTCGGCGCCGAGGCGCTGGAGCGGATGTCCACGGCGGAGCTGGAGGAAGCCCTCGTCGGCATGGGGGAGAAGCGCGTGCAGGCGCTGCGCCGCATACACGGCGGCATGAAGGGAGTCGCAGCATGATCCAGATCTTCTTCGCGGCCACGCAGTACGCCGCGGCCACCGTCACCGCCGCCGTCCGCGCCGGACTCTTCGGCCCGCGCGCCGCCCACCGCCGCATCCTCGTCGTCAGCAACGTCGCGGCGGTGCCCGAGGTGAGCACCCCCCTGGACCGCATGGCGGGCTTCGAGAAGCTCCGGCCCGAGTTCGACCAGGTGCACTCCTGGAACGAGTTCATCGCTCCGCACCACCCCGCCGGGTGGGCGCCCCGCGCCCAGGACGCCCCGCTGTGGGAGAAGGCGGTGCGCCTCGCCTGGGACCTCGGCGACGAGCCGGTGGAGATCGCCTGCGAGTCCATCCAGGCCAACCCCTCGCGCGCCGCCGCCACGATCTTCGCCGACAGCCCGATCCACGTCTACGCGGACGGCCTGATGAGCTACGGCCCCACCCGCAACCGCGTCCCGCACGGCATGAGCACCCGCATCGAGCGCGTGCTCCACCTCGACCTGATACCCGGACTGCGCCCCATGCTCCTGTCCGAGTACGGCGTCGCACCCGAACCCGTACCGAACGAGGCGATCGTCGACGTCCTCGCGCAGATCGGTGAGGAGGGGGCCGGCCTGCTCGACCGGGCCCTGCCCGCCGTGGAGCGGCCCACCGTGGTGCTGCTCGGGCAGTACCTGTCCGCGATCGACCTCATCACCCAGGACGAGGAGGAGGAGCTCCACGTCCGGATGGTGCGCGCCGCCGCCCGGGCGGGGCACACGAGCGTGCTGTTCAAGCCCCACCCCAGCGCGCCGGCGGTGTACAGCAGGTCCCTGGAGACGGCGGCCACGGAACTCGGCGTACGGCTCACGGTCCTGAGCGAACCCGTCCTCGCCGAGACGGTCTTCGCGCGGTTGCGGCCCAAGCTCGTCATCGGCTGCTTCTCCACCGCCCTGATGACGGCCGCCGCCTTCTACGACATCCCCGTCGCCCGCGTGGGCACCGGCCTGCTCCTCGAACGCATCAAGCCGTACGAGAACAGCAACCGGGTGCCCCTGACGATCATCGACGCGGCCCTGCCCGACGCCGAGCGCGACGAGGCCGGCACGCACCTGGAACTGGACGCCCTCGCGGAGCAGTTGGCCCCCCTGGTGTCGGCCGTCGGCTACTGCATGCAGTCCCTCAAGCACCGCGACCTGCGCGACGAGGTGAGCGCCTGGCTGGCCGCCCATCTCGCCGACCACCCGCAGTACTTCAAGAAGCGCCGCCTGACCAGCCTGCGCCTGCCCGGGGGCAGCACCGTCCGCGCCGAGTCGCTGCGCCGCAACCCTGCGGTGCGCCGCGTCGTACGCCGCATCAGGGCCGCGCAGTCCTGAGCCGCGGGGCGCCAGGACGCACAACGCGCGTCGCCCCTGCCGGACAGGGGCGACGCGCGCGAGGATTCCGTCGATCTACCGGCCTACCGGCCTACCGCCGCGACAGCGCCCGGGCCCGGCGGGCGACGCGCCGCACCGTCGCGTTGCGCGGGATGAAGGCGAGCCGGGCCGGCACGCCCCCGGGCAGGGCCAGCGCGCTCAGGCGGCGGCGCTTGAAGTACCGCCAGGTCCGCGGGGACAGGCGCGTCGAGAGGAACGCCTCCGCCTCCGGCCGGAGCCCCGGGTAGATCTTGGGCTGCATGGCGTAGCCGACGGCCTTCAGCAGCGCGCTCAGCTCCTCGACCGCCTCGCGGCCGGGCATGCGCCACCCGGTCACCGCGGCCTCGTCGCCGAGGTCGGGCAGCAGCGCGTCCACGATGGTCAGCGGCACCCGGTTGCTGTTCTGGTAGGGCGCGAGCCGCCCCAGCAGGCCGTCGGTGCCGACGCGCGCGACCGGGACGCGGTACAGCCCCGCCGCCGTCAGCAGCGCCGTGGAGAAGCAGCCCACGACGAGCGCGGGCCGCATCCGCTGGAAGGCCACCTCCGCGAGCACGGGACGGTCCAGCACGGTGAGCCGCCCGCCGAGCCGCTCGGCCTCCTCCTCCAGCAGGCGCGACCACCGGGCGGGGGCCACCGGGTGCGGCTTGAACACCAGGCGGCGGTGGCCCAGGGCCACGGCACCCCGCACCATGCGCAGGTGCAGGTCCTCCTCCTCGGCGTCGGTGAGGATGCCGAGCGCCGACAGGTACTGCCCGAGCAGCAGGGCCGGGCCGTCCGCAGCGGCCTCCACCTCGCCCTCGTCCTGCGCCAGCTCGTCCAGGACCTTGCGGAACGCCTCGCCCGGCACCAGCTCCGCGGGCACGCCGAACTCGGTGAGCAGCAGGGGCTTCAGGCCCGGCACCAGGTCGAGGTGGAGCAGGCGCCTGATGCGCGTACCCACCAGGGGATTGAGCTTGTCGCGCGTGGGGCCATAGCTTATGAGGCCGTCGGCGTAGACGTCGACGGGCGCGTCGGTGAAGAGCTGGCACACCGCGAGCGACGGGTTGACCTGCACGGACTCGACCGCCAGCTTGATCCGGTCGTCGCCGAGTCCCCACAGCAGCCGCAGGTGGCGCTCCCACAGGGGGATGTCGTTGCCGCGGGGGCTCCAGCCGCCGGGGTGGAACGGCGCGATGGTGTCGTTCCACGACAGCACCCCGTCGAAGCGCTCGCGGATGCGGGAGAACCCCGGCATCGCGTCCACGGACGGAGTGACCTCCGGGTTGACCGCGTTGTTCGTGACGAGCAGCAGACGGCGGTCCACCGGCTCGAAGAGGCCCGCGTCCAGGGCGGCGGCCAGGGTCGCGGCCCCGTACAGGGTGGACGCGCAGAAGATCTGGGTCGTGCGCGGCATCAGGCGACCGCCGCCCGGGGGGAGACCGGCCTGCGCCGCAGCCGCCGGAGCTGGTTCGCCCGCTGCGTGTCCATCGAGTCGAGCACGTCCGCGAGCACGTCCTGCGGCATTCTCCGCAGGGCGGCGGAACTCAGTGAGCGCAATTGTCGGGCCACGGCGGGTTCGAACCTCTCGATCGCTCCGAGATGATGAGCCATGATCGCGCAGTACGTGCGCACTGCTTTCGGCAGCAGCTTATCCGCCTCGGCGTCCTGTGCCGTTTCCTCGACCACCTGATCGAAAGCGCGAAGGAAATCGAGCTGCCGTACGTCTCCGATCTGCGTCAACGAGGAGGCGACACCCCGCCGGTAAAACACCCCCAACAAGCTGACTGCGGCGAAGGATTCCGCCTCCCGGTGCAGCCGCCAGATCCACGGCCGGTCCTCGGCGGTGCGCAGGCCGTGCGTGAAATGCAGCAGGCCGCGGTCCAGGAGCCGGCGGTGGTAGATCCCCGCCCACGCGAACGCGTAGTCCACGGAGGTGGAGCGGTCCGCGGGCAGTATGACGTCGCGCGGGCTCAGGACGGTGGCCCGCGGACCGACCGGGACGCGGTGCACGGCGCGGGCGCGCGCCGTGCACTGCACATGGTCGGTACGCAGGAAGTCGCAGCCCAACTCCTCGATAGCTGCTACCAGTTGCTCGTAGTAGCCGGTCGCGAGCCAGTCGTCGCCGTCGAGGAAGGTGACGTACTCGCCGCGGGCCGCGTCCAGGCCCGTGTTGCGGGCGGTGGCCAGGCCCCCGTTCTGCTCGTGTCTGAGGTGCACGGCACCCGGGAGCTCGCCGGCGGCCCGCTCCAGGACGTCCGGCGTCTCGTCCGTCGAGCAGTCGTCGACGAGAATGAATTCGAAGTCGTCCCGCGCGTTCGCACGCAGTGACTTCAAGGTGTCGGGCGCGTATTGCTGCACGTTGTAGAACGGCACGATGACGGAGAGCTTAACCACGTGCGAGACGTTAGGTGTCGGCCCGGCATTCGTCCTGTCCCGCGGTGGGATGTCAGGTGAACGAAGCGTGGCGGAACGGTTAACCGAGCTGTCCTTCACTCTTTTGCCGCACCGCTTCCCCATTCGTCGGCACGCTGTTAACCGTTTGTTGCACCCGAGTTGGGCCGCCCATCGACATGCCTTCCTAGCGTCGTCGACGTGCCAGTAAGCAACAAGACGACGCGGGTCGCCGTGCTCGCGGACTCCGACACCCGGTGGAAGTGGGGCGCGCTCACCGCACGGCGCCTCGCCGGAGCCGAGGGCGAGGGCGCCGTCGGCGGCGCGGCCGGGGACGGCCCCGCGGACGTCCGCCTCGACGGATACCTGCTGCGCGGCCGGGCCACGCCGACCCCCCGCCAGCTCGACGAGGTGGGCGTGCGCGCGGACCGCCTGCGCGAGGTCACCGCGGTCGAGTTCCTGAAGGAGATGGAGCGCGACCGGACGGCGTACGACGTCCTCGTCCTCGCCCTCGTCGGCGGCGGCGTCCAGGCCGTCCTGCACGGCCTCGCCCACGCCTGGGGCGGCAACGGACACCGCCCCGTCGTCGTCACCGGCTACGTCGGCGTGGTCTACGAGAAGCTCGCCGACGGCCTGCTCCTGCGCCACGGCGCGGACGTCGTCCTCGCCAACTCCCGCCAGGACGCGGAGCGGTTCCGCGCCGTGTACGAGGGCGTGGGCGCCGACGCGTCGAGCGTCACGGAGGCCGCGCTGCCCTTCCTCGGCGGCGCCCCGTACGCCCCGCTCGACCCCTACACGGTCGTCTTCGCCGCGCAGCCCTCCGTACCGGACAAGCGCGCCGAGCGGGCCTACCTCCTGGAGCGCCTCGTCCGGCACGCGCGGCGCCACCCCGAGCGCGAGGTGCTGCTCAAGCTGCGCAGCAAGCCCGGCGAGCACACCACGCACATCGAGGAACTGCCGTACCAGAAGCTGGTCAAGGGCATGGACACCCCGCCCAACTTCCGGCTCGTCTACGGGCACATGGGCGAGGTCCTGGACCGCACCGACCTGCTGGTCACGGTCAGCTCCACCGCCGCGCTCGAAGCGCTGCACCGGCGTATCCCGACGGCCGTCCTCACCGACTTCGGCATCCGCGAGGTCCACGGCAACCACCACTTCATCGGCTCGGGCTGCCTCGCCTCCTGGGACCAGCTCGACGCCGGGTACAGCCCCGAGCCCGACCCGGCCTGGGTCGCGCGCCAGGGCGTGTGCGCCGACGGCGGCTACGCCACGGCCTTCGACGAGGCCCGCGACCGCGTCGCCGCCCTCACCGCGCGCGCCGCCGCGGGCGGCCTGCCGCCGCTGGCGCCGTACTACACCCGCACCACCGCGCCCGGCTACCTGCCCGGCATACTCGCCCGCCACCACCTCGGCCCCGACGGCGCGCCCCTGCCGGGCGCCCGCGCCGCCGACCGCGAGCCGGGGCCGGTCCGCCAGGCCGTCCGCAGCGCGGCCCGCGGCGCCTACCGGCACGGCGTACAGCGCGTCGCCCCGGTGATCCGGCGGATGGGGGAGCTGTGACGCCGCGGATCCCGGCCCAGGGCGCAGGACAGGCCCCGTCGAGCCCCCCGCCCAGCACCTCACCAGGCATCCCCGAAGGAGCCGCCATGCCCGACCCCCGCCCGGAGGCCGCCCCGGCGCGCCGCGTCCTCGCCGTCATCCCCGCGCGCGGCGGTTCCAAAGGGGTGCCCGCGAAGAACCTCGCCCCGGTCGGCGGCGTCCCGCTGGTGGCCCGCGCGGTCCGCGCCTGCACCGCCTCCCGCCTGGTCACCGACGTCGTCGTGTCCACCGACGACACCGTGATCGCCGAGACCGCGCGCGCCGCGGGCGCCGAGGTGGTCCTGCGCCCCGCGGCCATCGCGGGGGACACCGCGACCAGCGAGGCGGCCGTCCTGCACGCGATGGACGCGTGGGAGGCGCTGCACGGCGCGACGGTGGACGTGGTCCTGCTGGTGCAGTGCACGAGCCCCTTCATCACCCGCGAGGACGTCGACGGCATCGTCGAGGCCATCGTCACCGGTGGCGCGGACACCGCCCACACCGTCGCCCCCTTCCACGGCTTCGTCTGGCGCGACGCCGGCGACGAGCCGCCCGCCATCGAGGGCGAGCGCACCACCGAGGAGGGCGGCACCACCAGGACCGTCACCGGCACCGCCACCTCCGGCGGCTACGGCGTCAACCACGACAAGTCCTTCCGCCCCCGCCGCCAGGACCGCCCCCAGGACCTCCTGGAGACCGGCGCGGCCTACGGCATGCTCGCCACCGGCTTCCGCGCGCACAAGCACCGCTTCTTCGGGCACACCGAGCTCGTCCGCACCGACCCGGCGCGCGTCCTGGAGATCGACGACCCGCACGACCTCGCGCGCGCCCGCGCCCTCGCCCCGCTCTTCGACGCGGTGCGCTCCGGCGACGAGGCCGCCCTCCCCACCCGCGACGACATCGACGCGGTCGTACTCGACTTCGACGGCACCCAGACCGACGACAGGGTGCTGATCGACTCCGAAGGACGGGAGTTCGTCACCGTGCACCGCGGTGACGGCCTCGGCATCGCGGCCCTGCGCAGGTCCGGCCTCGCGATGCTGATCCTGTCCACGGAGGAGAACCCGGTCGTCGCCGCCCGGGCCCGGAAGCTGAAGCTCCCGGTCCTGCACGGCATCGACCGCAAAGACCTCGCGCTGAAGCAGTGGTGCGAGGAGCAGGGCATCGCTCCCGAGCGCGTGCTCTACGTCGGCAACGACGTCAATGACCTCCCGTGCTTCGGCCTCGTCGGCTGGCCCGTGGCGGTCGCGAGCGCCCACGACGTCGTGCGCGGCGCCGCACGCGCGGTCACCACCCTCCCCGGCGGTGACGGCGCGATCCGAGAGATCGCCGCCTGGATCCTCGGCCCCTCCCTCAACAGTTAAGGAAAGTTCCTGCCATGAGCACTACGGCCTCCGACAACCGCCTGCGCACCCTCGGTTCGAAGACCGCCGGTCCCGGTCACCCCGTCTACATCACCGGCGAGATCGGCATCAACCACAACGGCGACCTGGAGAACGCCTTCGCGCTCATCGACGCGGCCGCGGACGCGGGCTGCGACGCGGTGAAGTTCCAGAAGCGCACGCCCGAGATCTGCACCCCGCGCGACCAGTGGGACATCGAGCGCGACACCCCCTGGGGCCGCATGACGTACATCGACTACCGCCACCGCGTGGAGTTCGGCGAGGCCGAGTACCAGGCCATCAGCGAGCACTGCGCCAAGCGCGGCATCGACTGGTTCGCCTCCCCGTGGGACACCGAGGCGGTGGCGTTCCTGGAGAAGTTCGACGTCCCGGCCCACAAGGTGGCCTCCGCGTCGCTCACGGACGACGAGCTGCTGCGCGCCCTGCGCGCCACCGGCCGTACGATCATCCTCTCCACCGGCATGTCCACGCCAAAGCAGATCCGCCACGCGGTCGAGGTCCTGGGCAGCGACAACATCCTGCTCTGTCACGCCACGTCCACGTACCCGGCGAAGGCCGAGGAGCTGAACCTCCGCGTCATCAACACCCTCCAGGCCGAGTACCCGAACGTCCCGATCGGCTACTCCGGCCACGAGACGGGCCTGCAGACCACCCTCGCCGCCGTCGCCCTCGGCGCCACCTTCGTCGAGCGGCACATCACCCTCGACCGCGCCATGTGGGGCTCCGACCAGGCCGCGTCCGTCGAGCCGCAGGGCCTGCAGCGCCTGGTCCGCGACATCCGCACCATCGAGGCGTCCCTCGGCGACGGCGTCAAGAAGGTGTACGAGTCCGAGCTCGGCCCGATGAAGAAGCTCCGCCGGGTGGCGGGCGTCGTCGCCGAGGCGGAGTCGGCCGACCGCGAGCCCGTCACCGTCTGACCGTCCGCACCACCCCCGCCGGCGGGCCGCGCCAGACCGCGCCCCGCCGGCCCTCGGCGCCCCCGGGAGCGCACCGGTGCCGCTCCCGCGCCGGGCGTTCCCGGGTGGCTGTGCCGGGGGTGCCGAGGGGGCGGTGCTCGCCGCGTCGCCCGGCCGGGCGAGGGGCCGCGTGCTCCATCCGGCCCACCCGCGTCACCCGGTCGTGCCGCGGCCGCCGAGTTCACCCGAAGCGCCGGGCAGGGCCTGAGCCGCCCGTGTCACCCGACCGGCCCCGGGGCCGTCCGAACCACCTGAATCGCCTAGATCACCTGAACCGCCCGAAGCGCGTTAACCACTCGGACCACGTCCGTCACCAGGCCGCGCGACCCGCGTCGGCCGGCGGACGCGCAGGACGACTGCGCAGGACCACCTGATCTGCCCGGACCCGCCCCATCCCGCACGGGAGGACCGACCCATGTCAGCACGGAGCGCACGCCGCGCCGCGAGGGCACCGCACGGCACGCTGGCGTTCGTGGAGTCGCCGGTGCAGTTGCTCAACGTGCTGGAGTGGGCGCACCTGTCCACGGCACGTGAGCCCGAGACCGCCCCCGGCGACCTGACCCTCGTGGTGCTCGCCCCCACCGACCCCATGACCCGGGGCCAGCTCCGCCGCATGTCCGAGCTGGCGCGCGTGGACGGCTTCCAGGTGCGCTGGGAGGAGGCGCGCGGCGGCACGACGGCGCCCTTCCACACCATCGGCGGCCTCGCGGCCCCGCTGCGCAAGGCGGCCCGGGTGGTGATCGGCGACCCCTTCTCCCGCTACGTCCAACTGCTGCTCACCATCACGCGCGCCCGCGACCTGGTGGTCGTCGACGACGGCACGGCGACCATGGAGTTCGTCTCGCAGCTCGCCAAGGGCGAGCGGCTGGTGCGCTGGCACCGCAGGGGCGGCCGCCCCGGCCCCCGGGACATGGTCTTCATGCCGGTCTCGTCCTCGGCCCGCCGCCGTCTGACGCCGACCCCCAAGGGCCGGCGCCGGGTGGAGGTCTTCTCCTCGATGCCCATCGACGAGGCCCCCTCCGGCGTGACGGTCACCGTCAACTCCTTCGCGTGGACCCGGGCCCGCTTCGGCCCGCCGCGCATCACCAAGGGCGCGGACCTGGTGGGCACGTCCCTGGTGGAGACCGGGGTGGTGGACCTGGACCGCTACCTGGACGCGGTGGGCGCGCTGGCCCGTACGCACGGGGCGGCCCGCTACTTCGCGCACCGCCGCGAGAGCGCCGAGAAGCTCCACCGCCTAGCCGTGGAGACGGGCCTCCAGGTGATCCGCCCCGACCTGCCGCTGGAGCTGATCGCCCGCCGCGGCCCCATCGGCAGCACGATCCTGAGCTTCCCCTCCACGGTCGTCCACACCCTGCCCCTGGCCCTGGCCGGCACCGAGGTGAAGGTCGCGGTCATGGACATCGACCCGGCGTGGCTGACGGACAAGGCGTCACCGCGCGCGCAGGGCTTCCTCTCGGGCGTCACGGACACGGCCCGCGACGTCCACCGCCTGGCCGCCCTCCCCCACACCCCACCCGGCCCCGGCATCCCCACCCAGGGCGGCACCCAACAGACACCGGCTCCGGCGTAGGGGACCGGGCACGCCGTTCGCGCTCCGCCCGTAAGCAACCGTTGCGTCCGGGCTGTCCGGACCTGTGACCGGAGCGGCACAGGACCGCTCGGCAGAAATCTGTCGACTGCGGTGTGTGACGGTGAGGCCAAGGCGCTCGCCCTGCATGGCCGGAATGCGTCCCGGCTGCACAGGTCCTTCACACTGCTGTGGCACTCGACCTCTGCGCGCACGTGCTGGTGAGTACGGGAACCGCGGCCAAGGGTGAGGCCCTTCGTTCGCAGGTGTCACGAGGTACCGAACCGTTGGCTGGTACTCGCCCTGGTCGGGTGCTCCCAGTGACCAGGCGGTCGAACAGCGCACGCGTTGTGGCCTGGGTCACATTGACGGTTTGTGCGGGCGCGGCATTTACTCACCCAGCCGTGAACGTTCTGTGACGATGTTCGGTAACTCTGGGGTGGGGACTGTGGGGTTGAGCCAAGACGTGCACCGTGGTGCACGGCTGACGCGGTGGGGAGTGGCCGGCGCTCTGGTGGTGGCGGCCACGACATCCGTGACGGTGAGTACGCCCTCGGCGGCGGCTCCGGCGACGTGCGACGCGGGGGTGGGGTCGGACTTCAACGGCGACGGCATCCGGGACATGGCCGTGGCCGACCCCGAGGCGACCGTGGCGGGCAAGGCGGAGGCCGGGCTGGTCCGTATCGTGCTCGGGGACGACAAGGGTGTCGTCGAGATCTCGCAGAAGCTGAGCGGGATGACGGCAGCACCTGAAGCGGGGGACAAGTTCGGCGCGTCCATCGCGGTGTACGACGCCGACAAGGACGGATGCGACGACCTGGCGGTCGGCGCGCCCTACGAGGACGTCACCACGGCCGACGGGGCCCAGGCCGACGCCGGTGCCGTCTACGTCATCCACGGCCGGCCCTCGGGCATCGGTGAGGGCTCCCGCATCAAGAGCTACACCCAGGCGGGCTTGGACGGGGACACCGCGACCGAGGCCGGGGACCTCTTCGGCTACGCCCTCGCGGCCGGCGTGAAGACCGGAGGCAAGCCGTACCTCGCCATCGGCGTGCCGGGGGAGGCCATCGGCAGTCTCTCGGACGCGGGGTGCATCCACTACGTTCAGGGGACCGCCAAGACCACGGTCAACCAGGACGACCCGGACGTGCCCGGCGTGGCGGAGGCCAACGACCGGTTCGGCCACTCCCTCGCGGCCACCAGTCGTTTCGTCGCCGTCGGCGCACCGGGAGAGGCGATCGGCGGAGAGACGTTCGCCGGAGCGGTGACGCTGTTCAACCACACCATCGAGGACGGCCGACCGACGCCCCTGGACGGCGTCGACGAGAACCACCCGGCTCTGGTGTCCGGCGCGTCCGCCAAGGACGACCGGTTCGGCACGGCGCTGTCGATGGTCGCGTACCGGCCCTCCGGCGCTGACACCGACACGGACGCGCTCCTGGCCGTCGGCGCCCCCAACGAGAACGTGGGCACCGTCACCGACGCGGGCGCCGTCACCGTCATCCGGATCAAGCCGTCTGGAGCCGTCACCGAGGTCGGTTTCCTCGACCGGCTGTCGTCCGGTGGAGACGAGCGCCCCGCGGCGTCGGACTTCTTCGGCCAGCGGGTCGCGCTGGCCAACACCGAACCGGGTGACCCCAGCACGGCGGAGACGATCAAGCTGGCCGTCAGCGTCCCCAACCAGGACGTGGGAGCCGCGGAGAACGCGGGCGCCGTGCACCTGCTGTCCCCCCTCCGCTCGCCGGGACGAACGGCCCAGGTCCTCACGCGGGGCCACGGCCTGCCCGGAACGGCCGAGGCACGCGACCTCCTCGGGCTCGGGCTGTGGGCCACGTACAAGGACCTGTATGTCGGAGTGCCCTACAGCAAGACACCGGGTGACCGGAAGGGCCTGGTGTACGCGGGCTCCTGGAAGCACTTCCAAGGCGGCTCAGGGGCCGTGCGCACGGTGAAGCCGGGCGCGGACGGGGTGCCGGACGAAGGCAAGGCCTTCGGCTCGGTCATCCGCTAGAGGCAGAGAGCTTCGACGCGTGCCCGCGGTGCGCGCCGGGGCCTGGTTCACGGCTCGGGCTCGGCTTACGACTCAGGGGGAACGGTGAAGAGCAGAGCGGTACGGCGCGCGCGAAGAAGCGCGGCCCTGGTGGTCGGCACCCTCACGTCCGCGCTGGCAGTCGTGGTCACCGGGCTGTCTCCCGCGGTCGCGACGCCGCAGGAACGCCCGGCCTCCGCGACGGCATCGGCTCCGCGGACAGCGCTCACGGACGACATCGCGCTCCGGACGTCGGAAGAGACCGGCAAACGTGTCGAAGTCCTTGGCAGGCGCACAGAGCGCGGTCAGACGTTCGCGAACCCTGACGGCACCCTCACGGTCAAGGAGTACGCACAGCCGGTCCGTACGCGGAAGGGCGACGCCTGGACCGCGATCGACACGACGCTGGTCGAACAGGCGAACGGCACTCTCGCTCCCAAGGCCACTCCCACCGCCGTGACCATCTCGGGCGGTGGAGACGGCCCGTTCGCCACGCTCGCCCGCGACGGCAAGACCCTCTCCCTGTCCTGGCCGGACAAGCTGCCCGCTCCCGAGGTGCAGGGCGCCACGGCCACGTACCGATCGGTCCTGCCGGATGTCGACCTGGTCGTGCGCGCGGAGCCCGAGGGCTTCGCGCACCTGCTGGTCGTCAAGTCCGCCGAAGCGGCGGCCAACGCGAAGCTGGACGACATCGAGCTGCCCGTCGAGGCCCGGGGGGTCGCCGTGAGCGAGGCGGCCGGGGGCGGGCTGGTGGCGAAGGACGCGGCCACGGGTGGCACGGTCTTCGAGGCCCCGCAACCGGTGATGTGGGACTCCAGCGGCGACAGTCGGGCGGCACGGAAGCAGGACCGCGCGGCGGTGGCACCGCAGGCCGTGCCGGGTGACGGCGCCCGGGTCGCCGACGTCTCGCTCGGGCTGCGGCGCGGGGCCATCACCCTGAAGCCCGACATGAGCCTGCTCCGCGGCGAGCACACCCGCTACCCGGTGGTCATCGACCCGGTCGCGAGAACGAAGAGCCGCACGGCATGGACCTGGGTATCGTCCGCCAAGCCCGGCCTGGAAGGCTGGAAGTTCCCCAACTCCGACGACGGAGTCGAGTCCGGCAAGGGCGTCGGCCGCTGCCCGGCGAACTTCTCCGTGCGCTGCACCGGTAGTGACGACGTACAGCGGCAGTACTACGCGATCCCGACCGGGAGCTTCGAGGGCAAGAAGATCCTCAAGGCCGAGTTCGCCATCACGCTGGTGCACACCTACAACAGCGAGGCACGCTCGGTGCAACTGCACCGGGTGAACAGCTCCGGCGGCAGTGCCATCAACTCCCGCACGAGCTGGTCCAACCGGCCTTCGAGCAAGGACCACATCACCTCGGAGTCACCGACCAACGCGACGGGCTCCTGTACGGCGACCAACCAGAACGTCCGCTTCAACGTGAAGGGCACCGTACAGAAGGCGGCGTCCAGCGGCTGGGACACCACCACCTTCGGCCTGCAGGCCGCGGACGAGGACTCGTACGCGGCCTGGAAGCGCTTCTGCAACAACGCCGCGCTGGAGGTGACGTACAACCGGCCGCCCTATCAGCCGAGGATGGACGAGCTGAACATGGACCCCGGAGGCAAGTGCGCCTACGGGGAGGCCACCAAGCACTACACCAAGAAGGCGCCCACGCTGTCCGCCACCATCTGGGACCCCGACCACGGCGACGTGAAGGGCAACGCGGAGAAGATCAGGGCGCAGTTCGAGATCTTCTGGACGGACAAGAACGGGAACGAGAAGAAGTACGTCGTCACGACCGGCTACCAGCAGTCGAACACCGAGCGAGGTCGTAACAGCGGCTACGAGAGGTTCACCTACAAGGCGGGGACGGACATCCGCGGGGACGGCACGGGTGCGTTCACGCTGCCCCAGAACACCGTGATCGGCTGGTGGGTACGCGGCGGCGACGACATCGACGGCCCGGAGGAGTCCTGGGGGCCGTGGAGCCACGAAGGATCGGGTACCCGGTGCGAGTTCATTCTCGACTCCACCAAGCCCGATGCGCCGGAGGTGAAGTCCGAGACGTACCCGGATGACGACAAGTGGCACGCGGGTGTGGGTGACTACGGCTCCTTCGAGCTGCACTCGGAGGGCACCGACGTCGTCAAGTACCGGTATCAGTTCACGGGCGAGTCCGAGAGGACGGTCACGCCGAGCGCACCCGGCAGGCCGGTCACCGTGCGCTGGATGCCGCGGCGGGAAGCCCCGATGACGCTGTATGTCGAGGCCGAGGACCGCGCCGGCAACAGCAAGGAGATCACCAAGTCCTACCGTTTCCGGGTCGCGAAGGGGCGCTCCCCCAAGGCCGCCTGGGCACTGGCCGACCCGGTGGAATCCCGGCAGGCCGTGGGCAACGACGGTACCCCGCCGGCGGCGGCAGGACCGGGCGTGACGTTCGGCGAGGACGGCCCGCACGGCTCCGTGCGCACCGCCGCGGCTCTGGACGGCAGCAGCGGCGCGTATCTGAACGCCGGCCGTCACATCGTCGACACCGACGCGACGTTCTCGGTGGCCGCCTGGGTGCAGTTGCCCGAGCTGCCGAAGAAATCGATGACCGTGGTGAGCCAGGACGGCTCGGCCCAGTCGGGTTTCTCGCTCGGCTACGACGCCGGGGCCCGGCGCTGGTCCTTCCTGGCTCCTGACAGCGAGATCGACTCCACCATCTCCTGGGAAGTGCAGGGTCCCCGGGCGGTGCCCGGAGAGTGGACGCATCTCGTCGGCGTCTACGACAAGGACGAGGCCAAGGCCGGAAGCGCCGGCACGATGCGCATGTACGTCAACGGCACGCTGGTGAAGGGTGATGTCCAGGAGCGTCCCACGACCTGGAACGCCACCGGATCGCTGCAGATCGGACGCGCGCTGGTGCCCGCCGGGTACACCGCGAACCTGAAGGGAACCGTCGCGGACGTCCAGGTCTTCGACCGGGTGCTCGCCGCGGACGAGACGAAGAGCCTCGGCGGCATTCCGCCCTTGCAGCGAGCGTACTGGGACATGGACGAGTCGGACGGCGACGTGCTCCCGAACCGGTCCGGCGGCAAGGGCCTGACGGCGCACGGCGGGGCGGCTGTCCATCAGGCGGACGACTCGTGTGACGTCCTCGACCCGAACTGCAAGCCGGCCGAGCCGCCCGTGTGGGGTGACGGACACCTCGCCCTCAACGGCAAGGACGGCTATGCGAGCCGAACCGCGGGACTGCTGAAATCCAAAGCCAGCTTCACCATCACCGCGCGGGCCAGGCTCAGCTCGCCCGACGCGACAGCCACACAGACCGTCTTCTCGTTGCCCGGCAAGGACGGATCGGTGGCCGGTGTCCGCTTCGACAAGGACAGCAAGCACTGGAAGCTCCGGCTGACCGAGAAGGACGCGTCGGACGCGTCCGTGACGGAGGCGGAAGCGCGTGACGTCCAGCCGAGCAGCGAGGGCAGAGGTGATCACCTCGCACTCTCCTACGACGCGCTGTTCGAGGAGGTACGGCTCTATGTCAACGGTGAGTGGACGGGCCAGGTCGTCCGGTGGTCCAACGACTGGGACTTCTCCACGGCCGGCTTCCAAGTGGGACGCGCGGGCCTGACCTCTGGCTCGCAGTACTTCTCCGGCGCGGTGGACGAGGTGCGCGTGTTCGACGGTGCGCTCGACGAGCCGCTCGTGGCCACCGTGGCGCATCTGAAGTCCGGTGTGAACCTGGACGGCACCGTGACCTAGACACCGGGAGGGGGCGGGCGGCTCCGCACCGGCTGGCCCGCACTCCTCCTCCCTCTCCGTCTGCCCCTTCCGAACCCTCCCGGAGACAACACGTGTCTACGTCCCAGTGGTTCCGCCTGCCCTCCTGGTCCACCCATCAACGGCTGCGGCGTCAGGTCGTGGTCGCCCTGGGCCTGTCGCTCGCCGTGGGGCTCCTGCCGCAGTACGTTCCGCAGGCCGCGGCCGAGGACAAGGGGCGTACACGACCAGGCGTCCAGCAGGACCTCGGTGCACCCGTGCCCGGAGCCGACCTGCAGCCCGGCAGACACCGGACCAACCCGGCGGAAAAGGCGCGGGTGAGGAAGGCTCCCGACGTCTCCTGGCCGAAGGCGGCCGTGGCGACCGTGTCCCTCGGCACCAAGGCGACGCACCCCGTGGAAGCACCGGGCCTGCCGGTCGAGGTGGGCCCGGCGGAGAAGTGGACGAGGAAACAGAGAGCGACACCGCCCGAGGCGGTGCGGATCCGTCTCGCCGGGCGGGAGCAGGCGGGAGCGGCGGGCGTCGACGGCGTTCTGCTCACGATCGCCGACACCGGCAGGACCACTGCCGGGGCCACCACCGCACGCGTCACCCTCGACTACTCCGGGTTCGCCGACGCGTACGGCGCCGGCTACGGCTCCCGCCTGCGTCTCGTACAGATGCCGGAGTGCGCCCTCAGCACCCCGGAGAGGAAGGGCTGTACCCGGCAACGTGAACTACCCGCCACGAACGACGCCACCTCCGGCACGCTGAGCGCCGACGTCCCGGTGATGGCCCGTGGTGCCCGGCGTCCGGGCCCTGCCACGGTGCTCGCCGCGACCGCCGGCGCCTCCGGGGACCAGGGCAGCTTCGGAGCCACACCGCTCGCACCGTCCGCCGAGTGGAGCGTCTCCAACTCCTCCGGCGCGTTCAACTGGACGTACCCGTTGCGGACGCCCCCCGCCCCCGGCGGCCTCGTACCGGCGGTCTCCCTCGCCTACAGCTCGCAGTCCGTGGACGGCCAGACGGCCGCCACCAACAACCAGGGCTCCTGGATCGGGCAGGGCTTCGGCTACGAACCCGGATTCATCGAGCGTCGCTACAAGCCGTGCGCCGACGACGGGCACGCCAAGACCAACGGCGACCAGTGCTGGGCCTACGACAACGCCACCATCCAACTCGCCGGTGGCAGTTCCGGTGAGCTCGTCAAGGACGACGACACGGGTGAGTGGCGGATCAGCGGTGACGACAACAGCAAGGTCGAGAAGCTGACCGGGGCCAGTAACGGTGACGACAACGGTGAGCACTGGCGGGTCACGACGACCGACGGCACCCAGTACTACTTCGGTCTCGACAACCTGCCGGGATACACCACGGGGAAGGAGCAGACCGGCTCCGCCTGGACCGTCCCGGTGTACGGCGACGACTCCGGCGAGCCCTGCTACGACGCCACGTTCGCCGACGCCCATTGCAAGCAGGCCTGGCGGTGGAACCTCGACTACGTCGTGGACCCGCACGACAACGCCATGTCGTACTTCTACGGCAAGGAGACCAACTACTACACCCAGGGCCTGAAGACCGGCGAGAACGGCAAGCCGTACACACGCGGCGGCTACCTCAAGCGGATCGACTACGGCCAGCGCGACGGCAAGGCGTACAGCACGCCGGCGGCCGCCCGCATGGTGTTCGACACCGACGAACGCTGCCTCGCCGCCGCGGCCGACTGCCGGCCGGGAGATCTCACGGACGCGACGGCGGGCCGCTGGCCCGACGTGCCCTGGGACCTCAACTGCAAGGCCGACACCAAGTGCAAGGGGCAGAACAGCCCCACGTTCTGGACCCGCAAGAAGCTCGGCAAGATCACGACTCAGATCCGCTACGGCGACGGCTATGCGGACGTGGACTCCTGGTCGCTCGGCCACGTCTTCACGGACAACGGCGACAGCTCCAAGTCGCTCTGGCTCAACACGATCAAGCAGACGGGTCACGCGGGCTCCGGCACGGCGAGCACTCCCGCAGTGGAGCTCCTCGGCCAGCAGTTGCCCAACCGGGTGGACAAACCCGGCGACCACATCCAGGCGATGAACCGCTTCCGCCTCGCCGGGGTGGACAACGGCACGGGCGGCCGACTCGACGTCCTCTACCGCGACGCCGAATGCAAGGCGGGCGACCTGCCCTCGGCGGACTCGCCCAAGAAGTCCTGCTACCCCGTGAAGTGGAACCCGCCGGGCGCCGAGGACCCGATCACCGACTGGTTCCACAAGTACGTGGTCGACCGCGTGGTCGAGGACGACGTGACCGGTGACGCGCCCAACAGCGTCAGCGACTACGACTACCTGGGCGACGCGGGCTGGAAGAAGGCCAGACCCGACGGCATCACCAAGGACGAGTACCGCACGCACAGCGACTGGCGCGGCTACGGCCGCGTCCGCGTGACCAAGTCGGACGGCACGGTGGGCGCGGCCGACCTGCGCTCGGAACACGTCTTCCTGCGCGGCCTCGGCGGCGAGGTGGAGGACTCGACCGGCAAGAAGCACGCCGACAGCGACGAGCTGTCCGGTCAGGAAGTGGAGACGATCACCTATGACGGCGGCTACGCCGCCGACAAGGTCGTGTCGAAGAGTGTCAGCACGTCCTGGTCCCGGGCCACGGCGACCCGGGCGATGAACTGGGGCACGCGCAAGGCCTACTACGTGCGCCCGCAGACCACGAGGACGTACACGGCGCTGGACGGCGGCAAGTGGCGGGAGGTGGCGGCCACCACCCGCTACGACTCCGCGACGGGCCGCCCGGTCGAGACCGACGACTACGGCGAGGTCGGGGACGGCTCCGACAACCAGTGTGCGCGCACCGAATTCGCGGACAGCAAGGCCAAGCACATCTACGAGCTCGTCTCCCGCGTCGAGAAGGTCGCTGTCACCTGTGAGACGAAGCCGGACCGCAAGACTCAGGTGATCTCGGACGACCTGACGTTCTACGACGGGAAGGCCCTGGGTGAGGCGCCCGTCAAGGGTGACGTGACCAAGGTGCAGCGGCTGTCGAAGCACGATGGCACGAAGGCCACCTACCAAACGGTGACGGAGTCCGCGCCGGCGGACTTCGACCCCTTCGGGCGGCCGCTGAAGGTCAAGGACGCCAAGGGCACCGAGACGAAGTTCGCCTACACCGAGACCGACGGACTGACCACCAAGCAGACCGAGACCAACCCCCTGGGCTGGGAGGTTTCCACGGAGTACGTCCGCTCCTGGGGCAGCCCGTCCGCGCAGGTGGACATGAACGGCAAGCGCAGCCAGATGGAGCACGACGCGCTCGGCCGTGTCACCGAGGTCTGGCTGGCCGACCGGTCGAAGAACGAACCCCCGTCGATCAAGTACAGCTACCTCGTCCGGAAGAGCGCGCCCACCGCTGTCAAGACGGAGAAGCGCGAAAGGCGCGACTCCTACGGTGTCGAGTACACGCTCTACGACGGACTGCTGCGGCCCCGCCAGCAGCAGTCCGAGGGGCCGGACGGCGGTCGCGTGATCGCCGACACGCACTACGACGGCCTCGGGAACGTCGTGGAGACGGCCTCGGACTACTACACCAAGGGCGCGCCCACCGACGCCGTCTTCAAGCCCGGCGGGGAAGTGGACGGCCAGACCGTCACGCGGTACGACGGCGCGGGCCGTAAGACGGCCGAGATCTTCCAGGTGGCCGACGAGGAGAAGTGGCGCACCACCTACACCTACGGCGGTGACCGCGTCCACGTCGATCCCCCGGCGGGTACGGCACCCACCACGACGATCACCGACGGTCGGGACCGACCGACCGAGATCCGCCGGTACAAGGGGGACAAGCCCCTGCCGAACGGCACCTCGTCGGACTACGAGAGCACGTCGTACAGGTACACGCCCACAGGACAGCTCAAGGCCGTCGAGGACTCCGCGGGCAACACGTGGTCGTACGACTACGACCAGCGCGGCCGCAAGACCACGGCCGTCGACCCGGACACGGGCAGGTCGACGTACACGTACGACACTCTGGACCGCCTTGTCTCGTCGACCGACATGCGCGGCAGGACGACGTCCACGAAGTACGACGTGCTGGGGCGCCCGGTCTCCACGTGGGAGGGCGAACCGGACAAGGGTACGCAGCTCACGGCCACGACCTACGACCACGTCGCCAAGGGCCAGCCGTACGGCACGTACCGGTACGAGAACGGCAAGGTGCAGGCCTCGACGCTCAACGTCCAGCTCGACGAGTTCTACCAGCCGGAGCTGACCAAAGTGGCGCTCGGCGGGGACGTGGCCGAGGAGCTCAAGGGCACCTACGAGTTCAGTACCGAGTACAACGCGGACGGCACGGTTCAGTCCCAGGCCCTGCCCGCGGCGGGTGGCCTCGGCGCGGAGACCCTCACCTACACCTACGACGACCTGCAGCGTCCCGTCCAGCTCCTGTCCAACCTCGACGGCCGGCAACAGGGGGCGTACGTCGGGCAGGCGTCCTACGCCCCGACCTCACAGCTCCAGCAGTTGCAACTCGGCACGATCGGCGGTACGGACGGCAAGAAGACCTGGCTCACCTACGAGCGCGAGCGCGGCACCGACCGGCTCACGAACTCCAGGGTGGACGTCTCGGGCGTCGACGCCGTGACGTACGACGCCGACTACACCTACGACGCCGCCGGAAACGTCACCTCCATCGCCGACACCCCGACAGGGGGCCAGTCCGACGTCCAGTGCTTCCGCTACGACTGGCAGCGGCGGCTGAAGTCGGCCTGGGCGACAGCGAACGCCGCCGACGGCGCCGCGGGCACCGGTAAGCAGAACAAGGCGTGTGCGAACGACGCGAGCGCTCCGACACTCGGCGGTCCAGGAGCCTACTGGCAGGACTTCGACTACGACGCGTCGGGAAACCGCAGCAAGCAGGTCCTGCACGGCGTGGGCGGCAAGCCGGACGTGACGCGGACGTACACGTACGGCAAGGACGCGGACGGCAACGGCGGTCCGCACACCCTCACCAAGGTGGTGACGGACACGCCCGCCGGCGCCGGCGGGCCCGCCGTGAGGTCGCAGGACACCTTCGCCTACGACAAGGCGGGCCAGACCCGCCAGCGGGTTCTGAACGGCACGACGCAGGATCTGGCCTGGGACGCCGAGGGCAAGCTGGCCACGGTGAAGAAGCCGGACACGGAGGCGACGTCCTTCCTGTACGACGCCTCGGGTGGCCGCCTGCTGCGCAAGGAGCCCGGCAAGCAGACGCTGTACCTGCCCGGTATGGAACTCACCCTCGACACCGAGACGCGCGCGGTGCAGGCGACCCGCTACTACGGTTTCGCCGGTCAGACGGTGGCCATGCGCACGTCGAAGGGCGTGCAGTTCCTGGCGGGCGACCACCATGGGACGTCGCTCGCGGCGGTGGACGCGCAGTCGGGCGAGACCACCAGGCGCCGCATGGACCCGTTCGGCAACGCCCGCGGCTCGGGCGCGGGTGAGCCCTGGGTGGACGACAAGGGCTTCCTCGGCAAACCGGTCGACGCCTCCACCGGCCTGACACACGTCGGGGCCCGGGAGTACGAACCGGAGAACGGCCGCTTCATCTCGGCCGACCCTCTGATCGACTTCATGGATCCGCAGCAGATCAACGGGTACGCGTACGCCAACAACAGTCCGGTGACGATGTCGGACCCGACGGGGGAGATGCCCGACGAGTGCAAGCTGATGGGCGTCCAGTGCTGGAAGAAGAACAACGGGGGCTGGGCGTCCAAGCCCACGCCGGTGTACCGGACGTACTACATGCTCGACAAGACGCCGGCACAGCGGAAAGCCGTCGTCGTCCGCTCCCGTGCCAACGCCGAGCAGAGTCGCGCGGTCATGGCCGCCAAGGAACTCGGCAAGATCGTCTCGGACGAGCTGGGCATCACCGACGCGCTGGACTGCTTCACGACAGGAAGCCTCGGCTCCTGCGGGGCGACCATCCTCAATGTGGTCGCGAGTGCGATCGGGGCCAAGATCGGCCAGTTGGCCAAGAAGTACTTGTGGAACTGGAAGAAGGGCGTAGCCCTTGCCAAGCGGATCTGGGGCCTGCTCGGCAAATTGAAGAGCAGCTACGGCAAGTGGCGAAGCCTCGACAAAAAGGCCGACAAACTGGAGGACGCGGCCGCGAAGGAGTGCCTCAGCAACAGCTTCACGCCAGGCACCAGAGTCCTGATGGCGGACGGCAGTACCAAGTCCATCAGGGACGTCGACATAGGTGACAAGGTCCTCGCCACCGACCCGCGGACCGGCAGGACGAAGGTCCGTACCGTCACGGCGGAGATCAAGGGCAAGGGTGCCAAGCACCTGGTCAAGGTCACGATCGACACGGACGGCAAGAAGGGCGCGAAGACGGCGTCCGTCACGGCGACCGACGGCCATCCGTTCTGGGTCCCGGAGTTGGGCAAGTGGCTCGACGCGACGGACCTGCGTCCGGGCCAGTGGCTGCGGACCAGCGCAGGGACGCACGTCCAGATCACAGCGGTCGCCCGCTGGACGCAGCAGGCGGCCGTCCACAACCTGACGGTTGCGGATCTGCATACGTACTATGTGGCGGCGGGTGCCACACCTGTTCTGGTTCACAACTGTAAAGGAACGATCGACCCGAAACTGGTTAGGTTCTCGCAAGATACGGTTAGTCCGCGGTTCAGCAGTGGTGAGACGATCGAGCAAACTGCGGCCGGCCTGCGTTCGGGATACGTGAACCCCGAAACTTTGCCCACCATGCGGCTGCACTACAAGAACGGGAATCTCTACACGCTTGACAACCGGCGGTTGGTCGCCTTCCAGAAAGCTGGAATCCCGATGCCGTTCAGGATGGCAACTCCTGAAGAAGCCGCAGGTGAAGCATGGAAATTCACAACGAAGAACGAGGGGAGGTCGATTGTGATCAATCATTACGACCCGGTGGAGTGGGCGCCGTGAACTGGCCTGACGCTCGGCTGAACGAGATTGAGTCGCGGGAAGACTTTGCGGTGTACTTGCAAGAGCTGGCCAAGGCCCTCAGTGAGGGGCAGGTCCCGTTGGAGAATCCCGCTACTGCGGATTTCGTCGACGCATCTGCCCGCTGGGCCAAGGCGATGGATGGATTCTTCGAGAACGTCATGGGCGGGCCGGTTCCCGAGTCGCCGAGTTGGTCCATGGTCGCGGCGATCTTTCGGGCAGCCGTGAGTTACGAATAGCGCCCGGAGCGCGTGAAACCAGAGTGCTCCGAGGGGGTCGGAGCTGCGCCTCTAGGACACTCGTTCGAGGAAAGCCTGAAGCCCTGCCGAGAACGCTCGGCAGGGCTTCAAAGCCTGCTGGCTGCCTGGCGATCGCTTGTCAGGCGCCGGGGTCGTCGGCCTTCGCGGCGATGGAGCGGGCGCTCAGGGCCAAGGCGTTGGTTGCCGTGTAGTAGGGCCTGAGGCGGGTGGTGGTGTCGGTGGGGTGGGGGAGTTCGACCGCGGGGTAGGGGTTCGGCTTCTTGCGTTCGACCGTGTCGCCCGTGATGCGGCCGATGGGGATGGTCCGCCCGGCCGTGTGCAGGTGGAGGTCCCAGATCGTGTGGTCGGCCGTGCCGTGGTGCGCCTGTGCCTCGGCGTAGGGGAGCGTGAACTGGAAGTGGGCCGGGGACAGGGCGCGTACGGGCACCGTGAGGGCGGCGGTCCGCGGGCCCGGGGTGCCTTCGGCGGCCGGGTCGGCGCGGGGGGTGAGGGTGACCGTGTCGGGCTCCGCGCCGGGGGGCGGGGAGGCGTCGCCCGTCCTGCGGAGCTCGGCGTCGCCCAGGAGCTTCGCCGTCACCGTCGCGCCCTCCTCGCTGACCAGGACGTGGTTCACCTCGGCGTGGGCCGGGCGCAGCCACGTGCGGACCGCCAGGTAGCCGTCGGCCGTGGTGTACGGGATCCAGGAGCTTAGGCCCTCGGCCGTGACGACCGGCGGAAGCGTCAGGAGGGCCGCCGTCTCCACCAGGCGGGCCCGCAGGCGCCGGCGGTCCGCCGGGGCCTCGCGCGGTGCCACGTAGCAGTCCCAGCGGCCCTCGGCGAGGACGTGGGCGGCGCGGGGCACCGTGGCGACCGGACCCGCCGCGGCGACCGGGGACCCGACCGGGACGCGGACCTCGCGGCGCTGCGGGTCCTTGCGCTTGCGCAGGACCAGGTCGAGGGGGCCGTCCGGCAGGGTGTCGGGGGCGGGGGCGACCGCCAGGCTGCCGTCGGGCGTCATCCGGGCCGAAGCGGCGGGCACGACGGCCTCCTGCTCGGCGGGGTCCGGTGCCGGAGCGGCCGCCTCGCGCGGGGACGCGAAGGCCGCGCGGAGGCGCGTGGTGAGGCTCCGGCGCGGGGAGGTGACACCCGGCCGCAGGGATTCCATCAGGTCCTCGTAGCGGCGCGCGATCACCGACGGGGCGTACGTCGCGGCCTTCGCGCGGGCCGCCACACCCATGCGCGCGCGTAGCTCCTGGTCCTTGATCAGGGACTTCAGCGCGTCCGCGTACGCGTCCACCCCACCCGCCAGCGGGACCAGGAGGCCGTCCGCGCCGTGCGTGATGATCTCCGCCGGGCCGTGCGGGCAGTCCGTCGCCACCACGGGGACACCGCAGTGCATGGCCTCGACGATCGTCATGCCGAACGACTCCATGTCGGAGGAGACCGCCGCGATCGCCCCCTTCGCCCACTCCGTCTCGATGGGGGAGGCGGGGCCCATGAGGAACACCCGGTTGTAGAGGCCGAGTTCGTCGACGAGGCCGCGCAGGCGGGCCTGGTCGGGGCCGCGGCCGTAGATGCGCAGCGTCCAGTCGGGGTGTTCGGCGGCGACCTTCGCGAAGGCGTTGATCAGGCGGTCGTAGCGTTTCACGGCCACCAGGCGGCCCGCCGCGACGACGGTGCGGGAGTCGAGGGCGGACGGGGTGACGGAGGGCGGCGTGACGCCGTTCGGTATGCAGAGGATCTTCGCCCGTACGGTCGGGAGCGCCGCGCGGTAGAGCTGGGCGTCCGCCTCCGAGACCGTGACGAAGGCGTCCAGGCCCTCGGCTATCGCGGCGTTCTGGTCGCCGCGGAGCTGGTCGCTGTGCGCGTCCAGGGAGAGGTGCTCCTGGCCGATGCGGAGGTAGGCCGGGCGGCCCCGCCTCGTGCGCGCGTACCGCGCCAGGTAGCCGTTGAGGATGGGGCGGGTCGCTATCACCGCGTCCGCCTCGGTCCCCTCCAGGTACGCGGCCAGGCGCTGGTCGTGCAGCCTGGTGTAGCGCATCCGGCCGAAGTCCACGCCCTTCTCCGGGAACATGCTGTTCGGACCGCTGTTGAGCTCGTGCTCACCCTCGTACGACGGGCTGTCCGGGCGCATGTCGATCAAGGAGCGCAGCCGGACCCGCGGGTCGAACGGCAGCTCCGGGCTCTCGGCCACCCGGTGCACGCTCACGACCTCCACGTCGTGGTGCGCGGCCGCGAGCGCAGCCGAGAGGTTGGCGGTGGAGCGGATGGTGCCGCCGATGCCGTACGCGTTGTGGATCAGGAACTCGATCTTCACCCAGGGTCCTCCGGTCAGCCTCCGCCCGCCCGCGGACGCGCGAGGGCGCACGCACGCCCGCGGGCGGGCAGGGGTGCGTGAAGGAGATGTGATCTCGTGAAGGCTGGGTGATGAATTCACAGTGCGTGTGTGAAAGTCAATGTGAGGTACAAAGGGGGGCGGAGCGGGGGATTTGCCGCGCTGAGTGATATTTCGCACATCGCGGGCGGGAGTGCTCCGTCGCGGCCTGTCCCGGCACAGGACAAGCGCGGGGCGCGGGCGCCGGTGGGGGCGGGTGCGGGCGCGCGTACGGCGGGGGTGGGGGCGGGGCGGGGACGGTGCCGCCGGCGCCCTCGGCCGAGTTTCAGTTGGACGCCGCTCGACTCCGGCCGACCGTCCCCGGCGGCCCCCGCCGCCTCGCAGGTGATCTCCCCCACGGCCGACCCGTGCCACATGACCTGCGGCGATCGCTCTGCGCGTGCGAACGGCAACACTGCTACATACCCGCTGCGCCAAGCGCGCATGCGCAAGGGTGCCCTGATTCTTACCTCAATCTGGCTGAAGTTTTGTTGATCGCGCCTTAGTTGACGGCCCCGTCGGCTTACCCTTCACAGGGTGAACCAATTGATGTCCCTCGCGTCCGCAGACGCGTCAGACGCGTCCGACGCGTCCGAAGAAGCCGATTCCGCGCCGCCCGGAAACCTGCCCGGCGCGCTGCCAGAAGCGCTGCGCGCCGAACTCGTCGCGTTCCGTCGCGACTTGCACATGCACCCCGAGCTCGGCCACCAGGAGTTCCGCACCACCGCGGCGCTCAAGGCCCGCCTGGAGAAGGCCGGGCTCGCCCCGCGCGTCCTGCCGGGCGGCACCGGGCTCATCTGTGACGTCGGGGGCGACCCGGACGCCGCCGGGCGCCCCGTCCTCGCCCTGCGCGCCGACATCGACGCGCTGCCGATCCCGGACACCAAGGCCGGCGTCCCGTACCGGTCGACCGTGCCGGACCGCGCCCACGCCTGCGGCCATGACGTGCACACGACCGTCGTCCTCGGTGCGGGCCTGGTCCTGGCCGAGCTGGCGCGCCAGGACCGGCTGCCGCAGCCGGTGCGGCTGATCTTCCAGCCCGCCGAGGAGGTGCTGCCGGGCGGTGCGACGGAGGCCCTGGAGTGCGGCGCCCTCGACGGCGTCGGCCGCATCATCGCCGTGCACTGCGACCCCCGCGTCGACGCGGGCCGCATCGGCCTGCGCCACGGGCCGATCACCTCCGCCTGCGACCGCCTGGAGGTCGCCCTGGACGGGCCCGGCGGCCACACCGCGCGACCGCACCTGACGACGGACCTCGTCACCGCCGCCGCCAAGGTCGTCTCCGAGGTCCCGGCCCTCATCGCCCGGCGCGTCGACGCCCGCTCGGGCCTCTCCGTCACCTGGGGGCGCATCGAGGCCGGCCACGCGTGCAACGTCATCCCGCAGCACGCCGAGCTGTCCGGCACCATCCGCTGCCTCGACCTGGACACCTGGCGGCAGGCGCCCGACATCATCCACGCCGCCGTGCAGGAGGTCGCCGACCTGCACCGCGCCAAGTCCGCGATCAACTACGTCCGCGGCGTGCCGCCCGTCGTCAACGACGCGGCCGTCACCGACCTGCTGCGCGACGCCATGACGGCCCGGCGCGGCGCCGACGCCGTGGAGGACACCGCGCAGAGCCTCGGCGGCGAGGACTTCTCCTGGTACCTGGAGCACGTGCCCGGGGCCATGGCGCGGCTCGGCGTCCGTACGCCCGGCGAGCGCGGCGTGCGCGACCTGCACCAGGGCGACTTCGACGCCGACGAGTACGCGATCACCGTGGGTGTCGAGCTGTTCACCGCGGCGGCGCTCGTGGACGCGGCCAACCGCCCCTCCTGAGGGCCCAGCCCCACTCCAGGGACCGCACACCCGCACACCGGGCCCCCGGGCGTCCCGCAGACAGCACCACGGCCGCCACGCCAGAAGCTCCCGGCCGGGACCCCCGCGCGCGCCGCCGTCGGCACCCACAAGGCGCCCACGGCGCGACGGCCCGCACCGGGAGGCGCCCCGCACCGGCGGGAGGCGCCCCGCACCGGGAGGCGCCGCGGACCGGCAGGCATCCCGCACCGGCGGGAGGCGCCCCGCACCACGAGACGCCCCGCGTCCCACCCGTCACACGGTGTCGACGACACCCGCCACGAATCGGTAACGGCGGCCGCCGGACCCGTGTCGCCCCCTTTCCGCGCGCATTAATGTGCGCCGACATCCGCGCCGTTCCAGGTGCGCCGGGGAACGATCGGAACGTGAGGGGTACGTCCTATGCGTCGGCGTCGTCAGCTCCGCACCACCCGTACCCGTACCCGTGCACGGACAGCACCGGCACGTACACGGACACGTACACACGCGCATACGCCTGCACATGCACACGCGCATACGCGTACACGAAGCGCGCGGTGGTCCCAACTCGCCCTGGCCGTCACCGCGTTCGCGCTCCTGGCCACCGCCTGCGGCGAGACCAGCAGCGACGCCGCCAAGGACGACGACGGCGGCAAGAAGAGCGGTGCCTACCAGGGCAAGGGCATTGGCCTCGCGTACGACATCGGCGGCCAGGGCGACCAGTCCTTCAACGACGCGGCCTTCTCCGGCTACGAGCGGGCCCGCGAGGACTTCGGGATCGGCGGCGTCGACATGGAGCCCGGCGACGGCGAGTCCGCCGCCGACAAGACCCAGCGCATCGAGCAGCTCGCGCGGCAGGGGTACGACCCGGTGATCGGCGTCGGCTTCGTCTACGCGCCCGCCATCCAGGAGGTGGCGAAGAAGTACCCGAAGACCACGTTCGGGATCGTCGACGACAACACCGTCCAGGCCGCGAACGTCGCCGACCTGGTCTTCCACGAGGAGCAGGGGTCGTACCTCGCCGGGGTCGCCGCCGCGAAGGCGTCCAGGGCGCGGCACGTCGGCTTCATCGGCGGCGTCGACATACCGATCATCCACAAGTTCGAGGCCGGGTTCGTCCAGGGCGTGAAGTCGGTCGACCCGAAGATCAGGATCGAGCGGCGGTACCTGACCGAGAAGCCCGAGGAGGGCGGCTTCTCCAGCCCCGACAAGGGCCAGGACGCCGCGAGCGGCCAGCTCGAAGCGGGGGCGGACGTGGTGTACCACGCCGCCGGGCTCTCCGGCCAGGGCGTGATCCAGGAGGCCGGGGCGCAGAAGAAGTGGGCCATCGGTGTGGACTCCGACCAATACCGGCAGAAAGCCCTGGCGAAGTACAAGAGGTACATCCTGGGCTCGGCCTTCAAGGACGTGGGCGGGGCGGTGTACGACCTGACGAAGTCGGTCGTCCGCGGCAAGCCGATGACCGGGACCCAGCGGTACGACCTCCGGTCGGGGCGGGTGGGGTTCGCGGACTCCAACCCCGCCTACCGCGCGCGCAAGGACATCGTGGCCGCCGTGGAGAAGGCGGAGAAGGACATCATCAACGGCCGCGTGCAGGTCCGCACCCGCCCGTAGGGGCGAACGGGCCTGTCCGCGGTTGGCCGCACCCGTCCGTAGCGGGGCGAACGGGACCGCCCGCAGGCGCCCGACGCCCGCCCGTAGGGGCGAACGACACTGTCCGCGGTGGGCCGCACCGCCGGGAAGGGGCGAACGGGCCCGTCCGCGGGCGCCCGCACCCGCCGGGGAGGGGTGATCGGCACCACCCGCGCGTGGCCGCCTCCGCCGGGAAGGGGCGATCGGGCCCGTCCGCGGGTGCCCGCAATCCGCCCGTAGGGGCGGATGGCGCCGTCCGCAGGCGCCGCACCCACCCGGAAGGGGCGAACGGCCTGCCCGCAGGCGCCGCCCGCCCCCGCTCGGCAGGAGCGAACGGGCCTGTCCGCGGGCGCCCGCACCCGTCGGGGAGGGGCGGTCGGCCCCCCCCCGCGCGTGGCCGCCTCCGCCGGTAGGGGCGAATGGCGCCGTCTGCAGGCGCCCGCACCGCCGGGAAGGGGCGAACCCCGCCCGCAGGCGCCGCCTGCCCCCGCCTGCAGGCGCCGCCCGCACTCGCCCGGAAGGAGCGAACGGGCCTGTCACGGGCGCCCGCACCCGTCGGGGAGAGGCGATCGGCACCACCCGCGGGTGGCCGCATCCGCCCGGAAGGAGCGAACGGCCCGCCCGCAGGCGCCCGCCCCCGCCCGGAAGGGGCGATCGGCACCGCCCGCGGGTGGCCGCCCCCGCCGAGCAGGGGCGGGGTGATCGGGACCGCCCGCGGGCGCTCGCATCCGCCCGTAGGGGCGAACGGCCCGCCTGCAGGCGCCGTCCGCACCCGCCCGGAGGGATCGAACGGGCCCGTCCACGGGCGCCCGCACCGTCGGGAAAGGGCGATCGGCACCACCCGTGCGTGGCCGCATCCGCCCGTAGGGGCAAATGGTGCCGTCCGCGGGCGCCCGCCCCCGCCCGGCACGGGCGAACGGCACCGCCCACACGCACCCACCCCCGCCCGGCACGGCCGAACGGCACCGCCCGGCACGGGCAAACCGCACCGCCCACACGCACCCGCCCCGCCCCGCCCGGGCGAGCCCTTCCCCTGCCGGCCGCGAGCCCCGCGAGCCCCGCCCCGCCCCAAAACCGCCCCGCCGTGGGCAGGTTCACGTCGTACGTATAACGCGGGGGCCCGCCCCGGCCGTGCCCGGGTGTTCGTCGTACGTATAACCCGTTGCGCCCCGGCGGGTCGGCCCCGGGTGGGGTCGGTGCGGGGGTGATCACCTGCGCGTCATCTCGCCGTCGCCCGGGGGCCACAGGTCGATAACGGAGCGGACAGAAGGGTTCTTATGTCAGGTCTACGCGCGTTACGCTGCGGCGAAATCGCGCCGGTGAGGCGCGTTCCCGTACGTCGTCCCGTACGCACCGCACGTCCGTACTCCCAGGCAAGAGCACGCCGCAGGCGCGCCCGGGCCCGGGGCAGGCGGCGCGGCCGTACGCACGTACGCACCCCCGTCCTCGTCCAAGGACTTGTCTAAGGAGTTCGTCCATGCGCCGGGTGTCCCGATTCGCGCTCGCGTCCGCCGCGACCGCCGCCCTCGCCGTCACCGTCTCCGCCTGTGGCGGCACCTCAAGCGACGCCGCCAAGAGCGAGGACGGCGGCAAGAGCAAGGGTGTCGCGATCGCGTACGACGTCGGCGGCGCGGGCGACCAGTCCTTCAACGACGCCGCCACGGCCGGCATGGACAAGGCCGCCAAGGACTTCGGCGTCGGCAAGAAGGCCGTCGAGCCCACCGACGGCGAGTCCGACGCCGACAAGATCCAGCGCCTCACCGAGCTGGCGAAGCAGGGCTACAACCCCGTCATCGGCGTCGGCTACGCCTACGCGCCCGCCATCAAGGAGGTCGCGGCCAAGAACCCGGACGTCACCTTCGGCATCGTCGACGACGCCACCATCGAGGCGAAGAACGTCGCCGACCTGGTCTTCAACGAGGAGCAGTCCTCGTACCTGGCGGGCGTCGCCGCCGCCAAGGCCACCAAGTCCAAGACCGTCGGCTTCGTCGGCGGCGTCGACAACCCGCTGATCCGCAAGTTCGAGGCCGGCTTCGTCCAGGGCGTCCAGGCCACCGACAAGTCGGTCAAGATCAAGCGCCAGTTCCTCACCGAGAAGGCCGAGGACGGCGGCTTCTCCAGCCCCGACAAGGGCAAGGAGGCCGCCAGCGGCCAGATCGAGGGCGGCGCCGACGTGGTCTACCACGCGGCCGGCCTGTCCGGTCAGGGCGTCATCGAGGCCGCCGCCGCCAAGAAGGTCTGGGCGATCGGCGTCGACTCCGACCAGTACAAGCAGAAGGCGCTCGACAAGTACAAGAAGTACATCCTCACCTCGGCCACCAAGGACGTCGCCGGCGCGGTGTACAACCTGGTGAAGTCGGTTCAGGATGACAAGGCCGAGGGCGGCGTCGTGCGCGCCGACCTCAAGTCCGGCGGCGTCGGCCTGGCCGACTCCAACCCGGAGTTCACGAAGATGAAGGACCTGCAGGCCGAGCTGAAGAAGGCCGAGCAGGGCATCATCGGCGGCAAGATCAAGGTCAAGACGAAGCTGTAGATCGCGGCGTCACGGCCGCGGAACGGGGCGGGGACCCCCTGGGCAGGCCCCCGGGCACCCGCCCCGTTCCCACGGTCAGGGCCTCAACCCCCGTGCGCGGCGCCGCAGTCGGCGCCCGCGGCGGCGCTTGAGGCGTGAAGCAGGGGCACACCGCGTGCGCGGCGCAGGCCCCTTTCCTTTGAGTCCCCGAGGAGAGTGCGCCATCGACGCGTCCACCACCCCTCCGCCCACCGCCACCACCGCGTGCGCGGTGGAACTCACCGGGATCACCAAGCGGTTCCCGGGCGTCGTGGCCAACCACGACATCCACCTGAGCGTCCGCAAGGGCACCGTCCACGCCCTCGTCGGCGAGAACGGCGCCGGCAAGTCGACGCTGATGAAGATCCTCTACGGCATGCAGAAGCCGGACGAGGGCACCATCGCGGTCGACGGCGAGCAGGTCGCCTTCCACAGCCCCGCCGACGCCATCGCGCGCGGCATCGGCATGGTGCACCAGCACTTCATGCTCGCCGACCAGCTCACCGTCCTGGAGAACATCGTCCTCGGCAGCGAGAAGCTGTACGGCATCGGCGCCGGGGCCCGCCGCAAGGTGCTGGAGCTCTCCGAGCGGTACGGCCTCGGGGTGCGCCCCGACGTGTACGTCGAGGACCTCGGCGTCGCCGACCGGCAGCGCGTGGAGATCCTCAAGGTCCTCTACCGGGGCGCCACCACGCTGATCCTCGACGAGCCGACGGCCGTGCTCGTGCCGCAGGAGGTCGACGCGCTCTTCGACAACCTGCGCGAGCTCAAGGCCGAGGGCCTGTCCGTCATCTTCATCTCGCACAAGCTCGGCGAGGTGCTCTCGGTGGCGGACGACATCACCGTCATCCGGCGCGGCACCACGGTGGGCACGGCCGTCCCCGCCGAGACCACCCCGCGCCAGCTCGCCGAGCTGATGGTCGGCAGCGAGCTGCCGACCCCGGAGACCGCCGAGTCGACGGTCACCGACCGGCCGATGATCGAGGTCGAGGAGCTGCGGCTGCTCGCCGAGGGATCGGCCCGCGCGCTCCTCGACGACATCTCCTTCACCATCCACGAGGGCGAGGTGCTCGGCCTCGCCGGCGTCGAGGGCAACGGCCAGACCGAGCTGATCGACGCCCTCATCGGCCTCAAGCACGCCGACTCCGGCTCCATCCGGCTGGCCGGCGAGGACATCACCGCCTGGGCGACGCGCAGGCGCCGCGAGCGGGGCGTCGGGTACATCCCCGAGGACCGCCACCGCCACGGGCTCCTCCTGGAGTCCCCGCTGTGGGAGAACCGCATCCTCGGCCACGTCACCGAGAAGCCCAACTCGCGCGGCCCCGGCGGCTTCTGGCTCGACCCCAAGGGCGCCCAGGCCGACACCCGGCGCATCGTCGAGGAGTACGACGTCCGCACCCCGGGCATCGACGTGACCGCGGCCTCGCTGTCCGGCGGCAACCAGCAGAAGCTGATCGTCGGCCGCGAGATGAGCCACAAGCCGCGCTTCCTCATCGCCGCGCACCCCACCCGGGGCGTCGACGTCGGCGCGCAGGCGCAGATCTGGGACCAGATCCGCGAGGCCCGCCGCGAGGGCCTGGCCGTCCTGCTGATCTCCGCCGACCTGGACGAGCTGATCGGCCTCTCCGACACGCTGCGCGTCATCTACCGCGGGCGGCTCGTCGCGGACGCCGACCCGGCCACGGTCACGCCGGAGGAGCTGGGCTCGGCCATGACGGGCGCGGCCAGCGGCCACCTGGAGCACGTGGAGGAGCCCGAGGACCCCAAGGGCCCCAAGGGCCCTGCGGACCCCGAGGACACGGCGGCCGCGCAGGCCCCGGCCCCGGCGGACACCACCCCGGCCCCCGAGGGCGCCCGCGCCGCGGAGAACGTACAAGAAGCAGCCGGTCCGGAGGACGAGGCCCGATGAAGAAGTTCGACAAGGAGCGCCTGCTCCTCGCGCTGGCCGGACCGGTCATCGCGCTCGTCGCGGCCATGGTGCTGACCTCGGTCGTCCTGGTCGCCTCGGGCAAGAACCCGGTCGAGCCGTACACCCTGATGTTCGAGCAGGCCACCTACTCCGACGTCCAGGTACTGATCATCAACGAGGCCGGGATGTACTACCTGGCCGCCCTCGCGGTGGCCGTCGGCTTCCGCATGAACCTGTTCAACATCGGCGTGGACGGCCAGTACCGCCTCGCCGCGATGGTCACCGCGGTCGTCGGCGCGCACGTGTCGCTGCCGTCCGCCCTGCAGATCCCGCTGCTGATCGCCGTGGCGATGCTCACCGGCGCCTTCTGGGCGGGCATCGCGGGCATCCTCAAGACCACCCGCGGCGTCAGCGAGGTGGTCGCGACGATCATGCTCAACGCCATCGCGACGAGCGTCATCGCCTACCTCACCCTTGACGAGAACTTCGGCGTCCCGGTCGGCAACAACAACACCACCGGCGTCATGCACTCCTCCGGCTGGTTCCCCGGCATCGACATGGGCGCCTCCGGCGAGATCTACGGCTTCGTGATCGTCGCCGCCCTCGCCGGCGTCCTGTACTGGCTGGTCCTCAACCGCACCCGGTTCGGCTTCGACCTGCGCGCCACCGGCGCCTCGGAGTCCGCCGCCGCGGCCTCCGGCGTCAACGCCAAGCGGATGGTCCTCACCGCCATGCTGATCTCCGGCGCGGTCGCGGGCCTCGCGGGCCTGCCCATCCTCCTCGGCGACGTGCACACCTACAGCCTGAGCTTCCCCACCGGCCTCGGCTTCACCGGCATCGGCATCGCCCTGCTCGGCCGCAACAGCCCGGTCGGCATCGCCCTCGCCTCCCTGCTCTGGGCCTTCCTGGTCAAGGCCTCCCAGGCCCTCGACTACAAGGGCTACGACAAGGAGATCGCGGTCATCATGCAGGGCCTGATCGTGATCGCCGTCGTGGTCTCGTACGAGGCCGTGCGCCGCTGGGGCCTCAAGCGCCAGCAGCAGCGGGTCGGTGAGGAACTCGCCGCGGCCGCCCGCCGCGCGGGCACCGGCGGCACCAACGACACCGTGAAGGAGGTGGCTGCGCGATGAGCACGGCAACCGTCACCAAGGCCGCGCCCGCGCCCGCCGCGCCGGGCCGCCGCCGCATCTCGCTCCCCGTCCTGCTCCTGATCGTCGCGGGCGTCCTCGTCCTGACGTCCGTCGTCCGCATGGTCACGGACGCCCACGGCATCACCTCCACCGGGCAGATGTCCGGCGCCCTGCGCCTGGCCGTGCCCATCGGACTCGCGGGCCTCGGCGGCCTGTGGGCCGAGCGTGCCGGCGTGGTCAACATCGGCCTGGAGGGCATGCTCATCCTCGGCACCTGGTTCGGCGCCTGGGCGGGCTACCAGTGGGGCCCGTGGGTCGGCATCGTCTTCGGCGTCCTCGGCGGCGCCATCGGCGGCCTGCTGCACGCGATCGTCACGGTCACGTTCAACGTCAACCACATCGTCTCCGGCGTGGCCCTGAACATCCTCGCCCTCGGCACCACCCGCTACCTGTCGACCTTCGCCTTCGAGGGCACCGACGGCGGTACGTCCAAGCAGTCCCCGCCCGTCGAATCGCTCGGCAAGTTCTCCGTGCCGGGCCTGTCCGACTGGCTCGTGGACCTCAACCAGAAGCACTGGTTCCTGGTCTCCGACCTCGCGGGCCTGCTCAGCGGGCTGCTCACCGACGTGTCGCCGCTGACCCTGATCGCGGTCGCCATGGTGCCGCTGAGCTGGTTCGTCCTGTGGCGCACCGCCTTCGGCCTGCGGCTGCGCTCCTGCGGCGAGAACCCGGTCGCGGCGGAGTCCCTCGGCGTCAACGTCTACAAGTACAAGTACCTGGCGGTCGTGATCTCCGGCGGCCTCGCCGGCCTCGGCGGCGCCTTCCTCTCCCTGGTGGCCTCCAACATCTACCTGGAGGGCCAGACCGGCGGCCGCGGCTACATCGGCCTCGCCGCGATGATCTTCGGTAACTGGATGCCGGGCGGACTCGCGCTCGGCGCGGGCCTGTTCGGTTACACCGACAGCCTGAAGCTGCGGGGCGGCGGCACCAACGTCCACGCCCTGCTGCTCCTGCTCGCCATCCTTCTCCTCATCGGGGCGGTCTACCTGGTGTGGCGCAAGCGCTACGTCCCCGCGGCGGTCACCGCGGCGGTCTCGGCGCTGATGTTCGCCTGGTACGGCCTCACCGACGAGGTGCCCAACCAGGTCGTGACGGCGACGCCGTACGTGGTGACGCTGCTCGTCCTGTCGCTCTCCGCCCAACGCCTGCGGATGCCGAAGGCGGACGGCATGCCGTACCGGAAGGGGCAAGGCAAGTGACCACCGCTGTCGACTGGGAGGCCCTGCGGGACGCCGCGCGCGCGGCCATGTCCCGTGCGTACGCGCCCTACTCGGGCTTCCCGGTCGGCGCGGCGGCCCTCGCCGACGACGGCCGCACGGTCACCGGCTGCAACGTCGAGAACGCCTCGTACGGCCTCGGCCTGTGCGCCGAGTGCGGTCTGATCTCGCAGCTCCAGCTCACCGGCGGCGGCCGGCTCACGCACTTCACCTGCGTGGACGGCAAGGGCGACGTCCTCATGCCGTGCGGCCGCTGCCGCCAGCTCCTGTACGAGTTCGGCGGCCCGGGGCTGCTCCTGGAGACGGCGTCGGGCGTCCGCACGCTCGGCGAACTCCTCCCGGACGCGTTCGGCCCCGAGCACCTGAGCTGAACCCGCGCCCCGGGCGCCCGGCTCCGGAGAAGGCCCCCGCCGTCGGCGTGGGCCTTCGTCAACTCCCCTTCTCTATGCGCGTAGAGTCGCCCTCTGCGCACCACTGCCACAGCCGGAAGGACTTGTTGTCATGGACGTCATCTCCGTCATCCGCACCAAGCGGGACCGCGGCGAGCTGAGCGACGAGCAGATCGACTGGGTCATCGACGCGTACACGCGCGGCGCCGTCGCCGACGAGCAGATGTCGGCCCTCGCGATGGCCATCCTGCTCAACGGCATGAACCGCCGGGAGATCGCCCGCTGGACGGCGGCGATGATCGCCTCCGGCGAGCGCATGGACTTCTCGTCCCTGACCCGCCCCACCGCCGACAAGCACTCCACCGGCGGCGTCGGCGACAAGATCACGCTGCCGCTCGCCCCGCTGGTCGCCGCCTGCGGCGCGGCCGTGCCGCAGCTCTCCGGGCGCGGCCTCGGCCACACCGGCGGCACCCTGGACAAGCTGGAGGCGATCCCCGGCTGGCGCGCCCTGCTCTCCAACGAGGAGATGCTGAACGTCCTGGACGGCGTCGGCTCGGTCATCTGCGCGGCGGGCGACGGCCTGGCCCCCGCCGACAAGAAGCTGTACGCGCTGCGCGACGTGACCGGCACGGTGGAGGCGATCCCGCTGATCGCCTCCTCCATCATGTCGAAGAAGATCGCGGAGGGGACGGGCTCGCTCGTCCTGGACGTGAAGGTCGGCAGCGGCGCGTTCATGAAGACGATCGAGGACGCGCGGGAGCTGGCCTCCACGATGGTCGGCCTCGGCACCGACCACGGCGTGCGCACGGTCGCCCTGCTCACCGACATGTCCACGCCGCTCGGCCTGACCGCGGGCAACGCGCTGGAGGTCCGCGAGTCCGTCGAGGTCCTGGCGGGCGGCGGCCCGGCCGACGTGGTCGAGCTGACCCTCGCCCTGGCCCGCGAGATGCTCGACGCGGCGGGCCTGCCGGACGCGGACCCGGCGAAGGCGCTGGCGGACGGCTCCGCGATGGACGTCTGGCGCCGCATGATCACCGCGCAGGGCGGCGACCCGGACGCGGCCCTGCCCGTGGCCCGCGAGACCCACGTCGTCACGGCCCCGGCCTCCGGCGTCCTCACCCGCCTCGACGCGTACGACGTCGGCGTCGCGGCCTGGCGCCTCGGCGCGGGCCGGGCCCGCAAGGAGGACCCGGTGCAGGCCGGGGCGGGCGTCGAACTGCACGCGAAGCCGGGCGAGACCGTGACCGCCGGGCAGCCGCTCCTCACCCTCCACACGGACACCCCGGAGCGCTTCGCGTACGCCCTGGAGTCCCTGGAGCACGCCTACGACATCGCCCCCGCGGGCACGGCCTTCTCGGCCGCCCCGATCATCCTGGACCGCGTGGGCTGATCCTCCGAACCCGGGCCCGGGAAGCAACACCCCTGGCCCGGGCCCGGGAAGCAACGCCCCTCACCGGACCTGGGAGCAACGCCCCCCCAGCTCCCGCCCCTCCGTCTGGGGCTCCGCCCCTTTCCCCCTCCACGGCGCTCCGCGCCTCGTCCTCAAACGCCGGACGGGCTGGGAACCGCGCCGAGCCACGGCTGGATCGGTTCCTGCGGTGCCTGGGTAAGGAAGGGCGACTGGCACAGTACCGAGCGGGCGGGAGATTTCAGCCCGTCCGGCGTTTGAGGACGAGGCGCGGAGCGCCGATGAGGGGGGCGAGGGGCGCAGCCCCAGACAGGGCGGCGGCAGGGGAGGGCGCGGGTTCACCGATGAGTTCGGGGGAGTGGGGCGGTCCTTTGTGCGTGGCAGCTTCCGATGAGAACCCCGCGAACCTCATGGTCCTCACCGGGCCCGTCCGCCAGGAGGACATTCCGGCGCTCTGCGCCGAGCTGGACCGGGTGGCCCGGCCCGGCCAGGGCCCCGTCGTGTGCGACCTGCGCGGCGTCACCACGGCCGACCTGGCCACGGTCGACGCCGTGGCCCGGCTGCGGCTGGCCGCGCGCAGGGCGGGGGTGGGGCTGCGGCTGCGCGGCCCCACCCCGGCCCTGTGGGCCCTGCTCGGCCTGGTCGGCCTCGCGGAGCTATGCGTCGAGGTGGAGCGGCACCCCGAAGAGCGGGAACCACCGCTGGGTGTCGAGGAAGCAGTGGAATCCGGCGACGCGGCCCTCTGAGATCTCGATGACCTGGATCGCCCAGGGCATGTAGCCGCCGTTGTCCGGGTCGGGCTTGTACTGCGCGAAGCCGGGTGTGCCGTTGACCGCGACCGGCAGGAGCCGGGAGCCCGCGCACGGCGCGCCCATCGTCGACATGAAGCCGGTGATGTCCCGCGGCCCGCGCAGCCACAGGTCGAACGGGGGCATCGTCATGACGGCGTCCTCGTGGAGCAGGGCCGTCAGGGCCGCCATGTCGTACCCCTCGAAGGCCTTCACGTAGCGGTCGAGGAGCTTGCGCTGGTCCTCGTCCAGCGGGTCGGACGTGGCGGGGTCGTCCGCGGGGCGCTCGGCGAGGGTCGCGCGGGCCCGCTGGAGGGCGCTGTTCACGGAGGCGACCGTGGTGCCGAGGAGCTCGGCGACCTCGCTCGCCTTCCACGCGAGCACCTCGCGCAGGATCAGCACCGCCCGCTGCTTGGCGGGCAGTTGCTGGAGCGCGGCGACGAAGGCGAGCCGCACCGACTCCTTGGCGACGGCCGCCTCCTCGGGGCCGGAGGCGGCGGGCAGCACGCGGGCGTCCGGTATCGGCTCCAGCCAGACGTTGTCCGCGCGGGGGGTGAGGGCCGCCTGCGCCAGCGGCGTGGACGCGGTCAGGTCCATGGGGCGGGCGCGGCGGTTGCCCGCGTTCAGCATGTCCAGGCAGACGTTGGTCGCGATGCGGTACAGCCAGGAGCGGAGGCTGGAGCGGCCCTCGAACTTCTCGTAGCTCCGCCAGGCGCGGACCATCGTGTCCTGCACGGCGTCCTCGGCCTCGAAGGCCGAGCCCAGCATGCGGTAGCAGTACCCCGTGAGCTCGACGCGGTACTTCTCGAGACTGGCGTCCAGCTCCGTGGTCGCCCCGACAACCTTGCTCATCCCAACCCACCCCAGTGCCCGTGCCGGCCGGCGCCGGCTCCCCGCGGACCCGTGTCCGCGGGGTGCGGAAGTGTCCGTACTCCGGAAGCTACCGCAGCCCACTGACAACGGCCCCCGGAGCGGGGAAATCAGCAGGTCACGGGGTGGTCGCGCCCCCCGCCCGGGCGCCGGGCCCTCAGTGGTGGGCGCCCGCGGCCGTCAGGCCGCGCGCCACCCGCGTCCCGTACAGGGTGATGCCGACGACGCCGGTCACCGCGAGCACGCCGAGCGCGACCGTGCCGCCCCAGCCGCCGGAGTGGAAGGCGACCGCGCCGAGCGTGCCGCCCGCGCTGCTGCCGACGTAGTACGCGGACTGGTAGAGCGCGGAGGCCTGCGCGCGGCCCGTCGTGGCCGTGCGGCTCACCGACGAGGACGCCACCGCGTGGCCCGCGAAGAAGCCCGCGGTGATCAGCACGAGGCCGAGCAGGACCAGGAGCAGCGCGGACGACAGGGACAGCAGCAGACCGGCGGCCGTCGTGCCCGCGCCCAGGTAGAGGGCGCCGCGGCGGCCGAGGCGGCCCACCAGCTTCCCGGCCGCCGCCGAGGAGGCCGTACCGACCAGGTAGACGAGGAAGATCGAGCCGATGACGCCCTGCGGCAGCGAGAACGGCGCCTCGGTGAGGCGGTAGCCGATCACCGTGTACACCGCGCCGAACACCGTCATGAACAGCGCGCCGATCGCGTACAGGCGGCACAGCAGCGGGTTCGCCAGGTGGGTGCGCACCGTGCGGCCCAGCGACCGCGGGCTGAGCGTGCCCGGCGTGAAGTGGCGCGGCGCGGGCAGCAGCGCGCGGAAGGCCAGCGCGCACAGCACCGCGACGGCACCGACCACGGCGAGCGCCCAGCGCCAGCCCCAGGCCTGCGCCACCCAGCCGGTGACGATGCGGCCGCTCATGCCGCCGATGGAGTTGCCCGCCACGAACATGCCGATCGCGGCGACCAGCGCCTTGGGCCGCACCTCCTCGGCGAGGTACGCCATGGCGGAGGCGGGCAGCCCGGCGAGCGCGGCGCCCTGCACGGCGCGCAGCGCGATCAGCGCGCCCACGGAGGGGGCGAGGGGCACCAGCAGGCCGACCACGACGGCGACGGCCAGCGAGGCGGTCATCAGGGTCCGGCGGCCGTACCGCTCCGACAGGGCGCTCAGCGGCAGCACGCACAGCGCGAGGGCGCCGGTCGCGGCCGACACGGTCCAGCTCGCCGTGGACGCGCTCGCGCCCAGGTCGGCGGAGATCAGGGGGAGCAGGGCCTGCGTGGAGTACAGCAGGGCGAAGGTGGCGACGCCCGCGAGGAAGAGCGCGAAGCTCATGCGGCGGTAGCCGGGGCCTCCGGGTGCCATGCGGCTGTCGTCGGTCGTACGGGGTGCGGCGGGTGCGGGGGACGCTGGGGGAAGGGCGGCCGCGTGGGTGGCGGTCGCCCCGCTACTGGCAGGAGGCATGTCCCGAACGTAGGACCGCCCCGCCTCATGCGTCCAATGCATGGAACGGCCATAATCCATCCCATGGAGCATCAGCGGAGGTCAGCGGCGCGGCTGTCGCAGAACAGTGACACAGAGGACACAGATCACATCGTGCGCCTGCTCGCCCCGCGGCTCGCGTACTTCGCCGGGGTCGCCCGCACCGAGCACGTCACGCGCGCCGCCCAGGAGCTCCAGGTGCCGCAGTCCACGCTGTCCCGGGCGCTCGTACGCCTGGAGAGGGACCTGGGCGTCGACCTCTTCGCGCGGCACGGCCGCACGGTGTCGCTCACCCCGGCGGGCCGCACCTTCCTCGCCTCTGTCGAGCGCGCGCTCGCGGAGGTCGGCAGGGCCGCGGAGTCCGTCCGCGCCGACGCCGACCCCGCCTCGGGCAAGGTGGCGTTCGGGTTCCTGCACACCATGGGCTCCGAGACCGTGCCCGGCCTGATCCGCGCCTTCCGCGCCGACCACCCGCGGGTGCGCTTCAGCCTGGTGCAGAACTACGGCGAGGCCATGCTGGAGGGGCTGCGCGCGGGCGAGCTCGACCTGTGCCTGACCTCGCCGGTGCCGGACGCGCCCGACCTGGTCGCCCGCCGCCTGGACGAGCAGCGCCTCAGGCTCGTCGTGCCGGACGACCACCGGCTCGCCGGGCGCAAGCGGGTGCGCCTGGCGGAGGCCGCCGACGAGGCCTTCGTGACCCTGGAGCCGGGGTACGGGCTGCGCCGGATCACGGACGCGCTCTGCGCCGAGGCCGGGTTCAAGCCGCGGGTCGCCTTCGAGGGGGAGGAGGCGGAGACCTTGCGGGGCCTGGTGGCCGCGGGCCTCGGTGTGGCCCTGCTGCCGCCGCCCGCCGTGGCCCGGCCGGGCGTCGTCGAGCTGACGGTCACCGGGCAGCGGGCGGTCCGCGAGATCGGGGTGGCCTGGCTGGACGGCCACCCGGACACGGCCCCGGTGGCGGCCTTCAAGCGGTTCCTGCTGGGCAGGCGGGGCCAGTTGCTGCCGCGGTGAGGGCGTCCCGCGGCCCGTGGCCCGCGACCCGCGGCCCGTGGCCCGCGACCCGCAGCCCGCGACCTGCGACCCGTACCTGACGGAACGTCAAAATGCCCCATCCATAGGGGTATGGGCAGGACCGGTCAGTAGGACGAGTTGCACATGCTGCAACCAAACGGGTCCGGGCTGGCAGTTCGGACACTTTTAACGGTCAAGGTGTTGCGCCACGCCCGTCCCACTGGTCTAGTCTCTTGATCGATCATCGTTCGATGCGTCTTCAACTTCCCTTGGCGTCATGCCCGTTGGGCCGACATCGTCATGCGCGAGACAAGTGAGGCACACATGGCAAAGCAGGACAGACCTCTGGGCCGCAGATCCCTCCTCTCCGGCGCCGCCGCCGTCGCCGGTGGCGCGGCCGTCAGCACCGCCCTGCCCGCGAGCGCCCAGGCCGCGCCCCGGTCGGCCGCCGCCATGGCGGCCGCGACGGCGGTCGACACCGCCACGACGCCGGACTACATCACCGTCCAGCCCGGCGACCCCCGCTTCCCCGACCTGGTCCGCGGCATCAACCAGCGCTGGGTCGCCGACCCCGACTACGTGCGCCTGGTCACCACCACCGGCCAGGCGGTGCGGGCCGTGCAGGACGCGGTCGCCGCGGGCAAGCGGCTCACGGTGCGCAGCGGCGGCCACTGCTACGAGGACTTCGTCTTCAACAAGGACGTCCAGGTCGTCATCGACATGTCCGGCATGACGCGGGTCTACTACGACGAGGGCCGCAACGCCTTCGCCGTCGAGGGCGGCGCCTCCAACCTGCAGATCTACGAGACGCTCTACAAGCTGTACGGCGTCACGCTCCCGGCGGGCTCCTGTGCCTCCGTCGGCGCCGGCGGCCACATATCCGGCGGCGGCTACGGTCTGCTCTCCCGGCTGCACGGCCTGACCGTCGACCACCTCTACGGCGTCGAGGTCGTCACGGTGGACCGGAACGGCACCGCCAGGGCGGTCGTCGCCACCCGCGACTCCGGCGACGAGCGCCTCAGGGACCTGTGGTGGGCCCACACCGGCGGTGGCGGCGGCAACTTCGGCCTGATCACCCGGTACTGGCTGCGCTCGCCCGGCGCCACCGGCACCGACCCCTCCAAGCTCCTTCCGAAGCCCCCGTCCGAGGTCTTCGTGCACGCCACGGCCTTCCCCTGGAAGGACATGACCGAGGCGTCCTTCACCCGGCTGCTGCAGAACTGGGGCACCTGGCACGAGCAGAACAGCGCGCCGGACTCCAAGTACAACTCGCTGTTCGGCCTGCTGAAGCTGAACCAGAAGGCCAGTGCCAACTCGGAGATCGTGCTGCTCACGCAGATGGACGCCACGGTCCCCAACGCCCAGGCGCTCCTCGACGACTACCTGGCCGCCGTCTCGGCGGGCGTGGGCGTCACCCGCCGGGCGATGACCCAGCGGGCGGGCGAGCACGCGGCCATGCCGCAGTTCGCCAAGCCGCGCACGCTGCCCTGGTACATCGCCACCGACTACCTCAGCGGCGGCAACCCCACGCTGTACGGCAAGTACAAGTCGGCGTACGCGCGCAAGGGCTTCTCCGCCCACCAGATCAAGGCGATGTACAAGCACCTGACGCGCACCGACTACAGCAACGGCGACGCCCTGCTCCAGGTCGACTCGTACGGCTGCCGCATCAACAGCGTCAAGCCCGGCGACACCGCCGTGCCGCAGCGCGACTCGGTGCTCAAGCTCCAGTACCAGACCTACTGGACCAACCCGGCCGACGAGGCCAAGCACCTCGCCTGGATCCGCGAGTTCTACCAGGAGGTGTACGCGGAGACCGGCGGCGTCCCGGTGCCGAACGAGATCAACGACGGCTGCTACGTCAACTACCCCGACAAGGACCTCGGCGACGCCGCCTGGAACACCTCGTCGACGGCGTGGAACAGCCTCTACTACAAGGACAACTACGCCCGCCTGCAGAAGGCCAAGGCGACCTGGGACCCGAAGAACGTCTTCCGCCACGCCCAGTCGGTCCGCCTGCCGTAAGCGGTGCGCCGCAGTTCCCCGCGCCCCGCAGGTGAGCGCCCCGCACACAAGCGCCCGAAGGGGCGCGGGGAACTGCGCGACAAGCCACAACGCACCCGCGGTCAGCAGCGAGCGATCAGCCCCGCAGAGCCCTCCCGAAACCGGAAGCAAGAGGCATCCGTAAACCGATGGGCGGCGGAGCCGCCAGCGCGTCCTCCAGGGGCCGGGCGTACGGGTACCCGTACAACGACCCCCGCACGAAGTCCGCGGCCAGCGCCAGCACCTCGTCGTGGTGCTGGCTCAGCCGGTGGCCGTCGGAGTGGACCTCGAACCGGCACACGTCCCGGTTCGCCTTCTTCGCCCGCTCCGCCAGGCGGAACGACAGCTCGGGGTCGGTCCGCTCGTCGTTCGTGCCGTGCACGATGAGCACCTGCCGCCCGGCGAGCTGCTTCACCGGCTCGGGCGGCGCCGCCACGTCCTCCTCGGGCAGCCACGGGGCGAGCGCGAGCACGGACTGGACGGCACAGTGCCCGGCCGCGCGCAGCGCCGCCCGGCCGCCCATGTCGACCCCGGCCAGGCACACCGGCACGTCGCCGTAGCGGCGCACCACCTCGTCGGCCGCCCACTCCGCGTCCCGCGCCAGCTCGGCCTCCGTGCCGTTCCAGCCGCTCACCCGGTAGCGCACCACGTGCGCCACGAGGCCGTCCGGGCGCCCGGCGCGGGCGAGCCGCCGCCCCAGGGAGCGCACCGCCGCCGCGGCGAGGAAGGACGGCTTGCGGGTCGAGGTGGCGTGGCCGCCCGGCAGGAGCAGCACCACCGCGCTCACCGTCGCGGGGCGCGTGCCGATCGACCGGCCGAGCGCGGCCGTGCGCGCCGGACGGGAGGTCGCTTGCTGAGCCATGGCAGAACAGTGGCAGAAGACACGCCGTATGCCACCCGTCCGCCTGGTCACCGTTCCGTATCGACCAGTGAGTTCTACGCGCGTAGGCGTTAGAGTGCGAAAATGACGAGCCAGATCAACAAGATCACTGAAGGAAGCGGTCACACGGGCCGTGGCACCGCCCCGGGCACCCCGGACTCCGAGCAGATCCGCCGCGCCCCGAAGGTCCTGCTCCACGACCACCTCGACGGCGGCCTGCGCCCCGGGACCGTCGTCGACCTGGCCCGCGACTGCGGGTACGCGGGCCTGCCCGAGACCGACCCCGACAAGCTCGGCGTCTGGTTCCGCGAGGCCGCGGACTCCGGCTCGCTGGAGCGGTACCTGGAGACGTTCGCGCACACCTGCGCCGTCATGCAGACCAAGGACGCCCTCAGGCGCGTCGCCGCCGAGTGCGCCGAGGACCTCGCCGAGGACGGCGTCGTCTACGCCGAGGTGCGCTACGCCCCCGAGCAGCACCTGGAGGCCGGCCTGACCCTCGAAGAGGTCGTCGAGGCCGTCAACGAGGGCTTCCGCGAGGGCGAGCGGCGCGCCCGGGCCAACGGCCACCGCATCCGCGTCGGCGCCCTGCTCACCGCCATGCGGCACGCGGCCCGCGCCCTGGAGATCGCCGAACTCGCCAACCGCTACCGCGACTCGGGCGTCGCCGGGTTCGACATCGCGGGCGCCGAGGCGGGCTTCCCTCCCACCCGCCACCTCGACGCCTTCGAGTACCTCAAGCGCGAGAACAACCACTTCACCATCCACGCCGGCGAGGCCTTCGGCCTGCCCTCCATCTGGCAGGCCCTCCAGTGGTGCGGCGCCGACCGCCTCGGCCACGGCGTGCGCATCATCGACGACATCAAGGTCGCCGAGGACGGCACGGTGCAGCTCGGCCGCCTCGCCTCCTACGTCCGCGACAAGCGCATCCCGCTGGAGCTGTGCCCGAGCTCCAACCTCCAGACCGGCGCCGCGACGTCGTACGCCGAGCACCCGATCGGGCTGCTCCGGCGACTGCACTTCCGGGCCACCGTGAACACGGACAACCGCCTGATGTCCGGCACCAGCATGAGCCGCGAGTTCGAGCACCTCGTGGAGACCTTCGGCTACACGCTCGACGACATGCAGTGGTTCACCGTCAATGCCATGAAGTCGGCGTTCATTCCTTTCGACGAACGCCTCGCGATGATCAATGACGTCATCAAGCCCGGATACGCCGAACTCAAGTCCGAATGGCTGTTCCGCCAGACCGCCTCCACCAGCGGTTCCATCGACAGCTAAACGGATTTTGTACGTCAACGGAGCGGCCGGGACTACCACCTCCCGGCCGCTTTCGGCTGTTTGCGGGCCTCACCGGGGGGTGTTTAACGTCGGGCACCGCTCAACGCCCCCGGACCAAGGACGCATTGCCATGAAGCAGTCTGCCGCCAAGACCCTCGGTGTCGCCGCGCTCGGTGCCGCCTTCGCCGCCCTCGGCGCGGGTGCCGCGCACGCGGCCCCGGCCACCGTCGCGGACCCCGCGACCACCCTGGAGACCGTCACCACGACGCTGCCCCTGGACCAGGCCGCGGGCACCCTGCCGGCCGGGGCGCCCGAGTCCCTCACCGCGGGCCAGGACGCCCTCACGAGCGGGGTGGCCGCGCCCGGCCCCGCCGTCGACCACCTCGTCCCGTCGCTGCCGACCGACACGGTGGAGGGCGCCACGAAGACCGCCACCGCGCCGGGCGACGACGAGGGCGAGGACGGCGAGAAGGCGACCCGCTCGGCCGGGCCGGAGTCCGGCGCGCAGGGGGCGGCCGACCCGGTCACCCAGCTCCTCGGCGGCCTGCCCACGCAGGGCCTGTCCGCCGAGGGCCTGCCGACGCAGGGCCTCGGCCTGCCGCTCTGACCCACGCTCCACCCGGCGCGCACCGCGCCGCACACGACTGACGGGGCGCACCCTTGGGGGTGCGCCCCGTCGTCGTGCGCGTGGGCACGAGCCGCGCCCGGGAGGTCACCAGGCGGGCTTGGCCTTGCCCTCGGTCGGCAGCAGGATCCACAGCGCGACGTACAGCAGGAACTGGGGTCCGGGCAGCAGGCACGACAGGACGAAGATGACGCGCATGGTCCTCGCCGACATGCCGAAGCGGCGGGCGAGGGCGGCGCACACACCGCCGATCATGCGGCCGTCGGTGGGGCGGACAAGGGCGGACATGGTGACTCCTTCACGGGCCGAGGTCGGATCGCGTACGAGAGGCAACGGCTTCCGTATACCCCGATGACTCCACGGTAGGAGCCCGGGCACCACCGGGCATCGGGCTACGGGGCGATCCCGACCCTGGGAATCGTCGGGGTCGACCCCTGAGTGACCTCCTCCCGCGGGCGGTGCGCCCGGGGGCGCACACCCCGGCGGCGCGCTCCGCGGCGGCGGCGCAGCCGGGCCCGCACGGCGGGCACCACGGCGACGTGGACGAGCGCCACGCCCACGGTGTTCAGGAACAGCGAGTCGATGTCCACGACCTGCCCCGGCACCCCGGTCTGGAGCAGCTCGATGCCGAGCGAGAGCAGCGCGCCCGCCGCGACCGTACGGGCCAGCGAGGCCAGCGGCGACACGTCGATGCGGCCCCCCACCAGCGGCAGCAGCGCCCCGAGCGGCGCGAGCAGCAGCAGCGCCCCGCCGATCTGCCGCGCCGCCTGCTCGGGCCCGCGCGCCAGGTCGGCCTTGATGCCGGCCAGCGGCTCCAGATTCGCGGCGCTCACCCAGGGCACGTCCAGCGGCCGCAGCGTGATCCACGCGACGACCAGGAGATGCGCGGCGAGGAGGACCCCTCCCGCCGCGCGCAAGCGAATGGCGGCACCGCGCCCGCCCGAGCCTTGACGCACGCCCCCCAAGACGCGCCGGGCGGCGGGATCGGTTCCGCGCGGGTCACAACGGCCCCTGCCCCGGCCCCTTCACGACTCCACGGGCCGGGAGGGCGGCGCCACCCGGCCGGGCCGTTCCCGGACCTCCGGGGTGCACTCGTAGCGGCGCGGGTCCGTCCCGGCCGGCCCGCCGAGCAGCACCGCCCCGCCGTCCGACGCGGCGCTCTCCGCGTACGTGCACACGAGCTGGGAGAGCGCGGCCGTCGGCAGCTCCTGCGGGCGCCTGCTGAGCCGCAGCGCCTCGCCCGGGTCGCCGGACCGGGGGCCGGTGACGGTGAGGCCCCGGCGCACCTCCGTGGTGTACCCGGCCTGCTTCTCGTCCGCCGCGGGCGCGGCGGACAGCTCGGTCAGGAGCGCCCGCGCGATCCGCACCCGGTCCGTGCCGCCCGCTTGCCCGGGCACGCGGACGGTCCGGTCCACCGGGACGAGCCGGCCCGAGCACACCAGGAAGATCTGCACGGGCACGCCGGTCGCCCGGTCGCGCGCCGAGATGCCCGACGCCGACGCCCCGCACGGCACCCGCGAGGGCGCGGCGCCGAAGTCGGTGGGCACCTCGGTGGAGCGGATGCCGCACCCGGCCAGCACGGTGGTGAGCGCGGCGGCGGCAAGGACGCCCCGCAGGCCTCGCCTGGTCATGTCTCTTCCTTGCCTTCCTCGGAACGTTCCCCGGCCCGGCCGGCCCCGGCCGCCCCGCCGGCGCCCGCGCCGGACTCCGGCTCGGCCGTCAGCGGCGAGGCGTCGCGCGGCAGCCGCAGCGTGAACACCGCGCCGCCCGCGGGCGCGTTCGCCGCCGTGATCTCGCCGCCGTGGATGTGCGCGTTCTCCAGCGCGATGGACAGGCCGAGCCCGCTGCCCTCCGACCGCGGCCGGGACGCGCTCGCCTTGTAGAAGCGGTCGAAGACGTGCGGCAGGACGTCCTCGGGGATGCCCGGGCCGCCGTCCTTCACGGAGACCACCAGGCTGTCGCCGTCCAGGCGCACCGACACCTTCACCGGGGAGCCGCCGTGCTTGAGCGCGTTGCCGATGAGGTTGGCCAGGATCACGTCCAGGCGGCGCGGGTCGAGCCGGGCCATGATGCCGCGCTCGGCGTCCAGGTCGACGGCGTCCAGCCAGGCGCGCGCGTCGATGCAGGCGGTGATCTGGTCGGCGATGTCGACGTCGTCGAGGACGAGCCTGGCGGTGCCCGCGTCGAAGCGGGTGACCTCCATCAGGTTCTCCACGAGGTCGTTCAGGCGCCGCGTCTCGCTCACCACGAGCCGCACCGCGGGCTCGATCATCGGGTCGACGCTGCCGGTCTCGGCGTCCAGCTCCTCCTCAAGGACCTCCGTCACCGCCGTGATCGCGGTCAGCGGCGTACGCAGCTCGTGCGACATGTCCGCCACGAAGCGCCGGCTCGCCTCGTCCCGGGCGCTCATGTCCGCGACCTTCTTCTCCAGGTTCTCCGCCGTGCGGTTGAACGTACGGGACAGATCGGCCAGCTCGTCGGTCCCGGACACCCGCAGCCGGGTGTCCAGCTTGCCCTCGCCGAGACGGCGCGCGGCCACCCCCAGGCGGTGCACCGGCTTCAGGACCGTCGTCGCGGCGGCCTGCGCGAGCAGCGCGGAGCCGACCAGCGCGAGCGCCGTGGCGATGGCGAGCGACCAGCCCAGCGAGCTGAGGTCCTTCGCCTCCGGCTCCAGGGACTTCAGCATGTACCCCGTCGGACCGCCCCCGACGATCCGCGTGCCGCCGACGAGGTAGGGCGTACCGTGCTCGACGGTCCGCTGCCAGTACAGGTGGTACGGGCTCTTGTTGCCGTCGGTGAGCGGCTGCTCCTTGCGCACGGCCTCACGCAGCGCCTTCGGCACCTTGGCGAGGGTGAACCCGTCCAGGTCGGAGTAGCCGTGGATACGCCGGCCGCCGGGGTCCTCCCCGACCAGGAGCACGCTGTAGCGCTGGCTGCTCTTGGCCATCTGGCCGGCGGCGGCCTGCAGCGCGTCCTGCGTGGGGTTCGGCGGCAGCGCGCCCGCGCGGGTCTGCATCTGCTGCCGGAAGTCCTTCAGCGCGGCGTCCTGCGCGCGCGTCAGCACGGCCTCGCGGTTGAGCCAGTACGCGATGCCGGACGCGGACACCGCCGCGGTCAGCGCCACCAGGGCGAAGACGACGACGAGCCGCAGCCGCAGGCTCGTGAAGCGCAGGCCGGACCAGAGTGCCTTGCGGACCGCGGACAGGCCGCGGGACTGGTCGTGCGGATCTGTCACTGAGGCGCGTCCAGCCGGTAGCCCACGCCGCGCACGGTACGGATCAGCGTCGGCGAGGACGGCACGTCCTCGACCTTGGCGCGCAGGCGCTGCACGCACGCGTCCACGAGCCGCGAGTCGCCCAGGTAGTCGTGCTCCCACACCAGGCGCAGGAGCTGCTGCCGCGACAGGGCCTGGCCGGGCCGCCGGCTCAGCTCCAGCAGGAGCCGCAGCTCGGTCGGCGTGAGCTGCAGGTCCTCGCCGTTCTTCGTCACCGTCATCGCCGCGCGGTCGATCACCAGCGAGCCGAACGTGGCCGCGTCGTTCGCCTCCCGCTCGCCGCGGCGCAGGACCGCCCGGATCCGGGCGTCGAGCACACGCCCCTGCACCGGCTTGACCACGTAGTCGTCGGCCCCCGACTCGAGGCCCACGACCACGTCGATGTCGTCGCTGCGCGCGGTCAGCAGGATGATCGGCAACTGGTCGGTGCGCCGGATGCGGCGGCACACCTCGAAGCCGTCGATGCCGGGCAGCATCACATCCAGCACGATCAGGTCCGGCCGCTGCTCGCTCAGGAGCTTCAGGCCGTCCTCGCCGGTGGCAGCAGTGGCCACCCGGTGACCCTGGCGCGTCAGTGAGAGCTCCAGGGCCGTCCGGATGGCGTCGTCGTCCTCGATCAGCAACAGGGAAGGCACGAACGTCATTCTGTCCCATGGCGCGGGCCCAGTTCGACTGTTGGCCGGCGTCTCACACGGCACCCACACGAGCGAACGGCGTCGTCGATCTTGGACGGTGGCGCCACGACCCCTGTGACAGGCCTGTGACAGTCGGCGGACACCGCCATGAAGTCGCTCCGGCAGAGTTTTGGTCACACGGAAATCCCAGACTCCACGACGGGGGGCGCGAGATGAACACGCTGCACAGCACCAGCTCAAGCGCAGTTGTCACGCGTCTGCACGACATCCACCGGAGTTCTGAGAAGCACGAGAAGTCCGGTGCCGTGAGCGGGCGGGGGTGCGCTCGCGGCACCGGGCGTCAGCACACCGGTTACATGACGGTGGTTGACGCGCTCAAGGGCGGCGGTGACAAGGCAGCTCACGGGGGAGCCGCCGCGTACAGGGAGGAATCGGGGGAACGGACCTCCCGGTCGCAGGCCGAGGACGCCGAAGCGGCGTTCACCGCCTACGTCCAGGAGCGCCGCGCCTCCCTGTACGCCACCGCCTACCACCTGACCGGCGACCGCTTCGAGGCCGAGGACCTGCTGCAGAGCGCCTTGTTCTCGACGTACCGCGCCTGGGACAGGATCAGCGACAAGGCCGCCGTCGGCGGCTACCTGCGGCGCACCATGACGAACCTGCACATCAGCGCGTGGCGCCGCCGCAAGCTCAACGAGTACCCGACCGAGGAACTGCCGGAGACCGTCGGCGACACGGACGCGATGCGCGGCACCGAGCTGCGCGCCGTCCTGTGGCAGGCGCTCGCCCGGCTGCCCGAACTCCAGCGCACCATGCTGGTCCTGCGCTACTACGAGGGCCGCACGGACCCGGAGATCGCGGACATCCTCGACATCAGCGTCGGCACGGTGAAGTCCAGCATCTGGCGGTCCCTCCGCCGGCTGCGCGAGGACGAGGTCCTCAGCTTCGGCCGTGACCAGGAGGAGTCCTTCGGCGAGTTGGTCGCCTGAGGACAGGGGGAAACGGGGGCCGCCGCTCCTAGGGGGGAAGCGGCGGAAGCAGGAAAAGGAAAGAAAGAGGGGGGATCACGGGGGATCCACGGGGGAAACACTGCGGGACCGGAAGGCCGGGGGGTCTTTCCGGTCCCGCTCTTCGTGCTGCCGTGCCGCCGCGCTGTCGTACTGCCGCGCTGTCGTACGGGCCCGTGCCGCGCGGCAGTACGGTGACCGCGTGCCGGGCGGTGCTACGCGGCGCTCGCGTGGGCCCGCGCGCGGCGGCCCGCCGCCGCGTCGGTGAGGCGGCCGAGCGCCTCCTCCGCGCCGCACGGGTGGGCGCCCAGGGCGGTCTGGCGGGCCACGATGGCGCGTTCGGCGCGCATCAGGCGCCAGCCGCGGCGCAGCAGGAACGGCACGGACTTGCGGCCCTCGCGCAGGTCGCGAAGGAGCCGGCGGCGGAACGTGGTGGACGGGCGCCCGCGCAGGCAGAGCGCGTCCGCGAGCACGCCGAGGTCCCGGCAGCGCTCCACGATGTCCGCCGCGAAGATGCCCTCGGCGATGAACAGCGGCGTGCGCTCGATGTCGAGCGTCTCCTCGCCGACCCGCGCGCTCGTGGCGATGTCGTACACCGGTACGCGCGTACGACCCGTGCGGCACAGCTCGCTGATCGCGGCGACGGCCACGTCCGCGTCCCAGGAGAGCGGCGAGTCCCAGTCGATGTCCGTGCTGCCCTCGACGAGCGGCAGCGTCGGGTCGGTGCCCTCCTTGTAGAAGTCGTCGAGACACAGGACGGGCAGCCCGCTGCGGGCCGCGAACGACGACTTGCCCGAGCCGGAGGGCCCGGTGAGCAGGACGACGCGCGTGGGTGTCGGAGGATGGGGACCCAAAGCTCTGAACCTTCTCACCTGCGGTGGTGCCGGACAGCCGGACATGTGTGCCGTGACGCGTCCCCGCGGGTCGCGCACGTCCGCGAGGCATTATCCCCTCTCGGCGGCGGGGGAGCGCCGGGCGGGGCGGGTGCCTCCCTGCGCCCGCCCGGGAAGGCGGCGACGGCTGCGTACCGGAGGGGTGCGCTCCGCGGGGGTGCGGTTTCCCGAACCGCCGATCCGGGGGCGGGCATGATCGATTCCCGGGCCCGCGGCGCCGAGGCTGGAGGCATGGCTGAGACGGCGACGAACAGAGCGACGAGCGGGGCGGAGGACGAGGCGGCGGACGCCGCCCGGGCGGAGGACCTGCACCGGGAGTACGGGCGCGGGACCGCCGCCGTACGGGCGCTGCGCGGGGTGTCCGTGCGCCTCGCCCCGGGGACGTTCACGGCGGTGATGGGGCCCTCGGGCTCGGGCAAGACCACCCTGCTGCACTGCCTCGCGGGGATGGACCGGCCCACCCGGGGCTCCGTCTGGTGGGGCGACACCGAGGTGTCCCGGCTGCCCGAGCGGCGCCTCGCGGAACTGCGGCGCAGCCGGGTCGGGTTCGTCTTCCAGGCGTTCAACCTGATGCCGGCGATGACGGCCGCGCAGAACGTCGAGCTCCCCGGCCGGCTGGCGGGCGAGCGGCCCGACCGGGGCCGGGTCCTGGAGGCGCTCGCCCGGGTGGGCCTCGCCGGGCGGGAGCGGCACCGGCCCGGGCAGTTGTCCGGCGGGCAGCAGCAGCGGGTGGCGATCGCCCGGGCGCTGGTGTCGCGCCCGCGGGTGCTGTTCGCCGACGAGCCCACGGGCGCGCTGGACCGCGCCACCGGCCACGAGATCCTCGCCCTGCTGCGCGCCGGGGTGGACGAGGAGGGGCGGACCTGCGTGATGGTGACCCACGACCCGGTCGCCGCCGGGTACGCGGACCGGGTGCTGCTGCTCGCCGACGGCCTGCTGGTGGACGCGCTGGACCGGCCCACCGCGGCCGAGGTCGGCGCCCGCCTGAGCCGGCTGGGCGGGTGAGCGCGATGGCCCCCATCGGGCTCGGGCAGATGCGCCGTCGTCCGGCCGCCTTCGCCGGCCTGGCGGCATCACTCTTCCTCGCCGTCGCCACCGTGACCCTCTTCGGCTCGCTGGTGGCCGCCGACGCCACGGCGCCCGACGCCGCCCGCGACGCGGTCGAGGGACCCGGGCTGATGCTGATCGCCGGGGCCTTCGGCGAGATCGCCGTCCTGGTCGCGTTCTTCGTCGTGGTCAACGCGCTCGGCTTCACGCTGCGCCAGCAGCACCGCGAACTGGCCCTGCTGCGCACCGTCGCGGCCACGCCCCGGCAGGCACGGCGGCTGGTGCGCGGCCAGGTCGTGGTGACCACGCTGCTGGTCGCCGTGCCCGCGTGGGCCGCCGGGGCGGTGGCGGCCCGCCGCTTCCTCGCCGCGTTGCAGCGGCGCGGGCTGGCGGCGCCGGACGTCCGGGTGCCGGGGACGCCGCTGCCCATGCTCATAGCGCTGGCCGTCACGCTCGCCGTCGGCCTGGTGGCCACGGCCGTCGCGGCCCGGCGGATCTCCCGCATCGCACCCGCGGCCGCCCTCACCGCGAGCTCGACCGAGCACGGGCGCACGGGCGTGCCCCGCCTGCTGGCCGGTGTCGCCGCGCTGGTCGGCGGCGGCCTGCTGCTGCGCCTGGCCGCGACCCGTCCGGCGGGCGAGGTGGACGACGCGGGGCAGGCGGCGCTGCTGGCCTCGCTGGTGCTGCTCGCGGGCGTCGCCCTGGTCGGGCCGCTCGCGGCGCGCGTCCTGGCCGCCGTCCTGGGCGCTCCGCTGCGGGCGGTGGCCCCCGGGGCGGGGTGGCTGGCCGACGCCAACCTGCGCGGGTACGCGCGGCGGCTGGCCTCCGCCGTGGTGCCGGTCGCGCTGCTCGTCGGGCTCTCCGGCACCATGATGATCATGACGAGTACCGCCGAGGACGCCTCGGGCGCGGCCGCGACCGCCGTCACCTCCGACACCGACGTCTGGCTGCGCCAGGTCGAACTGGCGATGCTGGTCTGCTTCGCCGCCGTCTCCACCGTGAACACCCTGGTCGCCGTGACCGCCGAGCGGCGCCGCGAGTTCGCGCTGCTGCGGCTGGTCGGCGCGACCCGGGCCCAGCTCATGCGGGTGCTGACCGTGGAGGCGGTGCTGACCACGGCGGTGGGCGTCCTGCTCGGCGCGGCGGTCGCGGGCGCCGCGTCGGCGGCGTTCAGCGCGGCGGTGACCGGCTCACCGCTGCCGACCGTCCCGGCGGCCGCCTGCGCCTGGACCGTCGCGGGCGCGGCGGCGCTGACCGTCCCCGGCATCCTGGCCACGGGCGCGCGTGCGACGCGCGGCGCGGCGGTGGAGGCGGCGGGAGGCGGCCGTGAGTGACCGGGACGGGCGGGGCCCGCGCGGGGGTGCTGCGCGGTGGGTTGCGTTGCTGTCGGATGTCTTGCGGCCGGGGGTCTTGCGCCTGCGGCGGGGGTCCTGGCGGTCGGGCGTTTTGCCCTGCGGCCCGGGTCCGTGCAGGGGTGCCTCGTGGCGGGTTGCGTTGCGGCCGGGTGCCGTGCGCCTCGGGCGAGGGGCCGGGCGGCCGGGCACCGGGTGGTCGGGCGCCCCGTGTTCCGTGCCCCGGGTGGTGTCGAGCGCCTCGCTCGGCGGGTGCGGCGTGAGGGTGCCGGTTCCGGGGGAGTACGCGGCGGTGCCCGGAGCCGTACGTGGCTGAGCGGCGGGGCCCCGGCGTCCCGGGGGACCGGGGCAGTGGCGGCGTACGGAACACGAGGCGCGTCAAGGGCATGCGGCGTGCTCTGCGCGTGCGGGGCGGTGACTGGGGCTTCGCCCTGGTCGGACTGCCGCTCGCCGTGGTCGGCGGCGGCTACGCGCTCGTCGTCCTCTACGCGGGGGCGCTGCTCTCGCTCACCGTGCTCGGCCTGCCGTTCGTGGCCCTGGCGCTGACCGGCGCGCGGGGGCTCGGGGCGCTGCACCGGCGGCTGGTCGGGCGGTTGCTCGGCGAGCGCGTCGAGGCCCCGGCGGCGCCGCCCCGCGCGAAGGGCCCCATCGCCCGGTGCCGTGTCGCGCTGACCGACCCGGTCGCCTGGCGGGCCCTGCTCTACCTGGTGCTGCGGCTGCCGCTCGGCGTGCTCGGCTTCGCCGCCGCCGTCGCGGTTCCGCTGGGCTGCGGCTGGCTGCTCGGCTTCCCGCTCTGGGAGCGCCTGCTGCAACCGGACCAGCGTCCTGCCCTCTGGCCCGTCGCCGTCTCGGTCCCGCTCGGCCTGGTCCTCCTGGCCGCGGTGCCCGGTGCCGTCCGGGCGCTGAGCCGGGCGAACCGGTGGCTCGCCCGGCTGCTGCTCGGCCCCGCCCGCGCCCAGCGGCGCGTCACGGAGCTGGAGGCCGCCCGCGCCGCCCTGCTCACGGAGAACACCGACCGGCTGCGCCGCCTGGAGCGCGACCTGCACGACGGCACCCAGGCCCGGCTGGTCGCCGTGGCCATCACCCTCTCGCTGGCCGACGACGCGCTCGATTCCGCCGCCGGGCCGGACCTCGGGCGGCTGCGCGGCCTGGTGGCCCGCGCCCGGGGCCAGACCGACGCCACCATCGCCGAGCTGCGGCTGCTCACCCGGGGCATCCACCCCGTGGCGCTGGACGGCGGGCTCGGCGAGGCGCTGCCGGGGCTTGCCGCCACCGTGCCGGTGCCGGTCACCGTCGACCTGGACCTGCGGGAACGCCCGGATCCGGCGGTCGAGCACGCCGTCTACCACTGCGCCGCCGAGCTGCTCACCAACGTGGCCCGGCACAGCGGTGCCCGCGCGGCCGGGCTCGCCGCGACCGCGGCCGCCGGCCGGGTCACCCTGACCGTGCGCGACGACGGCCGCGGCGGCGCCGCGCCCGGCACCGGCACCGGGCTGACCGGCCTGGCCGGGCGGCTCGCGGCGGTGGACGGCGTCCTGCGGGTCGACAGCCCGCCCGGCGGCCCCACCGTGATCACCGCCGAACTGCCCGCGCACCTGTGACACCCCCGCCCGGGGCGGTGCCGCGCGGAGCCGTCAGCTCCCGCTCTCCGCCAGGTACGTGAGGACGGCCTTCACCCGCCGGTTGTCGGTGTCCGTCGCCCGCAGGCCGAACTTGGCGAAGACGGCGGCCACGTGCTTCTCCACCGCCCGCTCCGACACCGCGAACAGCGTCGCGATGGAGCGGTTGGAGTGGCCCTGTGCCATCAGTTCGAGGACCTCGTACTCGCGCGGCGTCAGGGCGTCGACCTTGTGCCGCTGTCCGCCGCGCAGGAGCTGGGTGACCACCGCGGGATCGAGCGCCGTACCGCCGTCGGCGACCCGGCGCAGCGCGTCCACGAACTCGGAGGTACGGGCGACGCGCTCCTTCAGCAGGTACCCGACGCCCGCCGTGCCGTCCGCGAGCAGCCGGGAGGCCCAGACGGTCTCCACGTGCTGGGAGAAGACCAGGATGCCGACCTCGGGTGTCCGCGCGCGGATGTCGACGGCGGCGCGGATGCCCTCGTCGGTGTGCGTGGGCGGCATCCGGATGTCCACCACGGCCACGTCGGGCCGGTGCGCGGCCACCGCGGCGAGCAGCTCGGGCGCCGTACCCGTGGCGGCCACCACCTCGCACCCGCGGGCGCCGAGCAGCTCGACCATGCCGTCACGCAGGACGACGGAGTCCTCGGCCAGGACCACGCGCAGACGCTTGTCGATCACGCCGCCATTATCCGGCCGGGCGGATACGCGCGGACGCCGGGCGGGCCGGGAGCGGCCCGCCCGGCGTCCGGGGGAGAGGGGAGAAGGCTCAGTACGAGGAGCCCGACGCGCCCAGCGAGCCCGTGGGATGCCAGACCGTCTTGGTCTCCAGGAAGGCGGTGAGGCGCTCCGTGCCGGGGGCCGCGGTGAAGTCCCCGTCCACAGCCTGTGGACGCAGCACGCGCTTCAGGTTGTCCGCCGCCGCGACCTCCAGCTCCTTCGCCAGGCCGGCGTCGGCACCCGTGAGGTCGATGGCGTTCACGTCCTGGTGCGCGGCCAGCGGGGCCGCGAGCTCCGCCGTACGGCCGGAGAGGATGTTGACGACACCGCCGGGCACGTCCGACGTGGCCAGGACCTCGCCCAGGGACAGGGCCGGGAGCGGGGCCTTCTCGGAGGCGACGACGACCGCTGTGCTGCCGGTGGCGATCACCGGGGCGATGACGGACACCAGGCCCAGGAACGACGACTCCTGGGGCGCGAGCACCGCGACGACGCCCGTCGGCTCGGGGGTGGAGAGGTTGAGGAACGGCCCGGCGGCCGGGTTCGCCCCGCCCACGACCTGGCCGATCTTGTCGGTCCAGCCCGCGTACCAGACCCAGCGGTCGACCGCGGCGTCGACGACCGCCGCCGCCTTGGACTTCGACAGGCCCTCGGCGTCGGCGACCTCGCGCGTGAACTGCTCGCGGCGGCCCTCCAGCATCTCCGCCACGCGGTACAGGATCTGCCCGCGCAGGTACGCCGTCGCGTTCGACCAGCCGCCGAACGCCTTGCGCGCGGCCACCACCGCGTCCCGCGCGTCCTTGCGGGACGACTGCGGGGCGTTGGCCAGCCAGTTGCCCTTTGCGTCGGTCACCTCGTACACCCGGCCGCTCTCGGAACGCGGGAACTTACCGCCCACGTACAGCTTGTAGGTCTTGAAGACAGTCAAGCGCTCAGACATCGAGGTACGCCTCCAGGCCGTGGCGGCCGCCCTCGCGGCCGAAGCCCGACTCCTTGTAGCCGCCGAAGGGCGAGGTCGGGTCGAACTTGTTGAACGTGTTGGCCCAGACGACGCCCGCGCGGAGCTTGTTCGCGACCGCGAGGATGCGCGAGCCCTTCTCCGTCCAGATGCCCGCCGACAGGCCGTACTGCGTGTTGTTCGCCTTGGCGACGGCCTCGTCGGGGGTGCGGAAGGTCAGCACCGACAGGGCCGGGCCGAAGATCTCGTCCCGGGCGATGGTGTGCGCCTGGGTGACGTTGGTGAACAGCGTCGGGGCGAACCAGTAGCCGGAGGCGGGCAGCTCGCACGCCGGGGACCAGCGCTCGGCGCCCTCCGCCTCGCCCTGGTCGGCGAGGGCGGTGATACGGGCGAGCTGCTCGGCGGAGTTGATCGCGCCGATGTCGGTGTTCTTGTCCAGCGGGTCGCCCAGGCGCAGCGTGGAGAGCCTGCGCTTGAGGGCGTCGAGCAGCTCCTCCTGGATCGACTCCTGCACGAGCAGGCGCGAGCCGGCGCAGCAGACCTGGCCCTGGTTGAAGAAGATGCCCGTGACGATGCCCTCGACGGCCTGGTCGATCGGGGCGTCGTCGAAGACGATGTTCGCGCCCTTGCCGCCCAGTTCGAGGGTGAGCTTCTTGTCCGTGCCCGCGACCGTGCGCGCGATCTCCTTGCCGACGGCCGTGGAGCCGGTGAAGGCGACCTTGTTCACGTCCGGGTGCGCGACCAGGGCCGCGCCCGCGTCGCCGTACCCCGGGAGGATGTTGACGACGCCCTTGGGCAGGCCCGCCTGGCGGCAGATGTCCGCGAAGAACAGCGCGGAGAGCGGGGTCGTCTCGGCGGGCTTGAGGACCACCGTGTTGCCGGTCGCGAGGGCCGGGGCGATCTTCCAGGCCAGCATGAGCAGCGGGAAGTTCCAGGGGATGACCTGGCCCGCGACGCCCAGCGGCCGGGGGTTCGCGCCGAACCCGGCGTGGTCGAGCTTGTCGGCCCAGCCCGCGTAGTAGAAGAAGTGCGCGGCGACCAGCGGGAGGTCCGCGTCGCGGGTCTCCTTGATCGGCTTGCCGTTGTCGAGCGTCTCCAGGACGGCGAGCTCGCGCGAGCGCTCCTGGATGATGCGGGCGATGCGGAAGAGGTACTTCGCGCGCTCCGCGCCGGGCAGCGCGGACCACTTCTCGAACGCCTTGCGGGCGGCCCGCACCGCGCGCTCGACGTCGGCCTCGCCCGCCCGGGCGACCTCGGAGAGGACCTCCTCGGTCGACGGGGACACGGACTTGAAGACCTTGCCGTCCGCGGCCTCGGCGAACTCGCCGTCGATGAACAGGCCGTAGGAGGGCGCGATGTCGACGACCGCGCGGGACTCGGGAGCCGGCGCGTACTCGAAAAGGGATGCCATGGTGATCAGTCCACCGTCACGTAGTCGGGACCGGAGTAGCGTCCGGTGGCCAGCTTCTGACGCTGCATCAGCAGGTCGTTGAGGAGGCTGGACGCGCCGAAGCGGAACCAGTGGTTGTCCAGCCAGTCCGCGCCCGCGGTCTCGTTCACCAGGACCAGGAACTTCACGGCGTCCTTCGACGTGCGGATGCCGCCGGCGGGCTTCACGCCGACCTGGACCCCGGTCTGCGCGCGGAAGTCGCGTACGGCCTCCAGCATGAGCAGGGTGTTGGCCGGGGTGGCGTTGACCCCGACCTTGCCGGTCGACGTCTTGATGAAGTCGGCCCCCGCCATCATGCCGAGCCAGCTCGCGCGGCGGATGTTGTCGTACGTCGACAGCTCGCCGGTCTCGAAGATGACCTTCAGGCGGGCCCGGCGGCAGGCCTCCTTGACGGCGACGATCTCCTCGAACACCTTCAGGTAGTCGCCGGAGAGGAACGCGCCGCGGTCGATGACCATGTCGATCTCGTCGGCGCCCGCGGCCACGGCCTCGCGGACGTCCGCGAGCTTCACCTCCAGCGGGGCGCGGCCCGCGGGGAAGGCGGTGGCGACGGAGGCGACCTTCACGTCCGTGCCGGCGACGGCCTGCTTCGCGGTGGCCACCATGTCCGGGTAGACGCAGACGGCGGCGGTGCGCGGGGTGGTGCGGTCCGTCGGGTCCGGGTGGACGGCCTTAGCACCGAGCGCGCGGACCTTGCCCGCGGTGTCGGCGCCCTCCAGGGTCGTCAGGTCGATCATGGAGATGGCCAGGTCGATGGCGTACGCCTTGGCCGAGGCCTTGATCGAGCGCGTCCCCAGCGCCGCCGCGCGCGCCTCCAGGCCCACCGCGTCCACGCCCGGCAGCCCGTGCAGGAAGCGGCGCAGCGTGGACGCCGACGCGGTGACGTCGGCGAACGCGCCGGGCACGGCCCGGCCGGCCGGGGTGGGGGGCGGGGCCGCGGCGGCCTCGTCTGTCTCTGTGGGTGGAGTCGTCCGCATGGTCACGAGGGGAGCATATCTACGCGCGTAGCTGCTGTACAGGGGCTGTACCCGGGCGCGGGCAGGGGGTGCCCGTGGCCGGGCGGGGGGGGTGCGGGCCCGGCCGGGTGGTGCCCGCGGCGGGACCGACGGATGCGTGGAGGGGGCCGGGAGGGAGGGGCGGCGCGGGGGGGCGG
>NZ_BNBT01000013.1 GCF_014656095.1 Streptomyces longispororuber
CGGGCTGCGCGCGCTCGGCGCGGCCCGGCGCAGCCTGCGCAGCCAGCTCTTCGCCTCCGCCTGCTACGTCGGCGGCGGGCTCGGCGGCGAGGCCCTCGCCGGCACCGCCGGCTCGGCCTGGGGCGTCGCCGCCGCGACCGCCTGCGGCTCCGCCGTGTGGTGGCTGCACCTGCGGTCGGCCCTGCGCGAGCACCACCAGAACACCCTTCCCGAAGTGAGGACGTCATGACTGCCCCCCCGGAGAGATCCACGGCTGAGCATCGGCCTGCCCGTGTACAACGGCGAGGAGTACCTCGCGGAGTCGCTCGACGCCCTGCTCGGCCAGACGTACGAGGACTTCGAGCTGGTCATCACCGACAACGCCTCGACCGACGGCACGCAGGACATCTGCCGCGCGTACGCCGCGCGGGACTCACGCATCCGCTACCTCCGGCTGCCCCGCAACATCGGTGCCGCGCCGAACCACAACTACGTGTTCACCCGGTGCCGCGGCGAGCTGTTCAAGTGGGCCTCGCACGACGACCTGTACGCCAGGGACCTGCTGCGGCGCTGCGTGGAGGCGCTGGACGAACATCCCGACGTGATCCTCGCGCACGCCGACCAGGCGGTCGTCGACGGCGACGGCAAGGTGAAGGTGCCCTACGCGTACACGCTCGCCACCGACTCGCCGCGCGCGCCGGAGCGCTTCCGCAGCCTGCTCTTCGAGCCCGGCGGCGACGACTTCTACGGGGTGATGCGGGCCGACGTGCTGCGCCGGGTGAAGCCGCACGACAGCTACCACCACGCGGACCGTACGTTCGTCGCCGAGATCGCCCTGCACGGGCGCTTCCACCAGGTGCCGGAGCTGCTGTACTTCCGCCGCGACCACCCGACCCGCGCCGAGCGGGCGAACCCCTGCAAGCGGTCCCGGTGCGTCAACCTGGACCCGCGCCGGGCGGGCCCGCTGCACCCGACGCCCCGGCTCCTCGCCGAGTACGTCTGGGGCTTCGTCGCGGCGATCCGGCGGGCGCCGCTGTCCTCGGCCGACCGGCGTGCGTGCTACCGCCACCTGGCCGTGTGGCTGGCCAGCCGGACCAGGCCGGGCGCCGGTGAGCGGGTCGAGGACCGCGCCCCGGTCGACCCGGACCGGCTCACCGTCTCCGTCGACGCGCTCGTGGCCGGGCGCGCGGAGCGGCAGGGGTGACCGCCGCCCGCGTCGGGGTGTTCGGCCTGCTCGGCTCCGGCAACCTCGGCAACGACGGCTCGCTCGAAGCCGTGCTCGGCCATCTGCGCGCCGCGCACCCGGAGGCGGTCGTGGACGCGCTGTGCGGCGGCCCGGAGACCGTCACGGCCCGGTACGGGATCCCCGCGACCCGGCTGCACTGGTACCGCGGGGAGTACCGGACCGCGTCCCGTGCGGGCGCGGTCGCGGGCAAGGGCCTCGGCAAACTCGTCGACGTCGTCCGCACCGCCGCCTGGGTGCGCCGGCACGACGTGGTGATCGTCCCCGGCATGGGCGTCCTGGAGGCCACGCTGCCGCTGCGGCCCTGGGGCTTCCCGTACGCGCTGTTCCTGCTCTGCGCGGGCGGCCGGCTGTTCGGCACCAGGGTCGCGCTGGTCGGCGTCGGCGCGGACACGATCCGCGACCGGCCGACCCGCGCCCTGGTGCGCCGGGCGGCGAAGCTGGCCGCGTACCGGTCCTACCGGGACACCCTGTCCCGCGACGCGATGCGGGCCATGGGCGTGGACACCACGCGCGACGAGGTCTACCCGGACCTCGCCTTCGCCCTGCCGACGCCGCCCGCGGCCCCTGCCCCGGGCACGGTCTGCGTCGGTGTCATGGACTTCCACGGGAGCAACGACGACCGGGGCAGGGCCGACGAGATCCACCGCCGCTACCTCGACGGGACGACCCGGTTCGTGCGGGCGCTGGCCGCGGAGGGCCGGCGGGTCCGGCTGCTGACCGGCGACCGGTGCGACGCGCCGGTGGTCGCCGCGATCCTCGACGCGGTCGGCTCGCCGCTGGTCACCGCCGCCGAGGCCGCCTCGCTGACCGACCTCATGCGGGAGGCGGCGGCCGCCGACGCCGTGGTGGCCACCCGGTACCACAACCTCGTCTGCGCGCTGAAGGCCGGTACGCCGACGCTCGCCCTCAGCTACGCGGCCAAGAGCGACGCGCTCATGGAGCGCATGGGCCTCGGCGCGTACCGCCACCCGGCCCGCGAGGTCGACGCCGACCGGCTGCTGGCCCAGTTCCGCGCCCTGGAGCGGGAGTCGGCGGAGCTGCGGCGGATCCTCGCCGAGCGGAACCGGGCCGCCGCCCGGCGCCTGGAGGAGCAGTTCACCGCCCTGACCACGGCCCTGTTCCCGGGCGCCGACCACACCCACGTCCTGAGGGAGGCCTCATGAAGGCGACCGAGGTCCCGGCGATCGCCGGGGCGTACCTGTTCGAGCCGACGCCCCACGCCGACGAGCGCGGCTTCTTCTGCCGCACCTTCGACGCCGACGTGGTCCGCTCGGTGGGCCTCGACCCGGGCGCCTTCCTCCAGGACAGCGTGTCCCGCTCGGCCCGGGGCGTGGTGCGCGGCCTGCACCTGCGCTCCGGCGCGGGCGAGGCCAAGCTGGTGCGGTGCTCGTACGGCAGGATCTTCGACATCGTCGTGGACCTGCGCCCCAACTCGCCGACCTACCGCGAGCGGGCCTTCTTCGAGCTGTCCGGCGACACCCAGGCGACCGTGTACGTCCCGGCGGGGTGCGCGCACGGCTTCCAGGCGCTGACCGGGTCCGCCGACACCTCGTACCGGATCGACCGCCCGCACGATCCGGCCGAGGACGTGACGATCGCCTTCGACGACCCGGAGCTCGCCATTCCGTGGCCGCTGCCGGTCACCCTCATGTCCCGGCGGGACCGGGAGGCGCCGGGCCTCGCCGAGGTCCTGAAGGTCTTGGAGCACGGCGAGAAGCACGGAGAGAAGTGAGGCCCGCGTGGACACCCACCGCCCCGTACAGACCCACCGCCCCGTAGGCCGGGACCCTCATCACACCGAGCGCGCCGAGGTGAACGCGGGGCCCGCCGAGCCGGAACCGGAGGCGCGGCCCGAGGAGTTCGACCTGCCCCGGTCGCGGCGGGCGAACGAGCGGCTGCACGCGCTGGTCCCCGGGGGCGCGCACACCTACGCCAAGGGCGACGACCAGTACCCCGAGGGCCTGGCCCCGGTCATCAGCCACGGCCGCGGCGCCCACGTGTGGGACGTCGACGGCAACCGCTACGTCGAGTACGGCTCCGGGCTGCGGTCGGTCAGCCTCGGCCACGCCCACCCGCGCGTGACGGAGGCGGTGCGGCGGGAGCTCGACCGCGGCAGCAACTTCGTCCGCCCGTCCGTCCTGGAGGTCGAGGCCGCCGAGCGCTTCCTGGCCACGGTGCCGACCGCCGAGATGGTGAAGTTCGCGAAGAACGGCTCCGACGCCACCACCGCCGCGGTGCGCCTCGCCCGCGCCGCCACCGGGCGGCCGCGGGTGGCCCTCTGCGCGGACCACCCGTTCTTCTCCGTCGACGACTGGTTCATCGGCACCACGCCGATGTCCGCGGGCGTCCCTGCGGCGACCACCGATCTCACCGTGGCCTTTCCCTACGGGGACCTGGCCGCCACGGAGGAGATGCTCGCCCGCCACCGGGACGGGATCGCCTGCCTGATCCTGGAACCCGCCACCCACACCGAGCCCCCGCCCGGCTACCTGGCGGGCCTGCGCGAGCTGGCCGACCGGTACGGCTGCGTCCTGGTCTTCGACGAGATGATCACCGGCTTCCGCTGGTCCGAGGCGGGCGCGCAGGGCCTGTACGGCGTCGTCCCCGACCTCTCCACGTTCGGCAAGGCCCTCGGCAACGGCTTCGCCGTCTCCGCCCTCGCCGGGCGCCGCGCGCTGATGGAGCGGGGCGGGCTTCGCCACTCCGGCGACCGGGTGTTCCTGCTGTCCACCACGCACGGCGCGGAGACGCACTCCCTGGCCGCCGCGATGGCCGTGCAGACCACCTACGTCGAGGAGGGCGTCACCGCCCGTCTGCACGCCCTGGGCGAGCGGTTGGCCGCCGGTGTCCGCGAGGCCGCGGCGAGCGCGGGCGTCGGCGACCACGTCGTCGTCCGGGGCCGGGCCAGCAACCTGGTGTTCGCCACCCTCGACGAGGGCGGGCGGCCGTCGCAGGAGTACCGCACCCTGTTCCTGCGCCGGCTCCTCGCGGGCGGGGTGCTCGCGCCGTCGTTCGTGGTGAGCGCCGCGCTGAGCGACGCCGACATCGCGCACACCGTCGACGTGGTGGCCCAGGCGTGCGCGGTGTACCGCAAGGCGCTGGACGCCGGTGACCCCACGCCCTGGCTGGGCGGGCGACCGGTGCAGCCGGTCTTCCGCCGCCGGGCGTGACGGCACGTCAGCGCGGCGCCCCCCGGCCGGTGCCGGGCGTCCGGGTGGCCGCTCGGTCGACCAGCCACGCGGTCGCCGGTACCACCGCCAGCGCGGCGCACCAGCCGCCGAGGACGTCGGTCGGGTAGTGCGCGCCCAGGGCGACCTGCGCCCACCCCATGGCGACCCCGGCCGCCGATGCCGCGGCGAGCACCAGCGCCGCCCCGGCCGCCCTGCCGACGCCGGGCCGGCCGGCCGCGAGCAGCGCCACCACGAGGGCGAGCGCGGTGAGGAAGGCGGTGTGGCCGCTCGGGTAGGACAGGTTGCCTTCGCCGTGGATGGTGCGCCCCACCAGCGGCTTGAGCAGCGTCACCGCCGCCACGGCCGCGCCGGGGGCGGCCACGGCGAACACCGCCGCGCGGGGCCGCCGCAGCAGCAGGCAGCCCGTCACGGCGGCCACGACCAGCGTCGCCGCTCCGGCGGGCTCGCCCAGGAAGTCCGTGGCCAGGGCGACGCGCCGCCACGGCGGCCGCACGCTGTCGGCCGTCGGGTCGACGAACCACCGGTCCACCGTGCCGGGCTCGCCGTGGCCGGCGTACAGGACACCGATCACGACGACCGCCAGCGCGGCGAGCACCGCCACCAGGCCCAGCCAGGCGCGCAGCGGGGGCGGCAGCACCGCGGCCTCTGACCGGCCGCTCACCGGCCCACCGCGCCCGTCCGCCCCACGTCGGCCCGCCGCGACCGGCGGGCGGCTCCGGCTCTCCGGCCCCGGGCTGTCCGGCTCCTGGCCCTCCGGTCCCTGACTCTCCGGTCCCTCGCTCTCCGGCTCCTGGCTTCGCGGCCCCTGGCTCTCCGGCTGTCGGCTCCCCGGCTCCCGACTTCGCGGGCCCTGACTTCGCCGCCGATCCTGGCTCCGTACGATCCGGTGGGGTCGCGCCCCAGCGGCCGTCCACGCCCCGGTCCCCACACCCAGCCCCCGTCGCCTCCGGCACGGCTCACACGGCCCCGCATCACACGGCCCCACACGCACAACCCGGCCCCCGCGCACGGGCCGGGGCCACCGGGACCGGCCCTCCGCCCGTCACCCTAGCCAACGCCCCGCCGCGGCACACCGCCACCGGGCAACCGCCGTACGCGGGGCGGGCGTTCGCGCGGTCAGGTGGTGGGCAGCTTCACGTGGTCGCCGTACCAGGAGCCCGGGGGCCGTTCCCAGGACCTCAGCGGGGCGTGGAGGCCGCCCTCGGGCTTGCCGAGCAGGGTGAGGAGCGCCGCCACGCCGTCGTTCTCGCCCTTGAAGAGGGCGATGTCCTGGCGGCCGTCCCCGTTGTAGTCGCCGGAGACGGCGTGGCTGTGCCGGAAGGTCCAGGTGCCCTGGGGCGACTTCCACGCCACGGTCGGGACCTCGAAGCCGCCCTGCCCGGTCGGTGCGAAGCGCCACAGGGAGACCGACCCGTCGGGGTAGCCGTAGAGCGCGCCCAGTTCGTCGCGGCCGTCGCCGTCGTAGTCGCCCGCCGTGAGCTTCGTCTGGCTGCCCCACCAGTTGCCCGGCGGGCGGGACCAGGAGGTGACCGGGGCGGAGAAGCCGTCGCCCGCCGTGCCGAGCAGCGTGGAGAACGTCACCGCGCCGTCGCGGGTGCCCTGGAAGAGCAGGACGTCGGACCGGCCGTCGCCGTCGTAGTCGCCCGAGACGAAGTGGCTCTCGTCGAAGTGCCACGTGCCCGGCGGTGCGCTCCACCGGACGGTCGGCGTCCCGAAGCCGCCCTGTGCGGTGGTCTCGAAGCGCCACAGGGACACCGAGCCGTCGGAGTAGCCGTAGAACGCGGCCAGTTCGTCGCGGCCGTCGCCGTCGTAGTCCCCCGCCGTGAGCTTCGTCCGGCTGCCCCACCAGTTGCCCGGCGGGCGTTCCCAGGACTTCACCGGCGCCGCGTACCCGCCGTCCTTCGTGCCCAGGAGGGTGAGCAGCGCGGCGCTGCCGTCCGGGGCGCCCTTGAAGAGCACGGCGTCGCGGTGGCCGTCCCCGTTGAAGTCGCCCGCGGTGAAGCCGCTCTCGTCGGCGTGCCAGGTCCCCGGGGCCGAGCTGTACGGGGTGCTGGGCACCTCGAAGCCGCCGGCCTGGTTCGTCGGGAACCTGAAGAGCACCGTCCCCCGGTCGTCGTACGCGTACAGGGCGCTCAGGTCGTCCCACCGGATCTCGTTGCCGACGCGGTCGGGGCGCTGCTGGAAGGCGATGCCCTTCTGCTGCGCACAGGCGGCCAGGACGATCGGGGCGCCGCTGCGGGTGGCGGAGTTCTCCACTTCCAGACAGGGGGTCGCCGGCGCCAGGGTGGTGCGGATCCAGGCGTACTCCTCCCTGCTGTCGAGCAGGAGGTCGACCCCGGGGTGACCGGCGCAGCCCCACTGCTCGACGCGCGGCCCCGCGGGCCTGCCGGGCACCGTCCGCGTCTCCACCGCCAGGCACTTGCCGCTGTGCGCGTTCACCAGCAGGACCGCGCCCCCGCCCGCGGAGGAGGCGCGCACCAGCCAGCGGGCGCCCGGCTGGCCCGCGCAGTCGGCCTGCCGTACGGGGGCTCCGTCGGCCGTGGAGGAGTCCGCGACCTCCACGCACCGTCCGGTGTGGGCGTTGAGGATGTTGACCGGCGTGTCGACACCCGCGGGACCGGCCGCGAGGACCCTCCCCCGGGGGCCGGCCGCCGTGGCCGGGCCCTTCGTGTCGGCCGCTGTGGCCAGGCCCGCCGTACCGATGGCCGTGATTGGACTCGCCGTACCGACGGCCGTGGCAGGACCCGCCGTACCGGCCGCCGCGCCGGACGGCGACAGGACGGCGAGCACCGGCAGCAAGCACAGGGCCAGCACGGCACACCGGCGCCGGGCGCGACCGGCCCTGAAGTCGGGGCCGGGGCCGGGGCCGGGCGCGAAGCTGCGTCCATGGCCGGGGCCGAAGTCAGGTGCGGAGTCGGAGCCGGGTCCGGAGCCGTTTCCGGAGCGGCCGGTCGTCCGTGTGCCCGCCGCCGTCGGCGTTCTTCGTCCTCCGCCACCCATGCCGCCCGCCCTCTCGCTCCGCTGCGTCCGCGCCCCGGGCGTCCCGGGCGTCCCGGTGCGCCCGCACACCTTGAGGGCCGACCCTGACACCGCTCACTGACGTGCCGCTGATACGACTCCGGCGGCACGGGACCGCGTTGCCCTGGCGGCCCGCCGTCCCGCCGTACGCGGTGCCGCCGGTGTCCGGCGGCGCCGGGTCAGCTCACCACCGTGAGCTCGTGCGGCAGGCGGTGCAGCACCTCGTGGCCGTCCTCCGTCACCACCACCAGGTCCTCGATCATGATGGCTCCGGTGTCGGAGGCGTACGCGGGCGTCTCGACCGCCAGGACCATCCCGGGCCGCAGCGGCCGGTCCTCCTCCGCGCTGAGGTACGGCGGCTCCTCGTGGAAGGTGTCGATGCCGACGGAGTGGCCGTAGTGGCCGCGGGTGAAGGACGGATAGCCGCCGGAGCGGATGTGCCGTTCGGCCGCGTGGAACACCTCCCGCGCCGGCGTACCGGGGCGCACGGCCGCGCACGCCTTCTCGTGCGCGCCGAGGAGGACGTCGTACAGGCGCCGCGCCGCGGGGCGGACGGTGCGGTAGGCGAAGGTCCGGCCGCCGTCGCCGCGGTAGCCGTCCACGGTGACGCCGCAGTCGAATTTGATCAGGCTGCCGTCCGAGAGACCGGCTCCGCCCCCGGTGTCCGGGCCGATCGCGGGCAGGACCCACGCGTCCGTGCAGCCCGCGTAACGCGCGTCGGCCACGGCCGCGTCGAGCACACCCTGCCGGTACCGCAGGCCCATGTCGCCCGCGGTGAGGCCCGGGCGCAGGTCCGCGACGGCGTGCCGCATGCCCGCCTCGGACAGCTCCGTGGCCCGCCGCAGCCGCTCGATCTCGAAGTCGTACTTCACGCTGCGCAGCTCGTAGAGGTCGTCCGTCATGTCCGCCCAGGTCACGTCGGCGGCGAAGGCGGCGACGCGGCGCACGGTGTCGTGCAGGACGTGGCGCAGGTCCGTGCCGATCCGGCCCGCCAGCAGGCCGCGGTCGGCGAGCACGGAGCGCAGGACCGCGTCCTGCTCGGCGGTGTCGTACAGCGCCGGGCGGCCGCCGGGGGCCGCGGGACGGGTGAGGTCGGCCGCGTCGCGCAGCTCGGCCCACCCCCGGAACGCCCTGACGTCCGCGAAGCCCGAGTCCTCGCGGGCCCGCGCCGCTTCGAAGTCGCTGACCACCAGCGCCGGCAACTGCGCGGGGTCGGCCGGCACGACGGCGAGGACGGTGCCCAGCATCCGCCACCACTCCATCAGGAAGAAGCTGGGGAAGCCGGTCACGTAGAAGACGTTCGACGGCGTGTAGGCGAGGTAGGCGTCCAGGCCCCGGTCCCGCAGCCGGGCACGGATGGCGTCGATGATCTGGGTGCGCATGCGTCGTCCTGGGGGTGGCGGTGCGACGGCCGCGCGAGCGGCTGCCGATGGTGCGCCCACCGTGCTGCACCTTGGGCGATATGTCCACTATCGCGGCCTTGTTCCGCTGCCGCCGCTGCCCCGGGCGCGGCGGCAGGGACGGCGTCCCCGCGACCGCCGCGCCCCACCGCCCGGCCCCGGCCCGCGCGTCAACCGGTCGGGCGCGTCAACCGCTCAGGCGGTCGGACGGGTTGCCCGGTCAGGTGCGCCACGACCATACGCATCGCCCGGCGCAGGGCCGGGCGGGTCTCCTCGGGCGCGTCGAGGGTCTCGAAGCCGTGGTGCCCGTTCGGGACGTCGACCAGGTCCAGGCGTGCTCCGCAGTCCTTGGCCGCGGCCACGAACGCCTCGACGGTGGCGGCGATCTCGGGTGTCTCCCGCCCCGCGCGCAGCAGGACCAGGGGCAGGGCGCCCGCCCGCGCGACCGCCCGCACCGGGTTGAACCGGCTGTCGGCCATGCCCCAGTTGGGCAGGGGCTCCAGGATCGGGTAGGAGGCGGCCAGGCAGCGCAGCCAGGGCGGGGGCTCCGCCAGCCAGTGCGCGGCGAGCGGGCCGCCGCCGGAGAAGAACCACAGGGCGACGCGGTCGGCGTCCACCCGCGGGTCGGCCCGCACCCGCTCCACCGCGGCGGCGACGTCGGCGGCGGCGCGCTCGTAGTCCCCGATGTCGTGCAGCCGGTGGTCGAGGGTCGCGCCGACCACGCCCTCGGCGGCCGCCAGCCGGGCGTACCCCACCAGGGTCGGCCACTCGCGCGGCGTCGGCCGGGCCCCGGCGGGCACCGGGCCGCCGTGCACGACGACCACGGCCGGGCGCGGGCCCTCGGCATCGGGCACGTACAGGTCGACGTCTCCCCTGCGGTCCCGGGGCAGGGCGGGGACGTCGAGCGGGAACGGGCGCAGATGGGCGGGCGGCGTCCCGGCGGCTCCGGCCGGGCGCAGGCGGCGCCCCTCGCCGGCCGCGGCCCGCAGCAGGACGTCGGCCAGGTCGGCGGGGCGGGACAGCATCGGCCAGTGCCCGGTGGGCAGTTCGAAGAAGGTGACCCGCGGGTCGGCCAGGGCCGCCGCCATCGGGGCGCCCAGGTCGACAAGCCGCTGCACCAGGTCCACGCCGACGCCGTTGCGGGTGCACAGCACCCCGGTGGTGGGCACCGCGGCGGCCGCTCCGGTGAGCCGCAGCGGCTGGAGCAGGGTGTCCAGCGGCTGCGGTGCGGCCAGGGCCGTGAGCCGGTCGAGCGCCGCGCCGGGGACGTCGGCGGTACTGCCCCAGCGCTGCCACCCGTCCCGGCCCGGCGGCGCCAACGCGCCGCCGCGCTCACCGGCTTCGGCCCGCTCGGCCAGCTCCGCGCGCAGTGCCTGGTCCGGTACGGCCGCCAGGGCCGGGACGCCGTTCTGCGGCATCCCGCAGTCGAGGTACACGACGCGCGCGACGCGCCCCGGCCGCCGGTCGGCGGCGGCGAGCGCCGGGTGGATGCCGTAGTCGTGACCGACGAGCACGATGTCCCGCCCGGACGCCGCCGCACCATCCACCGCATCCTCGGGGCCCACCGGGTCCACCGGGCCCACCGGGCCCACCTGGTCCACCGCGTCGATCACCGCGAGCACGTCCGCGATGTGCGTCTCCAGGCCGACCGGTCCCGACGCGGCGGGCCGGTCAGCGTCGAGCCCGGTGAGCGGGACCGGGCGCGCCTCGGCGCCCGCCGCGGTCAGCCGCTCGGCGGTCTCCCGCCACACATGGGCGCCGGTGAACACGCCCGCCACCATGATGAAAACGGTCATGGCCTTCTCCTCCGGTTCGTCACCCGGCGTCACGCCGGTCGCGTACGCCGTGCTCGGCGGACCGGGGCGTACGCCCGGCCCGCGTGCGCCGGTACCGTAGGAACTCCCCTGGCGGGAGGTTCAAGGGAGGTTCCGCTGTCGTCGCCCGAGGTGCTCTGGAGCATCGGTGAACTCGCCGAACGCGCGGGTGCCACCGTGAAGACCGTCCGCTTCTACTCCGACCGGGGCCTGCTGCCCGCGGCCTCCCGCAGCGGCGGCGGGCACCGCAGGTACGGCCCCGAGGCGCTGGAGCGGCTGCGGCTGATCCGCTCCCTGCGCACCCTCGGCCTGCCGCTGCCCGGGATAGGCCGGGTCCTCGACGACGAGGGCGCGGCGGGCCGGGTCCTCGAGGACGCCGTCGCGGACCGCCTGCGCGAACTGGGCGCCGAGCTGCGGGCGTTGCGCTGGCGCGAGGCGGCGCTGCGGCTGGTGCGGGAGTGCCCGCCCGGGGAGCAGGCGGACCTGTTGCGGCTGATCGGCGCGGTGAGCATCCCGCCGAACACGGCGCCGCTGGCCCGGTTCTGGCGTGCCTGGCTGCCACCGCTGATGCCGGCCCGGGCGCTGTCGGCGTTCCTGGAGTTGGCCGTTCCGCAGCCGCCGGACGAGCCGGAGCCGGCGCAGGTGCTGGCCTTCGCCCGGCTGCACGCCATGACGACGGCCCCCTGCCCGGACGGCCGCCGCCCGCAGCCCGAGGTGCACCGCGCGGCCGGGGCCCGCGAGGTGGCCGCGCTGTACGCGGGCCTCGCCGAGGCGTACGAGCTCGCGGGCCCGCTGCTGCGCCGGGCGCGGGACCCGTACCCGGGCGAGGCGCTGGACGCGTACGTGGCGGCGTACGCGGGCGCGTACGGCAGCCGGGACACCCGCGGGTTCCGCCGCCTGCTGGCCGCGCGGCTCGCGGCCGAGCCCCGCCTGGACCGGTACTGGGAGCTGACGGCCGTGGTGCTCACCCCGCCGGGCGGCAGCCCGGTGCCCACCCCCGGCTCCACGGACGACTGGCTGCGCGCGGCGCTGGAGCGGGACAACGCGGGAGCGGCGTAGACGCCAGGCCGCGCAAACCCCGGAGTGGCGCAGATGCCAGGCCAGGCAACGCCCGAAGCAGCGCAGATGCCGTGCCACGCACCCAAGTTGCGCCGCCTCTTGTCAATTTTCCTCCCCGGCGTTATATAAGAAAGCGAGGTTGACGCATCCCGGCATCCCGATGCGAAGGGAGTGGTGAACGATGCTGATGCGTACGGACCCCTTCCGTGAGCTGGACCGCCTCACCCAGCAGCTCCTGGGCACGCACACCCGGCCGGTGGCCATGCCGCTGGACGCCTTCCGCGACGGCGACACCTTCGTCGTCGAACTGGACCTCCCCGGCGTCGACCCCGAGTCGATCGACCTCGACGTCGCGCGCAACGTGCTGACCGTCAGGGCCGAACGCCGCCCCAGCGTGGGCGAGGGCGTGGACGTCGTGGTGGCCGAGCGGCCCACCGGAACCTTCAGCCGCCAGCTCTTCCTCGGCGAGACCCTGGACACCGAGCGCATCGACGCCTCCTACGACGCCGGCGTGCTGCGCCTGACCGTCCCGGTCGCCGAGCAGGCCAAGCCCCGCAAGATCTCGATCAGCGGCGGGGGCACCCGCAAGCAGATCAGCGGCTGACCGAGAGGTGGCCGGCGGGCGGGGCACGGCGCGCCGCCCGCCGGCCGAACGCCGCCACCGGACCGGAAGGACGCTCATGCGCATGAACTGGGACGCGTTCCTGGCAGCGGTCCGGGAGCGCGGCGAGTACCCCGCACGGGAGGAAGCCGAGCGGGCGGCCCGCGTCGTCCTCGGATTGCTGGGCGCGCACCTGGTGGGAGACGTACGGGCCGAGCTGGCCGCCCGGCTGCCCGACACCTTGGCCCTGGTGCTGCTCAACCCGCTCCAGGCCCACGAACCGCTGTCGCCCGAGCGGTTCGTGCGCGCCACGTCGGCCTGGATCGAAGGCGCCTCCGAACGGACGGCGACGTGGGACGTCGGCGCCGTGCTCAGCGTCGTGTCGGACCTCGCGGGCGAGGAGCTGATGAACCGCATCCTGCTCCAGCTCCCACCCGGCTACGACCTCCTCTTCGGCACCCCGCAGCGCCCCGGATGAGCGGCCCCGCGCCGGTGGCTCCCCCTGCCCGCGAGGCGGAAGCGGCCCCTCACCGCACCGGGAGCGGGCCTTCGCGTCCGGCGTCCGTCCGCGGACCGAAGAGGCGCCGCTCCGCCTCGGAGATCCGGAGGTCGTTGATGCTGGCCTCCCTGCGGCGCATCAGGCCGTCCTCGGCGAACTCCCACAGCTCGTTGCCGTAGGCGCGCCACCACTGTCCGCCCGCGTCGCGGAACTCGTACTGGAACCGTACGGCGATCCGGTCGCCGTGGAAGGCCCAGAGGTCCTTGCGGAGCGCGTAGTCCAGCTCCCGGTCCCACTTGTCGCGGAGGAAGGACACGATCGCGTCCCGGCCCGTGAGGAAGCGGTCGCGGTTGCGCCACACGGAGTCCTCGGTGTAGGCGAGCGCCACGCGTTCGGGGTCGCGGGTGTTCCAGGCGTCCTCGGCCGCCTGGACCTTGCGGAGTGCGGCCTCCTCGTCGAACGGCGGGAACGGGGGACGTGGTGCCATGTCCGGCTCCTTCTCTGGGCGTCGCGACCGGACCGTACGCGAGGGAGAATGATGATTCTCCGTCCGGTGTGCCCACCGTAGAGAATGATGGTTCTCCCCGGTAGGGGAAGTGGTGCGGATCACCCCGCCGGGACGGCGATACGCTGCGCTCGCTCCGCTCTTCGCTCATTCGCTCTTTGCTCTTCGCACCAGGAGGCCCCGGCCGATGGACAGCACGGTCGCCAGGGAACGCGCGCTGGACGCGGCCGAGCGGCTCTTCTACAGCCGCAGCGTGCACGCGGTCGGCATGGCCGACGTCCGCGACGCCTCGGGGGTCTCGCTCAAGCGCCTCTACCAGCTCTTCCCTGCGAAGGAGCAGCTCGTCGAGGCGTACCTGGAGCGGCGCGACAGGCGGTGGCGGCAGCGCCTGGCCGCGTACGCCGACCGGTACGCGGAGCCCGAGCGGCGGGTCGTCGCGGTGTTCGACTGGCTGGGCGAGTGGTTCGCCGAGCCGGAGTTCCACGGCTGCGCGTGGATCAACGCGTACGGGGAGCTGGGCGCCACGTCGGAGCTCGTCGCCCGGCAGGTCCGCCGCCACAAGGCGGCGTTCAAGGAGTACCTCACCGGGCTCGTGCGGGAGGCCGGCCTGGAGCGGGAGCTGGCCGAGGAGCTGTTCCTGCTCGCGGAGGGCGCGATGGTGACCGCGGGCATCACGCGCTCACCGGAACCGGCGGCGCACGCCCGCCGGGCCGCGGTGCGGGCGATCGAGGCCGGGCGGGCGTCGGCGCGGGCCGCGGCGGGCCGGGGGTGACCGGGCGGGCGCCGGGCCCGCCCGGCCGGGGGCGCCGGGGTCACGCGCCCGTGTCGAGCACCCCAATCAGGTGCGTGGCGGTGGTGGCCATGGCCTGGCGGCCCACGGTCAGATAGCTGCGCGTGTCCACCGCCTCCGGGTGGTCGGCGAGGTAGGCCCGGATCGCGTTGGTCATGGCGAGGTTGAGCGCCGTGCCGATGTTGACCTTGGCGATGCCGCCCGCGACGGCCCGGGCCAGTTCGTCGTCCGGGACGCCGGAGGAGCCGTGCAGCACGAGCGGGACCCGCAGCGCCCGGCGGAGGCGGGCGAGCAGGCCGTGGTCGAGACAGGCCGTCCGCGAGGTCATGGCGTGCACGCTGCCGATGGCGACGGCCAGCGCGTCGACGCCGGACTCGGCGGTGAACTCGCACGCCTCCAGCGGCCCGGTGCGCGCGCCGGGCGCGTGCGCGTCCAGCGGCGGCTTGCCGTCCTTCCCGCCGACCTGCCCCAGCTCCGCCTCCACCCAGAGGCCCTGGCTGTGCGCCCAGTCGGCGGCGGCCCGGGTCGCGATGAGGTTCTGCCGGTAGGGCAGGTGCGAGGCGTCGTACATCACGGAGCTGAACCCGGCGTCGGCCGCCTGCCGGAGCAGGGCGTCCTGGGTGACGTGGTCGAGGTGCAGGGCGACCGGCACGGCCGCGGCCTCCGCGAGGGCGACCGCGGCGCGGGCCAGGGGCAGGATGCGCCCGTAGCGGTACTTGACGGCGTTCTCGCTGACCTGGAGCACGACCGGGGAGGCGGCGGCCTCGGCCCCGGCGACCACGGCCTCCGCGTGCTCCAGCGTGATGATGTTGAAGGCCGCGACGGCGCGGCGCTTGGCGGCGGCCTCGGCGACGAGGACGCCGGTCTGTGCCAGCGGCATCAGGTTCCCCCGTCCCGGTCAGCGGGCGTCGAGGATGACGGAGCGGCGCAGATGGCGCGGCCGGTCGGGGTCGAGACCCCGCGCCGCGGCGACCGCGAGCGCCAGGCGCTGGACGCGCACGAGTTCGGCCAGCGGGTCGAGGGCGCCCTCGACCCACAGCGCGCCGGTCGCCCGGACCTCCTCGGCGAGCCCCTCCGGTGCCCGGCCGAACATCCAGGTCGCGGTCGTGTCGGTGGAGACGCTGATGGGCCCGTGCCGGTACTCCATGGCGGGGTACGCCTCGGTCCAGGACAGCGACGCCTCGCGCATCTTCAGCGCGGCCTCCTGGGCGAGCCCGGCGGTCCAGCCGCGGCCCAGGAAGGTGAACTGGGTGCACTCCACGAGCCCCGCGGGCAGCGGCTCGGCGAGCGCGGTCCTCGCGTCGGCGACGGCCTGGTCGGGGTGGAGGCCGAGGTGGGCGCGGAGCAGGGTCAGCGCCGTGGTGGCGAAGCGGGTCTGGACGACCGACTCCTCGTCGGCGAAGTCGAGCACCACGAGGTCGTCCACCACCTCCCGCACGGGGGTGCCCGGGTCCGCCGTGACCGCGGTGGTGCGGACCCGGCCGCGGAGCCCGGCCAGCAGGTCGAGCACCTCGGTCGTGGTGCCGGAGCGGGTGAGGGCGACGACCCGGTCGTAGCGGCGCGCCGGGGGGAACTCCGAGGCGGCGAAGGCGTCGGTCTCCCCGAGGCCCGCGCCCTCGCGGAGCGCGGCGACGGCCTGCGCCATGAAGAAGGAGGTCCCGCAGCCGACCACGGCGACGCGCTCGCCGCGGTCCGGCAGCGCGGCGCCGTGGCGCGCCGCGAGACCGGCGGCGCGGGTCCAGCACGCGGGCTGGCTGCTCAGTTCGTTCCCGGCATGGCTCATGACGGCTCCCACCCTGATGAGTCCTGACAAGTCCTGGCGATTACCGAGGGGTTCTCGGGGTTTCCGGGGTGATGCGGGGGTCCTGGCGGTTCCGGACAGGTTCCGGACAGGTTCCGGGGCACCACGGGGTCCGGTCCGGAGCCCCCGTGGTGCTCATTTCTGCAATATATGGCCGTGTTACGAGCACAATCAAGCACGCACGGGGTGGGCTAGGGTCGTCACGGACAGTGCGTGGGAACCGAGTGGAGGTGCGGATGTCGCGCGACGCCCGCTGGCAGGAGCTGCTCGAACTGCTCGTGGACCGGGGCCGCCTGGACGTCGAGGAGGCGGCGACGGCGCTCGGCGTCTCAACCGCGACCATCCGCCGCGACTTCGACCAGCTCGCCGAGCAGCAGATGCTGGTGCGCACCCGGGGCGGCGCGGTCGTCCACGGCGTCTCCTACGAGCTGCCGCTGCGCTACAAGACCGCTCGGCAGGCCTCCGAGAAGCAGCGGATCGCGAAGGCGGTGGCGGACCTGATCGCCCCGGGCGAGGTGCTCGGCCTGACCGGCGGCACGACCACCACGGAGGTTGCCCGGGCGCTCGCGGTGCGGACCGGACTGGCCGGCGGGTCCCCGGCCCTGACGATCGTCACCAACGCGCTGAACATCGCCAACGAGCTGGCCGTGCGGCCGCAGTTCAAGATCGTGGTCACCGGTGGGGTGGCCCGCCCGCAGTCGTACGAACTCACGGGCCCGCTCGCCGGCGGGGTGCTCGGCCAGATCTCGCTGGACGTGGCGGTGCTCGGGGTCGGCGCCTTCGACGTGGCGTACGGGGCGACCGCCCACGACGAGGACGAGGCGGCCGTCAACCGGCTGCTGTGCGAGCGGGCCACGCGGGTCGTGGTCGCGGCCGACGCGACGAAGCTCGGCCGGCGCGCGTTCGCGCGCATCTGCGCGGCGGAGCAGGTGGACACCCTGGTGACGGACACGGCCGTCACCGAGGAGACGGCCGCGCGGTTCACCGAGGCAGGGGTGTCGGTGCTGGCGGTCTGACGCCTCCGGCCCGACGGCCGGAGGGGTGCGCCGCGTACGGCCTGTCGAGACCCGTCGGGCCGGGGCTGTGCTCCGCGTCGAGCAGGCGCGGTGCGGCGCGTCGGGCCGGGGCGGTGCGCCGCGACCGGGCCGACGAATCGGGGCGGTGCGCCGCGGCCGGGCCGTCGAGCAGGAGCCGTGCGCCGCGTGCGGCCCGTCGGGCCCGGGCAGTGCGCCGCGTTCGGCCCGTCGGGCCGGTGCGACGTGCCGCCGGTGCCGGTTCCCCGAGCAGTTCCGGACTCGGCAGGGAGAACCCGCGTGCACCGTCATGACATCCGCCTCACCGGCTTCTGGCAGGCCCCGCTGCCGCCGGACGCCCTCTACGCGACCCTCGCCGACGTGGAGGCCTATCCGCTGTGGTGGCCCGCGTTCCGCTCCGTCCGGCGCACCGGGGAGCGGGAGTGCGAGGCCGTCATCAGGTCCGCGCTCCCCTACGCGCTGGCGGTCCGGCTGACGGCGGTCGTCGAGGACCCGGACCGGCGCGTCCTGGAGGCGGCGCTGGACGGGGACCTCGCCGGCAGCGTCCGCTGGGCCGTGCGCCCGGACCGGCAGCGCGGCTGCGTCGCCTCCCTCACCCAGTACGTGACCGTCCGCAAGGCGGCACTCAGGCGCTGGATGCCGCTGGCCCGGCCGCTGTTCCGGGTCAATCACGCGCTGGCCCTGCGGAGCGGGGAGCGCGCTCTGCGGGCGGGGGCGGCGCCACGGCGGTGACGCCCGCCCCCGGCGCGGCGCCCTCCAGGCCGCCCGACACCGGCGCCGCGCCGAGTCCGTGCTCTCCGTCGGTGTGGCGCAGCACCCACGCGTCGAGGTCCCGTGCCGCCGCGTGCGGCGCCTCCAGCGCGTGGGCCCGCCACCAGCTCCCCCGGGCCGCGCCGGGGCGGCGCAGTTCGGTCCGCAGGCGGGCCTCTGCCGTCGCGAAGAGGTCGCGCGCGACGTCGCCCGGTACGCCGAGCGCGGCGCCGACCCGCTGCCAGTCGGCGCCGCCCATCCGCTCGTACACGACCGCGGCTTCGAGCAGGCGCCGGGCGGCGGCCAGCACGTCGGCGGCGTCGGCCAGGGTCGCGCCCGGGGAGACGGGGCCCCCGTCGGCGCGCAGTGCGCCGCGGGCGACGGGCACGGCGGCACGCGCGAGTTCGGAGACCTCGTACGCCGCGTGGGCCAGGACCAGCCGGGCACGGGCCGCGTCGGGGTAGGCAGAGGCGTCAGCCTCCCCGGCATCGTCCGGGCACGCGCGATCGCCCGGGCATGCGGGGCCGCCCGGGCACGCGGGGCCGCCCGGGCACGCGGGGCCGCCCGGGCACGCGGGGCCGCACGGGCACGCGGGGCCGTCCGGGCACGCAGGGGCGTCCGTGCGCCCGGGGCCGGTCTCGCTCATGTCGTCCACCTCAGCCCCGCAGGAAGGACAGGGCCGTCATGGTCGCGGCGGTGGTCAGGACGGTCCCGCGCAGCAGCCGGGCGGACAGGCGGCGGGCGAGGTGGGCGCCGGTGAAGCCGCCCGCCACCGCGCCGCAGAGCAGGGCGACGAGGAGCCACGGGGTGTCCAGCGCGTCGGAGGCGACGAGGAACAGCAGGGCGGCGGTGGAGTTGACGGCCACTATCTGGACGGTGCGCAGCGGGTTGCTGACCGCAGGATCGATCCCGAGGCCGCCGCACCACAGGGCCATCATCATGATGCCTACGGCTCCGCCGAAGTATCCGCCGTACAGGGCGAGCAGGAACTGGCCGACGAGGGCGGCCGTGGGGCTGAGGCGCGCCGCGTGCCCGGGGCCGCCGTCCACCGCCCGCGCGAGGCGGCGCCCGCAGGCGAGGACCAGGGTGGCGAAGGCGAGGAGCCACGGGACCGCCGCGTCGAAGGACGCCGCGGGCAGCGCGAGGAGCAGGCCCGCGCCGAGCCCGCCGCCCACCGCGCTGACCGCCGTCAGGGCGGCCGTCGGCACCGGCCCGACCGGCCTGACCTCGCGGCGGTACACCCACGCGCTGACGGCGGCGCCGGGCAGCAGCGCCACGGTGGACGACGCGTTCGCCGTCACCGGCGCCACCCCGGCCGCGACGAGCGCGGGCAGCGCCACGAACGTGCCGCCCCCGCCGAGGGCGTTCAGCACCCCGGCGACGGCACCGGCCGACAGGACCCACAGCAACGCGGACACCCCCCGAGGATCACGCGTGCGGCACCGGCTCCACAATGCGGAATCCGCGCAGCCTGCCTAAGGCTGTGCCATAGGCTCACGGACATGCGGTACGACCTGGACGACCTGCGGCTCTTCCTGGACATCGTGGCGGAGGGCTCGATCACGGCCGGGGCCCGCCGGATGCGTCTCAGCCTGCCGTCGGCGAGCGCCCGGGTGCGCTCGCTGGAGCGGCAGGCAGGCGTGGCGCTGCTCGTCCGGGGGCGGCGAGGGGTGCGGCCCACCCCGGCGGGGACGGCGCTCGCCCGGCACGCGCGCGACGTGCTCGCCCACACCGCCCGGCTGGAGAGCGCGGTGGCGAGCTACACCCGGTCCCCCGGCGCGCCCCTGACGCTGCTGAGCGGCGGGTCCGCGATGCACGAACTGGTGCCGCGGGCCCTGGTGACGTTCCTGCGCGCGCATCCGGACGTCGACGTCACGGTCCGCGAGAGCCGGACCCCCGACACCGTGCGGGCGCTCGCCGACGGCGAGGCGGACCTGGGCGTCGTCGTCGACGCCGAGGCCCGGGACTGCGGCCTGGCCCTGGAGCCCCTCGGCGACGACTCCCTGGTGGTGATCGGCCAGGCGGGTGGGCTCCTCGCCGGGCGGACCGCGCTGGTGTACAGCGAGGTCGCCGAGCATCCGCTCGTGCGGCTCGACGCCGGGTCGTCGCTGCGCCGCTGGATCGAGGAGCACCTCGGCCCGCACGCGCCCGTGGTCCGCCACCGCACCAGCGTCGCGGGGCTGACCACGGTCGTCTCCCTGGTGGCCGCGGGTGTGGGCCTCGCCGTCGTGCCGCGCCGCGCGGTGGGCGCCCACCAGCGGCTGGACGTGTGCGCGCTGCGGGACACCTGGGCGCGCCGCCGGCTCCTGCTGGCGTGGGGGACGGGCGGCGCGGCCTCGGCGCCCGCCGCCTCGGCCCTCGCGGAGCACCTGCGGCGGGAGGCGCTGCCGCCCTCCCCGGCGGAGCCGAGTACCTGACGGCGGGCGTCCGGGCGGCAATCGGCTGACGTTCACCCGATCGGCGCACGCCGAAACGATGCGCCAGGTGAGTCGCGCCGGGCTCCGGCATCCGCCGCGCCGCCCGTGGGGAGCCTCGGGCCGACGACCGGCGACCGGCGGGTCCCGCGTGGCCCCCGGCTCTCCCTACCTCTGACCTAGGAGTTCTGTGGTGCGCATCCGTCGTAAGGTCATCGGCGCCCTCGGTTCGGCCGCGCTCGCGCTGACGTCACTGGGAGCGGTGACCGCCGCCGCGACCCCGGCCGCCGCCTATCCGTGCGGCTTCTACGAGACCCAGTCCGACGCCTACTACAACCACTGCACGTCGGACGGCTCCCGCGTGGTGATCCAGGTGCGGGTCGCGCTGGCGCCCGACTACGAGAAGTGCGTCGGCCCCGGCAGGACCTGGCTGGGCTCCGCCGGCAAGGTCCAGGGCGCCCACTACGTGGGCCGCACCTGCTGAACGGCCGCCGCGCGGCGACGGGCAGGACGCTTCCCTGGGGCGCCCCGCCCGTCGCCCGTGCGCACCACCCGTCGCCGCGCCGGGTCCGGCCCTCACCCCCAGAGCGCCGCGGCGAGGGCCGCGCCGGCGACGGCGGCGCCGAGGCCCGCCAGGACACCGGCCACGACGTTGGCCGCGGCGTGGAAGCGGGCACCGGTTTCCGCCAGCCGCAGCGTTTCGTACGAGAACGTGGAGTACGTGGTCAACGCCCCGCACAGGCCCGTGCCGACGAGGAGCTGCGCGGAGTGGGACGCGGCGCCGTGGACGACCGCCCCGGTCAGGACGCCCAGGACCAGGCAGCCGACGACGTTGACGGTGAAGGTGCCCCACGGGAAGGCACCGTCGTGCCGGGACCGGACGGCGCGGTCGGTCAGGTGGCGCAGCGGTGCGCCGACGGCACCGCCGGCCAGGACGAGCAGCCAGTTCATCGCCGCCCCCGCAGGGCGCGGCGGGTCGTCGCGGCCGCCGTCCACACGGCCGCGAGCGCGGCGAGCGGTGTCAGGGCCAGACAGGCCAGGCCGGTGCCGGCGCGGTCGTCCTCGATCAGGCGCTGGACGTCGACGGCGTACGTGGAGAACGTGGTGAAGCCGCCGAGGACGCCGGTGCCGAAGAACGGCCGCACCAGCCGGTGCGGGGCCCACAGGTCGGTGACGAGCACCATGAACGCGCCCATCACCGCGCAGCCGACCGCGTTCACCAGGAGCGTGGTCCAGGGGAAGGCTCCCGCCGCGGTGGGCCACAGCAGGGCGGCGCCGTACCGGGCGGCGGCGCCCGCCGCCCCGCCCGCCGCCACGGCGGCCACCACCGGCGCCTCCCGGCGGGCGGCGTCCCGGCGCCGGACGGCCGGGGCACCGCCGCCGAACGCCGACGCGCCGCCGCCGGGGCCGGTGTCCGGGCCGCGGTCCGGGTCCAGGCCCAGGTTCGGGTCCCGGTCGACGGGTTCGGTGGTGGCGCGGTCGTCGCGCGGTGCTGTCATCGGATACGTGTCTCCCACTCGTGGCCGCCCGGAGTGTGCGGGCGCACGTCCTGACGAGCAGGGACCGTTGGCGGCGCCGTCGCCGCGGTGCGGTACGGCGGGCCCCACCGCCGTACGACCGCCGCGCGGGCCGCGGCCGTGCCGTCCAGCGTAGCCGCGGGCCACCACTCCGACGAATGAATGATCACATCTTCCGCGCGGTCCCGCCGTTACGCACGGCGTGATCAAGCACACCATCGCCGCCGCCGTCCTGGCCGGCCTCGCGCTGACAGTCCTCGGAGGCACGGCGAACGCCGCGCCCTCTCCCGCCATGCCCCTCACGGCCGCCGCCCCCGCCTCTCCGTCCGTTCGGGGAGGCGAGGACGACCAGGGCGGACGCGACGACGACCGCCGCAAGGCCGGGAAGCGGCAGCAGCACGACGACCGGGCGAACACCGCGAGGCGGTACGAGCGCGACAACGACTAGACGACCGGGCGAACGGACGACCAAGGGAATAGAAGCCTGACGGCAGCGGCCCGCCGACGACAGCGGCGGGCCGCTTTCACGTGGCCGGACCGGGAGGTGAGGTGCCGCGCGGCGTTTCCGCCGGGCTGCCGGGGGCACCCGCGTGCGCACACGGGAAGGATCACGTGCGACCGGGCCGGGGGACGGAAGGGCGGGGTGGTCATGGGCGGCAGGCTACGGGGAGGCGCGCACTTCGGGCGCGGGCCCGCGACCCGCGCCCGAAGCTCCTCGCACCCCGTGGCTTCCCAGCCACCTCCACGGGTCCCCCACCGGGCCCCCGGCAAACCCGCACCCGCCGGACACGTCTCACCCGGGCCCCTCCCCCACCGGCGTACCGGCGCAGCGGAGCACGTACCGCCGTACGGACGCACCACAGCACCGAAGCACCGCAACACCGAAGCGACAGAGCAGAACACTCACCGAAGCACCTACCGAAGCAGTCACCGAAGCACCGAAGAGATGAGGCGTTCCCATGGCCACGGTCGCATCCGCCGTCCTCGTGCTCGACAGCGGCGAGCCCGAGCAACTCGCCCTGTTCTACGGCGCGTTGCTGGGCGGCGAGGTGGAGTACAACCCCAAGGCCGACCGGTTCGAGGTCACGGCGGCGTCGGGGGCGCGGCTGGGGTTCCGCCGCGACACGGGGTTCGCCCCGCCGAGCTGGCCCCGTCCGGACGACTCCCAGCAGACGCATCTGGAACTGCTCGTCCCCGACGGCGACCTGGACGCCGCGGAGCGCGCGGCCGTCACGCACGGCGCCCGGCCGGTGGACACCCAGCACGGCGGCAACCCCGACCTGCGCCTGTACTGCGACCCGGCCGGGCACACCTTCACGCTGCGCGCGGGGTGACGGCGCCCCGGCCGGGGCCCTTCAGTCCTCGGGCACGCCCCACAGGGGGTCCGGCGCCCGCGGCGGCGCGGGGTCCGCGATGTCGAGCGCGACCTTCGTCCAGCCCGGCTCGCGCCGGTCGAGGTTCCCGTACGCCGCGACGGCGTCATCCGTCACGGCCCAGTGGCTGAGGACCGGCGGGGGGTCGAGGGCGCCGGAGGCGACGAGGTCGACCAGGCGCGGCAGATAGCGGCGGTGGTGGCAGGTGCCCATGCGCAGGGTCAGGTTCTTCCGCACGGCCCGGCCGAGCGGGAAGCGGTCCGCGTGCGGCGGGTAGGTGCCGAGGATGCCGACGCTCCCGGCCCTGGCGGCCATCTCGACGGCCCAGCGGACGGCGAGGCCCGGGGCGTCGCCGGGCGTCCAGGTGCCCCGCGCGTCGGGGCTCCGGACGGAGGCCGCGCGGTCGCGCGCGGCGGTGTACGCCTCCTCGTGGCCCGCCCGTTCCCCGGCCGCGGCCACCGCGTCGGCGGCCGGGCCGAGGACGGGCCGCTCGGCGTCGACGCCGACCGCCTCGATGACGCGGTCCACCCCGGCGCCGCCGGTCATCTCGCGCACCTTCTCCACCGGGTCCTCGGAGTTGAAGTCGACCGTCTCGGCGTGCTGGGCGCGGGCGAGGGCGAGCCGGTCGGTGAGCCCGTCGACCACGACGACCCGGCCCGCGCCGTGGTGGCGGGCGGCGGCGACGGCGCACAGGCCGACGGGGCCCGCGCCGAGGATCGCCACGGTGTCGCCGCCGCTCACCCCGGCGAGCCGCGCGCCGAACCAGGCCGCCGGGAGGGCGTCCGCCAGCAGCACGGCCCGCCCGTCGTCGACGGAGTCGGGCAGCGCCACGAGCCCGGTGTGCGCGAACGGCACCCGCGCGTACTCGGCCTGGAGCCCGTCGAGGCCGCCCGCGCCCCCGGGGCCGCCGAGGAGCACCGTCCCGCCGCGGGAACCCGCCGGGTCGGCGTCGTCGCACTGCGCGTACAGGCCCGCCCGGCAGGTGGGGCACGTGCCGCACGCGACCGTGGGGGAGATCACCACGCGGTCGCCGGGCCGGAAGTTGCGGACGCCGGAACCGGTCTCCTCGACCACGCCGACCGCCTCGTGCCCGAGCACTTGCCCCGCCCGCGGACCGGGCAGTGTGCCGCGGACCAGGTGCAGGTCGGTGCCGCTGATCGCGGCCGTGGTGATGCGGACGACGGCGTCGTGGGGGTCTTGGACCTTGGGCTCGGGCACGTCCTCCACCCGGATGTCGCCGACGCCGTGCCGGACGACGGCCTTCACCGGTCCTCCGCCTGGAACATCCAGTGGTGCTTCTCCAGCGCGCCCGTCATGGAGATGAGCAGGTCCTGGGTGACGGGGTCGACCTCCTTCGTGGTGGTGATCCGCTCGCGGAGCCGGTCGATCACCGCGCCCAGCGCCTCGGTGAGCAGCCTTACGGCGTCGCTGTCGCGCAGCCAGCCCTCCTCGACGGCGGGCAGCAGCGCGTTCGCGGCGACGGTCTCGGACCGGCCGTCGGGCGGCACCCCGATGGCGGCGGCGCGCTCGGCGACCGTGTCGGCGTACGCGCGGGCGGTGGCGACGACCTCGTCGAGGTGGAGGTGGACGGTGCGGAACCGGGGGCCCACGACGTTCCAGTGCGCCTGTTTGGCCAGCAGGGACAGGCCGAGCAGGTCCACCAGCGTGTGCTGGAGCGCCTCGCCGGTGGCGTTGCGCGCCAGGTCGGACAGCGTGTTCCGGACGACGGTCATACCGCTTCTCCTCCTTGGGACGGGGTGCGCCGCGGGCGGCGGACTGCCCGGGTGCCCTGGGGCCGCGGACAGGAAACGGCGGACGTCGTTCCGGTGCGGGGCGCGGCGGGGAGCTGCCCGCGGCGCGTGAGGCGCGGGGCGCGGCGGGGAGGTGCCCACGGCGCGTGGGGCGCGGGGCGCGGCGGGGAGGTGCCCACGGCGCGTGGGGCGCGGGGCCGGGCGGGAGGTTTCCGCGGGTGGTACCGCGTGAGGTGCGGAGCGCGGGGTACCCGGCAGCGCATGACTGCATCGAACGGGCTGACCGTAGCTGACGCATCGTCCGACGTATCCGTCCTCGCCGGCTCCGTGCCCCTGGGCGGTCTCGCGCCCTTCCTCATCGGCCTGGTCGTCGCGGTGGCGCTGACGTGGGCCGTGTGGCTCGGCATCCGGGTACGCAGAAGGGAACCGGCCCGCCCCCGCCCCGAGGAGCAGCCGCGGCTGCCGGAAGGGGGGCCGGTCCACGAGGTGCGCGAGCGGCGCGAGCCGGACGAGGTGCCGCGCAGCGACGAGCGCCTGACCCCGCACCAGCTCAAGGGCCAGGGCACCGTGGGCAGCAAGCGCAGTGACGACCAGGAGCCGGACCGCTGGAGCTCCGGTTCCAGCGGCGCCTTCGGCAGCGGCGGCCCCGGCAACCAGACCTGACGGGCCGGTGCCGGGGCAGGCCCCGGCACCGGCCCGGCGCGCCGCCCCGCGGGCTGCCGCGTGCAACCTCCTCGCAACGTCAGGCGGTGTGGACTGGCGCGGCCGCGCCATCACGGCGCGGCACCCGCGAACCCGGAGGAGGCCGACCCGCCATGGCTGACACCCCGCGCGTGGAGCTGACGCCCGCAGCCGCCGACCTGGTGCGGCGGCTGCGGGCGGCCCACGGTCCGCTGATGTTCCACCAGTCCGGCGGCTGCTGCGACGGCAGCGCGCCCATGTGCTACCCCGACGGCGAGTTCCGCACGGGTGACTCCGACGTCCTGCTCGCGTCGCTGGCCGTGGACGGCGTGGCCGAGCCGGTACGGTTCTGGATGTCCAGGAGCCAGTACGCGGTGTGGAGCCACACCCGGCTCATCGTCGACGTCGTCGAGGGACGCGGCAGCGGCTTCTCGCTGGAGGCCCCCGAAGGCGTCCGCTTCCTCATCCGTTCACGGCTCGTGGGGACGTAGGCCACCGTCGTCGTCACCGTCGTCTGGTGGACTCCCTTCCCTGCTGGGACATTTGGACGGACCGGGCGACCCGAGGGGGATCCGTGACACGACACGGGCACGGCGGCAGACGACCCATGGCGACGCGGTGCAGAGCGGTGCGCGGCACCCTCGCCGCGCTCACGGCACTCGGCACCCTGGCCGGTGCCGCCCTCCTGGGGGCGGCACCGGCCAGCGGCGTTTCCGGGGCCGCGCGGGCGGCCGTCGAGATCGCGCCGGGCGTGGAGTACCGGCAGTACGACATCCCGGCCGCGCGGGGCACCGCGCACGCGCACGTCCTGGACGTGGACCTGCGCGAACCCGGCGTCGGCGTGGGCCTGCTGTACCCGGGCGCGGTCGGCGCGCGCGAGGCCGTGTCGGCGATGGCCGGACGGGAGGGCGCGGTCGCCGGGGTCAACGGGGACTTCTTCAACATCACGGAGACGCAGCACCCCGGGGTGGAGGCGACCGGCGCCCCCGTCGGCCCGGCCATCGCCGCCGGGCACCCCCTCAAGGCGGCCGTGCCGAACGGCCAGCGCTTCGGCCCCGCCCTGCCGCCCGGCACCACCACCGAGGACGTCATCGGCGTGGGCACCGACCGCCGGGCCCGCCTGGACCGCCTGCGGCTCGACGGCGGCGTGCGCACCCCGGAAGGCCGGGTGCCGCTCGGCGGGCTCAACCAGTACGCGCTGCCGGAGGGTTCGGTGGGCGCGTTCACCAGCGACTGGGGAGTCACCTCCCGGGTGCGCGCCACCTGCGGCACCGACACCGACCGGGGCGCGCCGTGCAGCACGGACACGTACGAGGTGACGGTGCGGCGCGGGCAGGTGGTCGAGGTGGCCGAGGCACCGGGCCGGGGCGCCATCGCCCCGGGCACGACGGTCCTCGTGGGCCGGGAGGCGGGCGCGCGGCAGTTGCGCGAGCTGGCGCCGGGCGACGCGGTGCGGGTCCACCACCGGCTGGTGCCCTCGGTGTCGCGCGTGCCCTACCGCTTCGCCGTCGGCGGGTACCCGCTGCTGCGCGGCGGTGCGCCGCTGCCGGGCCTGGACGACCGGGCCTCGGCGGTGCGCACCGCCGCCGGCATCGGTGACGGCGGGAGGCGCCTCGTGCTGCTCGCGCTCGACGGCGCCCCCGAGTTCCGCACCGGGCTGACCATCGCCGAAGTCGCCGCCGCGCTGCGGGAACTGGGCGTGGAGGACGGCTTCAGCCTGGACGGCGGGGGGTCGAGCACCCTGGCCGCGCGGGCACCGGACGCCGCCGAGGTGACGGTGCGCAACCACCCGAGCGGCGGCGCGGAACGCCCGATGCCGAACGGGATCGGCGTCTTCTCGCGCGGCTAGGGCCCGGTCGCGGGCGGGGTGTCGCGCACGGCGACGAGCCCGTTGAAGACGCCCACGTAGGCGGTGCCGTCGGGGCCGAGGGTCACCGGCGCCCAGTTGTTGTCGTAGGCGGGCCCGGTCCCGGCGAGCCGCTTGAAGCGGGTCCGCCCGGTGTGGAAGTCGACGGCCGTGAGGTACCAGGCGTCGACGCCGAGGCGGTTCGGCTCCTTGGTGTACAGGTAGAGGAGACCGTTCGCGGTGGACAGCTTGGGCACGGTGGACGGGGAGCGCTCCCGGCTCTCCCAGACGGTGTCGCAGCCGCTGCCGTCCGGGCGGACGTCGATCCGCGTGACACCGCCGACGACGCTGCGGCCGAGGGTCAGGGAGGTGACGTTCTCGTAGCCGTAGTTGTTCTCCACGACGAGGCTGTTGCCGTAGCTGACCAGGGAGTTGTCGGTGGTGGACGCGCCCTCGCCGAAGACGGGGACCGCGCAGACCAGGCGGCGGTCGTCGGGGACGCCGGGGTCGCGCCGGTACACGAGGACGTTCATCCGGCCGTCGGCGTTGTCGGTGATGGCGACGTACTTCTCGTCCGTGCCGAACAGGTCGGGCGTGGTGCCGGAACCCTGGTTCACGGAGCCGGGTTTGGTGCCCGTGCCCCGGTCGTAGGGCTGCCGCCACAGGACCTTGGGGGTGCCGTCGGCGGCGGCCTCGAAGGCGTACAGGGCGTGGTCGGAGACGAGGGAGACGCCGTCCTCGGCGACGGAGAACGAGTTCTGGATCTCCTCGCCGCGCAGCCGCAGGGACCGTACGGCGCCGGTGTCCGGGTCGACGGTGCCGACGCGGCCCTGCCGGGTCACCCACCACAGGCGGCCGTCCCAGTCCGGCATGACGGAGGTGACCGGGTCGCACGCGCCGCTCGGGAAGAGGTTCGTCCAACTCACGCAGTCGTGCGGGACGTGCGCCGTCAGGTCCCAGTCGGCGTCGACGACGAACCGCCGGCCACCGTCCGCGGTGCGTTCGTGCGCGAGGCGGACGATGTGCTGGCGGGAGTCGGCGAGCACGAGCCGGTCCTCGTGGTCGAGGAAGGAGTAGGCGCCGCCGGACGTGTCCTTGAAGATCTTGGAGAAGTCGAGCCGGGTGATCGCCTCGACGGTGGAGGGGCGCTGCGGCAGCTTGTACGTGGCCAGGGTGCGCAGGGTCCGCGGCGCGAGCAGCTTGACCTCGAAGCCGGAGAACGTGCCGCACACGGTGACGAGGCGCCCGGCGCGGTCGAAGGTGACGGTGGCGCACTCCCCGCCGAGCGCCGCCATCTTCGCGCTGGTGACCTCCGGCGCGTGGCCGAGGGGGCCGGACCACGGGTACGTGCCGCTGCCCGCGGCGTCGGCGTGCATGCCGCTGCGGCCGTTGGGCGCGAGGTGGGGGTGCTGGGGCGGCGGGTCGCCGGGGACGGGGCGGGGCGTGGCGGGCGCCCCGGTGTAGGGGGCGACGAGCCGGTGGCCGGGCGCGTTCGGGATCTCGTCGGCGACCGCGGCCGGGGCGGGGGCCGAGGCGGCGAGGGCCAGGGCGAGGACGGGGGCGAGCACCGGGGCGAGGGGCGCGAGCGTACGGGGCAGACGCGGCATGCGCCGACGCTAGGACCGCACCCGTGAAGTGTCCATGCACATCCGGGTGTTGTTCACACGGCCGTGACGGCTGCGGCGGCCGCGGCGGCCGTCCGGCGGGGAGCGCCGGGCCGCGCGGCGGCGGTCACGGGCGCCCGGCGGCGACGGCCGCCGCCGGGGCGCGGTGAGGGCCGCCGCCGGGACGGGTGTCAGGGCCGGATGCCGCTGACGATGTCGGCCGTCGCCGTCAGGCCGTCGTGAATGGTGGGGGCCACGCTCGTCCCCGCCAGGTAGAAGCCGAGCAGGCAGCACACAAGGGCGTGCGAGACCTTCAACCGGCCGGTACGCAGCAGGACCGCCGCGAGAATCAGGAGCAGCAGCCCCATGGAAATCGAAATGGCCATCACGGACCTCCTCCGCCACGTCCGCCGCGGCTTTCGGCGGCAAGTGTCGCGTAGCGGAGGTTTTGTCCGGGTGACCGGCGTGTCCGCCGGACGAGTGGTCCTGCCCGCGTCGGGCGCGCCGGGCCGGCCGGAGGGGGCGGCTACCGGCCGCGCGCGTCGAGGTAGGCCTGGAGGCCCGCCAGGTCATCGGTGTTGAGGTGATCGACACCGGCGGCGAGCAGCTCGTCCCACACCGCCTCGCGGGCCGGTCCCGGCGCGTCGGGGGTGGCCCAGAAGCGGACGCGCTGCCCGCGCCGGTGCGCGGCGGAGACGATGCCGCGCAGCTTGTCGCGCTCGGCGGGCGGGATGGGGCCGACGCCGCGCCAGGTGAAGTGCAGCGACCAGTTGTCGCTGACGAGCGGCATGAAGGAGGCGCGCGCCGGACCGCCGAGGTCGGCGAGGCGGCCGTCGTAGAAGGCGCGCCGCACCTTCTGGGCCTCGAGCACGGGGCGGGCCGCTCGGTCGCCGGATATCACGGCGGTGACGGCGGAGCGGACGACCTTGCCGTACGCGTACGTGGTGAACAGGCGGCGGTAGGGGCGCAGTCGGCGGTCCAGTTCGCGGTAGGTGGCGGCGCCCTCGGTCTTGAGGTCGATCAGGAGCTGGAACTGACCGTGCCAGCGCCGGTACACCGAGCCGTGGTGGGCGCGGACGCGGGCCGCGAGCGGGTCGAGGTAGAGCGCCTCCAGGGTGCGGGCGGGGTCGAGGTCCTCGGGGTCGTGGGCCACGAGGAGCTGCCCGTTCACGAGGAACACGTCGGCCTCGACGCTGGTGAAGCGGTGGTCCAGGGCGTCGAGGAGGGGGCGGGCGTGCTCGTAGTCGTTGTGCGCGTGGGCCCGCGCGAGGGGGCGGAGGCGGCGGCCCGCAGCGCGCACGGCCCCCGCTGCGCCTGCGGGGGCCGTGCTCGGGGCGGGGACGTCGGCCGCGTGGGCGAGGCCGGGGGCGGCGACGGCGGTGGCGACCGCGGCGCCGAGGGTCGTCAGGGCTCTGCGGCGGGTGACGAGGGCCATGGGGTACCTCCCAGGAGGGGCGGGGACGGGGAACGGCCGAAGCCTCAGTGAGTATGAGCCTCCGGCGTGGCCGGAAAACCAGCGTGGCCTGGGAGTTGGCGCGACCGACGCCTCGCGTTCACCGCGCGGCGCGGCCCCCCGGGCGGCGGGTCACCTCCGGGTTGGCGCAGTGGGCCGGTGGTGCGCCGCGCAGGTGGCGGCCGACGTCCGCCCCGACGATGCGCGCGGCTTTGCTCCCGGGGGTAGAGGTCGAGCCCGGCGCCCGCCGGGGTGGCCGCTGTCCAGGGCGTCGCAGAGCGCGTCGTAGCCGAGGAGCGCGCCACGGGCGCAGTGGACGAGGACGGAGCCGCACGGCATGCGCGCGAGTGCGGCCGCGCCGATCATGCCGGTGGTCTCCTCGGTCACCCGCGCGTGCGGGGAGACGACGAGCGAGCGGGACAGGAGGGCGGGGCGCGGCCACCGACAACACCGGCTTCAGCTCCAGTGCCCATGTGGTGCTGATCGGGCTGCTGGTGGCTGCTGCTCGTGATCATCGGCGAAGCCGCCCGCCCCGTGTCCCCCGTGGGCGGACGGCTCGCGTCCGGTGTCCAGAGATCGAAGTCGGTGCAGGCGACATGGTGCTCTACCCCTGAGCTACGCCGGCCGAAGCCGGCGACGGGACTCGAACCCGCGACCGCCCGTATCTGAAACGAAGTAGCCCGCTCCTGCGCACCTGGACGCCTCCACCGTAGCGGGCACCGCTCGCGGCGGCACGCGGTTTTTCTCGCGCGGCCTCAGGTCGTGCGGTCCGCGGCGGCGTCCCCGCTCAGCTCGTCCCAGTGCACCGTCCGGTCGCACCACCGCTCCAGGAGCACCTTGTCGTGGCCCACGGCGAGGAGGCCGGCGCCGGTGCGGGCGCGGTAGCCCTCGACGGCGGCGACCAGCGCGGCCGTCGTGGACGCGTCCAGCATCGCCGTCATCTCGTCGCAGATCAGCCAGCGCGGGTCCAGGACCAGCGCGCGGGCGAGGCAGGCGCGTTGGAGCTGGCCGTCGCTGACCTCGTGCGGGCGGCGGGCGAGGAGGTCGTCGCCCAGGCCGACGGTGCGGGCGAGGTCCGCCACGCGGCCCGGCACCTCGGCGGCGCGGCCGGTGGCCCGCAGGGGCTCCGCGATGAGCTGGGTGAGGGTCAGGCGCGGGTCGGCGGAGAGCCTGGGCTGCTGGAAGACCACGCCGAATGCGGTGCGCTGGGCGCGCGGCGCGCGGTGGCGCCAGCCGCGGGCGACTTCGCCGTCGATGACGACCTGGCCCCGGTCGGGCCGGTGCAGCAGCGCCGCGACGCGCGCGAGCGTCGACTTGCCGCAGCCGCTGGGGCCGAGCAGGCCGACGGCCTCGCCGGGCGCGACGGTGAGGTGTACGTCGCGGACGACGGGGTCGCGGCGGTCGTATCCGGCGGTCACGGAGCGCAGTTCAAGCACGGGGGGCCTCCAGCGCGACGGTGCGCGGATGGGTGTGCGGGTGGTGGCAGGCGACGCCCTGGCTCTCCACACGCCCGTCGTCCACACGCCTGTCCTCCACGCCCCGGTCCCCCGCACCGTCGGGCCCAGCGCCATCGCGCCCGGCGCCATCGGGCCCAGCGCCATCGCGCCCGGCGCCGTCGCGCCCCGCACCCCCGCCCCCGCCCGCCAGTACGGGCAGCGCCGTGCACGCCTCGTCCGCCCGGACGCAGCGCGGGGCGAACGCGCACCCGTCCGGCAGGGCCGACAGCTCGGGCGGCATGCCGGGGATGGGGGTGAACTCCCGCTCGGGCAGGGCGTTGAGGAGGCCGCGGGCGTACGGGTGGCGGGGGCCCGGGTCGCCGAAGAAGGACTCGGCGTCGGCGATCTCGACGATGCGGCTCGCGTACATCACGGCGACGCGGTCCGCGACGCGCCGGGCCGCGGCCAGGTCGTGGGTGATCAGCAGCAGCGCGCGGTCGTCGCCGACGTGGCGGCGCAGCTCGTCGACGGTGCGGTCGACGAGTTCGCGGTCGAGGCCGGTGGTGGGTTCGTCGGCCAGGAGCAGCGGCGCGTCGCCGACGAGGGCGAGCGCGGTGGCGGCGCGCTGGGCGAGGCCGCCGGACAGCTCGTGCGGGTGGCGGTCGAGGTGGCCGCGGGGGAAGGAGGCCCGGTCGGCCGCCGCCTCCGCGGCCTCGCGCAGCTCGGGGCGGCGGACGCCGGTGAGCTCCCGGAGGGTCTCCTCCAGTTGGGAGCGGACGGTGCGTACGGGGGTGAGGTGCGCGGCCGGGCTCTGCGGCACCAGGCCGACGCGCCGTCCGCGCACGGTGCGGGCGAGGGTGCGCTCGTCGGCGGTGAGCAGGTCGAGGTCGCCGAGGAGCGCGGACCCGGCGGTCTCGGCGTTCGCCGGGAGCAGGCCGAGCAGGGCGGAGGCGAGCACGGACTTGCCGCAGCCGCTCTCGCCGACGAGGGCGAGGCACTCCCCCGCCGCGAGGTCGAAGCGGGCGTCGGTCACGGCGGACACGTACGCGCCGCCGCGCATGCGGAAGCGTACGGACAGGCCCTGGACCGACAGGACGGGTGCGGGCGCGGGTGCGGGCGCGGTCACAGCATCAGCTCCGATCGGCGGCGCGGGTTGATGCGCTCGCGCCAGGCGCCCGCGAGGCCCGCGATCGCCAGGGTGGGCACGATGATGAACAGGCCGGGGAACAGCGTCGGCCACCAGTCGCCCGCGAGCAGCGAGCTGCGGGCGCCCTGCACGAGGGTGCCGAGGCTCGCCTGGTGCGTGGGCAGGCCGAGGCCGAGGAAGGACAGCGCCGACTCGTGCCAGATGGCGTGCGGCACCATCAGGACGGCGGCGAGGCCCGCTTGGGGCAGCACGCCGGGCAGCAGGTGGCGCACGGTCACGCGCCAGCGGGAGGCGCCGCCGGAGATGGCGGCGTCGACGTACGGCCGGGAGCGCAGGGACAGGACCTCGGCGCGGACGATGCGGGCCGTGGACAGCCAGTGCGTGAGCCCGACGGAGATCACCACGGGCCAGACGCCGGGCCGGAACATCGCCACGATGAAGATGCCGAGCAGCAGGTGCGGGACCGAGGCGAAGACGTCGACGAGGCGCATCACGATCCGGTCGACCCAGCCGCCGCAGGCGGCGGCGAGGGCGCCCACGGCGGTGCCGACGACGGTGGCGACCACGGCGGCGACGATGCCGACGAGCAGCGAGACGCGCAGCCCGTACACGCAGCGGACGAGCAGGTCGCGGCCCACGTCGTCGGTGCCGAAGGGGTGCTCCCACGACGGCGGCAGGAGCTTGTCGGCGAGGTGGACGGCCTGTTCGTCGAGGTTGACGACCGGCGGCACGACGAGGACGGCGAGCACGACGGCGGTGACGATCGCGGCGGAGCTCCACACCCGCCACGCGCGCGTGGTGGCCGTCGCCCCGCCCGCGCCGCGGGCCGAGGCCGGTCGCCAGGTGGTCTCAGCCATCGAATCCCACCCTCGGGTCGGCGAGCCCGTACAGCAGGTCCGCGAGCAGGTTGCCGAGCAGGACGGCGGCCGTCGCGAGCGCGGTGAGCGCGGCGAGCAGCGGGAAGTCCACGGAGGTGGCGGCGCCCACGGTGGCGGCGGCGATGCCGGGCCAACTGAAGACGGTCTCCACGAGGAGCGCGCCGGTGATCAGTTCGGGCACGCGGGAGCCGATGAGCGTGAGCACGGGCAGCATGCCGGAGCGGAAGGCGTGGTGCAGCAGCACGGTGCGTTCGGCGAGGCCGCGGGCGCGGGCGCCGCGCACGGGGTCGTCGCCGAGCGCGTCGCCGACGCCCTGGCGGACGTACAGGACGAACCACGGGAGCTGGGAGACGGCGAGGACGGCGGCGGGCAGCGCCAGGTGGCTGGTGACCTGGCCGAACGTCACGGTCGTGCTGGCGGTGTCGGTGAGGCCGCCGGCGGGCAGCACGTCGAGCTTGAGGGCGAACAGCCACATGGCGAGCAGCCCGAGCCAGAACGGCGGGGCGGCTTCGAGGGTGTAGGCGAGCGAGGTGACGCACCGGTCGAGCCAGCCGCCGGGGCGGCGCGCGGCGAGCACGCCGAGGGCGCTGCCCAGCAGGATCGCGACGACGAACGCGGTGGCGGCGAGCAGCACCGACCAGCCGACGCGCTCGCCGATGGCGTCGGCGACGGGCTGGCGCAGCGTGCTGGAGTCGCCGAGGTCGCCCTGGAGGGCGGAGGTGAGCCAGTCCCACCAGCGGCCGACGAGGGGCTTGTCGACGCCGAGGTTGGCGCGCAGTTGGTCGAGGTTCTCCTGGGACGCGGTGAGCCCGGCCGTGCCCGCGTAGGCCTTGACCGGGTCGAAGGGCGAGGCGTCGGCGACGGCGAAGACGCCGAAGGTCACCAGGAGCAGCACCGGGACGGCGAACACGGCCCGCCGTCCCACGAGCCGGGCCATGGGCCCCCAGGGGACCCGGCGGGTCCCCTGGGGGCGCCGTGTGTCGGGCGCGGACGTCACTTCTTCGGCTGCCAGTCCTCGACGTTCCACCACGGGCCGGAGGCCAGGCCGTGGTCGTGCGGCTCGACCTGGGTGGACAGGTCGCCGAAGGCCTTGTCGACGACGTACAGGTGGTCGATGTGGGTGAGGAAGGTGTAGCCGGGGTTCTTCACCAGCTCGCGCTGGATGGTGTCGTACGCGGCCTGGCGCTTCGCGTGGTCGCCGCTCTTGCGGGCGTCCTCCAGGGCCTTGTCGACCGTGGGGTTGTCGTAGTGCGCCATGTTGTTGAAGCCGTCCCCGGCGAGGGAGGACTTCAGGAGCGTGTACTGGTCGAAGTCGGGGTCGGCCGGGGAGCCGCCGCCCGCGAGGACGGCGTCCTTGGGCATGCGCGGCTCGATGACCTCCCAGGTGCCGGACTGCACCTCGATCTTGATGCCGAGCTTCTTGGCGTCGGAGGCGTAGGCGAGGGCGTGCTCCTGGCGGAGCTTGTCGCCGGTGAGGTACCAGAGCGGGAAGGACGCCTTGACGCCGTCCTTCTCGCGGATGCCGTCCTTGCCGGGCTTCCAGCCCGCGTCGTCGAGGATCTTCTTCGCCTTGGCGGCGTCGAAGGTGCGCTCGGTGCCCTGGGTGAACCAGGGGCTGTCCGTCGGGACGGGGCCGTAGGCCTCCTTGCCCGCGCCTTCGAGGATCGAGTCGACCATGGTCTTGCGGTCGACGCCGATGTCGAGGGCGCGCCGGACGGCGGTGTCGCCCGCGACCTTGTTGCCGGTCGGCAGCGTCACGACGCGGTAGTCGAAGGTCTTGGCGGCGTACGTCCTCTTGTCGCCGTCGCCCTTGAAGGTCTTGGCGAGGTTGGGCGGCAGGATGGCGCCGTCGAGGTCGCCGGTGCGCAGCCGGGTGGCGCGCACGTCGTCGTCCTTGATGATCGCCATGGTGAAGTTCTTGATCTTCGGCGCGCCGCCCCAGTAGTCGGGGTTGGCCTTGAAGACGAGCTTCTCGCCCTTGGACCACTTCACCAGCTCGTACGGGCCGGTGCCGATCGGCTTGGTGGAGAAGTCGCCCTTGTTCACGTCCTGCTCGCCCGCGACGTGCTCGGGCGCGATGGGCAGGACGGTGCGCTCGGCGAACGGCGCGTAGGGGTACTTGAGGTGGAAGACGACGGTGTCGTCGCCCTTGGCCTCGACGCTCTTGAGGGCGTCCAGCTCGGTCTTGGAGGCGTTGTTCGTCTTCTTGTCGAGGATGGTCTCGTACGTGAAGACGACGTCCTTGGCGGTGAACGGCTTGCCGTCGCTGAACTTCACGCCCTTGCGCAGTTCATAGGTGTAGGTCCTGCCGCCGTCGCCGACCTTCGGCAGCTCCGCGGCGAGCGCGGGCTTCAGCTTCATGTCCGCGTCGTGCGTGAGCAGCCCGTCGAAGATCTTGGAGTTGCCGTCCTTGCCGTAGCCGAGGAGCGGGCTGAGGGTCTCCGGCTCGTAGGCGATGCCGACGACGGCCGAATCCTTGGCGCCGTCGGCACCCTTGCCGTCGTCCGGCGCCGAACAGGCCGACGCGGCGACCGCCAGGGCGGCGGACGCCGCGACCGCGCCCGTGGTCCGTATGGATCGGGCCCTCATGCTCCACACCCCTACTGAAGATCAATCCTTCTTGCGAACGACTCGCAATTATGCCTCACGGTCGGGGGGTGTCAGCCTCGGGTCCCGTACGGTGACCGGTTCCGGCCCAGGTCAGGGCGCAACCGGAGCGGGAAGGTCCACAAAGGCGGCCAGGGCCTCGCGGTGCCGGCCCGCGGTACCGAAGGCGATCGCGTCCGCCTTGGCCCGCTTCAGGTACAGATGGACGGGGTGCTCCCAGGTCATGCCGATGCCGCCGTGCAACTGGAGCGCCTCCTCGGCGGCGCGGACGGCCACGGGCCCGGCGTAGGCCTGGGCGAGCGCGGCCGCGAGGTCCGGCTCGTCCCCGCCGGCGGCGAGCGCGGCCGCGGCGTGCCGGGCCGCGGCACGGGTGTGGACGACGTCGAGCCAGAGCCGCGCGAGGCGGTGCTTGAGCGCCTGGAAGGAGCCGACGGGCCGGTTGAACTGGTGCCGCTCCGTGGTGTACCGGACGGTTTCCGCCAGGCACCACTCGGCGAGGCCGAGCTGCTCGGAGGTGAGGAGCCCGGCGCCGGAGCGCAGGCCGCTGCGGACGGCCGCCGCCGCTGCCCCGGCGTCCTCGGCAAGGGGCCGCGCGACGGCCCCGCGGAGGGTGACCGCGGCGAGCGGGCGGGTGCGGTCGAGGGAGGTCTGCGGGGTCACCGTGACACCGTCCTGGGCGGCCTCGACGGCGTACAGGCCCCCGTCGGCGGGGACCAGCAGCACGTCGGCGGCTTCCGCGTCGGCGACGCCCGTCACCGTGCCGTGCAGGGCGCCGCCCTCGTGGCGTACGGGGTTGCCGTGCGGCGCCTCGTCGCGGGGGCTCACGGGGGCGTCGCGTGCCGCCTCGTCACGGGGGCACGCGGGAACATCGTGCGCCGCCTCGGCCCGGCGGTGTACGGGAGCCGCGTCCGGGGCCGTGGCCAGACCCACCGCGAGGACGCCGATCGTGCGGCCCGACGCCAAGGCGGCGAGGAGTTCGGCCGCCGTGTCGCCCGCGCAGGCGAGGAGCGTCTCGGTGGCGACCACGGCGCTCGTCACATAGGGCACCGGCGCCACCGCGCGGCCCAGCTCCTCCAGGATCACGGCGGCCTCGCGGTGGGTGGCGCCCTGGCCGCCGCGCCCCTCGGGGACGAGCAGGCCCGCGAGGCCCATGCCCTCGGTCAGGGCCTTCCACAGCTCGCGGTCGTGCGGCTGGGGGGACTCGGTGCGGGCGAGGACGGCGGCGGCGTCGCACCGGTCGGCGAGCAGGCCGCGGACGGCCGCGCGCAGCGCCTCCTCGTCCTCGGTGTACAGCAGGTCTCCGGTGTACAGCAGGTCGCTCGGCGCGTTCATCGGCTCAGGTCCTTCCAGGCGACGTCCTTGTCGGTGCGCGGCTCCGGCGGCAGGCCGAGGACGCGCTCGGCGACGATGTTCAGCAGGACCTCGCTCGTCCCGCCCTCGATGCTGTTGCCCTTGGCGCGCAGATAGCGGTAGCCCGCCTCGCGCCCGGTGAAGTCGACGTGCTCCGGGCGCCGCAGGGTCCAGTCGTCGTACAGCAGCCCCTCCTCGCCGAGGAGTTCCACCTCCAGGCCGCTGATCTCCTGGTTGAGGCGGGCGAAGGTGAGCTTCATGCCGGAGCCCTCGGGTCCGGGCTGGCCCGCGACGAGCTGCTGGCGCAGGCGTTCGCCGGTGAGCCGGGCGACCTCGGCCTCGACCCAGAGGGTGAGCAGGCGCTGGTGCAGGTCGTGGGTGCGCAGCTCGGGGCGCTCGCGCCAGGCCCGGGCGACGGGCTCGATCATGCCGCCCTCGCGCGGCAGGCGCAGGCCGCCGATGGCGACGCGCTCGTTCATGAGGGTGGTCTGCGCGACGCGCCAGCCGTCGCCGACCTCCCCGAGCCGGTGGGCGTCGGGGACGCGCACGTCGGTGAGGAACACCTCGTTGAACTCCGCCTCGCCGGTGATCTGCCGCAGCGGCCGCACCTCGACGCCCGGGTCGGTCATGTCGCAGACGAAGTACGTGATGCCGCGGTGCTTGGGCAGGTCCGGGTCGGTGCGGGCGATGAGGATGGCCCAGCGGGCGAGGTGGGCGCTGGAGGTCCACACCTTCTGCCCGTTGACCACCCAGCCGTCGCCGTCGCGCACGGCGCGGGTGCCGAGCGCGGCGAGGTCGGAGCCCGCGCCGGGCTCGCTGAAGAGCTGGCACCAGACCTCCTCGCCGACCCACAGGGGCTTGAGGAAGCGCCGCTTCTGCTCGTCGGTGCCGAACTGGAGGATCGTCGGCGCGGCCATGCCGAGGCCGATGCCGATGCGGCGGGGGTCGTTGTCGGGGGCGCCCGCGGCCTGGAGTTCGTCGTCCACGACGGCCTGGAGGGAGCGGGGCGCGCCGAGGCCGCCGAGGCCTTCGGGGTAGTGCACCCAGGCGAGCCCGGCGTCGAACCGGGCGCCGAGGAAGTCCGCCCGGCCGGTGGTCGCGGGCGGGTGGGCGGCGAGGAACTCCTGGGTGCGGCGGCGGAGTTCGGCGGCGTCGGGTGCGGTGGGGGTCACGCGGCGGCTCCCTCGGTGCGCGGGGGCAGGACGACCACCCGGCCGGTGGTGAGGCCGTCGGCGACGCGCTGTACGGCGGCGGCCGCGCCGGCGAGCGGCACCCGCTCGCTGACCAGCGGCTTGACGGCGCCCTTGGCGGCCAGGTCGGTGAGGTGGCGGTGGCAGTCGAGGATCGCGCGCGGGTCCTTGGCCGCGTACAGGCCCCAGTGCAGGCCGAGGATCGCGTAGTTCTTCACCAGGGCGTGATTGAGGGCGGGTGTCGGGACGGTGCCGCTCGCGAAGCCGACGACGAGGATGCGGCCCTCGAAGGCCACGCACTTCGCGGACTGGGCGTACGCCGCGCCGCCGACGGGGTCGTAGACGACGTCGGCGCCGCGGCCGCCGGTGGCGTCCTTCACCGCCTCGACGACGTCGTCCGCGCGCCGGTCCACGACCAGGTCGCAGCCGAGCTCGCGGGCGGTCCGCGCCTTGTCCGGGCCGCCGACGACGCCGATGACGCGGGCGCCCGCGGCCTTGCCGAGCTGGACGGCCGCGCTGCCGACGCCGCCCGCGGCCGCGTGCACGAGCAGCGTCTCGCCCGCCTGGAGCCGGGCCCGCCGGTGCAGGCCGAACCAGCCGGTCTGGTAGCCGATGTGCAGGGCGGCGGCCTCGGCGTCGTCGAGGGCGTCCGGCGCGGGCAGCAGGGCGGCGGCGTCCGCGAGCGCGTACTCGGCGAAGCCGCCGTGCGGCAGGGCGGGGTTGGCGATGACGCGCCGCCCGTCGGGGGTCTCGCCGCAGATCTCCACGCCGGGCGTGAACGGCAGCTGCGGGGTGATCTGGTACTGCCCCCGGCAGAGCAGCGCGTCGGGGAAGTTGACGTTCGCGGCGCGGACCTTGAGCAGCACCTGGCCGTCGCCGGGCACCGGGATGTCCGCCTCGGCCAGCCGCATCACCTCGCCCGGCTCGCCGTTACGGGGTACGTGCCATGCGTGCATGCGGGGCCTCCACGGGGCGGTAGCGGACCGTACCCGCGCATACTAAGCGGTCGCTTGCCTCAGCGGAACAGGGTCAGCCGTCAGCCGCTCCCCCGGACCGGGCCTTGGGCTTGGCCCGGACGTGCATGCGTTCGCCCTGCGGCCCGAACAGGCTCAGGAACTCGGCCGGGCCCTCGCCGGTGGCGCCGAACCAGTGCGGCACCCGGGTGTCGAACTCGGCCGCCTCCCCCGCGGTCAGCACCACGTCGTGCTCGCCGAGGATCAGGCGCAGCCGCCCGGACAGCACGTACAGCCACTCGTACCCCTCGTGCGTCTTCGGGTCGGGCTCCACGGTCCGGGCGGGTTCGATGACCTTGTACGCCTGGAGCCCGCCGGGCTGGCGGGTCAGGGGCACCATCGTGCGGCCGTGGCGGACGATGGGCTTGGCCCGGACGCGGGGGTCGCCGACGGGCGGGGCGCCGACGAGTTCGTCCAGCGGGACCTGGTGGGCGCGGGCGATGGGCAGCAGCAGCTCCAGGCTCGGCCTGCGCCCGCCCGACTCCAGGCGCGAGAGCGTGCTGACGGAGATGCCGGTGGCGGCGGACAGCTCCGCGAGCGTCGCGCCGCGCTCCTTGCGGATCCTGCGCAGGCGCGGCCCGACGGCGGTGAGGACCTTGTCGGTCTCACCGCCGTCACCCTCGTGCGCCTGACCGCCCGGCACCTGACCGCCCTGCGTCTGGCTGCCCTGCGTCTGACTGCCCGGTGCCGGACTCGCGGACGCCTGACCGCCCTGCGCCCGGCTCGTGGGCGGCTGGCCGCTCCGCCCCTGACCCTCGTGCGTGTGTCTCTCTGCGGATCCCATGCGCTCATTGCAGAATCAGCAACGCGGTATGTCAAACCCGCATCAGCGGTACGTCAGACCCGCGTCACCGGGCGAAGACCTCGAAGGCCACCGCGGGGACCCCGCCGAAGCGCGGCGCGAGCTGCTCGGCGAAGCCCGCGAGGACCGAGCGGCAGTACGCCTCCGGGTCCTCGTCCGTGAGGGCCTCCAGATAGGCGCGGTGCTCCAGCAGGGACCGGACGGAACGCTCCAGGCCCGGCCGGGCGTCCACCGCGTGCGTCGGCCGGTCCGTGCCGGCCACGGCGACCCAGCGCACCCCGTTCCACGGCTCCAGGCCCTGCTCGGCGAGGTCGGGGAAGATCCAGCGGTTGCCCGCGTCGGCGACCGCGTCCATGGTGGCGCGGCCGACGGCGACGTGGTCCGGGGTGTTCCAGGCGGCGCCGCCGCCCCAGGTGTCCTGGTGGTTGAGCGTGACGACCAGCTCGGGCCGGTGCCTGCGGATCGCGGCGGCGATGTCGCGGCGCAGCGCCGTGCCGTACTCGATCACGCCGTCGGCGTGGTCGAGGAACTCGACGGTGTCCACGCCGACGACGGCCGCGCTCGCGCGCTGCTCCCGCTCGCGCAGCGGCCCGGCCTCGGCGGGCGCCAGGGTGTCGATGCCCGCCTCGCCCCGGGTCGCGAGGAGGTACGCCACCTCGCGCCCGGCGTCCGTCCAGGAGGCGATCGCCCCGGAGCAGCCGTACTCCAGGTCGTCGGGGTGGGCGACGACGGCGAGGGCCCGCCGCCAGTCCTCGGGCATGGGGGCCAACTGGCCAGGGGCGGGTGCGCTGTCGGTCTGCGGCTCGGTCATGAGCGCAGCCTATCCAGCGGCCGCGCGCGTCCGGCCGGGGTCAGATCTCGCCCCGGACGAGGCCGAGGAGCCGGTCGAGGACCCGGGGGCCGCTCACGCGCAGTCCGTCGTGCTCGTACTCGTCCGTGACCCAGGTGCGCAGGCCGCGGATCGCCCGCGCGGTGCGCAGGGAGTCGGCGGTGTCGACGTACAGGTCGTCGTGGTAGACGGCGGCGGCCGCCGGCACCTCGTTGGCGGCCAGGCGTTCGGCGTCGTACAGCGGGGCCCAGTCGGTGCGCGCGGCGAGCAGCTCGGCGGTCTCGCGCAGCGGCCGCAGCGCCGGGTCGCAGTCGAACATCCAGCGCTGGACGGCCTCCCCGGTGAACAGGACGGGTTCGCCGCCCGCGAGGCTCTTGGCCGCGTCGAACCGGGGGAACTCGGCCCGCACCCGCTCGGCGGACCAGGCGGTGGGCCGCCCGCCCTGGGCGTAGCAGGCCTCGTGCAGGACGGCGTACAAGGGGTGCGCCGCGTACGACAGGAGGGCCTGGACCTGCTCCTGGAAGGCGTCCGAGAGGGCGGGTCCCGCGCTGGTGCGGACGAAGGCGTCCTCCAGGAGGTAGTGCAGGCGGTGGCTGCCGTCGCCGGTGCCGAGCAGGATGCCGAGGGACTGGAAGGCCTCGGCGGTGAGGCGGTAGCCGCCGTTGAGGACCGGCTCGTGCTCGGCGGCGTACTCGGCGATCCGCCGGGCGCGCTCGACGTCGCCCGGGTAACGGGCGTAGTGGGCCAGGGACTTGCGCTCCATGCGCGGGTAGGCGGCGCGGTAGACGTCGTCCGCGTGGCCGTCCAGCGTCGGCAGGCCGCCGGTGATCAGCGCGGCGTCCAGGCCCTCGGGCGCGGCGGAGAGGTAGTGGACGGCGCAGAAGCCGCCGAAGCTCTGGCCGAGGACGGTCCAGGGGGCGCCGCCGGTGACCTCGCGGCGGATCGCCTCGCAGTCCCGCACGATCGCGTCGGCGCGGAAGTGCCGCAGGTAGTCGGCCTGTTCGCGGGGGCCGCCGCGCAGCGGCAGCGTCTGGCGGTTGGCGGGCGCCGAGGCGCCGGTGCCGCGCTGGTCGAGGAGCAGCACGCGGTAGTCGCGCAGGGCCCGCCCGAGCCAGGCCTGGGCGCCCGCGAACCGGTGCGCGCCGAAGCCGGGGCCGCCCTGGAGGTACACCAGCCAGGGCAGCCGCGCGTCCTGCCGGGAGGCGGCCACGCACTCCCGGGCGAACAGCTCGATCCGCTCCCCCGCCGGGTCGCCGTGGTCGAGCGGCACCTGGAAGCGGCGGTCGGTGAGCACGACCCCGGGCTGGCGGTACTGACGGTACGTCACGGTCAAGGCGACTCCTACGGCACGGCTGCGGCACGGCTGCGGCGGGGCCGCAGCAGGTCATGGGCCGCCCGGGTGCGCGGGCGGGCCGGTCGGGCGAGAGGCTCCCCCAGGGCGCCCCCGCCAGATTACGCTGCCCATACATCCGATGATCGACGAGGAGGCACGCGCCATGCGTATCGCTCTCTTCCTGACCTGCGTCAACGACACGCTGTACCCGAACACCGGCCGTGCCACCGTGAAGCTCCTGACCAGGCTGGGCGTCGACGTGGACTTCCCGGAGGCGCAGACCTGCTGCGGCCAGGCGCACTACAACACCGGCTACCGCCATCAGGCCGAGCCGCTCGCCCGGCACTTCTCCGATGTCTTCCGGGGCTACGAGGCGATCGTGACGCCCTCCGGATCGTGCGGCGCGATGGTGCGCGAGCTCTACCCGCGCCTCGGTGAGCGGGCCCGGGCCGAAGGCCGCGGCGGCGGGCTCGCGGCGGCCCTGGCGCCCGTGGTGCCGCGGACGTACGAGCTGACCGAGTTCCTCGTGGACGTCCTCGGCGTCACCGACGTCGGCGCGTACTACCCGCACACGGTGACGTACCACCCGACCTGCCACGGCCTGCGCTCGCTCGGCCTCGGCGAGCGGCCCCTGCGGCTGCTGCGGGCCGTGCGCGGTCTCGAACTCGTGGAGCTGCCGGGCGCCGAGGAGTGCTGCGGCTTCGGCGGCACCTTCGCGGTGAAGAACCCGGACGTCTCGGCGGCGATGGGCGCCGACAAGGTACGCCACGCCCAGTCCACCGGCGCCGAGGTGCTGTGCGCGGCGGACAACTCCTGCCTGATGCACCTCGGCGGCACGATGGCGCGGCTGCGGACGGACATGCGGCCGGTGCACATCGCGGAGATCCTGGCCGGCACGGAGGAGGAGGTCCTGGCATGAGCGGCACCTTCCTGGGCATGCCGGCGTTCCCGGAGGCCGCCCGCGCCGCCGTGCGCGACGCCACCCTGCGCGCCAACCTCCGCCACGCCACGCACACCATCCGCGACAAGCGCGCCCGCGCCGTCGCCGAGCTGGACGACTGGGCGGAGCTGCGCGAGGCGGGCAAGCGCATCAAGGACCACACGCTGCGCCACCTGGACCACTATCTGCTGCGTCTGGAGGAGGCGGTCACGGCGGCGGGCGGCACCGTGCACTGGGCGGCCGACGCCGACGAGGCCAACCGCGTGGTGACCCGCCTGGTCCAGGAGACCGGCGAGCGGGAGGTCGTCAAGGTCAAGTCCATGGCCACGCAGGAGATCGGCCTCAACGAAGCCCTGGAGGCCGCGGGCATCCGCGCCTACGAGACCGACCTCGCCGAGCTGATCGTGCAGCTCGGCCGGGACCGGCCCTCGCACATCCTGGTGCCCGCCATCCACCGCAACCGCGGCGAGATCCGGGACGTCTTCCGCACCGAGATGGGGCGCTGGGGCCGCCCCGCCCCGGACGGGCTCACCGACAGCCCCGCCGAACTCGCCGAGGCCGCGCGGCTGCACCTGCGGGAGAAGTTCCTGCGCGCCAAGGTCGGCATCTCGGGCGCCAACTTCATGGTCGCCGAGACCGGCACGCTCGTCGTCGTCGAGTCCGAGGGCAACGGCCGCATGTGCCTGACGCTGCCGGAGACCCTCATCTCCGTCGTCGGCATCGAGAAGGTCGTGCCCACGTGGCGGGACCTGGAGGTGTTCCTCCAGACCCTCCCCCGCTCCGCCACGGCCGAGCGCATGAACCCGTACACGTCGATGTGGACCGGTACGAGCGGCGGCCCGCGCGGGGAGGGCGACGGGCCGCGCGCCTTCCACCTGGTGCTGCTCGACAACGGCCGCACCGACACCCTCGCCGACGACGTCGGCCGCCAGGTGCTGCGCTGCATCCGCTGCTCGGCGTGCCTCAACGTGTGCCCGGTGTACGAGCGGGCGGGCGGGCACGCCTACGGCTCGGTGTACCCGGGGCCCATCGGCGCCGTCCTCGGCCCGCAGCTCCGCGGCACACAGAGCGCGCTGGACGCCTCGCTGCCCTACGCGTCCTCGCTGTGCGGCGCGTGCTACGACGTGTGCCCGGTCGCCATCGACATCCCGGAAGTGCTGGTGCACCTGCGGGAGCGGGTCGTCGAGGGCGGCGAGGTGACCCGGCGGGGCGTACGGGTCCGGCTGAGGCCCGCCCGGGGGCACGCGGCCGAGCGGGCGGCGATGCGGGCCGCGCGGTGGGTGTTCGGGCGCCCGGGGGCGCTGCGCGCGGGCCAGCGCCTGGCGTCCCGCACCCGGGGCGTCCATCCGCGCGCCCTGCCCGGGCCCGGCAGGGCGTGGAGCGCGAGCCGGGACCTGCCGGAGGTGCCCGCCGAGCCGTTCCGGGACTGGTGGCGCCGTACGCGTACGGAGGCCGCGCGGACGGGGACTGCGCCCACGGAGGCAGGAAAGGCGGTGCGCGGTGAGTGACAGGGACGTGGTCCTCGGGCGGATCGGGCGGGCCCTCGGGCCACGCCCGCGGGACCCGGACGTGACGTACGAGGACGCCGTCGCCCGTGCCTACCGGCGCGGCCCCGGCGACGGTGCGCGGGAGCGGGACTCCGGCGTGCTCGACCTGCTCGCCGAGAACCTGGCCGACTACCGGGCCGTCGTGCACCGCGCGGACGGCGACGGCCTCGCGGACCTGCTGGCCCGGCTGCTCGCCGCGCGCGGCGCGCGCAGGGTGCTCGTGCCGCCGGGCCTGCCGCCCACCTGGCTGGCCGAAGCCGCCGTCGAGCAGGTCCCCGACCGGGCGGCCGACACCGCGTACGACCTCGACCGCGTCGACAGCGTGGTGACGGGCTGCGCGGTCGCGATCGCCGGTACGGGCACGCTCGTCCTGGACGGCTCGCCCGACCAGGGCCGCCGCCGGGTCACCCTGGTCCCCGATCACCACGTGTGCGTCGTCCGGGTCCCGGACCAGGTCGTCGCGTCCGTGCCCGAGGCGCTCGGGCGGCTCGACCCGCGCCGCCCGCTGACCTGGATCTCCGGGCCGTCCGCGACCAGTGACATCGAACTGGACCGGGTCGAGGGCGTGCACGGGCCCCGCACCCTGGAGGTGGTGCTGGTGAGCGGGGTGTGACGGGCGCGGTTAGCGTGAGGGAATGATCCGGTTCGAGCACGTGACCAAGCGCTACCCGGACGGGACGACGGCCGTGGACGACCTCTCCTTCGAGGTCGCCGAGGGCGAGCTGGTCACGCTCGTGGGCCCGTCCGGCTGCGGCAAGACGACCACGATGATGATGGTCAACCGGCTCGTCGAGCCCACGTCGGGCCGCGTCCTCGTGGACGGCGCGGACGTCGCCGGCGTCGACCCCGTGCGGCTGCGCCGCCGCATCGGCTACGTCATCCAGCAGGTCGGCCTCTTCCCGCACCGCACGGTCCTGGACAACGCGGCGACGGTGCCCGCGCTGGTCGGCTGGAAGCGGGCCAGGGCGCGGGCCCGCGCCGCCGAGCTCCTGGACCTGGTGGGCCTCGACCCGAAGACGTACGGCTCGCGCTACCCGGAGCAGCTCTCCGGCGGGCAGCGCCAGCGCGTCGGCGTGGCCCGGGCGCTGGCCGCCGACCCGCCGGTGCTGCTGATGGACGAGCCGTTCGGCGCCGTCGACCCGGTGGTGCGGGAGCGGCTGCAGAACGAGTTCCTGCGGCTCCAGCGGACCGTGCGCAAGACCGTCCTGATGGTCACGCACGACATCGAGGAGGCCGTGCGGCTAGGGGACCGGGTCGCGGTGTACGGGCAGGGCCGCATCGAGCAGTTCGACACGCCGGGCGCGGTCCTCGGGGCGCCCGCGACCCCCTACGTCGCCGAGTTCGTGGGCGCCGACCGGGGCCTGAAGCGGCTGTCGGTGACCGCGATCGAGGCGGACGACCTGGAGCAGCCGCCGCTGGCCCGCCTGGACGAGCCCGCCGGCCGGGCGGCGGCCCGGCTGCGGGCCGAGGGCGCGCGCTGGGCGGTGGTCCTGGACGCGGGCGGCGATCTGCACGGCTGGGTCGGCGTCGACGAGGTGACGCCCGCCGGGGAGGGCGCCACGGTCGGCGACCTGGCCCACCGCATGAACGCCTGGCTGCCCGTGGGGGCCTCCCTGAAGCAGGCGTTCGGCGTGATGCTCCAGCACGACGCGGGGTGGGTCGCCGTGGTGGACGGGGCCCGCTTCGTGGGGGTCCTGACCCCGGCGAAGTTGCACGAGGCGCTGCGGCGGTCGGTGGACGCGGAGGCCCAAGGGGTGGGCAGGGACGAGGTGGAGTTCTCCTCCGTCTCCGACGCGTAGCGCTGCGCCGGCTGAGCGGGGGTGGGGCGGGGGTGTCCCCCCGGCCCTTTCCCCCCTTTTTGGTGGGTGCCCCTTGCTGCCCGTTTTTGTTCTGTGTGTTTGTTGTGGCTGGGCGCGCAGTTCCCCGCGCCCCTTTGGGGGCGCTTTCAGAGGCGGCGGGTTAGGAGGTAGGAGCGGGGGGTGGGGGCCTCTTGGGGGTGGGGGGGTCGTTCCAGGCGGGCTTCCAGGGTGAAGCCCGCTTCCGTCAGGAGGTCGGCCACGGCGTCGGTGGACAGGAAGTGGAAGTCGAGGTTCACGTCGTGGCCCCACCAGTCGTCCAGGTGGCGGATCTCGGTGCCCCGGTGGAAGGAGACGAGCAGCAGGCCGGAGGGGCGCAGGACGCGGTGGGCCTCGGTGAAGGCGGGCAGCAGTTCGTCGGGGGCGAGGTGGATGATCGTGTAGAGGGCGACGGCCGCGGCGAACTCGCCGTCCTCGGCGGGCAGGTCGAGCAGGTCGCCCTGGCGGAACTCCACCGCCGGGTGGCGGCGGCGGGCCTCGGCGACCATGCCCGGGGACAGGTCGACGCCGACGGTCCGGGCGCCCAGGGCGGTGAGGTGGGCGGCCACGTGGCCGGGGCCGCAGCCGAGGTCGGCGATCGGGCCGTCCAGGCCGGTCTGCTCCACCAGGGCGGCAAGGAGCGCACGGTCGAGGGGCTTGGCGTCGAGTTCGTCGTGCAGCCGGGTCGCGTACTCCTCGGCGACGGTGTCGTAGCTGCGCCGGACGGCGTCGTGGTTCCGGTGATCGGCCATGCGGGTCAGCATGGCAGTTGCGGCGGCGGGCTCCTACAGCAGCCCCTTGTCCTTGAGGTATGCCTTCGCCACGTCCTCCGGGAGGCGCCGCCAACTGTCGACCCGGCGGTTCATGTCCGCCAAGTCCCCCGTGGTGAGCACGGTGTTGAGGCGGCCGAGGGCACGGGCGACGCGGTCGCCGCCCGCACGGGAGCGGTTGACCACGGGCACCACGGCGTCGGCGTTCTGCAGGCGCTTGTCGTCGGCGAGCAGCACGAGGCCGAACGCGTCGAGGGTGGCGTCCGTGGACGTGGTGAGGACCATCTGGTCCCGGCCGCTCTGCACCGCCTTCTTGGCCTGGGTGGTGCCGACGCCCTTCGGGTCGACGGCGGTCACGTCGATGCCGTACACCTTCTTGAGCCCGGGGGCGCAGTACGGCCGCCGTACGCACTCGTCGCCCGCGGCGAGCCGCACCTTCAGGCCCGAGGCGCCCAGGTCGGTGAGGGTCTTCAGACGGTGTTCGCGCGCGTACGAGGCGGCGACCGCGAACGCGTTCTGGTCGACGGCCCTGCCGGGGTCGAGGACGGCCAGGCCGCGCGGCGCGGCGAGCGCGCGCAGGGCCCGCATGGTCCTGCCGAGGTCGGGGGAGCCGACGGGCTCGGCGTCCGCGCCGTGGGCCTTGGCGTTCAGCCAGTCGGCGAACGTCGCCGCGTACTCGGGCACGACGTCGATCTGCCCGGCCTCCAGGGCGGGTTCGTACAGCTCCCGGTTGGCGACGGACAGGAACTCCGTGTCGTACCCGGCGTCCTCCAGGAGCAGCGCGTACATGTGCGCGAGCAGGTCGCTCTCGGTGAAGCCCGCCGAGCCGACGACGAGGTGGTCGCTGTCGCCCGGCGGCCCGGTGACGTCACCGCGGTCCTCCAGGGCGGGGCCCGTGGCGCACCCGGCGGTGAGCAGGGCGGCCAGGGCGAGGGCGGCGCCGGCCAGGCGGGGGCGCCACGTCATCGCGCCCTGCCCCGGCGCCGGGCCCGGCCGGGCGCGAGCCGCTCGGCCGCCTCGAAGAGGCCCTCGACGACGAGGGCGAACGCGGCGACGAGCACCGCCCCGGCGACGACCTGCGGGGTGCTGGCGAGGTTGAAGCCCGCGGTGATGATCCGGCCGAGGCCGCCGCCGCCCGCGAGGGCCGCGAGGGTGGCGGTGGCGACGAGCTGGACGGCGGCGACGCGCACCCCGCTCATGATCAGCGGCAGCGCGAGCGGCGCCTCGACCCGCCACAGGAGCTGCCACCCGGTCATGCCCATGCCGCGGGCGGCCTGGACGACGCCGCGGTCGACCCCGCGCATGCCGACGTAGGCGTTGGTCAGCAGCGGCGGCACGGCGAAGAGGACCAGGGCGACGACGGTGGGCCCCTGCTCCCAGCGGCCGACCGGCGTGAGCAGCAGCAGGACGAGGACCGCGAAGGTCGGCACGGCCCGCCCGGCGTTGGAGAGGTTGACGGCGAGGGCCCCGCCCTTGCCGAGGTGGCCGAGGACGAGCGCGACGGGCAGCGCGACCAGGCAGCTCAGCAGCAGGCACACCACGGTCAGCACGAGGTGCTGGGCGAGCCGGTGCCCGATGCCGTCCTCACCCGCCCAGTGCGCGGGGTCGCCGAGCCAGGCCCAGGCGTCGCCGAGGGTCGTCACGCGCGCGCCGCCCTCGTCCAGGGCGTGAGCAGCCGCTGGACGCCGAGCAGCAGCACGTCGGCGGCCACGGCGATGACCACGCACAGCACGGAGGCGGTGAGGACCTGCGCCTTGAAGTAGGTGTTCATGCCCGCGTAGATGAGGTTGCCGAGGCCCCCGAAGCCGACGATCGCGCCGACGGTGACGAGCGAGACGGCGGAGACGGTGGCGATGCGCAGGCCCGCCATGGCGGCGGGCAGCGCGAGCGGCAGTTCGACGGCCAGGAGCAGCCGGAAAGGCCCGTAGCCCATGCCGCGGGCGGCCTGGCGGGTCTCCTCGGGCACGGCGCGCAGCCCGGCGAGGATGTTGCGCACGAGCAGGGTGAGGGAGTAGAGCACGAGCCCGGCGACGACGAGCGACGCGGACAGGCCGTACACGGGCAGCAGCAGCGAGAACATCGCGAGGGACGGGATCGTGTACAGGACGGTGGTCAGGCCGAGGACGGGTCCCGCCGCGAGCCGCCAGCGGCGGGCCACGAGGGCCAGCGGCAGCGCGACGGCCAGCGCGGTCAGGACGGAGACGGCGGTGAGCTCCAGGTGCTGGAGGACGGCGTCGAGCAGGATGTGGCGGCGGGTGCTCAGGTACGTGCCGCAGATCCACTCGTTGCGGGCCAGGCAGTCGTCCGGGGGCGTCACCCGTCCATTCCACCGGCGGGCGGACGGGACGGCGCGTGGTGTTGGCCCGTACGGGGGCCGCCACGGGGGCGCCCGCCCGGGGTGGACGGGTTCTGCCAGGTGGGGCGGGGAGGCCCGGCGGGGCCGTGGGGGCAGACGGACGGCCGGGGGGCCGCGCCCCCCCACTCCGCCAGGCCGGAGGCGCTGGGCCGGGCGCCCGCAGCCCCTCCCCGCTCCGGCAGGCCGGGCGTCCGCGGCCCCATCCCACTCCGCTCGGGCGGAGGCGCTGGGCCGGGCGTCGGCAACTCCGCTCGGGCGGAGGCGCTGGGCCGGGCGTCGGCAACTCCGCCCCACCCCGGCAGGCCGGGCACCCGCGGCCGCCCCACCCCGGCAGGCCAGGCGTCCACCGCACCCTCCCGCCCCGGCCGACCGGCCGCTCGGCACCCGCCCCCACCAGCGCCGATCCCCGCGGCCAGGTGGCTCGCCGACCGGGCCCCGGCGCCCTCGGCGGCACCGCCTTCGGCGGGACGTGCTCCGCCGCCCGGGGGAGTACGCGTACGCCGCGGCGCGCCGAGGCGGTGGACGCCCGGGGGTGCCGGAGGGCGCAAGTCACCTCTCGGCCAGGGCAATTAAGGCCATACCGACGCAACGGGACTCCTTGACACCCCGGATTGGTATAGGCCAACATCCGGCTCGGTCGCCCGCTTCGCCGCGGTCCACCGATGCCGACCGCACTGCCCGCCGCGCGCCCCTGTGGAGGTCCCCATGGCAAGCACCAGTCACCCGCACCTCACCCGTCTTGCCAACGCCGTCCTCCAGCCCGGTTTCGTGGGCACGACCGCGCCGGACTGGGTGCGGCGCAGGATCGCCGACGGGCTGGCCTCCGTGGTGTTGTTCGGGCGCAACATCGAGAGCCCGGAGCAGGTCGCCGCGCTCACCGCCGCGCTGCGCGCCGAGAACCCCGACCTGATCGTGGCCATCGACGAGGAGGCGGGCGACGTGACCCGCATCGCCGCGCGCACCGGCGCCTCCTGGCCGGGCAACCTCGCCCTCGGCGCCATCGACGACGTTGAGCTGACCGAGCGCGTGGCCCGCGACATCGGCCGCAGACTGCGCGAGATCGGGGTGTCGCTGGACTTCGCGCCGAGCGCGGACGTGAACTCCAATCCGATGAACCCCGTCATCGGCGTCCGGTCCTTCGGCGCCGGCACGGACGTCGTCTCCCGGCACACCGCCGCCTGGATCCGCGGCCTGCAGTCCGCCGGGGTCGCGGCCTGCGCCAAGCACTTCCCCGGCCACGGCGACACCAACGTCGACTCCCACCACGGCCTGCCGCGGTTCACCGCCGACGCGGACGACATCGCCCGCACGGCGCTGCCCCCGTTCACCGCCGCGATGGAGGCGGGCGTCCGCGCCGTCATGACCGCGCACATGCTCGTGCCCGCGTACGACACCGAGCTGCCCGCGACGCTGAGCCCGGCGATCCTCGGCGGCGTGCTGCGCGGGCAGCTCGGCTTCGGGGGCCTGGTCGTCACCGACGGCATCGAGATGGGCGCCGTGTCCGGCCCGTACGGCATCGCGGGGGCCACCGTCCGGGCGGTCGCCGCGGGCGTGGACGCGGTGTGCGTGGGCGGCGAGAACGCCGAGCAGGCCACGGCGGACGAGCTGCGGGACGCCCTCGTGCGGGCGGTGCTCGACGGCACCCTGCCCGAGGAGCGGCTGACCGAGGCGGCGGAGCGGGTACGGGAGTTCGCCGCCTGGTCGGCCGGGCTCGGCCGGGACGCGGCCCCCGCGCCGGACGCCTCCGACATCGGCCTGGTCGCCGCGCGCCGCGCGGTCCGCGTGCACAGCGGGTCCGGCGCCAAGCTGCCCCTGACCGCCGACCCGCACGTCGTCGAGCTGTCCCCGACGATGAGCCTCGCCGTCGACGGCGCCACGCCGTGGGGCGTGGCCGAGCCGCTGCGCGCGCTGCGCCCCGGCACCACCTCCGTGCGCGTCTGCGAAGCCGAACTCGCCGGCGAGGCGGACCTCCTGGACCGGGTCGCCCTCGCGCCCGCGACCGGGCGGGAGCTGGTCGTCGTCGTCCGGGACGCGGCCCGCCACCCCTGGATGTCCCGCGCGCTCACGGGCCTGGTGTCCCGCCGCCCCGACGCCCTCGTCGTCGAGATGGGCGTGCCCGCGGGCGACCGGGTCGGCGCCGTCCACCTGACGACGTACGGCGCCACCCGCGTGTCCGGCATCGCGGTGGCGGAGGTGCTGGCGGGGGCCGCCTGACCCCCAGCTCGCCCGTGACGGAGAGACCCGCGCCGCGGGCGGAGTACGGTCGAGCGGTCAGGTCCGACGGGCCGACACGGCGAAGGCCGTCCGGGAGGCCGAACGGCCCCGTCGCCCCGCCGTGCGGCGGTCTTCAGCCACCGCGTCGCCCCCCTCCGCGACGCGACGGCCGGCGGGGCGTGGCCTGCTGCGCACATGGACGGACACCGTCACGGCGCGTGCGGCAGGCCTCAGCGGACGGTGCCCGCCGGGGCCGCGGGCGGAGCCCGACACTCACCTCCGCACGCCGCTCACCAGGGGTTATGCTCCTTTCGGGCAGCGTACGCGGGCCTGCGGGCACGCCAACACTCCTCGTGGGGACGGGGCTTGACTCCGCCGTTGGCCTGGTCCATCTTTGTAGCAACCCGAGACTGGTCTAGTCCTTTTTGCGGCCACCCGTGAGGGCCGCCGCCCCGCACCAGCCACCACCGTGTGGCCCGAACCCACCCCGGGGGCGCGTCGCGCCCGGCCTCTCCTCGCGGTCCGGTGAACGCCGCAGTTCCCGGCCCGCGCCGGCGGCAGCGCCTCCGCCGTTCCCGACCCGCCTCCGCCCCGAGGCTCCCCCCCACGCGCGGAACCGCGGCGCCGCGGTCGCTCCTGCCCATGTCACCCGCACCCACGTCCAGGAGTACGAGCATGCCCGCATCCGACGCCTACCTCCACCGCGCCGCCTCCGCGACCCCGTACTTCAGCGCCGACGGCGAGACCTACCTCGCCCCGACACCGCTCAAGGACATCCGCAAGTCCCTCCCGCTGCGGGTGCTCTCCGAGGAGGACCACACCTTCTGGCAGACGTACGGCTACGTGGTGGTGAAGGAGGCGATACCCGCCGACGCCGCGCGGCGGCTGCTCGACTTCACCTGGGAGTTCCAGGGCCTCGACCGCGAGCGGCCCGAAACCTGGTACGAGGAGCGGGAGTTCCGCACCGACCTGGAGCGGGACCTGTACGTCTACGGCTTCGTGGAGGCGTACCACCACCAGCTCATCTGGGACAGCCGGCAGACCCAGCGCGTCTACGACGCGTTCGTGGACGTGTGGGACTGCGAGGAGCTGTGGGTCACCCTCGACCGGCTCAACCTCAACCCGCCCAACGTCAGGAACCGCTCCCGCTCGCTCATCGAGCCCACCGACACGGGCTTCGACATCGAGCTGCACTGGGACGTCGACTCCACGCTCAGCGTGCTGCCGCAGCGCGTCCAGGGCATCATCGCGCTGCACGACACCCGTCCCGAGCTCGGCGGCTTCCAGTGCTCGCCGGAGCTGTTCCGCCAGTTCGACCGGTGGAGGCTCGACCAGCCCGCCGACCGCGACCCGGTGCGGCCCGGCGCCGACCGGGAGCGGTTCCCCGTGGTCCGGCCCGAACTCTCGGCGGGCGACCTGCTGATCTGGAACGGCATGCTCGCGCACGGCGTGGCGCCCAACACCTCGGCGGACGGCGTCCGGGCGGTGCAGTACCTGTCGATGATGCCCGCCCTGGAGGAGCACCACGCCCTGCGCAAGTCCCGGATCGAGTCCTGGCGGCACCTGTCCACGCCGGACTGGAACGTCACGCTGGTCGGCGACGCCCGCAAGCACGAGTCCGAGCGCTACGGCACCGCCACGCTCAACGAACTGGGCGAGAGGCTGCTCGGCCTGACGTCCTGGTACGCCGACGACGCCCGGTGAAGCGGAGAGCCGCCATGCGCAAGATCTGCCTCACCCTGCCCACGAACCGGGCGTGCGCCCCGATGGTCACGGCCCTGGGCGCGGAAGCCGCCTACGCCGCCGCGCACTTCGACGTCGAGGTGCACCTGCTGGTCCTCGACTCCTCCACCCCGGACGCCTTCGCCGCCCACGCCCGCGCCGCGCGGGCCCTAACGGAGGTGCCGGGCGTCGTCGTCCACCACCTCGACGAGGCCGCCCAGCGCGCCTTCCTGCGCCAGGTCGTCGAGCGCTCCGGCCTGACCGGGGCCGAGCGGCTCCTCGACCTGATGCTGCCCGCCGGCCTGTCGTACGGCGCGTGCACCAACCGCGCCTTCCTCATCGCGGCCGCCCTCGGCTGCGCGTCCGTGCACCGCCGGGACTCCGACAGCAGCTACCAGGTCCTGGACGGCGAGAGCGTCTTCCCCGTCCACCACGAGCTGACGTCGCTCGGCAGGCGGGCGGGCGACGCGGCCCCCGGCGTGACCGAGACGGCGCTCGACCCGGCGCACGCGGACAAGCCGGTGGTCCTCGTGGGCAGCTCCTTCATCGGCGAACTCTCCGTCGACATCGGCGAGATCCTCGCCCTGGACCCCGCCGTGTACCACGACGTCGTCAGCCTCTGGGCGCCCGCCGCCTGGCCGGAGGAGGAGAAGCGGGCCCTGGTCGAGGAGTCCTTCAAGGGCGCGGGCACCGAGCCGTTCACCGGGGACCGGGCCGTGCTGACCCTCGTCGACCCCATGCGCGTCGACATGTGCAACATCGGCTTCCACCAGGTGCACGAACGCGTCCCGCTGCCCCCGGCGACCGACACCATCGGCAGCGACTACTTCCTGCTGCACGTCGTGTACAACGGCACGCTCCCGGGCGTCCTGCACAACCGCAACATCATCAACTTCTACACCGGCGAGCGGCGCACCGACCCCGGCTTCCACGCGTACCAGACGCGGTTCACCAAGTTCTTCCTGTCGATGCTGTACCTGAACCACGTCTACGCCGGGCTCGCCCGGGCCGGGGCGTCGCTGCTCGACGAGCGGTACGGGGTCCGCGCCGCGCGCGTGGCCGAACTGGTCCGCGCGTCCACGCGCCTGGACACCGCCGAGAACGAGCACCGCCTGGACGTCATCGAGCGCTCGTACCACAAACTCGGCGGCCGCTACGCCGAGTTCGCCGCGACCCTGCCCGCCCGGCGGCAGCGCCTGATCGCCGAGGCCCGCTCGGACATGGAGGACTTCGCGCTGCTCATCGACGCCTGGGGAGCGCTGGTCGGGGCGAGCGCGGGCGTCGACGTGCCGCGCCTGGAGCCGCGCGCGCCCCGGCAGGAACGCTAGCGAGGAACAGGTCATCGACATGTACGTCAGCACACGGCTGCGCGCGGCCCTGGAGGCCGCGACCGAGGACCGCATCGTCTACGACCTGCCGGGCATCGAGGAGCAGTACGACACGCTGCGGCGCGAACTGCCGGGCGTCGACGTCCGGTTCGCGATGAAGGCCTGCCCGCTGGACGAGGTGCTCACCACCCTGGCCCGGCGCGGCGCCGGCTTCGACGCGGCGAGCCCGCACGAGATAACCCAGGCCCTGGCCACCGGCGTGCCGCCCGGGCGGATCCACTACGGCAACACCATCAAGTCCGACCGGAACATCGCCGAGGCGCACCGCCTGGGCGTGCGGGACTACGCGACCGACAGCGTCGAGGACGTCCTCGCGCTCGCGGCGCTCGCCCCCGGCGCCCGGGTCTTCTGCCGCCTCGCCACCGACGGCGAGGGCGCGCTGTGGGGCCTGAGCCACAAGTTCGGCTGCTCCCCCGGTGACGCGCTGCGCGTCCTGGAGACGGCGCGGGACACCGGCCTCACCCCGGCGGGCCTGTCCGTGCACGTCGGCTCGCAGCAGATGACGGCCGAGGCCTGGCGTGCCGCCCTGGAGCGGATGGCCGACGTGGTGGCGGCCCTGGCCCGGCGCGGCATCCACCTGGACCACGTCAACCTGGGCGGCGGGCTGCCCGCGCTCGGCTACCGCGACCGGTACGGCAGGCCCCTCGAACCGCCCCTGGACAAGATATTCGCCGTGATCCGCGAGGGCATGCGGCGGCTGCGGAGCGCCTCCCCGACGCCGCTGGACTTCGTCATCGAGCCGGGCCGCTACCTGGTCGCGGACCACGGCGCCGTCCGGGCCCACGTCTCCCGGCTCTCCGCCCGCGGCCGGGGCGCGGGGGAACGGCGGCACTGGCTGTACCTGAGCTGCGGCAAGTTCAACGGCCTGTACGAGATGGACGCCCTCCAGTACGCGCTGGTCTTCCCCACGCACCCGGACGGGGACCGCGTCCCCGCCGTCGTCGCGGGGCCCACCTGCGACAGCGACGACGCGTACAGCCACGAACTGAGCCCGGTGCGCGTGCCCCGCGCGGCCGCTTCCGGCGACCCCGTGTGGGTCCTCTCCAGCGGGGCGTACGCGACGAGTTACACCACCCAGGGGTTCAACGGCTTCAGCCCGCTGCCGTGCACCTGGGTGCGCGGCGGGCCCGACGGTCCGACCGGGTCGGGGCCGGAGCCGGAAGGGGTGCGGTAGATGGGCGCCGACGCTGCCGCCGGGGCCGGTGCGACCGCCGAAACCAGTGCGCCTTCCGGCATACAGGGTTCGCGGACTCGGCCGTCCGGGGTCCGCATCCGGCACATCGCCGACGGCGACTGGGACCGCGTCGCGGCCCTGGAGGCCGAGGTGTACACCCCGCTCGGCCTCTCCGAGGGCCGGGCCGCGCTCGAGTCGCGGGCCCGCGCCTCGCCCGGCACCTGCTTCGTCCTGGACGACGGGGACGGGGCCGTCGGCTACGTCCTGGCGCTGCCCTACCCGCTGTTCGAGTGCCCCGACCTGAGCCGGGACGAGGGCGCCGCCCTCCCCTCGCGCAACCTGCACCTGCACGACCTCGCCGTCGCCGGGCCCCTGCGCGGCCACGGACTCGCGCGGCGGCTGCTGCGCCACCTGTCGGCGACCGCGCGCTCGCGGACGTACGAGCGGATCTCCCTGGTCGCCGTGGGCGGCAGCGACACCTACTGGGCGGCGCGGGGCTTCGCCGCCCACCCCGAGGTCCGCCTGCCGGACGGCTACGGACCGGACGCGCTGTACATGTCCCTGCCCCTGGCGGCGACGGCCCCGCCGGCCGCCCCGCACCAGGCCACCGACCCACAGGAAAGACGAAGAGGCTGATGCACATGTTGCGTGTTCGCGATGAGTTTCGCCGGACACAGGTGGCCATCGCGGCGCTGTTCTGCGTCCTCGGCTTCCAGTACGCCACCTGGGCCGCGCGGCTGCCCGCGCTCAAGTCCCGGCTCGGGCTGAGCGAGGCCGAGCTCGGCCTGCTCCTGATGGCCACCGGCGTCGGCGCCGCCGTGTCGTTCCCGCTGGTCGCCGTCCTGACGCGGCGGTGGGGCTCGCGCCGCCTGGCGTTCGTCTCCGCGCTCGTCCTCGGCCTGCTCCTGCTCGCCCTCGCCGTGGCGCCGAACTACCCCGTGGCCCTGCTCGTCATGGCCGTCGACGGCGTGGCGGTCGGCTGCCTGAACGTCGCCATGAACGCCCAGGGCGCCGCCCTGGAGTCCCGCTACCGGCGCACCGCCATGGCCAAGCTGCACGCGACGTTCAGCGGCGGCTCGCTGGCCGCGGCCCTGCTGGCGTCCGGCACCAGCGCGGTGACGTCCTCCGTCGCCGTGCACTTCGGCGTGGCCGCCATCCTGGTGCTGCTGCTCGCGATGTACGCCGAATCCGACCTGCTGGCCGACGAGGGGCCCGCGGACGAGCCCGCGGAGAAGCAGCGCCGCCGCCGGGGCCTGCCCGCCGCCGTGACGCTCTGGATGGGCTTCGCCATGGTGTTCGGCACCGTGGCGGAAGGCGCGATGAACGACTGGTCGGCGCTGTACCTGAAGGACGTCGCCGACGCCTCCGCCCGCGTCGCCCCGCTCGGCATCGCCGTCGTCTCGGTGATGATGGTGCTCGCCCGCCTCTTCGCCGACGGCTGGCGCACCCGCTGGGGCGACGGCCGCGTGGTCCGCGTGGGCAGCGTCCTCGCCGCCGCGGGCCTGGCCTTCGCGCTGCTCGCCGGGGGCGTCGTACCGGCCCTGATCGGCTTCGCCTGCATGGGACTCGGCCTCGCCGCCGTCACGCCGTGCGTGTACGTCGCCGCGGCGCGGCAGGGCTCCGACGCGCTGGCGCTCGTGGCCGCGATGGGCACGACCGGACTGCTCGCCGGGCCGCCCCTCATCGGCTTCCTGGCGAACGGCACCAGCCTGGTCTGGGGCATGGCGGCCGTCGCGGTGTCGGCCCTGCTCGTCGCCGCCTGCGCGCTGCGCATCCGCTGGACCGGGGTGCCGGGGGCACAGGACGGGGGTGAGGCCCGGGAGACGGACACCCTGTCCGCGGACCGGCCGAAGACGTCCGCCAGTTGAGGCTTTTCGACCGCATCCTGCCGGTATCGGTCCGGGACATGTCGTGCTGTGCACGACATCGGCCGTGTCACAGGCAACCCACAGCCCTCCTTCGCCCTCCTTCAGCACTGGAGCCCCGGTGAACCCACGGGGCTTTCGGGGGAGCACACGACAAGGAGGACTGTCTTGATCCGTGTCCCGCGCTTGGCGACTGCCACTGTCACGGCACTCGCACTGGCGGTGGGCCTGCCGGAGCTCGCGCTCGCGTCGCCCGACCAGCCGCGCGCGCAGCGCTCCGACGACCTCATATCGCCCGACAGACCCGGCGACCGGCTGCCGCCGGGCTGGGAACTCACCGGTGACGGCGCCGAGAGGCACCTCGTGTGGCGCGCGCCGAAGCCGGTGCCCATGGGCGACGCCCGGGTGGAGTTCTACGCCGGGGACCGGCTGCTCGGCCGGCCCCAGGCCGGCGGCGACGACCGTACGTTCCGGCTGAAGCTCGACGACGGACCCGGCGCGCGGGAGGGCCTGGAGGACCTCCGGGCCCTCGCGGGCGGCCGCCGCCTCGACAAGCCCGCGCCCGCCGCGCCGCCACAGCGCACGGTGCCCGTACCGGAGCGACTGCCCGCGAACGGCACCGACCCCGGCAAGCCGGGCCCGTACCGCACCGTCAAGGGCGAGTACGACCTGGCGCCGGTGAAGCTGCCCGGCTTCCCGCGCAAGGTGGAGATGCGGGCCACGGTGACGGGCCCGGTCGGCGCCCCGGGGAAGCGGCCCGTGGCCCTGTTCCTGCACGGCCGCCACGGCACCTGCTACAAGGGCGGCGACGTCGGCGGCAACTGGCCCTGCGAGTCCGGCTGGAAGCCGGTCCCGAGCTACCAGGGCTATCTGCACGACCAGAAGCTCCTGGCCTCCCAGGGCTATGTGACGGTGTCCGTCTCGGCCAACGGCATCAACGGCCAGGACGACGTCGCCGCCGACGGCGGCGCGCAGGCCCGCTCGTCCCTGGTGCGCCGGCACCTCGGCCGGTTCGCCGACTGGGCCGCCGACCCGCAGAAGGCTCCGGCCGCCGTCCGCGACAGCGCGGCGGCCGCCGACCTGTCCCGGGTCCTGCTCGTGGGCCACTCCCGCGGCGGCGAGGGCGTCAACAGGGCCGCGCTCGACAGCCGGTACGCACCGCCCGCCGACCAGGACGGCTACCCCCACACGGCGCGCTGGCAGGTCCGCGGCACCGTCCTCATCGGTCCCACGGTCTTCGGCCAGAACCCGGACCCGGACGTGCCCTCCCTGACGCTCCTGCCGGGCTGCGACGGCGACGTCTCCGACCTCCAGGGCCAGCTCTACCTGGACAACACCCGCGGCGTGGGCAACGGTTCGGCCCTGCACAGCGCGGCGTACATGGTCGGCGCCAACCACAACTACTTCAACACCGAGTGGACGCCGGGGCAGGCGCAGGCGCCGGCCAACGACGACTTCGGCTCCGACGCGCAGCACCCGGTCTGCTCGCCGGGCTCCGGCCCCCGGCTGACGGCCGAGCAGCAGCAGAAGGCGGGGTCCACGTACATCGCTGCGGCCGCCCAGTTGTTCGTCGGCGGTGACGACGCGGTGCGCCCGCTGCTCGACGGCTCCGGCAGGAGCGCGCCGTCGGCGAACCCGGCCCGCGTGCTCACCCACGCCGTCGGCGGGCGGCGCACGGCCGCCGTCGTGCCGGACCCGGCGCTGAAGGTGACCGGTGGCACGCTGTGCGACCAGACCGCCGCGGACGGCGCGCGCGCCTGCCTCAAGCGCGGCACCAAGGCGCAGTCCCCGCACTTCGCGGGCTTCGAGGCGACACCCGACCCCGGGCGGTACGCCCTCGCGATGCGCTGGTCCCGGGCGGGCGCCACGATGTCCGTCAAGAACCCGCGCCCCGTCTCCCTCGACGGCTCGACGTCGCTCGCGCTGCGGGTGGCCCTGCCGCCCAACTCCACCGGCACGAAGCTGGACGTGACGGCCGTCGACGCCTCGGGCCGCCGCGCGAAGCTCGGCCAGGTCCGCGCGGACGGGCTGCCGGGCAGCGGCTACATGGCCACGTACTGGGGCCAGGAGCTGCGCGTTCCGCTGACGGCCGCCACGCGCGCGGGGCTCGACCTGAAGCGGATCCAGTCCCTGGAGCTGACCTCGCGCACCGGGTCCGGGCACGCGGTGCTGATGGACGCCTGGGGCTGGCGCCCCGGCACGGCCGAGGTGCGCCCGTCCGCGCTGGCGCGCGTCGACGTCGGGCAGCCGCGCGTCGACGAGGGCGACTCGGGCGTCCGTACGCACCGGGTGCCGGTGCGGGTGACCGGTGACGGCGAGGGCAAGGTGCGGCTCTGGGTGCCGAGCCCGGACCGGGAGAAGTTCACCGTCAAGACGGTGTCGGTGCGGCCCGGGGACACCTCCCTCGGCCTGCCGTTCAAGGTCAAGGGCAACAAGCGCTACGGCATGCCGCTGTCGTACAGCGTCCTGGCCAAGACGGCCGGCGGCGCGGTCGTGGGCTCCTACTCCGGCGGGCTCTCCGTCCGTGAGGACGACCCGATGCCGAAGGTCACGGTGAAGCCGGTCGCGGCCAAGGTCACCGAGGGCAAGCCCCTCACGTGGCGCGTCTCCCTGTCCGCGGCCGCCGACACCGAGATCGTCGCCGCGTTCCGCTTCGAGCGCGTCAGCGGGGGCAAGGAGCTGTCCACCAAGGACGTCGACAAGGCCTGGCTCAAGCGGCAGTTCGACGCCAAGCCGGACCCGGCGCGTCCGCTCTCCAAGGTGACGGGGGACCCGTTCCTGTCCGTCGTGGTCCCGGCGGGCAAGCGCAGCGCCGACCTGGTCATCCCCACCGTGAAGGACCGCGTGCGCGAGTCCCAGGAGTCGGTGCGGGTGCGGCTGTACACGTACGACCAGGACTGGAACGAGCACCGGGGGCCGCTCTTCACCGGCCGGGTGCGCAACGGTTCGTAACCGGATGACAGGGCGGGCGGCTCCCGGTGGGGGCCGCCCGCCCCGGCGTTCCCGCAGCCCGCGCCCGCACCCGACGCCGGGGCCGCTCGGTTCGCCCGTGGCCCCGGGAGGGATGATCGACGCGGGGACACCCCAAGGCACGGCGGAGACATCACAGGGCACGGGAGGAACACGGTGGAACACACACAGCGGCACGAGCCGGGCGACGACCGGGCCGCGGGGCCACCGCCCGCGCCGCCCTCGCCGCTGACACTGATCGAGAACCGCCCCCCGGCCGCGCACGCCGCCGTCGGCGCGGGCGTCGTCGTCACCGACGGGCGGGGGCGGGTGCTGCTCGGCCTGGCGCGCGACGGCGTCTGGGAGCTGCCCGGCGGCAAGCTCGACCCCGGTGAGTCGTTCGAGCAGGCCGCCGTCCGCGAGCTCCGCGAGGAGACCGGCCTGGCGGCCGCCGCGGCCGACGCCCGGGTCCTCGCGGTCCTCGTGGACGCCGCCGCCCAGGGCCTGGCCCGGCTGACGGCGGCCGTCCGCGTCACCCGGGCCGAGGGCGAGCCGGCGGTGACCGAGCCGGACCGCATCGACCGCTGGCAGTGGCACGAGGTCGCCGCCCTGCCGGGGCTCGGCTCCCTGTTCAGGCCGAGCGCGCACGTCCTGGACGTCGTCTGGCCCGGGGTGCTGCCCGGCCTGCCCCCGGTGCACCGGCACGCCGTGCGGGGTGCCTGAGCCCGCCGGGCCGCGGCGGACCAGGCGGCTCCTTTTGGGGAGTTCCGGCATACAGGGGCATGGCCCCGGCCGCACCGGGTACGAGCCAGGTGGACCCCGCCGCGCTCCCCCGTCGCGGCGGGGTTCCGTGTGCCCGGACACGCCGCGGGGCGCCCCGGAAGCTCCGGGGCGCCCCGCGGTGCTCGCCGTACGGCGGGGGTGCGTCCGTCAGGCGGCCGGGGCCGGGTAGGTCGGGTACTCCACCCCGGAGACGTGCTGCACGACGCGGATGACCTGGCAGGAGTAGCCGAACTCGTTGTCGTACCAGAGGTAGAGGATGGCGTTGTCGCCGTCGACCTTGGTGGCGCCGGCGTCGACGATCGAGGCGTGGCGCGAGCCGATGAAGTCGTTGGAGACGGCGTCGGGCGCGCTGGTGAAGTCGATCTGGCGGCGCATCGGCGAGGTCAGCGACACCTCGCGCAGGTACTCCAGGACCTCGTCGCGGGAGGTCTCGCGGCCGAGCCGCAGGCTGAGGATGGCGATCGAGACGTCCGGCACCGGGACGCGGATCGAGCTGCCGGTGATGGGCGCCTTGAGGTCGGGCAGCGCCTTGGCGACGGCGGAGGCGGCGCCGGTCTCGGTGATGACCATGTTCAGCGGCGCGGAGCGGCCCCGGCGGTCGGCCTTGTGGTAGTTGTCCAGGAGGTTCTGGTCGTTGGTGAACGAGTGGACGGTCTCCACGTGGCCGCGCAGCACGTCGTACTCGTCGGCCATCGCCTTCAGCGGCGGCACGATGGCGTTGGTGGTGCAGGAGGCGCAGGACAGGATCTGCTCGTCGGGCTTGATCGTGTCGTGGTTGACGCCGTGCACGATGTTGGGCACGTCGCCCTTGCCCGGGGCGGTCAGGACCACCTTGTCGACACCGGGGCGCAGGTGCTTCGACAGACCCTCGCGGTCGCGCCACTTGCCGGTGTTGTCGATGAGGATGGCGTCCTTGATGCCGTGGGCGGTGTAGTCGACCTCGGACGGGTCGCTCGCGTAGATCACCTTGATCTCGTTGCCGTTGGCGATGATCGTGCTGCTCGCCTCGTCGACGGTGATCGTGCCCTGGAACTGGCCGTGGATCGAGTCGCGGCGCAGCAGCGAGGCGCGCTTGACGAGGTCGTCGGCGGGGCGTCCGCCGCCCGGGCGGACGACGATGGCGCGCAGCCGCAGGCCGTTGCCGGAGCCCGTCTTCTCGATGAGCAGCCGGGCGACGAGGCGGCCGATGCGGCCGAAGCCGTACAGGACGACGTCGCGGCCCTCGCGGCACTCGATCTTGTTCGCGCCGGTGGCGCCGGCCACGGCCTCGGCGGTGAACTCCTCCACCGACAGACCGCGGTCGTCGGCCTTGTACGTCGCGGCGAGCATGCCGATGTCGATCTGGGAGGGGCCGAGGTCGAGCGCGGTGAGGGCCCGCAGGAACGGCAGCGTCTCGGTGACGGAGAGCTCCTCGCCGGCTATCTGCCGGGCGAATCGGTGGGTCTTGAGGATGCTGACCACCGACTTGTTCACGAGCGAGCGGCTGTGGAGCAGGACGGTCACGTCCCGCTCGCGGTGCAGCTTCCCGATCAGCGGGATCATCGACTCCGCGATCTCCTCGCGGTGCTTCCAGTTGGTGAACGAGTCGTCGTTGACAGTCACAGGCTTATCTCTCGATCGAGCTAGGCGGCGCTCATATGCTAACCCCCGCCTTTTTCGATCATGAAGAGGGTGCCGCTCGGCTCGGGCGTCTCCCCGCCTACGCGGCTCTGACCTGCCCTTTTGACCGGCTCCCCGGCCGTCGGCGGGCGCTGTTCGGCTTCTGTCGGTGCGGACGGCGCCCGCCGACGGGTGCCGCTCAGCTCCTGCCGGTGCGGACGGCGCCCGCGGTGTCGAGCCGGTCGAAGCCGCCCCGGCCGAGGAGGGCGACCCCGGCCGGCGCGAGCCCGGCCCACAGCAGGCCGGCGACCCGGCGCGCGGCGACGACCGAGAGCAGCAGTGGGCCGAGCCCGCTCGTGGACGCGCCGCCGCCACCGCTCGTCCTCGCCTGGCGCGAGGGCGTCGGGGACCCGGCCGCGCCGGACCTGGTCACGCTCGCCCACGAGGTCCTGGCGACCTGAAGGAACGGTCAGGCACGGCGGCTTGGGGACGAGACGTCAGGAGCAGGACGGGCAGAGGCCGCGGTAGGTGACCTCGGCGGCGGCCACCGTGAAGCCGAACCGCTCCTGTGCCGGGAGGTCGGCCAGCGGGTCGCCGGTGGGGTGCACGTCGCGGATGGTGCCGCAGCGGGAGCAGACCAAGTGCTGGTGCGGGCGGTGGGCGTTGGGGTCGTAGCGCTTGGCGCGGCCGTCGGTCGCGACCTCCATGACCTCGCCGAGCAGGACCATCTCGCCCAGCGTGTTGTAGACCGTCGCGCGGGAGATCTCCGGCAGCCGCTCGGCGGCGCGGGCGTGCACCTCGTCGGCGGTGAGGTGGACGTGGTCGCCGTCCAGGACCTCCGCGACGACGCGCCGCTGGGAGGTCAGGCGCCAGCCACGCCCTCGCAGTCGCTCCAGCAGGTCACTCATATGCGGTTCACCTATTCGGTTCGGCGGCGTGCGCGGATTTTACCGGCACGTGTGCGGGTTCCGCTGGCACTGGGATCGGATGAGCTTCTTGACCTGGACTCGGTCCATCGTAGGATCGGTTCCGACGATGGCCAAGGGCAGCCTCGCCCATGCTCCAAGGACGCGTCGAGGACGGCCACTCCCCCGGGCGGGCACGTCCTCACGGTGTCGGCCACGCGGTGTCGGCCACGCGGTCGGTGCGGCCCCCTTTCCACCACCCGCACGACACCGGGCACGACGAGCACGAGCACGAGCACGACGAGCACCCCGAGTACCGCAAGCATCCCGAGTACCCCGAGTACCGCAAGCATCCCGAGTACTTCGAGCACCGCAAGCACCCCGAGTACTTCGAGCACCTGAGCACGACGACCCGCTCAGTCCGAAAGGATTCCCATGGCCGAGAACCCTGACGCAATCGTCACCGACCCGAAGTTGGAGGGCACGGACGGCTGCCCGGTCGCGCACGGCCGGGCCCCGCACCCGACGCAGGGCGGCGGAAACCGCCAGTGGTGGTCGGAGCGGCTGAACCTGAAGATACTGGCGAAGAACCCGGCCGTGGCGAACCCGCTGGGCGAGGACTTCGACTACGCGGCGGCGTTCAACTCCCTCGACCTGGCGGCGGTGAAGCGCGACATCGCCGAGGTGCTGACCACCTCGCAGGACTGGTGGCCCGCCGACTTCGGCCACTACGGCCCGCTCATGATCCGCATGGCGTGGCACAGCGCCGGCACGTACCGCATCAGCGACGGCCGCGGCGGCGCCGGCGCCGGGCAGCAGCGCTTCGCCCCGCTCAACAGTTGGCCCGACAACGCCAACCTCGACAAGGCCCGCCGACTCCTCTGGCCGGTGAAGAAGAAGTACGGCCAGAACATCTCCTGGGCCGACCTGCTGGTCCTCACCGGCAACGTGGCCCTGGAGACGATGGGCTTCAAGACCTTCGGCTTCGCGGGCGGCCGCGAGGACGTGTGGGAGCCCGAGGAGGACGTGTACTGGGGTCCCGAGACCGAGTGGCTCGGCGACGCGCGCTACACCGGCGACCGCCAGTTGGAGAGCCCGCTGGGCGCCGTCCAGATGGGCCTGATCTACGTCAACCCCGAGGGCCCCAACGGCAACCCGGACCCGATCGCCGCGGCCCGCGACATCCGCGAGACGTTCCGCCGCATGGCGATGAACGACGAGGAGACCGTCGCCCTCATCGCGGGCGGCCACACCTTCGGCAAGACCCACGGCGCGGGCCCCGCGGACCACGTCGGCAACGACCCCGAGGCCGCGCCGCTGGAGCAGATGGGCCTCGGCTGGAAGAGCACGTACGGCACCGGCAAGGGCGCCGACGCCATCACCAGCGGCCTGGAGGTGACCTGGACGGCCACCCCGACGCAGTGGAGCAACGGGTTCTTCAAGAACCTCTTCGAGTACGAGTACGAGCTCACCCAGAGCCCCGCCGGCGCCCACCAGTGGGTGGCGAAGAACGCCGAGGCGATCATCCCCGACCCGCAGGACCCGTCGAAGAAGCGCCTCCCGACGATGCTCACCACCGACCTCTCGCTGCGCTACGACCCGATCTACGAGCCGATCTCGCGGCGCTTCTACGAGAACCCCGAGGAGTTCGCGGACGCGTTCGCCCGCGCCTGGTTCAAGCTGACGCACCGCGACATGGGCCCGGTCGTGCGCTACCTGGGCCCGGAGGTCCCCGCCGAGACGCTGCTGTGGCAGGACCCGCTGCCGGAGCGCACGGGCGAGCTGATCGACGCGGCGGACGTCGCCGCCCTGAAGGAGCGGGTCCTCGCCACGGAGCTGACCACCGCGCAGCTCGTGTCCGTCGCGTGGGCGGCGGCCTCCTCCTTCCGCGGCAGCGACAAGCGCGGCGGCGCCAACGGCGCCCGCATCCGCCTGGAGCCGCAGCGCAACTGGGAGGTCAACAACCCGGCGGAGCTCGTCCAGGTGCTGCGGGTGCTCGAAGGCGTGCAGGAGGCCTTCAACTCGGCGCAGTCCGGCGGCAAGCACGTGTCGCTGGCCGACCTGATCGTGCTCGCGGGCACCGCGGCCGTCGAGAAGGCGGCCAAGGAGGGCGGCGTCGACGTCGAGGTGCCGTTCTCGCCGGGGCGCGTGGACGCGGCGCAGGAGGAGACGGACGTCGAGTCGTTCGCCGCGCTGGAGCCGTCGTACGACGGGTTCCGCAACTACGTCGGCAAGGGCAACCGGCTGCCGGCCGAGTACCTGCTGCTCGACAAGGCCAACCTGCTGACGCTGAGCGCCCCGGAGATGACGGTCCTCGTGGGCGGCCTGCGCGTGCTCGGCGCCAACCACGCCGGGTCGGCGCACGGTGTCCTCACCGACCGGCCGGGCACCCTGACGAACGACTTCTTCATCAACCTCCTCGACCTGGACACGACGTGGACGTCGACGTCCGAGGCGCGGGACACCTTCGAGGCCCGCGACGCGAGCGGCGCGGTCCGCTGGACCGGCACCCGCGCCGACCTGGTCTTCGGTTCCAACTCCGAGCTGCGGGCGGTCGCCGAGGTGTACGCGAGCGACGACGCGAAGGAGAAGTTCGTCAAGGACTTCGCCGCGGCCTGGGCGAAGGTCATGGACCTGGACCGGTTCGACCTCCGCTGACCCCCCGGCCGTGACCGCGGCGTCCCGGCGGCCCCTGGGCGGGACGGCCGGGGCGCCGCGCCCCTGGGGCCGGTGCCGCCCCAAGGGCCCTGGGATCACGACAGGGTCGCGGTCCTTCGGCCATCATGTGTGCCATGGTGGGCGCGCGGGGGCGGTCGTTCGGGTTCGGGTCGGCCGCGCTGGTGGCGTGCTGCGGCACCGTGGCGATGCTGGTGCGCGCCGCCGGGTCGCCGACCGGTGACATCGACCTCCTGGGCGCGGCCATCGGCACCAGCTCGTTCGTGGTGAGCGCCTGGGGCGCGTGGCTGACGCTGCGCGCGGCGCGCTGGCAGGAGACGGACCTCGCGGACGCCTCCGCGCGCCTGGCGGCGCGGGTGCTCGCCGTGGAGCGGGAGGCCCGCCGTCAGCTCCTCGGAGACCACGACCGCGCCGTGGACGTGCGGTTCGTCTTCCGCCCCTCCCCCGCGCACTCCGCGGCCGGCGCGGACGGGGGCGGGAGCCTGGCGGCGGTCGCGGACTACTTCCGGCGGCTGCGCCCGCGGCGCATGGTGGTCACCGGGGCCCCCGGCGCGGGCAAGACGGTCCTCGCGGTCCAGTTGCTGCTGTGCCTCCTGGAGCGGCGCGGGGCCGACGAGCCCGTGCCCGTGCGGCTGTCGCCGGCCTCCTCGGAGCCGCACGTCGACGTCGAGGCGTGGCTCGCGCGCCACCTCGTCCGCGTCTACCAGTTGCCCCGGCAGACCGCGGACGCCCTGGTCGCGGCGCGGCGCGTGCTCCCGGTGCTCGACGGCCTCGACGAACTCGACACGGCCCCGTGCCCGGGCTACGGCTCCCGCGCGGCCCGGGTGCTGCGGGCGCTCAACGCCTACCAACAGGGCGTGCTCAAGGCGGAGGTGGTGCTGACCTGCCGCAGTGAGACGTACGACGCGCTGGAGGAGAGCCGGGTGTGGGCGCACGACGCGGCGCGCGTCGAGATCCTGCCGGTCGCCGCGCCGGAGGCCCGCGCCTTCCTGGACTCGCGGGTCGACGACCCCTCGCGCTGGAGCGGTGTCCTCGACCGCCTGGAGCGGGAGCCCACGGGCCCCCTCGCCACCGGTCTCGCCACACCGTGGCGCCTGACCCTCGCCGTGACCGTCCACGAGCAGCGGGACCCGGCCACGGGCCGCTACGCGCGCGACCCCGGCCAGCTCCTCGACCGGCGCCTGGACAGCGCCGAGGCCGTCGGCACGCGCCTGCTGGACCTGTTCGTCCCGGCCACGGCCCAGCTCTTCCCCGGCCCGGGCGGCGCCCGCTTCGACGCCCGCCTGGTCCGGGAGTGGCTGACCACCCTGGCCCGCTACCTGGAGGACAACGCCGCCACCGGCCGCACCGTCGCGGGCCACCGGCTCTCCGGCACCGACATCGTGCCGTCCCGCCTCTGGCCGCTGGCCGGCACCCGGCGCCCCCTCGCCGCGCTGGTGGCGACCGCGGTGGCGGTGTCCCTCGCCGGTACGGCCCTGCTGCTGGGGCTGCTCGCCACGCAGGGGCCCCTGCTCGCCCCCTGGCCGGTGCTCGCGGCCCTGGTCATCCTGGGCATGCTCACGGTGCCCGTGTGGTCCCTGGCCTGGTCCGACCTCGCGGGCGACGACCATCAGTACCCGCAGGTCCACGCGCGGCCGCGCGCCCTCGTCCAGCGCCTCACCGCCGCGCTGGTCACGTCCGGCCTCCTGTCGGGGCTGCTCGCGGCGCTGGTGGCCGGCCAGAACCCGGCGGCGGCACCGGCTCCGGTCGCGGTGACGTTCACCGGCTGCGCCGCCGCCCTGGGCCTGCTGTTCGCCGTGCCGCTGCCCGGCGCGCCCGAGAGCTCGCACCCCGCGTCGAGCATCAGGAGCCACCTGGTGTGGGGCCTCGCCGTACCGGCCGCCGTCTCGGCCGAGGTGCTGCTGGCGGCGGCGATGAGCGCCGGCAAGGACCCCGGCACGGTGCTGGCCCTCACCGCCGGCGGCGGCCTCGCGGGCGGGCTCCTCTTCGCCCCCACGCTGGCCCCCACCGGCCTGTGGTACGCCGGACTGCTGCTGCGCACCCGGCGCCGGAGCGGCAGACCGCTGCCCTGGCGGCTCGGGCGGTTCCTGGCGTGGTGCTACCGCGCCGGTCTCCTGCGGGTCGCCGGAACGGCCTACCAGTTCCGCCACCGCGAGCTCCAGGACCACCTGGCCCGGCGGACTCCGCCGCGGCCGTGACCGCGCCGGGCGATTCCGCCCCCGGCCACACACCTCCCCCCACCCCCATCCCCCCGCGACCCTGAAGACTCGAAAAGCCTCGCACGGCAAGCGAGTTGACGGAGCATCACATTCCGATACGCAGTCCCCAGGTTTTCCCCGACAGCACATTGCCCCCACCCCACCCGCCCCGCACAATGAGCGTCCCGGACCACGCAAGGAGGGTGCGCGTGAGTGTTCCGCCCATCGTGTTCCCGGATGTCGAACGCCTCGTCGTCGACCACCTCAAGAGCCGTCCCGAGCTGTCCGGCGTCCTCGTCGACAACCGCACTCCCCCGGGTTTCGACGGCACCCAGAAGGCCGTCCTGGTGTCCCGGGCGGGCGGCGCCTGGGTCGACGACCAGCACCTCGACCAGCCCCTGATCGACCTGGAGGTCTACGGACCCGACAAGCCCACGGCCCACGCGGTGGCCACCGCGGCCCGTACGGCGCTGCTCACCGTGCGCGGCACCACGTACGGCAGCGCCTACGTCACCGACGCCGTCGAGGCGGACGGACCGCGCTGGCTGCCCGACTACCGACGGCAGGCCGCCAGCCGCTACCTGTCCACCACCCGGCTCTCGATCCGCCCCTCCTGACGTGCCCGATCCGAAGGAGCCAGCATGCCCGGAATGAACCCCAACGAGATCCGTGTCGCCGGGACGGGGCGCATCCTCACCGCTCCGCCCGGTACGCAGGCGCCCGCCGACGTCACCGCCAACTGGGGAGCGGGCTGGCGCGACCTGGGCTACACGACGACCGACGGCATCCGCTTCAACAAGAAGGACAAGATCGACCCGGTGGACACCTGGCAGTCGGTCAGCCCGGCCCGCTTCGTGTACTCCGACCGCGACCTCACCGTGAAGTTCGCGCTGCTCCAGCTCAACGAGGACACGCTGCCGTACTTCTTCGGCGGCGGCGACGTCAAGGAGACCGCCGAGGGCTCCAAGCTCTACCGGTACGAGGTGTCCGCCGAGCCCAGGAAGGACGAGCGGATGCTCGGCGTGGAGTTCGCCGACGGCGACACCATCAAGTACCGCTTCGTCATCGAGCGCGGACAGGTCACCGAGACCGAGGAGTTCCAGCTCACCCGCACCGCGTCGGTCAAGCTCGGCGTCACCTTCACCGCGCTCGCCGTGGACAACACCAGGCCCCTCGCCCTCTGGATCACGAACGACCCCGCCTTCGCCAAGTAGCCCGCAAGCAGCCCGCAGGCCACCGCCGCCCCGCGCCCGAGGAGTCGTATGCCCGCGCCCTTCAACGTCAACGCCGCCCGCGCCCAGCGCCTGGAGACGCTCGGTCTGAGGTGGGAGTTCGAGGTGGACGGCGAGACGTTCTCGCTGCCCACGGAGATCCCGCGCCGCTCCGCCCAGGCGCTCGCCTCCCTGGGCGACGACGACCTCGACGGCCTGCTCGCGCTGCTGCTCGGCGACGAACAGTACAAGCGGCTCGGCGACCACGACCTGAGCGTCCAGGACGTCGCCGCCATCCTCAACGCGTACGGGGAGGAGACCGGTCTGAGCGTGGGGGAAGGCTGAGCCTCGGCGCGCTCGTGGAGGAGCACGCCGAGGCGCTGGAGGCCGACCTGCTGCGGCACTACGGCGTCGACCTGCTCGACTGGCACCGCGGCGAGCTGTCCTCGCGGCGGCTCGCGGTACTCGTGCGGCACCTGCCGCAGGACAGCGCGTTCCGGGCGGCGCACGAGGGCGAGGCGGCGCGGTGGTCGCTGACCGACCACCTGCTGGCCGCCGTGGTCGACCACCTGGCCATCGCCAACTGGATGTTCGCCTCCGTCAACCGCGACGAGGACGACCCGGCCCCGGAACCGCCCCAGCCGGTGCCGCGGCCGGGCGTGGACGAGGCCACGCCGGAGCACGCACCCGGCACCCCGGGCCCCGCGGAGCTGGCGCGCTTCTTCGCATGACGGCCCACCGACCGAGCTACGGAGAACCTCATGCCCAGTGTGGACGACCGCCTGACCAAACTGGAGAAGGAACACCAGTCGTTCGTCTGGAAGCTTGAGCGCGGCCTGGCGAAGGTGGACGCGGTCGCCTCCGTCACGGAAGTCACCGCCATGAAGAAGGAGTTCGCGGCAGTGACCAGCAGCTTCAAGCTGGCCAGCTTCGACTTCAACCTTCTTGAGCACCTGCAGAAGAACCTGCAGGAGCAGCGGGACCGGGCTGCCGGTCTCCGGCCCGAGGACCTCAAGGCGTCCATCACGGACACCCGGAGAGCCGTGGGGCGCGCCTTTGACGCCGCCCACGCGGCGGGCCGCGACGCCAGAAGGGCGCTGAGGCGGCTGGAGGCCCTCGCCGCCAGGGCCTCGGCCGGCACTCCGCCACCCCGGCAGGCGACCTTCGGCAACACCGGGACCTTCACCGAAACGGCCGCCCAGATCAACCGCCTTGAGGCACGCATCAACAGTCTCATCCGCGCGCTCGGCTGACGCACCCCGGCCCCTCAGGAGGCAGCCCATGTCACTCGTAGCAGCCCTCAACCGCTCCATCACCGGCTTCCGCGGGCTGCGGACGAACGCGGGGCAGGCCGAGTCCGGGGTCGGCCGGCTGCGGACCACGGTCCAGTCCGCGGACCGGGCGGTGACGCGGATCAAGGCGGGCCTCGACCGCACGGCCCAGTCCTTGCGGGGCGTGCGGTCGGGGGCGGACGCCGCGGCGCGCGGCGTGCGCCAGGCGGACCGGGCCATGGACGGCGCCGGGAAGTCGGCCACCCGCGGCGGCGGCCTCATGGGGCGGATGAGGACCGGGCTCCAGGGCGTCACCACCGCGCAGCGCGGGCTGAACACCGCCATGAAGGCGAACGTCTTCGGCGCGATCATGGCGCTGCTGCTTCCGCTGATCACCAAGCTCGTCGAGATGGCCATGCAGTCCAGGACCGTGCAGCGGATCGTACGGACGGCGTTCCGGGTCATCGGGCAGGTGATCGGGGCGACGATGCGGGTGGCGCGGCAGGTCGTGCAGACGACCTGGAACGCCATCAGGGTCGCCTTCCAAGTGGTCCTGCGGGTGATCTGGACCGTCGTCAAGACGTACTTCACGATCTACAAGACCATCATCACGACGGTGATCCGCGCGATCCTCGCCGTGATCGGACCGGCCCTGTCGTTCCTGCGGGAGCGCGTCCCGGCGGCGTTCCGCGCCGTGCGCGACGGGCTGCACCGGGCCTGGAGCGGCCTCGCGAACTTCACCAAGGGCGTCTTCACCAGCGTGCTCGGCGCCGTGAAGGGGCCCGTCAACGGGGTGATCGGCCTGGTCAACTCGGCGATCCGGGCGCTGAACAAGGTCAAGGTGTCCGTCCCCGGCTGGGTCCCCGGCGTCGGCGGCAAGTCCTTCGGCGTCAGCCTGCCGACGATCCCCACGCTGGCCCGGGGCGGTGTCGTCCTGCCCCGCGCCGGCGGCACGCTCGCCGTGCTCGCCGAGGCGGGCCAGGCCGAGGCCGTGCTGCCGCTGAACCGGCTGGAGGCGCTGCTCACCCGCTCCGCGCGGCCGGGCGCAGGCCCGGTCCCCGCGCTGGGGCCGCACCCGCGGGGCACCGGCTCCCTGGTGATCGAGCACTACCACGAGGCGCGGGGTGGCAGCGCCCGGCAGACCGCGGAGGAGCTGATGTTCCTGATGAAGGCCAGGGGGTGAGGCGGCGGATGGCCGCAGGCACGACGTACGGGCACGGCGCGCCGGAGGTGGCAGCCGGCGGGCCCGGGGAGCTGATCACCGCGGACGGGCAGGTGCAGTGGGCGGACCTCCTCCTCGGCCCCGGCACCGTGTACTGGGTGGCCGCCGAGGGGCTGACCGGCTGGGAGGAGCTGCCGGGCCTGGAGTCCTCCGACGCCAACCGCCCGGCGGGGCACGGCGGCTGGCCGGGCACGCAGTGGGCACAGCCGCGTACGGTCACCGCCCAGTTGTGGCTGGCGCCGGACCCGGACGGCGGGTCCGAGGCGGTGCTCGCCGCGCTGCGGGCGCTGCGCTCGGCGACCGCCGTGCGCGACGAGGAGGAGTGGCTCGCGGTACGCCTCCACGGGGAGACCCTCGCCGTCAGGGCGCGGGTCACCCAGCGGGTGGTGCCCACCGACCGGCAGTTCCTCGCGAGCCGGCTCGCCAAGGTGACCGTGCAGTGGAAGGCCATGGACCCGCGGCGCTACGAGAGCGACGCGCGCCGCGCCGCGGTCGGGCTGCCGCGCGCCGAGCCGGGCCTGTCCTGGCCGCTGACGTGGCCGCTCACCTGGGGCACCCCGGGCGCGAGCGGCGACGTGACCGTGGAGAACGCGGGCAGCGCGGCCACGCCCGTGCTGATCGCCTTCACCGGGCCGTGCGTGACGCCGCGGCTGGCCAACCACCGTGACGGCACCTGGCTGGAGTACGGCATCGAGCTGACGCGGGGCGACGTCCTCGAGGTCGACACCGCCGAGGGGACGGTCCTGTTCAACGGCACCGCGTCGCGCCGCCACCTGGCGACCGTGGGCAGCGTGCCCGAGGAGCTGTTCACGCTCGCCCCGGGGCCTTCCCGGCTGTCCTTCAGGGCCGCTTCCGGCTGGGCGGAGGAGGCGTCCGCCACCGTCACCTGGCGCTCGGCCGAGTGGTGAGTGCCCGCAGCCCGGCCCGCCCCGCGCCAGGGCCCGGCCCGCACCTCGGCCCGACCCGCGCCAGGGCCCGGCCCGCACCACGGCCCGGCCCGCCGCACCGGGCGGCGGTCGCGGCCGGACCGACGACCGGCAACCTTGGAGTGTTCGATGACGACACGTTCCGCATGGCACCTGCCCACCGGGCAGACCCGGGAGGACACCCGGCTCGCCGTGAGCCTCGGCATGGCCGCGTCCGGACCGCTGACCGCGCGCGGCGGCTGCGTCGTCGGGGGGCTCCAGCTCACCGGCACGGCCGCCACCAGCATGCAGGCCCGGCTGTCCCCGGGGCGGCTGTGGGTGCCGGGCGGCTCCGCCGCCGCCCAGGGCGGCTACCCCGTCACCGTGGACGCCGACACGCAGCTCACCTTCGCCGACGGCCACGCCACGCTGCCGCGCGTCGACGCGCTGGTGGTGCGGGTGTACGACGCGGACTACGACGCGTCGGGCCGCTACGAGGCCGTCCTGGAGATCGTGCAGGGCACCCCCGCGAGCGCGCCGGTGCCGCCCGCCCTGCCCAGGACCGCCGAGCTGCTCTACGAGGTGTCGGTGCCCGCGGGGGCCTCGGCGGCCCGCGGCATCACCTGGGCCACGTCGGTCGCCGACCGGCGCCGCTACACCGCCGCGCTCGGCGGCATCCTGCCCGCCGGGGGTGGCCACGGCACGCAGGGCGCCTACCCCGGCCAGTACCGGGACGCGGGCGGCCGCCTGGAGCGCTGGGACGGCGGCCAGTGGCAGAAGTACATCCCCGACGCGGTCCTGCGGCACAGCATCGACCTGGGGTGGACCACCTCCAAGACGTTCACCGAGGCGCTCAACGAGGCCGTGCCGCTCACCACCAGCTTCGTCGCCCCCGCCTCGACCTGGGTGCACATCGCGTTCGGGGCGCGCGTCGCGGGCGACGACGGCGGCGGCGCCTACCTGTCGGTGAACGTCCGGCCGAAGGCGGGCGGCGCCCTCCTCCTGACCGCCTCCGACGACCTGGCCGCCATCTACACCGGGGCCGGCTCCGCCTCGGTGTACACCAACGTCCCGCTGGGCCGCCTCACGCCCGGCACCGAGTACAGCGTGACCGCCGCCCACCGGACGGGGACCACCAAGGCCTGGTTCGACAACCGCTTCCTCCGCGTCGACCCGGTCGCCTGAGCCGTGGACAGCCCGTACCTCGCGTTCTTCGCCGACCTGCGCACCGACACGCCCGTCGACGTGCTGCCGCTGCACGGTCTTGAGTTCGACGACTACATCGGCAGGCCGGGGTCGCTGTCCGCCACCCTGCCGGTGCCCAACCGGCGGATGGCGGCGCGGGTCAGGCAGCTCGTGGAGGGCCGCACCGCCGTCTACCTGGAGCGCGGCGGGCAGGTGTGCTGGGGCGGCATCGTCTGGACGCTCACCCCCGCCATGGACGAGCAGGGCCTGGTCACCGTCGCGCTGCAGGCGGCCACCTTCGACTCGTACGCGGCGCGCCGCCGCATCCGGCGGACCCTGGCCTTCACCGCCACCGACGACGTCACCATCGTGCGCCGGCTGTGGGAGCACATCCAGGAGGCGCCCGGCGGCGACATCGGCGTCGGCTACGCGCCCGCGCCGCCGGGCACGCCCCGCACGGTGACCTACCACGACGGGGAGGAGACCGTGGTGGAGGAGGCCGTCGCCGAACTCGCCGCGACGGACCCGGGGTTCGAGTACCTGGTGAGCGTCCACCGCGACCCGGCGACGGGCCGGCGCGCCAAGCGGCTGCTGTTCGGCGTCCCGCGCCTCGACCTCGGCGAGGGCACCACGGTCCTCGACCTGCCGGGCGACGTCCTCACGTACTCCTTCCCGCGCGACGCCACCCGCGGCGGTACGACGGCACGGGCCCGCGGCGGCACGCCCGAGGGCGCGACGGGCCCGGTCGTCTCGGACGAGCACGTGGCGCAGGCCCTCATCGACGGCGGCTTCCCCCGCCTCGACACCACCTCCGACCACGGCAACGTCACCGACAAGGCGACGCTGAACGCCCTCGCCCGCGCCGAACTGGCCGCGCTCGGCGGGCCGGTGGTCGTCCCCGCCGTCCGCGTCCGCCTGGACGCGGACACCACGCCCCTGCTCCTCGGCACGACCGTGCGACTGCGGATCCACGACGTGTGGTTCAGCCCGGGCCTCGACGCGACGTACCGCGTCGTCGGCGTCAAGGTCACCGCCCCCGAGCGCGGCCGCGGCGAGTCCGCGGAGCTCTTCCTCGAAGGCCTGGAGGGCCGCGGGGCCGCCGCGGGGCAGGGGGTCGCGGAGCGGGCTCCCGCGTCACCCGCACGACAGGAACACACGGACCGCGACGGTCAGGAGGCCGACTGATGCCGAATCTCCCCGAGGACATCGTGGACCGCATCAAGTCCCTGGAGCGCCAGGTGCGTCAGCTCACCGCGTACGTGCACACCCGTGCGGCCGCCCCCGCGAGGACGCCCGCCGAGGCGCAGGACAGCGCCCGGGACGGCAGTGGCGGGGAGGACGAGGAGGACGAGGAGGGGACAGGAGGGAAGCCCGCGTGACGGCGGGTCCCTCAGGCCGGGCCGTCAGCCGGGGCGACGCGCGCCAGCGCGCCCGTCTCCAGGGCCGTCCACAGCGCGCCGTCGGGACCGACGGTGATCCCGTGCGGCTCGGAGCCCGGCGTTGGCAGGTCGTGCGCGGTGACGGAGCCGTCGGGCGTGATCGCGCCGACGCGGTTGGCGCCCCACTCGGTGAACCACGCGGTGCCGCCGCCGTCGACGGTGACGGCGTGCGGGCGCCCGGCGCGGTCCGGCAGCGGGAACTCGGTGATCCGCCCGTCCGGGGTGATCCGGCCGATCTGCCCGGCGGCGATCTCGGTGAACCACAGGGCCCCGTCGTGGCCCGCGGCGATGCCCACCGGCGCGGCGCCCTCGGTCGGCAGCGGGTGCAGGGCGACCGCCCCGTCCCCGTCGATCCGTCCGATCGCGTCGGCCTGGTTGAGGGTGAACCACATCGCGCCGTCGCCCCCGGCGGCGATCGCGGACGGGAACGCGCCGGTGACGGGCAGCGGGAACTCGGTGACCTGCCCGTCGACGGTGATGCGGCCGACGCGGTCGGCGGCGGTCTCCGTGAACCACAGCGCGCCGTCCGGCCCCGCGGCGATGCCGAACGGGCCGCGGTCCGGGGCGGGCAGCGCGAACGCGTCGACGACGCCCTCGGTGGTGATCCGGCCGATGCGGTGCCCCCGGTACTCGGTGAACCAGAGCGCGCCGTCGGGGCCGGGGACGATGACGGTCGGCCCGCAGCCGGGGTCGAGCGGATGGCTGGTCGCCTCCTCACCCGGCACGAGACGGCCGATCCGGCCGCCGTGGACCAGGGTGAACCAGAGCGCGCCGTCCGGCCCGGTCGCCAGGGAGTACGGCCCGGCCTCGCCGTCGGCCACCGGGTACTCCTCGATGGTCACGCGGGGCACGTGGGGCACCTGGGTCAAGGGGGCGTCTCCAGACGGGGGCGGCGGTGGCGCGGGCCGGTCGACGGCCGCGGGGCGCGAGCGGCAGCGCCCGCGCCCCAGCCTGGACCAAGGCGCCCGGGTGGATCAAGTGAATACTCCGCGCGCACACCGCAACCCGCCTCCTCGCCGGGCGGCTCACTCCCCTGCGGCCCAGACCCCGTACGGCTCACTCCCCCCGCGGCCCAGGCTCCGGACGACTCACTCCCCCCGCGGCCCGCGCCCCGTACGGCTCACTCGGCCGCCTCGGTGGACGCGTCCCGGTGGGCGTGCTCGCCGGGGAGTCCGCGCCCGTGCCCGGCCGGGCGGTCACCGCGGCGGGCGGCGGGGATGCGGACGGGTGCGGGCATGCGGCAGATGGCCCGGGTGACGGCCCGCGCCTCGACGCCCGCCCGGTACAGCGCGCCGCTCAGGGGGTTGGCGTAGCCGACGAAGTACAGCCCCGGGGCGTCCGGGGCGGTCTGGGCCCCGCGCACCGCCGGGTACCCGTCGTCGTCGAGCACGCCGAGGTGCCCGAGCCAGCCGTCCAGGCCCGTGCGGTAGCCGGTCGCGGTGATCACCGCCTGCGGCGTCACGCGCGCGCCGTCGGCCAGCACCACCCGGGGCCCGTCGAACCGCTCCACGGCCGCCACCGGTTCGACGTCCCCGGCCCGCACCGCCGCCGCGAACCCGTGGTCGAGGACCGGGTTGACCTCGTCGCGGGCGTTCCGCGTGTACACCCCTTCCGTCGGGCACGGCAGCCCGTACGCGGTCAGGTCCGGCAGCGCCGTGCGCTGCGTCCACAGCGAGAAGCGGTCCCGCAGGGCCAGGGGCAGCAGCGCCTCCGTGAGCCGACCCACGGCGTGCCAGCGGCTGCTGGACCGGGGCAGGATGTTCGGCGGCGTACGGACCGCGAGGCGGACCCGGCCCGCGCCCGCCCGGGCGAGGGCGACGGCGATCTCCGTGCCGCTGTTGCCCGCCCCGACCACGAGCACGTCCTTGTCCCGGTAGGCGGTCGGCGTACGGTAGTCGTACGCGTGCACCAGCTCCCCGGTGAAGGTGTCGCGCCCGGGCCAGTCCGGCAGGTACGGGGTGTGGGAGCGGCCGGTGGCGACCACGACCGCGCGGGCGGTGCAGGCCTCCTCGGCGGTCGTGACGAGCCACCGCGTCCCGGGGGACGCCGGCGCGGACTCGACCCGGTGGACGGGGGAATGGGTGCGGACGTCCAGCCGGTGGTGGGCGCTGTAGCGCTCCAGGTAGCGCACCCAGTCGTCCTTGCCCACCCAGGTGCCCGCCTGCCGGGGCACCGCGAGGCCGGGGAGCTTGGAACCGCCCCGGGTGGTGTGCAGCCGGAGGTGGTCGTACCGCTGCCGCCAGCTCGCTCCGACCTGGCCGGAGCGTTCCAGGACCACGGCCGGGACACCGGCGCGGCGCAGCAGCGCCGCGGTCGCCAGACCGCTGGGTCCGGCGCCGATGACGACGGCGTCGTGGTCGCTCTGACTCGGGGCTCGTTTCGGTGTGTTCGCGGGCACAGCCGCTACAACGAGGCGCTCGGCGGCGAGGTCACCGCCGCGCGGAACCGCGAGGGCGCCCCGGTGCGGGATCGGCTCAGTGACTGAGGGGTTCGGTCAGCCTCGCCAGCCGCTGCCGCACGTCCTCCCGGGCGCCGTTCCTGCCGGGGACGCGGGTGCGCAGGCCGAGGAGTTCGGTGCCCAGCTCGCGGATCCGGCCGGGGTCGGTGACGCGGTGCCAGGCGTGGTGGGCGCGGTCGACGGCCTCGACGACGTCGGACCCTGTCACGGCCCTGCCTGCCGCGAGGCGGGTGCCGGCACCACGCATCCACAGCTCGCAGGCGCGGTCGGGGGCGCCCTCGGTGAAGGCGAGGAAGGCCCGTACCTCGATCCAGTGGGCCACCTCGGGCGAGGTGGCGCCGTGGCTGCGCAGCGCGCTCTGCTCGCACGCGGCGGCGATGGCCGCCGCCTCGGCGTGCCGCCCGGCCCGGCTCGCCTCGCTGATGGCGCGGTGCGCGTCCTCGGCGACCATCGCGAGCGGCGCGGAGGCCGCGACGGGGGTGGTCGGTGTGGCCGGTGTGGTCGGTGTGCTCTGTGGGGCGGATGAGGGCGGTGTGCCCGGTGCGGGCGATGGAGCCGGTGCGACAGGGGCGACAGGTGCGACAGGGGCGGTCGGCGCGCCCGGTGCGGTCGGTACGGCCACCGCGTGCGGGACGACCGACGCGTACGGCACGGGCGGTGTGCTCCCGGGCCCCGGCACGTCGACGGGGTGCGCCGGGGCGGTGACCGGCGGGAGGAAGCCGCCGAGCCACAGGGTGGCGGCCTCGTCGACGTCCGGTGCGGCGGCGCGCGCGGTCTCGAGGTGGAGGACGTCCGCGGGGGGCGTGACCGGGGTGCCGCGCAGGATGTGGGCGAGGGCGCGGGTGTAGGCGGGTTCGGGGTGGTGCTGGCGGTCGAGGACCTGCACGGCGCCGTACAGGGCGTACGGGCCTTCCAGGGACCGCTCGCGGCGGACGAGGGCCTGCCAGACCTCGGGGTCGGCGGCCAGGTCGGCCACCACGGTCGTGGTGCCCGGTGGCCTGTGCCGCAGCTCGGCGGCGAGCCAGTGCCACGGCAGCGCGGTGTAGCGCACGGTACGGGCGGTGGTGCGCGCCAGGGCGAGGTGGAGCTGGTGCTGGCGCGGGTCGACGACGAGGTGCCCGGCGGCGAAGACGAGCAGGTGCCCCTCGGCGGCGGCCGCGGTGCGCAGGCACGTCAGGACCGTCTGCGGGTCGTCGGGGTTGGCCAGTTGCACGGCACTGGCGTGCGCGGCGCCGACGAGCCGCGCGGGCGGGAGCGCGGCCAGCGGCGGCAACTGCGCGGTCACCGCGAGCGGATGGCGTACGGGCGGCTCGGCGGCAACCAGCAGAGCGTATCCGGGCAGGTCACGGTCGGTCGTCTTACTGTTCGCCATGTCCAGCACAGTATCGGGCCACGCGGCTCACGCCAGTGCCTTCCCGCGACTCCTTGCCCCGCCGCACCGGGCATCCGTGGCGAAACGGCCACGTCACCGGAGCGCGGCGCGGCCGCACGCCGCCCGGTGCGCGCCTGTTCCCCCCCGTCGCGTCCCGCCGGTCAGGGCCGCGCGGACGGAGGGCCGTTGGGCCCTGTCCGGCGGCGGGATCGGGGACTGTTCGGCCCTGGCCCGCACCGGTGCCCCTGCGGTGATCTTGTGGTGGCGGCCGGGAAGTGCCGCGCTCACTCCCTCAGGCGCGGCGCTTCCCGGCCCGTCGACGACGTGAGCGACGAAGGAAGGACGCCGTCCGGTGGACGAGGCGCAGATACAGCAGGTGCGGGCCGGGACGCCGGGAGGCGGGGCCGCGGGCGGGGCGGGGCGGCCCTCGTGGACGGAGTGGCTGACCACCACCGACCACAAGAGGATCGGGACGCTGTACCTGGTCACCGCGTTCGTGTTCTTCATCGTCGGCGGTGTGATGGCGCTGTTCATGCGGGCCGAACTGGCCCGGCCCGGCACGCAGATCATGTCGAACGAGCAGTTCAACCAGGCGTTCACGATGCACGGCTCGATCATGCTGCTGATGTTCGCCATGCCGCTGTTCACCGGCTTCGCGAACTGGGTCATGCCGCTCCAGATCGGCTCACCGGACGTGGCCTTCCCGCGCCTGAACATGCTGGCGTACTGGCTGTTCCTGTTCGGCTCGCTGATCGCCGCCGCCGGTTTCCTCACCCCCGGCGGGGCCGCCGACTTCGGCTGGTTCCTGTACGCCCCGCTGTCCGACGCGGTGCATTCGCCGGGCGTCGGCGCCGACCTGTGGATCATGGGTGTGGCGCTGTCCGGGTTCGGCTCGATCCTGGGCGCGGTCAACTTCATCACCACCATCATCTGCATGCGCGCCCCCGGCATGACCATGTTCCGCATGCCGATCTTCACCTGGAACGTGCTGCTGACCGCGCTGCTCGTCCTGATCGTCTTCCCCGTCCTGGCGGCGGCCCTGTTCGCCCTGGAGTGCGACCGCGCGTTCGGCAGCCACGTCTTCGACCCGGCCAACGGCGGGGCGCTGCTGTGGCAGCACCTGTTCTGGTTCTTCGGCCACCCCGAGGTGTACATCCTGGCGCTGCCGTTCTTCGGGATCGTCAGCGAGGTCATCCCGGTCTTCTCCCGCAAGCCGATGTTCGGCTACATGGGCCTGGTCGGCGCGACCATCGCCATCGCCGGTCTGTCCGTGACCGTGTGGGCGCACCACATGTACACCACCGGCGGTGTGCTGCTGCCCTTCTTCTCCTTCATGACGTTCCTCATCGCGGTGCCGACCGGGGTGAAGTTCTTCAACTGGATCGGCACCATGTGGAAGGGCTCGCTGTCCTTCGAAACGCCGATGCTGTGGGCGACCGGCTTCCTCGTCACCTTCGTCTTCGGCGGCCTGACCGGCGTCATCCTCGCCTCGCCGCCGATGGACTTCCACCTCTCCGACTCCTACTTCGTGGTGGCGCACTTCCACTACACGGTCTTCGGCACGGTGGTGTACGCGATGTTCGCCGGGTTCCACTTCTGGTGGCCGAAGTTCACCGGCAAGATGCTCGACGAACGCCTCGGGAAGGTCACGTTCTGGACGCTCACGGCCGGTTTCCACCTCACGTTCCTCGTCCAGCACTGGCTCGGTGCCGAGGGCATGCCCCGCCGCTACGCCGACTACCTCGCGGCCGACGGCTTCACCGCCCTCAACACCCTGTCCACGATGGGGTCGTTCCTCCTCGGCCTGTCGCTCCTGCCGTTCTTCTACAACGTCTGGAAGACCGCCAAGGACGGCGAGCCCGTCAGCGCCGACGACCCCTGGGGCTACGGCCGCTCCCTGGAGTGGGCGACCTCCTGCCCGCCCCCGCGGCACAACTTCGTCCGGCTCCCGCTGATCCGCTCCGAGTCCCCGGCCTTCGACCTGCACCACCCGGAGATCGCCGCCCTGGACAGGGCCGCGGAGCCGGAGGGCGCCGGGGCCGGGACGGCGAGGTAGGCCCGTGTCCCACACCGTCCTCGCCGTCGGCGCCGCCGTGGTCACCGCCTCAGGCTGCGTCTGGTACCTGCCGGCCCTCGCCGACTTGCGCGCGGCGGCCGACCGGCCGGCCTCCCGGCGTACGGCCGCGGCGGCCTGCCTGAGCGGATGGACCACGATCGCCTCGGCCGCCGTGCTGCTCCTGGTGGCCGAGGCCTGGTGGCTGCCCTGCGCCGCGGTCGTCGCGGGGGCCGCCGTCACCGTCGCCCTGCGGGTCCGTGCCCACGTCCGGCGTCGGCGCGAGCAACGGGAGGCCGCGTACCACTGGGCGCAGTTGCGTCCCGGCACACCGCCGCCCGCCGGCACGGGCGACTCGCGGCACGTGGTGGCCGTCCTGGTCGGCACCGGCCTGATCGCCGCCGTCACCACCGCGGGCCTCAAGGTCGCCGCCGGGCCCGGGGGCGGCGCGGACTGGCCGCGGGCGGCGATCGTCTCCGCCGCGGTCCTCGGCCTGTTTCTCGCCGTCGCGTTCGCCCACGGACGCAGGGTGCGCCGACGTGCCCGCGCGCGCCTGACGCACGAGGACCCTCCGGCCTGAGTCCCCGCAGGCCACAGCGGGTGTCCGCCCGGTGCGCGCCGGGCCGAACGACCTCATGGACGGGGCCGTTCAGCAGGCGGGGCGCGGTGCGACACCCGGGCCGGACGCGCGCACCCCGCCCCCTACGCAGGAGATCCCGTTGTGATGACCGACCCCACCGACGCGTACGAGGAGTACCGCGTCCTGCTCGCGCGCCAGGAAGCCAAGCGGCTCCGGCGGAGACTGCTGACGCCGGACGCCCCTGACGTCCCTGACGCCCCGGACATCCATCACACCCATGAGGTCCATGACACCCGTGACAGCCGTGACCGTGATGTCCTGGGCTCCGTCGACGCCCGGCCGCCTCGCACCGCCCCCGGCCGCGACGGGGCCGACGACCAGCGGCTGATCACCGAGTCCCTGGCGCTCGTGACGCCCTTCCCCGAGCTGATCGCCGACCTGTACGCGGCCCTGTTCGAGCGGCACCCCTATCTGCGCGGGCTCTTCCCCGAGTCCATGGCCTTCCAACAGGCCCATCTGGAGCGGGCCTTCCGCTTCCTCATCGACCGGCTGGACCGGCCGGACGAGGTGGCCGCGTTCTGCACCCGGCTCGGCCGGGACCACCGCAAGCTCGGCGTACGACCGGTGCACTACGACGTGTTCGAGACGGCGCTCGTGGAGGCGTTGCGCCGGCGCGCGGGCACCTGGTGGCGCGAGGACACCGAACAGGCGTGGCGGCGGATGCTGCGGCGGGCGGTCACGGCCATGGTGCGGGGCGCGGAGGCGGCGCTCGCCGAGCGCCCCTTCTGGGACGTCACCGTGACCGGCCGGGAGGAGCGCGGCCCCGACCTGGCCGTGCTCCGGGTCGCCCCCGCCGAGCCGTACCCGTACCGCGCGGGTCAGTACGCGCTGCTCCAGTCGCCCCTGCTCGCGCGCGCCTGGCGGCCGTTCAGCGTGGCGTGCGCGCCCCGTGCGGACGGCGAGCTGGAGTTCCACGTCCACCGCACCGGTCCGGGCGGGGTGAGCGACGCCCTGGTGACGCGCACACGCGTCGGGGACCCGCTGCGCCTCGGCCCCGCCCAAGGAGCCATGACCCTCCAGGAGGGCGACCGCGACCACGACGCAGTGGTCGTCGCGAGCGGCACCGGCTGGGCCGGGGCCAGGGCGCTGCTCCAGGACCTGGCGCGGCGCCGCGTGCCGGGCCGCGTCGCGCACCTGTTCCTCGCCGCGCGCACCCGCGAGGAGCTGTACGACCTGGACGCGGTGGCCGCGTGGGAGGCCCGTGCCCCGTGGTTGCGGGTGGTCACCGTGCTCGGCGCGGCCGCCGAGGGCGACGCGCCGGCCGAGGCGGTGTCCCGGCACGCGGGGTGGCCGCCGTCCGGCCCGGTCTTCGTCAGCGGCCCGCCCGCCCTGGCGGCCACCGTGCGCGGCCTGTGCGCCCGGGGCCTGCCGGCCGACCGTCTGCGGCACGACCTCACCGCCGCCGCGGCGACCACGCCGGACCTGCCGGACCGGACGGCCGGACCGGGCGGCACGGCGGCACGGGTGGCGTGAGCACGCGGGCGGACGGGCGGGAGGCACCGGCCCGTCCGCCCCGCAGGGCCCGCCGAACCTTCTGCTCCCGTCACCGTCCCTTCCGTGAGCGCGTGTACACGACCATGAGCACGATGGCGATGAGCACCAGAACCAGGAGGATCTTCATGCCGCCCCGTCTGCCCGCGCAGCCCCGGTCCCATACCCGCACGGGCGCCCGGTCGCGGCAGTGGGACGCCGGGGCGACGATGACCCGCCCATATGCCCCGAAACGCGGTGCTTCTCCCCTGCGGGGGGAAGCTGTCACCCGCAGGGGTGGAGCCGTGGATGGAGCCGGGCCCGCCGGGCAAGCTGGTGGCGAGGGCCGCCCGGACCCGATCGCTCCCCCACGGCAGTCGGAGACGCGGCCCTCACCCCTTGCCCCGCGCGCGGGGGCCCGCCCCTCGAATTCGCGGGGCCGGGAAGCGCGCCTGTACACCAACTCCCGCTGAGTAGAACGTTCGTTTCAGCAGACAGATGGTCCGGCGGCACCGCCGCCAGGCGTGAAGGGCGTGGCCACCGCGGGTTTTTGACGCACCCCGAACCGGGGCAGACGGAGACGACCGATCATTTGATCTTCGCCGTCCGAGAGGGGAGTGACATGACCGCACCCTCACGTCCAGTGCGGCGCGTGGATCGTGCGCGGCGCTTCGACCTGCGCTCGACCGCCCTGTTCTTCGTCCTGCTGGCGCTCGTCCTGTGCCTGCTGGCGTTCGTGTTCCGGACAGCGGCGCGCGTGGTCGAGAACCGTCCGCTGTGGGCCTGCACCCTCCTCGTGGTCGGCGTCGCGGCCGCGCGGCTCAGCCGGACGAGGTGGCGCCGCTTCTCCGCCGCCCGGTACGCGCGCCGCGCCGCCGAGGCGCTGGAGGAAGCGGCCGAGGAAGCCTCCGGCGAGCTCGACGACGTACCGGCGGCGGGCGGGGCGGCGCCCGCGGTACCGCCCACCGTACGCAGGGACGCGTCCGGCGAGGCGTACGCGGCCGCTCCCCCGGCGGTCCAGGTCCTGGCGGAGGAGGGCCCCGGCGCCTGCACGGTGCGGGTCACCGAGGGGACGGTGGTGGCGACCGGGGAGGAGGCGACCGCCACCCTCGACCCGCCGGTCGACTACGCCGCCCTCGATCCGGACGACTTCGAGCAGGCCATAGCCGACCTCTGCGCCCGCGACCACTGCCAGGAGGTGGAAGTGGTCGGCGGCGCGTGCGACTTGGGCGCAGACGTCCTCGCGGTCACCTCCGACGGCCGGCGCCTCGTCGTCCAGTGCAAGCGCTACGCGGAGGGCAACAAGGTCGGCTCGCAGGACCTCCAGCGCTTCGGCGGTACGTGCTTCACCGTCCACGAGGCCGACATAGCCGCACTCGTCACCACGAGCGACTTCACGCTCCCCGCCCTGGAGTACGCGCGGCAGTGCGGGATCGTGTGCGTGAACGGGGAGGATCTGCTCGCGTGGCGGCAGGGCACCGGGCCGAGCCCGTGGGAGCGCGCGGACCTGTTCACCTGACGGCACCCACCCGACGGAGGGCCGAACCCGGCGGTACCCAGGGCCCGTTGGCCCCGGAGTCCGGCGTCACGTGCCGGCCGCCCGGGGCCGGGCGGGCGCGGAGGGCGAACCGTCGGCAGCCGGGACGGGGATCATCTGGTAGGGCGGGACCCGGGGGCGGCGTAGGGCCTCCGCGTCGGCGAGGCCCTGGCTGCGCCGGACCTCGACGCGGACGTCGTGCAGCGCGTCCCGGAAGGCGCGGTCGAGCTCCTGGTAGGCGCTCGTGTCCACGGTCAGGCCCCCGCCCACGGCGTCCCTGAGGTCCCTCAGCACGGAGAACGCGTGCTCGCACGCCGTCGTGACGTGCGACGGCGTGGTGACCAGCAGGAGCTGCCGGGAATCCGCCGTGCCCGCCTCGGCCACGAGGTCCCGGACGGCGCCGTAGTTCCTGTCGGCGCCGCGGTCCTCGCGGCTGGCGATGTCGTAGAGCCCTTCGTAGGCACGCATCAGCGCCCTGAGGAACTCCACGCAGATCTCCACCTGCCTGTCCCGCTGCTGGTGGGCCCGGTCGCGCTTCCACCGCACCTTGTCGGCGACGAGCGTCGAGGCGACACCGGCGGCCGTACCGCACAGGGTCGCGACAAGCGTGATCCACACACTGCCCTCCAGAGCGCACCGGCGACACCGCGGGAGGACAGTGAACCATCGGGCAGGGCCCGGGCACAGCGGTTCCCGCCTCGGCCCCGCCGCCCGAAGCCCCGCCACCCGAAGCCCTTCCGCCCGAAGCCCTTCCGTCACCGGTCCCAGCCCTCGCAGCCCCCGTGACCCCCTCACCCCTCGGCGGACGGCGGGCCCTTGCGGGTGCCGGAGGCCAGGACTCTCGCGGTGAAGTCCGCCAACTGCGCCCGCAGGCGCTCCCGCGGCAGGCCCTCCGGCCCGGCCAGGTGCTCGACGAGGTCGGCCCGGGTGGCGGCGAGCAGGGCGTGGGCGGTGAACGCGCTGTCGGACAGGCCGGGGATCTGCTCCAGGACCGCGCGAAGGAGCCCGTGCCAGTGCCGGTAGTGCTCCGCCTGGTACGGGCTGCCGGTCCCGCTCTCCTCCAGGGCCAGCGCGAGGCGGCGGTTGTCGAGCTTGAAGCAGAGGACGGCGTCGAGCAGCGCGGGCACCCGCTGCTCCGGCGGGGTGCCGGGGCCCAAGGGCGGAGGCCCGGACTCCACGGCCTCCCTGAGCGGTTCGAGCCGCGCCTCGTACAGCGCGCGGAGCAGCCCGGGGCGATCGCCGAAGGCCCGGAAGAGCGTGCCCTTGCCGACACCGGCCGCCGCCGCGACGTCGGCCATGGTGACGTCGTCCGGACTCCCGCCCCGTGCGAAGAGGGCGTCGGCGGCCGCGAGCACGGCCTCCCGGTTCCGCGCGGCGTCCTTGCGGGGCTTGCGCTCGGGCATGCTGCTGCTCCCTCTCCCTTTACAAAGCGGACCATGGGTCCGTATCGTCGAAGCGGACCACGGGTCCAGATTCTACGAGACGGAGGACACCCATGTCCGCACCCACGACGACGCCCGGGCGGACGGCCACGCCGCACGCCGCGCCCACGTCCGTACCGCTGCCCGACCCGGCCCCGCGGACGTCTTCGACACCCCCGGCCACCCCGGCCTCTCCGACGTCCCCGGCTGCCCCGACCTCCCCGGCTTCCGCGGCGGACGTCTACCGCCACGGTCTGCGGCTCCTGCTGGACAAGGACATCAGCGGCTGGGTCGCCCTGTGGGCCGAGGACGGCGTCATGGAGTTCCCCTTCGCCCCCGAGGGCCGGCCGAGGCGCCTGGAGGGCAGGGACGCCGTCGCCGCCTATATGCGCCCCTACCCGGACCACATCGAGCTGCACGACTTCCCCGACCTGCGGATCCACGAGACCGCGGACCCCGGGACCATCGTGGCCGAGATGCGCGGCGTCGGCCGGCTGGTGGAGACCGGCCGCCCCTACGACATGACGTACATCGCCGTCGTGACCGTCCGGGACGGGCGCATCACGTCGTACCGCGACTACTGGAACCCGCTCGCCGTCCTGGAATCCGGCACGGACTTCGCCGGGAGCGGCCGATGACGAACGCCCCCGCCCCCGTGCCGACTTCACCCCTCGGCGCCACCCTGGTCATCGGGGCCACCGGCACCACCGGCAGCCGTACCGCCGCGGGCCTGGCGGCCGAGGGCCACCGCGTCCGGGCCGCGAGCCGGCACGCCACGGCGGTGCCCGGGGCCGAGCCGGTGCGGTTCGACTGGTACGAGCCCGCCACCCACGCCGCCGCGCTCGCCGGAGCCGACCGCGTCTACCTGGTCCCGCCCCTCGGCGACCCCGATCCGGCGGCGGTCATGCTGCCGTTCCTGCGGCGGGCTCGCGCCGCGGGTGTCCGCCGCGCGGTGCTGCTCAGTGCCTCGGCCGTCCCCGAGGGCGGCCCGGCGGTGGGGAAGGTGCACCAGGCCCTGCCCGGCCTGTTCGACGAGTGGGCGGTGCTGCGGCCGTCGTGGTTCATGCAGAACTTCATCCATAGGCACATACACGCCGCGAGCATCCGTGCCGAGGGCGTCATCCGGACCGCGGCGGGGAGCGGACGGGTTGGCTTCGTCGACGCCGACGACATCGCGGCCGTCGCCGTCCGCGCCCTGACCGACGAGCGGGCCCCCGACAGCGACCTCGTCCTCACCGGACCGGAGGCGCTCGGCTACGACGACATCGCCGCCGCCGTCGCCGAGGCCACCGGGCGGCCCGTGACGCACCACCGGCTGACGTACGAGGAGTCGCGCGACCGCCTCACGGCTACGGGGATGCCGCCGGAGTTCGCCGCCCTGCTGGCGGGCATGGACCGGGCCGTCGCCGAGGGGGCGGAGGACCGCGTCACCGACACCGTCCAGCGCGTCACCGGCCGGCCCCCGGGCTCCTTCCGCGCCCTCCTCGCCCGGGAGCTGCCCGGCGGCCGGTGACCGCCGGGCACGCGGACCGCGACCCTGCGACGCCATCCCGCCCCGGCCGGGCGACGGGGCGCCGCCCCGCGGCGGCGCGGTCGCGCTACCGCACGGCGGTGAACTCCACGGCGACGTCGTACAGGCCCCGGCTCGACGTGATCTCCACGTCCGGGTCGTCCTGCGCGGCGCGGACGCGCGCGCCGAACTCCGGGTCGTCCGTGGCCGCCCGCCACGCCTCCTCGCTCTCCCAGTGCGCCACGTTGACGACCTGGAACCGCGTCTCCGAGGAACGGGCGCGGTGCAGCCGGGAGTCGATGAAGCCGGGCTTGGCGCTCATGAGCGCGGCGCGCTCCTCCCACCGGGCGACGAACGCGTCGAGGTGCTCGGCGGGCACCTCGAAGACGTTGATGAACGTGACGGCCTCGCCCGGAACGGCGGCGGGACGGTTCTCTTCGGTCACGGCACTCTCCAGATAGGGCAGTTGGTACGGCGGTTGGTACGCCGAGCGGACCCCGACGGCCGGGACGGTCGCGGCGGGGCCCGCGTGATCCCGAGGGTAGGGGTGCGGCCCCGGTCGAGGCCGAGGGGGGTGGGTGGCCCCGAGGGCCGCGTCGACGCGGCGGCCGTGCCCGCGTCGCGCCCCGGAGGAAGCGCACCGTACCGGCCACCCCGGGCACTTGGCCCTCCGGCCGAGCCGCTAGCCTCCGAGAGCATGACCGAAACTCGAACTCGCCAGCGTACCGCCGGAGGTGGGCTCGCGAGACGGCCGGCCCGCCGCGTCCTGCGGCTCGCCGCCGGCGCCACCGCGGCCTTACTCGTCACCGACCTCGCCACGCGCGTGTACAACCACTACGACGCCATCCCCGGCGTCCGCAGGTTCGTGAACGTCGACCTCGAAGCGAACCTGGCCACATGGTGGAACAGCACGCTGCTGCTGGCCGTGGCGGGCACGGCGCTGATCGCCGCGCTGCTCAGCGGGCGCGACGCGCGCCCCGGGCGGCTGTCCTGGCTGGGCCTCGCCGGCGCCGTCGCCCTGCTCAGCGTCGACGAGACGGCCTCGTTGCACGAACGCCTCGGCGAGGCGGGCAAGTCGTGGAAGGAGTGGGCCGGGGTCGCGCTGCCCACGCACGCCTGGGTGCTGCCCGGCGCGGTGCTCGCGGTGGTGGGCACCCTGTGCGCGGTGCTGTGGGCGCGGAAGCTCCCGCGTGACCTGCGCAACGGCCTGCTGGGGGCCCTGGCGGTGTACCTGGGCGGGGCCCTGCTGACCGAGGCGTTCAACGGCTGGGCGCTCGAGAACGGCCACAGCACCACGCTCATGCTGGGCACCCTCGTGGAGGAGGGCCTGGAGATGAGTGCCTGCCTCGTCGCCCTCGCCGTGCTCGGCCGGTACGTGGTACTGCGGTACGACCCGGCGTCCGGGCGCGCGGTGCTCCGGCTGCGGGACGGCTGACCCCGGCTCCGCTCCGCGGCCGGACGGGCCGCGGGCCGACGGAGGGCGGCGGCACCACCCCGGCCAACGGCCACCGGCCACCGGTGCCGTCCGCCCCCGGTGCCGCGAGCGCCCCCGGTGAACAATCGGGATTCACCGGACCTATGCCCCGTCGGCGGTCTACGGTACGGGCACACCGCGCCGCCTGCCGCGGTCGCACGAGGAGGACTTCCTGTGTCATCGCCCTGTGACCCCCGGAACGCTCCCGCCGGCGACGTGAGCGCGGCGCTCATGATGATCGACTCCCGTCTGAAGGCGGTCTACGACGGCAGGACCCAGGCCGACCCCGAACAGCAGGCCCTCGTCGACCAGTTCATCGCCTCCCTGGGCCCCAGGGAGGTCGACGACGTCCTCGACGGCACCTGCACCCTCATCTTCCTGTTCATGAAGTGGCTGCGGATGGCCTACGAGGACCACGACCGGGACGTCATCGAGTACGTGGTGCCCAACCTCGTGGCCACGATGCGCATGATGCCCAAGAGCGTCCGCCCCGAGGCCATCCCCACCATGGCCGGGCTGGTCGTCGCCGCGGGCACCGGCCTGAGCCCGAACCTGTGGCGCAAGCAGTACGGGGACTGGACCAAGGACGAGATGACTCCCCTGGAGGCCACCGCCTTCCTGCTCGCCGAGCACATCAACCGCCTCACCGACGACCACGACTTCGCCACCCGCATGATCACTCAGGCCCTGTCGGGGCCGGACGAGGACTGAGGGCCGGCCCGGAACGGGTCGACCACCCCGCCCTCCCCTACCCGGGCGGTACGGTGCCGGGGTGGCGGAGCATCTGGTGGGTGGCCAGGGCGTGGTAGGCGGGGCTGGTGCTCAGCAGGTCCCGGTGGACGCCGGAGGCCACGGCGCGGCCGTGGTCGAGTACGACGATCCGGTCGGCGTGCTGCACGGTGGACAGCCGGTGGGCGATGACGAGCACGGCGCACTCCTGGGTGACGTCCTTCATCACCGTGGTGAGCGCGCTCTCGTTGATGGCGTCCAGGTGCGAGGTCGGCTCGTCCAGGAGGAGCAGGGAGGGGCGGGCGAGGAGGGCGCGGGCGAGCGCCACGCGCTGCCGTTCCCCGGCCGAGAGGGTGGCGCCGCGCTCGCCGAGCACACCGGACAGGCCGCCGCGCAACCGGCTGACCACGCCCTCCAGTTGGGCGAGTTCGACGACGCGCCGGACGTCCGCATCGGCGGCGTCGGGGACGGCGTAGGCGATGTTGTCCCGCAGCGTGCCGTGGACGACGTGCGTGTCCTGGTCGACGACGGCGATGCGGGCCCGGCAGGCGGCGCGGCTCAGCCCGGTCGCGGGGCGCCCGTCGAACAGCAGAACCCCGGAGTCCGGTTCGTAGAACCTGGCGACCAGCGCGAAGACCGTGCTCTTGCCCGCCCCCGACCGCCCGACGAGGGCGACCTGACCGCGCCGGGGGACGGTGAAGGTGAGGCCGCGCAGCACGGGCCGATCCGGGTCGTAGCCGAAGTGGACGTCGTGCAGGGCCAGGGCCGGTGTCCCGTCGGGCGCCTGCGCGGCGGCGGTGGCCTCGGGGGCCGTCCACCGCGGGCGCGCGGGCGACGAGGGCCGCTCCGACGGCTTCACGGGCTCCGTCGGCTCCGCGGGGAGCGACAGTGCCTGCTCGATCCGCTGGTAGGCCCCCATGCCCCGCTGCATCAGCCCGACCGCGCGGAACACGGACGACAGCGGAAGGACCAGGTAGGAGGCGTAGAGGAGGAAGGCCACCAGGTCGCCGAGCGAGGTGGCGCTCCCGTCGACGCGCAGGCCGCCGATGACCAGGACGAGCAGGAAGGAGCCCTGGACGGCGAGTTCGACGGCGGGGCTCATCACGGAGGCCAGCTTCGCCGTGCGGACCCCCGCGGTGTACGCCGACTCGACGCGCCGGCCGATGCGCTCCGCCTCCCGCTCCTCGGCGCGGTGCACCCGCACCATCGGCAGGGCGCCGAGGGCGCGTTCCAGGTCGGCGGCGAGGGCGCCGAGGGAGTTCTGCATCCGCTCGGAGGCCGCCCGGATGCCCTTGAGCAGCGAGGTCACCACCACCGCGGCGGTGGCGACGGTCAGGGCGACCAGGAGCAGGAGCAGCGGGTCGATCCAGACCATGAGGGCGATCGCCCCGGCGGCGACGAGGACCCCGGTCACCAGGTCGACCAGTGCCTGGGAGACCACTTCCCGCAGCAGGGTGGTGTCCGCAGTGACGCGGGCGATGAGGTCACCGCCGCGGTGCTCGTCGTACGCGCGCATCTCCAGGCGCAGCAGTCTCGCCACCAGTCCGTGGCGCAACTGCCGTACGACGCCCTCGCCCATGCGCTCCAGGACGAACCGCCCCACCGCGCCGGTGACCGCCTCCGCGACGAACAGCGCCGCGAGGACGGCGAGCAGCGGCCAGAAGGCTCCGCCCCGTCCCCCGGTGTCCACGACGTTCTTGGCGACGAGCGGCTGGGCGAGGCCGAGCGCCGATCCGGCCAGCGTGAGGGCGGTGGCGGCGGCGACGGAGGACCGGTGGCCGGCGGTGAGCCGGTGCGTGGTGGTGATGGCGCCCCACGTCGAGCGGTCGCGCGGCTCGCCCGTGGTGTCGCTCATCGGGCCTGCCGCGGTTCCGGGGGGATGGCGATGAGGCGGGTGAAGTAGTCGTCCGGCACGCCTTCGCCCACCGGGTGGCCGTCGACCTCGATCCAGGCGTGGGCGGTGAAGGGCGGCACGACGCGGACGCCGGTGCACCAGGTCGGCCAGGTTCCGCCAAGACGGCACAGGAGCGCGGCCCCGATGGACCGGGGCAGGCAGCCGCGCGGCCCGGCGCAGCGCAGGCTCACCGCGCAGACGGCGTCCCGGGCCTCGGCGGCCCCGGCCGCGGCGAGGGCG
>NZ_BNBT01000014.1 GCF_014656095.1 Streptomyces longispororuber
GGGGGGGCCGTCGCCGCCGTCGCGGTGACGCCGCCGACGTCGATGCCGCCGACCCGGGCGACGAGGAGGCGGGCGCCGGGCACACCGGCGGCGCCGTCGCCGCCGAGCAGGCGGAGCAGGACGCGGAGGACACCGCCGAGCAGGACGCCGAGGACGAGGCGGAGGCCGAGGAGGCCGACGACGCGGCCGCTGCCGCCGGGAACGGCTCCAGCAGCAGCCGTCGCCGCCGTCGCCGGCGCCGCCGCGCCGGGGACGCCGTCGAGACGGAGCCGGGCGACAGCGACCCGGAGCGCACGGTCGTCAAGGTGCGCGAGCCCCGCAAGAAGGGCGCCGACGACGGCGCGCCGAGCGACGAGGTGCAGTCCATCAAGGGCTCGACCCGTCTGGAGGCCAAGAAGCAGCGCCGCCGCGAGGGCCGCGAGCAGGGCCGCCGCCGGGTGCCGATCATCACGGAGGCCGAGTTCCTGGCCCGCCGCGAGGCCGTCAACCGCGAGATGATCGTCCGCCAGAACGGCGACCGCACCCAGATCGGCGTCCTGGAGGACGGCGTGCTCGTCGAGCACTACGTCAACAAGGAGCAGTCGACGTCGTACGTCGGCAACGTCTACCTGGGCAAGGTGCAGAACGTCCTGCCGTCGATGGAGGCCGCCTTCATCGACATCGGCAAGGGCCGCAACGCCGTCCTGTACGCGGGCGAGGTGAACTTCGAGGCGCTCGGCATGGCCAACGGCCCGCGCCGCATCGAGTCCGCCCTCAAGTCCGGCCAGTCCGTCCTCGTGCAGGTCACCAAGGACCCGATCGGCCACAAGGGCGCCCGCCTGACCAGCCAGGTCTCGCTGCCCGGCCGCTACCTGGTGTACGTGCCCGAGGGCTCGATGACCGGCATCAGCCGCAAGCTGCCCGACACCGAGCGCTCGCGCCTGAAGACCATCCTCAAGAAGATCGTCCCCGAGGACGCGGGCGTCATCGTGCGCACCGCCGCGGAGGGCGCCAGCGAGGACGAGCTGCGCCGCGACGTCGAGCGGCTCCAGGAGCAGTGGGAGGACATCCTCAAGAAGTCGAAGATGTCCACGACCAGCTCGCCGAGCCTGCTGTACGGCGAGCCGGACATGACCGTCCGCGTGGTCCGCGACATCTTCAACGAGGACTTCTCGAAGGTCATCATCAGCGGCGACGAGGCGTGGCAGACCATCCACGGCTACGTCTCGCACGTCGCGCCCGACCTCGCCGACCGGCTCCAGCGGTGGACGTCCGAGGTGGACGTCTTCGCGACGTACCGGATCGACGAGCAGCTCGCGAAGGCGCTCGACCGCAAGGTGTGGCTGCCGAGCGGCGGCTCGCTGGTGATCGACAAGACCGAAGCGATGGTCGTGATCGACGTCAACACCGGCAAGTTCACCGGTCAGGGCGGCAACCTCGAAGAGACCGTGACCAGGAACAACCTGGAGGCGGCCGAGGAGATCGTGCGCCAGCTCCGGCTGCGCGACCTGGGCGGCATCGTCGTCATCGACTTCATCGACATGGTGCTCGAGTCCAACCGGGACCTGGTCCTGCGGCGGATGCTGGAGTGCCTGGGCCGGGACCGTACGAAGCACCAGGTCGCCGAGGTGACCTCGCTGGGCCTCGTGCAGATGACCCGCAAGCGCGTCGGGCAGGGCCTCCTGGAGTCCTTCTCCGAGACCTGCGTCCACTGCAACGGCCGCGGTGTGATCGTGCACATGGACCAGGCGACGTCCACCGGTGGCGGTGGCAAGCGCAAGAAGCGCGGCCGCGGCGGGGAGCACACGCACGAGTCCCCGGCGGTCGAGTCCGGCGCTGCGGAGGCCGCGGAGCCCGCGGCCGAGACGGCGGCCGAGGTCGCGGCGGAGACCGCCGAGCCGGTGGCGCTGCCGGAGCCGGACTTCGCGCCGGACGAGGAGCTGTACAGCAGCGCGGCGGAGGCCGAGGCGGCCGCGTCCCGGGGCCGTTCGCGGCGCCGGGCCACGCGCCGCGCGTCGGCCCCGGCGGGCGCGCCGCAGCAGGAGCGGGCCGAGGAGTCCGCGCCGGCCGCCCAGGCTGAGGCCCCGGCCCCGGCCGAGCAGCCGGAGTCCGGGAGGAAGGCGAAGCGGTCCAGGTCCCGTACGGCCAAGGCGGAGGCCGCGCAGGCGGAGTCGGCGCAGGCCGCACCCGCCGCCGTGGAGGAGCCCGCCGCGGCGGTCACCGCGGCGGAGCAGGCCCAGGCCGCGCCCGCCGAGGAGGCCCCGGTGGCGGCGGCCGAGACCGCGGCCCCGGCCGAGGACGGCGCCGCGCCCAAGGGGCGTACGCGGCGCCGCGCGACCCGCAAGGCGTCGGCTCCGGCCGGTTCGCCGAAGGCCGCGGCCGACGGCGAGGTCATCGTCACGGAGGCGGTCAGGCAGCAGGAGCAGGCCGAGCCGGGGCGGCGGCCCGAGCCGGCCGCCGCCGCGGAGCCGGTGGCCGCACCCGCCGCCGAGGCCGCACCGGAGCCGGTGGCCGCCGAGGCCCCGGCCCGGCCGCGCCGCCGCGCCGTCCGCAAGGCGACCGCGCCGACCGCCCCCGTGGAGGCGGCCGTGGTGGTCCTCCCGGCCGCGGACAAGGCCGGGAAGACCGACAAGGCCGAGCAGGCCGGGGACGCCGTCACGGCGGACGCGACTGCCGGGGCCGCCGCGCCGGAGCAGCCCGCCGAGGCGCCGTCCGCGGCCGCCGAGGCCCCGGAGGCCGCCGACGAGGCCAAGCCCGCCAAGAAGACGGCCGCTCGCAAGACGGCCAAGAAGGCCCCCGCCAAGAAGACCGCCACGAAGAAGACGGCGGCCAAGAAGACGGCGGCCAAGTCCACGGCGGACGCTGCGGACGCGGCGGACACCGAGGACACCGCGGACACCGCGGACACCGCGGCCAAGTCCACGGCGGCCAAGAAGACGCCGGCCAAGAAGACGACGGCGAAGAAGGCAGCGGCCAAGAAGACGGCCGCGAAGAAGACGACGGCCAAGAAGACGGCGGCGAAGAAGACCACCGCCAAGAAGACCGCGGCGGCGGAGCAGTCGTCGTCCGCCGTCCCGGCCGACGCAGGCTGACCGAACAGGTCACCCGACCCCGAGGCCGAACGCCTCACGTGCCCCCGCCCGGCGACCCGCCGGGCGGGGCCACGGCCGTTCCGGGGGGGGCGGACGGAGGGCCGGGGGACCACGGCTCCCGGCCCCCGGTCCGCGGGAGCACAACAGCGCCCCCGGCGCGGGGGGCGGACAGATGCCCCACGCGCGCGTGCCGGCGCCCGCCCGGCCGCCCCCGGCGCTCCCCCGGCCGGAAGCACGGCGGAGGGAAGGAACAGACCCCGGCGCGCGGGGACGCCGCGCGCCGCGTCCCCGGCCGGCCCCGCTCCGGGCCCCGCACGCCCACACGTCGAACCGGGCAACGGCGTCCCACGTACACCCCCGACCCGGGGAAAACGCCACGAGCCGACCGCCCGACCGCCCGGCCGCACGGAGCACGGGCCGCCGTCCGGCCGCGCGGAGCACGGGCAGCCCCCCCGCGCCCCCGACCGCCGACCGCGCCCATATCTCACCTATCCGTCGTCGATCCGCCCTTTTCCCGCGTACTTGGAGCTTCGGCCCGATACCTGTAAGACTCAACCGGTCCGTTGAGCTAGGGGTGGAGATGGACATGGCGGAAGCACGCACGCGCGGGATACGGCTGAGGGGCACGGGGCGGCACCGGGCGCTACGGCCCGCCAAGGGCAGACGCCGCGCCGTGGCCCTGGCGACGGTCCTGTCCGCCGCCACCGGCCTGCAGACCGCGTCGCCCGCCACCGCCGCGCCCGGGACCCCGCCCGTCTGGCCCGAGGGCCCGGTGTTCAACGACCCGCTGGGCACCGTCGAGAAGCAGCACGCCATCCGCACCCGGATCATCTCCCTGGTCGACGCGGCCGTGAAGGGCTCCACCATCAAGGTCGCCGTCTACCACGTGTGGGAGGCGCCCGTCGTGGAGGCGCTCGTCCGCGCCCACCGGCGCGGGGTCGACGTACAGATCCTGCTCGACTCCACCAGCAAGACGGACCGCCCCGAGAACACCGCGTACGCCACGCTCGTGCGCGAGCTCGGCGCCAACCGCTCCAAGCCGTCCTTCGTGACGCTCTGCCCGTCGAACACGTCGTGCCTGGGCGACCCCCGGTACGGAAAATCGATCATGCACAACAAGTTCTGGCTGTTCTCGCAGGTCGAGGGCGCCCGGGACGTCGTCGTGCAGACCACGTCGAACGCGACCCCGTCCGCGCACACCAAGTTCTTCAACGACGCCCTGCTGCTGCCGGACAACCCGACGATGTACGACGCCTTCGCCGAGTACTTCGCCGACATGGCCGGCCGGGACTGGCGGGCCTGGGACTACCGCACGGTGAGCAACGGCCTGTACAAGGCGTACTTCTTCCCGCGCGACGGCACGGTCAACGAGACCGACACCATGTACTCGGTCCTGAACAACGTCTCGTGCGTCTACAAGGACGCGCACGGCGTCCGGCGCAGCACCAAGGTCCGCGCCTCCATCTTCAAGATCACGCGGCAGCAGATCGCCGACAAGCTGGTCGCCCTGAAGAAGGCGGGCTGCTCCGTCGACCTGGTCTACGCCGAGACGGACAGCGCCCGCAGCCAGCACGGCGAGCCCGGCACCTGGGAGACGCTGCACAAGGCCGGCGGGCCCGCGCTGCGCTGCTTCAACGACGACCGGGACCCGCTCAGGCCCGGCCACAAGCTCACGACGCCGTACATCATCCACAGCAAGTACGTCCTGATCGACGGCGTGTACGACGGCAAGCGCAACAAGGTCGCCTTCACCGGCTCGCAGAACTACACCGCGCCCGCGCTGCGCGAGAACGACGAGTCGATCGTGAAGGTCGACGACGACGCGGTGCACGACACGTACCGCGCCCACTTCGACCGGGTGAAGAAGGTGGCCTGGCCGGGGACGAAGGACAGGACGGACCTGTGCCGGGGCGTGAAGCCGCTGCCGCAGGACGGTGAGAAGCCCACCCGCCCGTAGGGGGCCGGGCGGACCCGGTTTGACCCGTCCGGGTGGGGCCCGTAACCTTGACCGTCGGCGTGTCCATAGGTGCGCCCACCCTCGTAAACCTCTTCCTCCCGGTTTTCCCGCGGCTTTCCGTGGAGTGCCGGGAGAGGCCGTCCGCGCGCGTGTGCCGGGCGGCTGGACTGCGGGGGTTCCGTTCCGAGCGAGAGAGAGATCCGCGTGTACGCCATCGTGCGCAGCGGTGGTCGCCAGCACAAGGTTGCTGTCGGCGACATCGTTGAGGTTGACAAGATTTCCACCGCCAAGGTTGGCGACACGGTCGAGCTCTCGACCCTGCTCGTTGTCGACGGCGAGTCCGTGACCAGCGACCCGTGGGTCCTGGCCGGGATCAAGGTCACGGCCGAAGTCGTGGACCACCACAAGGGCCAGAAGATCGACATTCTGCGCTACAAGAACAAGACCGGCTACCGCCGCCGCCAGGGTCACCGTCAGCAGTACACGGCGATCAAGGTCACCGGCATCCCGACGGCCGCGAAGTAAGGGACTGAGGAGAGATGGCACACAAGAAGGGCGCATCGTCCACCCGGAACGGTCGCGACTCCAACGCTCAGCGGCTCGGCGTGAAGCGCTTCGGCGGTCAGGTCGTCAACGCCGGTGAGATCCTGGTCCGCCAGCGCGGCACCCACTTCCACCCGGGCTCGGGCGTCGGCCGCGGCAAGGACGACACCCTGTTCGCCCTGGACGCCGGCGCGGTGGAGTTCGGTACCCACCGCGGCCGCAAGGTCGTGAACATCGTCCCGGTCGCCTGAGCGGCACTCTGACCGGTACGCCCCCGGCCTGAGGCCGAGGGACCCCCAGCGAGGCGGACCTCACTTCCCTGTCGGGGAAGCAGGTCCGCCTTTCGCGTGTTACTGAAGAGACATTCCCGTACGCCCCCAAGCTCCGGCCGGGGGGACCCCCAGGAGGCACTGAACCATGACCACCTTCGTGGACCGCGTCGAGCTGCACGTCGCCGCGGGTAACGGGGGCCACGGCTGTGCCTCCGTCCACCGTGAGAAGTTCAAGCCGCTCGGCGGCCCGGACGGCGGCAACGGCGGCCGGGGCGGTGACGTGATCCTGGTCGTCGACCAGTCGGTCACGACGCTGCTCGACTACCACCACAGCCCGCACCGCAAGGCCACCAACGGCAAGCCCGGCGAGGGCGGCAACCGCTCCGGCAAGGACGGCCAGGACCTGGTCCTGCCCGTGCCGGACGGCACCGTCGTCCTGGACAAGCGGGGCAACGTCCTCGCCGACCTGGTCGGCCACGGCACCTCGTACGTCGCCGCGCAGGGCGGCCGCGGCGGCCTCGGCAACGCGGCGCTGGCCTCCGCCCGCCGCAAGGCCCCCGGCTTCGCGCTGCTCGGCGAGCCCGGGGACGCGAGCGACGTCGTCCTGGAGCTCAAGACGGTCGCCGACGTGGCCCTGGTGGGCTACCCGAGCGCGGGCAAGTCGTCCCTGATCTCGGTCCTGTCCGCCGCCAAGCCCAAGATCGCGGACTACCCGTTCACGACGCTGGTGCCGAACCTCGGCGTCGTCACCGCGGGCTCCACCGTCTACACCATCGCCGACGTGCCCGGCCTCATCCCCGGCGCCAGCCAGGGCAAGGGCCTCGGCCTGGAGTTCCTGCGCCACGTCGAGCGGTGCAGCGTGCTCGTGCACGTCCTGGACACCGCGACGCTGGAGTCCGACCGCGACCCCGTCTCCGACCTGGACGTCATCGAGGCCGAGCTGCGCAACTACGGCGCGGGCCTGGAGAACCGGCCGCGCCTCGTCGTCCTGAACAAGGTCGACATCCCCGACGGCCAGGACCTCGCCGACATGGTGCGGCCGGACCTGGAGGCGCGCGGCTACCGCGTCTTCGAGGTCTCCGCCGTGGCCCACAAGGGCCTCAAGGAGCTGTCGTACGCCCTCGTCGAGTTCGTCGCCGAGGCCCGCGCCGCCCGGCCCAAGGAGGAGGCCACGCGCATCGTCATCCGGCCCAAGGCCGTCGACGACACGGGCTTCACGGTCACCCGCGAGGACGAGGACGGCGAGGCCCTGTACCGCGTCCGCGGTGAGAAGCCGGAGCGCTGGGTGCGCCAGACCGACTTCAACAACGACGAGGCCGTCGGCTACCTCGCCGACCGGCTCAACCGCCTCGGCGTCGAGGACGCGCTGATGAAGGCGGGCGCCCGCGCCGGCGACGGCGTGGCCATCGGCCCCGAGGAGAACGCCGTCGTCTTCGACTGGGAGCCGTCCCTGTCCGCGGGCGCCGAGATGCTCGGCCGCCGCGGCGAGGACCACCGCTTCGAGGCGCCGCGCCCCGCGGCGCAGCGGCGCAGGGACCGCGACGCGGAGCGCGACGACGCCGAGCGGGCCTTCGACGAGTTCAACCCGTTCTAGCGGCGCGCGCGGCCCACACCGCCGCGGAGCTGCCACCTCAACCGAAGGGGCCCCGGAGCGCATCGCTCCGGGGCCCCTTCGGCGTACGGCGTACGGGCTACGCGGACTCCAGCTCCTCCGCCTCCACGGAGGCGGCTTCGGCGGCCGCCTCGGCGGCCTCCTCCCGCTGCGCGGGGATCTCCGCGGCGACCCGGGCTGCGGCGCGGGCCCGCCGGGCGTCCGCCTTCGCGGCCAGCTCCAGCGCCGCCTCGTTGAAGCGGACGAGGGAGGGCGGGTCGGAGGGCCCGAGCAGGTGCTCCTTGAGCGCGGCCCGCTCCTCGGCGTACTCGTCCCGCTCCGGGTCGCGCACGGCCGCGAGGAGCGCGGGCACGCCCTCCGCCTCCGGGGAGAGGATCGTCGCGGCGCGCACCGTCGGGAAGCCGGCGCGGAAGTCCGCCTCGCTCATCCCCGACGTGTTGGCCACGGCGTACGGCTTCTCGCTGCTCAGCCAGTCCGAGACCACCGAGGAGACGTCGCTGATCAGCAGGTCGGCCTGGTTGAAGCAGGAGAAGATCGCCGGGCGCGACTCCGTGACGACCTGGTGCTCCCACTCCGGCAGGGACGCCCAGTACGCGGCCTCCCAGGCCAGCGTCGCCTCGGTGATCGCGGCGCGGACGTCGCCGTCCGGCTTGCCCTGGAGCATCATGCGCTCCTGCTCGTCCGCGCTCCTGCGGAACTTCTTCGCCGTGAGGAGGTTCAGCTCCTCGGTGCGGCGGGCCAGCTCGGCGGCGGCCTCGGGGCCGGGCCGGGGGCCGGAGCGCTGCGCGGCGGCCTCGCGGACCATGGCCTTGATGCGCTCGTTGGCGGCACCGGCGGCCGGGTTCTGCGAACCGGTCATCGGGTGCGGCTTGTAGATGAGGCGCACCCCGGGGTCGGCGAGCAGGTGCCGGACGATGTTCTCGCCCGCCAGGACGACCGAGGTGTTGCCCGGGTTGCCGTCCCAGCCCTCCCAGGTCGGCGCGTACAGGACGGTCGTGTACGCCCCGGTGGGCGGGCCCGCGTACGGGCGGATGGGGGAGAGCTGCGGGCGGCCCACCTCGACGACGTCCTTGTCGTCGACGCCGATGTCGGCGAGCTGGTAGCGCTCGCGCGCGGCGGGACCGGCGACCCACACCTCGTCGTACGCCTTCGCGTACGGGTTGCAGGAGGACAGCTTGTCGCTCTCGCCGTGGTTGATGAAGGCGTGCTTGATCGACGGGATGCGCAGCACCTGCGAGGTCTTCGCCGCGTTCGCCGGGTGCAGCAGCACCTTCAGCGTCGACTGCTCCAGGGAGAACATCGTGGCGACCTTCGGGAAGCAGATGATCGGCACGTCCGTGGAGTCGATCTTCTGGACCATGAACCGCTCGCGGAGCACGATCAGCGGGTTGCCGTCGAGCTGCGAGAGCGTGGAGAGCCACATGTTCGCCTGGTACGCGGACGTGGTGCCGCCGGAGAAGTACATGCCGACCGTCGGCCGGTACTCGGCCAGCCACTGGTCGAGCCACTCCATGACCGCCTGGTCGTTCCTGGCGCGCCGGCCGGGCAGCAGCCAGCTCGCCAGGTACACCGCGCCGCCGGCCATGGCGGCGAGGGAGACGGCGAGCCCGACGCCGCCCCAGTGGCCGTCGCCGGTGGCCGCGGTGAGGAGCAGGCCCGCGGTGGCCGGCACGGAGAAGGTGAGCAGCCGGCGCGCCTGCTGGCGGAAGAGGATCCGCGGCGGCGCGGCGGAGAGCCGCAGCGCGGAGGTGTCGATGTTCCGCGTGACGATCGGCAGCGTCCGCGTACGGCGCACCAGGACGGCGGCGGCCGTGCAACTGAAGTGCAGGACGTAGAACGCCAGCAGCCCCACGGTCAGCGGCGACTGCTCGTCGAACGGGTCGATGCCGTCCAGGCGCGCGAGACCGATCAGCAGCAGCATGTCGCGCAGGAGCTGGCGGACGGTGACGTCGAAGCGGATCTTGCCGAGGAGGGACAGCAGTCCCGGCTGCTTGTACTGCAGGTAGATGTCGAGCGCGAGGTTCGCCGCCGCGGCGGCGACGAGCACCGGGACGTACGGGATCAGCGCGGTCACGAGCTGCGCCGTGAAGAGCGCGAACATCGTCAGCAGCGCGGTGAGCTGCACGATGCGGCGGTTGGCGAGTCCGGCGGAGGGCACGGGCTTGAGCTCCTGGCGGGGGGAGGTCGGGACAGGGGGCGGGCAGTACGGGATACCGGACAGGTGGACCAGGTGGGCCAGGTGGCCGCGGTCATCACCCGTGCGGACAAGGAGGAGACCCCTGACCGTATGACGCCCGGTGCCCCGGTAGCAATCTTCCGTGACGCTCATCACCGCATACAGGGGCAAAGGTCACGTATCTTCGGCGGGCCGTTCCGGGTGCCTGATCGCTCCGGGGCGCGTGCTCCCCCCGGGACACCTGGCCCGTCCGGGACACGGGGTGTGGCCTCGCCGCCGTCGGGCCCGCGTGCGATCCACCAGTCGAAACGGGCGGGCGCCCGGGCCCCGCCGTCGCGTAGATTGCAGATCCAGCAGCACCGGGACCATTGGGGAAGCACGTGACCAGGCAGGGCGTGGCAGAAGCTCACCGAGTCGTCGTCAAGGTGGGGTCCTCCTCGCTGACCACCGCGTCCGGCGGCCTCGACGCGGACCGCGTCGACGCCCTGGTGGACGTGCTCGCCAAGCACCGCGGCGGCGGCGAGCGGGAGATCGTCCTGGTGTCCTCGGGCGCTATCGCCGCCGGGCTCGCGCCGCTCGGGCTGCGCCGCCGCCCCAAGGACCTCGCCCGCCAGCAGGCCGCCGCCAGCGTCGGCCAGGGCCTCCTCGTGGCCCGCTACACGGCCTCCTTCGCGCGCTACGGCGTCCGCGTCGGCCAGATCCTGCTCACCACCGACGACACCAGCCGCCGCGCCCACCACCGCAACGCCTCGCGCACCCTCGACAAGCTCCTCGCCATGGGCGCCCTGCCCGTCGTCAACGAGAACGACACCGTCGCCACCGACGAGATCCGCTTCGGCGACAACGACCGGCTCGCCGCCCTCGTCGCCCACCTCGTCCGCGCCGACCTGCTGGTGCTGCTCTCCGACGTCGACGGCCTGTACGACGGCGACCCCGCGGCCGCGGGCACGTCCCGCGTCGCCGAGGTGCGCGGCCCCGCCGACATCGCGCACGTCAAGATCGGCAGCGCGGGCAAGGCGGGCGTCGGCACCGGCGGCATGGTCACCAAGGTCGAGGCGGCGAGGATCGCGGCCGCCGCGGGCATCCCGGTCGTGCTGACCTCCGCGAGCCACGCCTCGGACGCCCTCGCGGGCCGGGACACGGGCACGTACTTCCACCCCACCGGGCGCCGCTCGGCGGACCGCCTGCTCTGGCTCCAGCACGCCTCCGCGCCCCGGGGCGCCCTCACCCTCGACGAGGGGGCCGTCCGCGCGGTCGTCGAGGGCCGGAAGTCGCTGTTGCCCGCGGGCATCGCCGCCGTGGAGGGCGACTTCACCGCGGGCGACCCCGTGGAGCTGCGGGACCCCGCCGGGCGGTCCTTCGCGCGCGGCCTGGTCACCTTCGACGCCAAGGAGCTGCCCCGCCTCCTCGGCCGCTCCACGCGCGAGCTGGCCCGCGAGCTCGGCCCGGCGTACGAGCGCGAAGTGGTGCACCGCGACGACCTGGTCCTTCTGCAGCCGTGAGCCGGGGCGGGCCGGCACCGGAGGCCGTCGCACCCCGGGCCCTGGGATGCCCCGGACCGTGACCCCGTGCGGCCGGAACGCCCGCTCCCGCGCACCCGCGTACGCCCCGCCCCCGGCCGCACCTGGGGGGAATCCGGCCGAAAACAGGCGCGAACGCCGGCACGGGGGCGGCCCGCCCGAGGGGAAACTCAGCAAAATCGCCCCGCGAGACCGCTTGTGCTGCTCAACTTTGTGGCAAGGCAGTTCCGCACGACCGTCGCGTCGTCACCGTCGCGTGTCCGCACACCACTGGTTGAAGGAGGCCGTCGTGAGACGAGTGCGCCCAGGGGCGGCGTCCCGCGGGCCGGCTGAGCGCGCCCTGACGAGCGTCGCCGCGGGGGCGACGTACGCCGGGGACGCGCGCGAGGACGACCGGGAGCCGCGAGCGCGCGAGACGGACGAGGGCCCCGGGGAGACAGCCGGTGAGCAGCCCCAGGTGCCGCGCCTGTGGCACGTCACCCTGAGCGTCTCCGGCGCCCGCACCCCCCTCCAGGAGATCCGGCGGGGCCTCGAACAACTCGCCCACGACCACCCCTTCCTGCTGACCAGCAGATACGCCCACGACCACGCGGAGATCCGCTACTGGGAAGAGGCCCGCGACCTGCACGACGCCGCCGCGGTCGCGCTGCGCCTGTGGGGCGAGCACCGGCAGACGGCCCGGCTCCCGCCCTGGGAGATCGTCGGGCTGGAAGTGATCGACCGCGACACCTACCACCAGCGGATCGCGGAGGGCTACGGCCCGCTGCCCGCGACACCGGTGGGCGTCCACCCGTTCTGACCGGGACGGAAGCCGGGCCCGGCGCCGCGCGGAGGTGACCGGCGCGCTCCGGCGGGCGACCCGCCGCCGACAACCCGGACCTGGCCGGAACCGGCCACGTCTCGCGGAGCGGAACGCGCGCCGGCCGTCCACCGGCACGGGGTTACGCTGCCCTCATGACCGCGCCGCTCTCCCCGTACGACAACCTGACCCCGGTCGCGCAGGCGGCCTACCGCGCCCGCGCCGCCGCGCAGCAGCTCGCGCCGCTGCCACGGGCCGCGAAGGACGACGCGCTGCTCGCCATCGCCGACGCCCTCGAAGTGCGCACCGCGGAGATCGTCGAGGCCAACGCCGAGGACGTCGAGCGCGCCCGCGCGGCCGGCACCGGCGAGGCGATCGTCGACCGGCTCACCCTCACCCCCGAGCGCGTGCGGGCCATCGCCTCCGACGTACGGGACGTGGTCGCCCTGCCCGACCCGGTCGGCGAGGTCGTCCGCGGCTCCACCCTGCCCAACGGCATCGACCTGCGCCAGGTCCGCGTCCCGCTCGGCGTCGTCGGCATCATCTACGAGGCCCGGCCGAACGTCACCGTGGACGCCGCCGCCCTCTGCCTGAAGTCCGGCAACGCGGTCCTGCTGCGCGGCTCGTCCTCGGCGTACGCCTCCAACACGGCGCTCGTACGGGTGGTGCGCGACGCCGTCGGCGGCGCCGGGCTGCCCGCCGACGCCGTGCAGCTCGTGCCCGGCGAGAGCCGCGACTCCGTGCGCGAGCTGATGCGCGCCCGCGGCCTCGTCGACGTCCTGATCCCGCGCGGCGGCGCCTCGCTGATCAGGACCGTCGTCGAGGAGTCCACCGTGCCCGTGATCGAGACCGGCACCGGCAACTGCCACGTCTACGTGGACGCGCACGCCGACCTGGACACCGCCGTCGAGATCCTCGTCAACTCCAAGGCCCACCGCGTCAGCGTCTGCAACGCCGCCGAGACCCTCCTGGTCCACCAGGACATCGCCGACGCCTTCCTGCCGCGCGCCCTCGACGCGCTCGCCGAGGCGGGCGTCACCGTGCACGCCGACGAGCGCGTCCAGGCGTACGCCCCCGGCTCGAAGGCCACCGTCGTGCCCGCCACCGCCGAGGACTGGGAGACCGAGTACCTCTCCCACGACATCGCGGCGGCCGTCGTCGACACCCTGGAGCAGGCCGTGGAGCACATCCGGCTGTGGACCTCCGGCCACACCGAGGCCATCGTCACCACCTCGCAGCAGGCCGCCCGCCGGTTCACCCAGCTCGTGGACTCCACGACGGTCGCCGTGAACGCCTCGACGCGGTTCACCGACGGCGGCCAGTTCGGCTTCGGCGCCGAGATCGGCATCTCGACGCAGAAGCTGCACGCGCGCGGACCGATGGGGCTGCCGGAGCTGACCTCGACGAAGTACATCGTCACGGGCGACGGCCACGTGCGCTGACCCACCCGCGGGCGGGGCCCGCGCGGGGGAGCCCCGGGCCGCGGCCCGGACGTGGGGGCCCGGCGTGAAGGGCCCGCGCCCGGGCGGCCCGCGCGTGGGGGGTCACAACCCCTGAATTCCCTTTGCGTCTGCCCAAATCGACCCTCCAGGTCTACGCTGGAGGCGTGCCGGAGGACGTGGGGGGCACGCCGTTCACCGACGGCGGGGAGCCCGACGACGACCGCGACCACGGGGGTGCGGACGACGCGTTCGCCTCCGTGGTCTTCGACGAGGACTTCGTACGCGCCGCGGAGATCCACGAGCCCACCGCCGTGGAGCGCCTCCTCGCCGCAGCCCAGGAGCGCGCCGAGGCCGAGGCCCGCCGCGCCCGCGCCCGCCGCCCCGGCCCGGACGCCGGGGACACCCCCGACGACGACTTCGACGACTACGCCTACGACGGATACGGCCCGGACGGCGCCCTGTTCGCCCGCGACGGCGCGTTCGACGACCTCGACGACGCCGAGCTGCTGGAGGACGGCCGCGGCCGCTACGGCCGGCGCGGCAAGATCCGCTGGCACCGCCCCGTGGCCTGGATGCTCGCCCTCCTGATGGGGGTCGGCATGGTCGCCTTCGCCTTCGCCGCGGTGTACCGGGGCGCGTCGAACGGCCGCTCGGACCGCATCCCCCCGCCCGCCACCACCGAGGTCGAGCAGACCACCGGCGCGGACGGCCCGGGCACCGGCGAGGCGGGCGGGCCCTCCGCGTCGGCGGAGTTCGGCCGCCCGGCCGTGCCCGCGGAGCCCCGCACCCCCTGACGCACCCCCGGGAAACCGGCCCGTGAGCTCGGTGAACACGCCGACGCCGCCGGTGAGTTGGCGTCAGAACTTGTCGAGTACGAGGGCGTTTACCGCGCGGCCCGGAGACCTACCCTGAAGGTATGGGCGGGCCAGGAGAACCACCTGCGGGGACACCCGAGGGCGCTCCCGGGGGTGAGGACGAGTACCGATCCGTCGTCTTCGACGAGTCGTTCGTCCGCGCTGCGCGATTACAGGAGTTCTCCGCGCGGGAGCGCATGGGCGACCACGCCCGTGCCGTGCGCCGCAGGCCGGGCCCGCACCGCGGGCTCTCCCGGCAGGTCGTGATCCTCGTCGTCCTCATCACCGTCGCCTTCGGCACCGCCCTGTACATGGGCGTGCGCCAGCCCTACGACAGCCCCGCCGCCCACCGGCCCGAGCCGCTGCGCATGACCGTCATCCCGCTCGCCCCGCAGGGCCGCGTGCCCGGCGCCGAGAAGGCCGCCGACCTGTTCGCGAGGAGCCCCGCCGCACAGTTCGGCACCGGCGCGGGCGGCATCGCCCTGCCCGCCGCCCGGCGCACCGAGCACTTCACCGAGGACCAGGTCGTCGCCGCCCTCACCACCGCCAAGGACTACCTCGTGGAGTCCTCGCTCGCCCCGGACGTGCTCCGCGGCCGCTCCGTGCGCTCCGCCCGCGTGCTCCTCGACCCCGCCCAACTCGACCAGTTCGACCGGAGCTTCGCGCACCCGGCCGCCGACGGACGGCACGCGCCCACCGGCTGGCTGGTGCGGTTCGACCCGGCGAGGACGGCGCTCGCCGACCCGGGCGTGCGCGTGCACGGCTCGCTGCGCGTCAGCGAGACCGCCAAGGACACCCTCGACGTGGCCTCCGACCACACCTTCGTCTACGCGCTGCGGCCCGCGGGCGCCCCCCGCGCCCCTGCCTCGCTGTTCACGGTCCGCCGCGAGCTGCACTTCCGCTTCGACCGCGACGACCTGCGCATGCACCAGGCCGAGCTGCTCGTCTCGTACGTCCAGGCCGGGCCGCTCGCCTGCGCCGGTGACACCACGCACCACCTGCGGCCGCTGCTCGCGGGCGAGAAGGCCGGGGCGGCGGGACCCGCGGGCACCGACCCGTTCGCGACGGGCCGGGCGACGGCGCTGTGCGGCACGCTGGCGGGGGCGGCCCAGCCGAGGGTGTAGCCCGGCGGTGCAGCCCGGCGGGGCGGGGCGGGGTCGGCCCGCCGGGCCCGGGGGCGGCGCGGCGCGTCGGGTTCGCTCCTCGCCTTCGCTACTCGCCGCGGTCCGCCGGGCCGCCGCCCTGCCCCGTGAACCGGCCGCGCAGCTTGCCGCCCAGGTCGCCCGCGCCCCCGGCGATGTCGGCGACGAGCTTCATCAGCGGGTCCTTGCTGCCGCGCACGTCGTCCGCGTACGCCGACGCCGACTGCCGGAACGAGTCGGTGACGGAGGTGTCCTTGTCCTCGTCGCGGCGCGGGTAGTGGCCGTCCATGAGCCGCTGGTAGTCGCGGCTCTCGGCCCACTTCTTCAGCTCGGCGGCGCGCACCGTGGTGAAGGGGTGCGAGCGCGGCAGCACGTTCAGGATCTTCAGCACGGAGTCGCGCAGATCGCCCCCGGCCTCGTACTCCTCGGCCTGCTCCAGGAACGCGTCCACGTTCATCTCGTGCAGGTGGTTGCCGCCCGCGATCTTCATCAGGCCGCGCATGGACGCCTGGAGGTCCTGGCCCACGAGCAGGCCCGCGCGGTCCGCCGACAGCTCCGACTTGCGGAACCACTCGCGCAGCGCGGTCACGATCGCCATGATCGCCACGTTGCCGAGCGGGATCCACGCCACCTTCAGCGCGAGGCCCGTCAGGAACAGCAGGATCGTGCGGTACACGGAGTGGCCGGACAGGGCGTGACCCACCTCGTGGCCGACGACCGCGCGCATCTCCTCCTCGTCGAGCAGCTCGACCAGGCCGGTGGTGACCACGATGATCGGCTCGTCGAGGCCGATGCACATCGCGTTCGGTTTCGGGTCCTGCGTGACGTACATCGGCGGGACCTTCTCCAGGTCCAGGATGTAGCAGGCGTCCCGCAGCATGTCATTGAGGTGCGCGAACTGGGCGTCGGACACGCGCACGGAGTCCGACAGGAACAGCAGCCGCAGACTGCGCTCGGGGAGCAGCCCGCTGAGCGCCTTGAAGACCGTGTCGAACCCGGTCAGCTTGCGCAGGGCCACCAGGGCCGAGCGGTCCGCGGGGTGCTCGTAGGCCCGGGAGGAGATGCCCGGGAAGCGCCTGCGCTGCCGGCTCGGCACGCTCTCCTGGCCGCTGCCCGTGTCGCCGTGGTTGCCGTTGGTCATGCCGCATCCCCCATGTCGTGTCCTTCCTGCCCCCGAGACGGTCCCCAGCCTAGGCGGAGATACCGTGACAGGGCAGCGCACAGAAGGAGTCATCCGCCATGGAGCACATCTCACCCGCCGACGCCCTCACCCTGGCCGCCCACGCGGCCGACAAGCAGGGCCCGGGCAACCTGCTCCGCATCGTCCTGATCGTGATGGTCGTCGGCTGCGTCCTGGTGGGCTGGCTGCTCCTCCGCGGTTACCGGAAGTGACCTGACGGTTCCGGGGGAGGGTCGCGCCGGGGGCCCGCCCGGCAGGGCGACGTGAGCCCCGACACGCCCCCCGCTTACGATGGCCCCAGTCTTTATCCCGATCCCACACCGGATAGGTCCTGCTGACGATGAGCCTCCACAGCACCGCCGCCCAGCTTGTCACCCTCGCGAACGAGGGCGGCGAGCACGGTGGCAACCACGAAAGCCTCAGCCCCTACGTCACCGGCGGCGGCGCCCTCGTCGTCCTGCTCCTGCTGCTGTGGATCACCACGCGCTTCAACCGCGACCGCTGAGCCGCGGCTGAGCGCCGGCCGGCGGCCGAGTGCCGCCGCCACCCCGGCCGCCCGGCCGTCCTGACGCGGGCCGCGGCGGTCGCCCTGCCGATCCGCAGGGCCGCCGTACCGACGCGTACGGCCGTCGTACCGACCCGTACAGCCCGGTCGTGCCGACGCGTACCGTCGCCGCACTGACCCGTACGGCCGCCGTACTGACCCGTACGGCTGACGGCGGGGCCGCCCGTCCGGGCCGGTAGTGTCTGCACGCATGGGAGAGCAGGACATGCCTACCGGCCCGCGGAGCGGACCGGGCACCGGCCCGGCGAGCGCCGCCAAGCGCCGTCTGGGCGTCATGGGTGGAACGTTCGATCCGATCCACCACGGACACCTGGTGGCGGCCAGCGAGGTCGCCGCCCAGTTCCACCTCGACGAGGTCGTCTTCGTGCCGACCGGGCAGCCGTGGCAGAAGAGCCACAAGAAGGTCTCGCCCGCCGAGGACCGCTATCTGATGACGGTCATCGCGACCGCCGAGAACCCGCAGTTCTCGGTGAGCCGCATCGACATCGACCGCGGCGGCCCCACGTACACCACGGACACCCTGCGCGACCTGCGCCGCCTCAACCCCGACACGGACCTGTTCTTCATCACCGGTGCCGACGCGCTCGGCCAGATCCTCACCTGGCGCGACACCGAGGAACTGTTCTCGCTGGCCCACTTCATCGGCGTCACCCGCCCCGGCCACACCCTGGCCGACCCCGGCCTGCCCGCGGGCGGCGTCTCCCTGGTGGAGGTGCCCGCCCTCGCCATCTCCTCCACGGACTGCCGGGCCCGCGTCGCCAAGGGCGAGCCCGTCTGGTATCTGGTGCCCGACGGCGTGGTGCGTTACATCGACAAGCGCGAGCTGTACCGCGGCGAATGAGCCGAGAGGGGCACCGGTGAACGACCGACAGTACGACCCTTACGGGGGCGAGTACGAGGGTGACGCGGCGGCTCAGTACGAGGTCGTCGGGTACGACGAGTACGGGCGCCCGGTCTACCGGCTCGTGCCCCGCCAGGCGGCCCCCTCGTACGACGCGTACGCCGCGCAGCCACAGGCCCGGCCGCAACAGGCGTACGGGTACGACCCGTACGCCCAGGGCGCCGACCCCGCGGCGTCCGCGTACGGCACCGGCACGTCCGTCCCCCAGCAGTCGCACGACGCGTACGCCACCGGGTCCTCCTACGACAACGCGTACGACACCACGTACGGCACCACGTATGACAACGAGTACGGCACCGCGTACGACGGCGGCGCGTACGGAACGGCGGACCCCACCGGCTGGATCCCGCACCAGCAGCAGCCGCAGGAGGCCCAGCAGGCCCAGCAGGCCCAGCAGGCTCAGCAGACACAGCAGCACCAGGCCTACGCCGAGGCCGGGGTGGCGCCGGACGCGGGCGAGGGGCACGCCGACGGCGGGGACCACGGCGACGCCGGGGCCGCCGCGGCCGACGAGCCCCGCGAGTACCGCACCGAGCAGTTCTCCTTCATCGAGGAGCCCGACGAGGACTCCGAAGACGTCATCGACTGGCTGAAGTTCACCGAGAGCCGCACCGAGCGGCGCGAGGAGGCCAAGCGCCGCGGCCGCTCGCGGGTCGTCGTCCTGGCCGTCGTGCTCGCGCTCGCCCTCGTCGGCGGCGTCGGCTACCTGTGGGCCGCGGGCAGGCTGCCCGGCCAGTCGGACGGTTCGTCCGGCGGACCGGCCGCCGCCGGGCCGCAGAAGCGTGACGTCGTCGTCGTGCACCTGCACAACACCAAGGGCGGCGGCACCTCCACCGCACTCCTGGTGAACAACGCCACCGCCCGGCGCGGCGCCACCGTGCTGCTGCCCAACTCCCTCGCCCTGACCAGCGACGACGGTACGACGACCACGCTCGGCAAGTCCGTCGACGACGACGGCTCGACCGGCACGCGCGAGGAACTCGACACGTTGCTCGGCACGAAGGTCGAGGGCACCTGGCGCCTCGACACCCCCTACCTCAACAACCTCGTCGAACTCGTCGGCAACATCGACGTCGACACCGACGCCGACGTGCCGGACCCCAAGGCCAAGCGCAAGGGCGGGACGCCGCTGGTCCACAAGGGCGAGCAGCAGACCCTGAGCGGCCCGATGGCCGTCGCGTACGCCACCTACCGGGCGCCCGGCGAGGGCGAGACCGCGCAGCTCCAACGGTTCGGGCAGGTCGTGCAGGGCGTGCTGCGCAAGCTGTCGACGGACCCGCAGGCCGCCACGGTCACCGTGCAGTCGCTCGCGCAGATCCTCGACCCGTCGCTCCCGGAGAAGGACCTCGGCACCTTCCTCGCCAAGCTCTCCGAGCGCGCCAAGGGCGGTGACTACACCACCACGGTCCTGCCGGTGCGGCAGGACGGCACGCTGACCGAGAAGGCCTCCGCCGGTGTGGTCAAGGACGTGCTCGGCGGTGTCGTGAAGAGCCCGGAGCAGGGCGCGGCCGTCCGCGTCGGCGTGCGGAACGCCACCGGCGGCAAGGCCGCCACCGAGAGCGCCCGCATCGCCCTCGTCAACGGCGGCTACGCCTTCGTCGACGGCGGCACCGGCTCCACGCCCGCCCCGGCCTCGCAGGTCACGTACGCCGACGCGGCGAAGAAGCAGGACGCCGCGGAGGTCGCCAAGACCCTGGGCCTGCCCGCGAGCGCCGTCCGCAAGGGCGAGGCGCCGACGAACGCGGACGTGACGGTGGTCCTTGGCCGGGACTACGACGCGGACTGAGCCCGCCGGGTGGCCCCGGCCGCGCTGCCCTGGGTGGGGTCGCGGCCGGGGCGTTCCCTGTGCGGGCGGAGGGTCGCGACCGGGGCCGGGCGGGGGCGGGCGGAGGCCTGGCCCACGGGGTGACCGGTGGCCCTGGTGATCGATGGCCCCTGTGATCGAAAAATCGTCTGGGGAGCCGTCGGCAGTCCGTGAGACCCTTGAGGGGTATTGCCCGTCTGAAGGAAAGCTCTCTAGTGACCGCCACGGACCGCTCCACCGAGCTCATCACCGTCGCCGCCCAGGCGGCCGCCGACAAGCTCGCGCACGACATCATCGCGTACGACGTCAGCGACGTGCTGTCGATCACGGACGCCTTCCTGCTCGCCTCCGCGCCCAACGACCGCCAGGTCAAGTCGATCGTCGACGAGATCGAGGAGCGGCTGAGCAAGGAGCTCGGCGCCAAGCCGGTGCGCCGCGAGGGCGACCGCGAGGCCCGCTGGGTCCTGCTCGACTACGTCGACATCGTCGTGCACGTCCAGCACAGCGAGGAGCGCGTGTTCTACGCTCTCGAGCGCCTGTGGAAGGACTGCCCCGAGATCGACCTGCCCGCCGACGCCAAGGCCACCCGCGGCAAGGCCGCGGAACACGCCAAGCTCCAGCAGGCCGCGGAGGAGGCCGAGGAGATGCGTCACCTCGGCGGTGAGGTGCGGTGACGGGCCGAGGCTTGCGGCTCATCCTGTGGCGGCACGGCCAGACGGCCTGGAACCTGGAGCGCCGCTTCCAGGGCTCCACGGACATCGAGCTCACCGACACGGGCGTGGCCCAGGCCCGGCGGGCCGCCCGCCTGCTCGCCTCCCTGAAGCCCGACGCGATCATCGCCTCCGACCTGCAGCGCGCCGCCGCGACGGCCGCCGAGCTCGCCGCCGTCACCGGCCTTGAGGTCACGCACGACGAGGCGCTGCGCGAGACGTACGCGGGGCGGTGGCAGGGCCTCACCCACGAGGAGATCATCGAGCGCTACGGCGAGCAGTACGCCGCGTGGAAGCGCGGCGAGCCGGTGCGGCGCGGCGGCGGCGAGCTGGAGACCGAGGTCGCCGACCGGGCTGCCCCCGTCGTCCTGCGCCACGCCGAGAAGCTGCCGGACAACGGCACGCTCGTCGTCGCCAGCCACGGCGGCACGATCCGCACCACCATCGGCCGCCTCCTCGGCCTGGACTCCCACCACTGGGAGAGCCTGGGCGGGCTCTCCAACTGCTGCTGGTCGGTCCTCGGCCAGGGCGCCCGCGGCTGGCGCCTCCTGGAGCACAACGCCGGTACGCTCCCGGAGCCGGTCCTCGGCGACGACGACTAGGCCGTGCCCGCCGCCGGGCCGGCCCCGGCCCCGCGGGGCCCGGGAGCGGACCTCTCGCGGGGCCCGGCACCCGGATTTCGCGTTTGGGCAGGTGGCAGGCTAAAGTTCTTCTTGTTCGCCCCGCCGAGCGGGAAGAACGGAAGAACACAAGGGGCTATAGCTCAGTTGGTAGAGCGCTTGCATGGCATGCAAGAGGTCAGGAGTTCAATTCTCCTTAGCTCCACAGGTAGTAGGAAGCAGGAATCGGTCCCGTCCCCGTCAGGGGGCGGGGCCTTTTTCGTTGTGCGGGGTTTGCTGTGGGGGGTCCGTTGTGTGGCGTTCCTTGTGCGGGGTTTGCTGTGTGGGGGTGGGGCTGCCCGGTTGGGTCGCGTCACCCCGGGTGGCGCTCCGCGCGGCGCAGCTCCCGTAGCCGGAGGACGCGGCGGCCGGTCTCCTCGTCGTCGGGGGTGTACGCCACGATCCGGCACTCCGGCATGCCGTTGACGGACAGCGAGACCGAGGTCATCCGCAGCTCACCGACCGCCGCGTGCCGGAACGTCTTCACCCGGGGGCCCGGGGGTATGACGTCGCCGCTCGCCCACAGCCGCGCGAAGTGGGGGCTGGCCGCCGACAGGTCGCGGACGAACTTCTCCCAGGCGGGCTCGCCCACGTGCCGGCCGTACGCGCCGCGCAGCGTGGCCACCATCACGGGCAGCTCCGAGTCCCGGAAGACCACCGGGCAGTACCGCTCGGGCACCACGAACAGCGACCAGAGGACGTTCGGCACGCCGATCGCCTCTATCTCCGGGATGACGAAGAGGTCGCGGTAGGCCGGGTTCGTGGCGAGGATGTCGTACCGCGCGTTGTAGATCACGGCGGGGTGCGGGTCCAAGGCGTCGATGATGCCCTGGATCTCCGGGCCGACCTCCACGGCCGCCGCCTCGTACCGCGGGGCGCACGGCACCTCCGCCAGGTGGTACAGGTGCTCGCGCTCGGCCCTGTCCAGGCGCAGGGTGCGGGCCACCGCGTCCAGGACCTGCGCGGAGGCGTTGATCGGGCGCCCCTGCTCCAGCCACGTGTACCACGTCACACCGACGCCGGAGAGCTGCGCCACCTCCTCCCGGCGCAGCCCCGGCGTCCGCCGCCGGGGGCCCGGGGGCATGCCCACGTCCGCAGGGGTGACCCGGGCCCGGCGGCCCCGCAGGAAGGCGGCGAGCTCGGACCGCCGCCGCTGCGGGCGGGCGCCGGCGGGGCTCGCCGGGGCGCTGGGGCCGGCGAGAGTGCCGGGTCCTGGGGAAGCGCCGGGCCCGACGTCGGTCCCGAGCTCCATAGGTGCCGCTCCGGGCCCGACGGCAGCTCCGGGCTCCGTGGCCACCCCACGCCCCACGGGGACTCCGGGACGTCCACTCCCCACGGGTACTCCGGGGCGTCCCGCCGAAGCCCCGGTCGGCCTGCTCCTCGTGTCCATCGTCGTCACGTCCCCCATCGTCGACGCCCGCCCGAGCCCGTGCCAGGTGCTGTCAGTACCAGCATCCGCAGGCTCTCACTACCTGTACCGGCCGCTCGTCACGCTCACTGGCATGACCACCACCACCCCATCGGCACCGAGTCCGTCCTCGGTCCCCACAACCAGTAAAGACCCCGGCACCGACAATCGGCCGGGACGCGTCCTCGCGGCCGTGCTCGCCGCCCAGTTCATGGCGCTGCTCGACGTGTTCATCGTCAACGTCGCGGCCCCCACGATCCGTACGGACCTGCACGCGTCCGGCGCCGGGCTCCAACTCGTGATCGCCGGATACACCATCACCTACGCCGTCCTGCTCATCACCGGCGCCCGGCTCGGCGAGCGGCTCGGGCACCGGCGCGTGTACCTGGCGGGGCTCGCCGTGTTCACCGCCGCGTCGCTGGCCTGCGGGCTGAGCCAGAGCACCGGCCAGCTCATCGCGTTCCGGCTGGCGCAGGGCGCGGGCTCCGCGCTGCTGATCCCGCAGGTCCTGAGCATCATCCAGCGCACCTTCAGCGGCGAGGCCCGGGTGCGGGCGCTCGGCGCGTACTCGGCGGTGCTCGCCACCGGCGCCGCCGCCGGGCAGGTGCTGGGTGGCGTCCTGGTCAGCGCCGACCTGTTCTCGGCCGGCTGGCGTCCGGTGTTCCTCGTGAACGTGCCCGTCGGCGTGGTCCTGCTGGTCCTCGCGGCCCGCGTGCTGCCCGCCGACGGGCCGTCACCGGCCGGGCGTGCCCGCGGCTTGGACCTGCCCGGCCTCGTCCTGCTCGGCGCGGCTGTGACGCTGTTCACCGTGCCCCTGGTCCTCGGCGAGCAGGAGGGCTGGCCGCTGTGGACCTGGCTGTCCCTGGCCGCCTGCGCGGTGTTCCTCGCCCTGTTCTGCGGCTACGAGTCCCGCCTCGCGCGGCGCGGCGGGGCCCCGCTGATCTCGCCGCGCCTGCTGCGCGCCCCCGGCATGGGCGTCGCCGTCTTCCGCCTCGCCGCGGTCATGGCGGTCAACGCGGGCTTCCTGTTCGCGCTCACCCTGCACGTGCAGGGCGGGCTCGGCTACAGCGCGCTGCGCGCCGGACTCACGTTCGCGCCGTCCGCGCTGGTCTTCGGCGCGGTCGGCCTGACGTGGCGCAGGTGGCCCGGCGCGCTCCAACGGGCGCTGGTCCCGGGCGGGTTCGCCCTCGCGGCGGTGGGAAGCCTCGCGGTGGGCCTGCTGCTGCGGGACGGCGGGGACGGCGGCGTGGGGCTGTACGCGGCGCTCGTCGGCGCGGGCGCCGGGATGGCGCTCGGGTTCAGCCCGGTCCTCACCCGCGCGCTGGCCACGGTCGCGCCCCAGGACGCGGCGGACGCCAGCGGATTCCTCGCGACCGTCACGCAGCTCGGGCAGGTGACCGGCGTCGCCGTGTTCGGCGCGCTCTTCCTCGGACAGCTCGACGCACCGGAGGCTCCTGGGGCGTATGCGTCGGCGGACGCGCTCCTGGTGTGCTCCTGTGCGCTCGCCGCGGCGGCCGCCCTGGGGGCCGTGTCCGGACTGGTACGTATGCGTCGCTGACCGTTCCGCCGTGGTCGTGGCAGAATTCGGGGGGCCGGAAGGGGACTGCACCAGTGCGCCGACGGTGACCCGACGGGAGGGAGAGCGCGATGCCTGCGAGCATCCTCGAGGAGGCCGGCGGCCTCCCCGACGTGGCGGCGAAGATACGGTCCGGCGACGCCACGCTCCTCAACTGCCCTTCCTGCGGCTCGTCCCACGTCGCCCAAGTCCTCGGTGACAACGGCGGAGTCAGTTACGTGTGCACGGCCTGCGGCCACAGCTGGAGCTGATCGATGGGTGCACACAGGCGTAAGTGCGACTGGTGCGGCAGCGGTACGCCGATCGTCCGCGACATGGAACCGGTCAACCCGGAGTACCAGTACTGGTGCGAGGAGTGCGCGCGGGCGCTGATCATAAAAGGCGACCCCATCGAGACATACCGCGAACTCGAAGGCGAGCCGATCTACGGCCGTCTCCTGGACGAGCACTGCACGCTCAAACGGTTCTACTCCTTCGCCACGGCCTGAGCGGCACGACGGCGGCGGTCAGCACGAGGAAGGCGCAGGCGGCCACCGGATAGAGCGCCGACAGCGCCATCTGGCCGACGTGCTGGCCGAGTTCGGGCCGCCCGGGACGGTGCGGCACCCACCACAGCGCGTACGAACAGAACAGCAGGGCGAACCCGGCCGCACCGGCCCGCCGTACGCGCCCGCCCAGGCGCTCGGCCCGCCTCCACCACAGCAGCGCCATCGGCACGCACCACACCCAGTGGTGCGACCACGACACCGGGCTGACGAGCAGCATCGTCGCCGCGCAGGCGGCCACGCCCCAGGCCCGCTCCCCGCGCACCGCCACCGCGACGGCCACCCCGAGGCCCGCCACGCACACCAGGACTGCGCACGCCGCCCACCACGGACCGGGGTCCCCGGTGTGCAGCAGCCGGGCGAGGACACCGCGCAGCGACTGGTTCGCGGTCTGCTCCGCGCGCCCGGCCCGGCCCGCCTCGAACAGCACGCGGGTCCAGAAGCGCCGGGAGTCGTCGGGCAGCACCACGGCCGCGAGCAGCGTCGCCCCCAGGAAGCCGGCCGCGGCCACGCACGCGTGCCGCACGGCGGGCTGCCACAGGTGCCGCCACGCCCCCCACCGCGCCCCGCGGCGCACCGCCTCCACGGCGCCGACCAGCAACAGGAACACCGCGAACAGCGCGGGCGTGAGCTTGATCGCCGCCGCCACCCCGATGCCCACGCCCGCCCACCGGTGCCCCGGCCGCCGGGTCAGGTCCCACAGCACCAGCACGGCGAGCAGCAGGTTCACCTGCCCGTAGCGCAGCGTCGTCCACACCGGCTCGGACCAGACGGCGATCGCGGACACCCACAAGGCGCCCTCCACGCGCGCGTGCCCCCGCCGGTCGACCAGCCGCAGGCACAGGTGCGCGAAGGCGACCAGCAGCACCAGGTTCCCGGCGGTCGCGAGCGGCCGCAGGGTGGCCGTGTCCGGCAGCGTCAGCGGCGTGAAGAGCAGCCCGGCGAACGGCGGGTACGTCATCGGCAGGCGCGCCTCGGTCGCGCGCAGGGCGTACAGGTCGCCGCCGTCGCGGACCGCCCGGCCCTCCGCGCGGTAGACCATCAGGTCGATCAGCGACACCTCGGCCGCGCGCTGGGCGGCCCAGAAGGCGACGAAGGAGCACAGGCAGACCCCGGCGGCCAGCGGCACACGGCCCCGGGCGGCGACGGACACGGGCACGGTCACGAGGCGTGACAGTAGCGGCCCCGTCCGGCCGGCCCGGAAACGATTTGGTGGAGCACGGGGGTGACCGTGTAATGTTGGCGTCGCCGCCGGGGAAACCGGGCGGACACAGCAAGGGGCTATAGCTCAGTTGGTAGAGCGCTTGCATGGCATGCAAGAGGTCAGGAGTTCAATTCTCCTTAGCTCCACAGCAGATGAGAGAGCGGGTCACCCGGATCGGGTGGCCCGCTCTTTCGTCGTCCCTTGACGACGGCTTCGTCGTCCCTCAGGGGCGCCCGCTGCCCAGGGCCCTGCGTCCCCGGCCGCGCGGGAGCGCCGGCTGGGCCCGGGGCGCCGCCGCCGGGTCCTCCTCGACGCGCAGGGCGAGCGCGGGACAGCGGCGTACGGCCCGCTGGGCGCGTGCCTCCGCGTAGCGCGGCACCGCGGCCTCAGCGGCCGACGGGAAGCCGTCAGGGCCCAACTGGATCAGCTCCGGGACGATGTCCGCGCACAGGCCGTGCCCCTGGCACAGGGTCCAGTCGACGGCGAGCTTGCGGCCGCTCGGCGCCTCCGCGTCCGGGGTCTCGTCCTGGAGCGGCAGCACGCCCTCGACGGGGCGCCCGCAGCCGGTCCCGAGGACATGGGCCGCCAGGTCGTCCGTGAAGGCCGAGACCGCCGACTCCAGGAAGGCGGCCGAGCCGTCCGGGTGCTTGCAGGCGCCGCGCCGCTTCACCGCCCTCGTCACCTCGCGCAGTGCCTCCAGGGCGGTGGGCCCGCCGCCCTCCAGGACGTCGGCGAGGCCGCGCGCCGCGGCGGGCAGGCCGAGGTAGCAGGGGCCGCACTGGCCCGCGCTCTCGGCCGCCAGCCAGTGCGCCACGCGCAGGGACTCGCCCAGCGGGCAGGTGCCGACGCCCAAGGGCAGCACCGCGCCCGCGCCCAGGGCGCCGCCGCAGGCCTCCAGGGCGGCCCGGGAGACGACCGCGTCGTGCGCGGTGGCCGCGTCCAGCCACATGCCGTGGTAGCCGCCCGTCAGGACGCCCTGGAGCAGCGGGGGAGCGCCCGCGAGCTGGAGCACGTACCGCAGGGGAACGCCGGTGGGGACCTCCACCACCATGGGGCGCGCGACGGCCCCGGAGAGGGTCAGCAGGACGGTGCCGGGCTCGTCGCGCAGGCCGGTGCGGCGGTAGCGCTCCGCGCCGGTGCGGGCGGCCACGGCGAGGTGCGCGAACGTCTCGGCGTTCGACAGCAGCGTGGGCGCGCCGCCGACCCCGGAGTCGGAGGTGCGTACCTTGCGCCCCGGGGGCAGCGGCGGGCCGCCGTCGGCGGAGCGGACGAGGGCCGAGGACTCGCCGGTCACCATGCGCACGGGGTTGCGCTGCACGCGCGCGCGAAGGTGCGCGCCCCGGCGGTTGCCGAGGCCCCGCTCGGCGAGCGCGGAGCGCACCGACGCCTCCGTGGAGTCCCGGGTCACCCCCACGACGAGGGTGCGCGCCCCCAGGGCCTCGGCGGCGAGCAGGGCGCCGTCCAGGACGAGGTGCGGGGCGCGGTTGAGCAGGACGGTGTCCTTGCGGCAGGCGGGCTCGTCCTCGCTGCCGTTGACGACCACCACGGGGCGGGCGCCGCGGCGGATCGCGGCATCGGCGACCGCCCGCAGCTTCGTGGCGAAGGGGAAGCCCGCGCCGCCCCGGCCGCGCAGGGCGACCGCCTCGGCGAGCGCGGCGAGGTGTTCCCCGGCCAGTGGTTCCAGGGGGCCGTGGACCTTCAGGTGCATGGCCAGGTCGAGCCGCTCGACCAGGTCGAAGCCCGCGGTCAGCAGCGGCAGGCCCACGACGCGGACCTCGGGGACGTCGGGCAGGGGCGCGTTCACGTGCTGCCTCCGGTGGACGCGGCGTTCCAGGGTTCGCCGCTGCTGGGTGCCTGGAAGGGACTCGGCAGGGGCTGGGTGGCCGTGCTGTCGCCGTCCTGGACGTGCGTGCGCGGCGGTTCGCCGACGGTCCCGGGCGCGGGCGCGTGCTCGGCTGTGTGCCCGGGACCGTGCACGGGGTCGTACGGCGGGACGTGCGGGGGTTCGGGCGGGGGCGGTGGACAGGAGGGCCGTGCGCCGGTGTCGTACGGGACGTCGGCGTCCGGGAAGGGGGCGGCGGTCCCGCAGGGGGTGTCCCGGTGGTCGTACCGGGGGTCCCCGTAGCCGTACCGGGGGTCTCCGTAGTCGTGCTGTTCGTCCTGGGAGGCCACGGAGTCATACGGGAAGGGGATGTCCGGCGCCTCGGCGGGCGGCGGGGGCGACGGCGTGGGCCAGGGAGACGTGACGGTGGGCAGGACCTCGGTGGTCGTGAGGTCCGGCGGCGGACCGGCGGCGTACCGGTCGGGGGGCGTGGCGAGCGCGCGGTAGGCGGCGGCGATCCCGGCGACGGGCACCGGCTCGCACGGGGCGCCCCGGGGCGCGGGGACCGTACCGGGGAGCGGGGTGGAGGCGGTGTCCCTGGGCGGCCCCTGGGCGTGACGGCGTGCCGTCGGGGGCGCCCCCCGGCCGTCGGGTTCCAGGACGGCGAGGACGCGGGCGGCCACCTCGCGCTTCACCGGACGCGGGGCCGCGCGCAGCGCCACCGCCCCGGCGACCGCGACGAGGCACAGGCAGTACAGGGCGACGACCCACGCCTTCGGGGGCCGGCCCGCGTACAGGCCGTGGAGCAGCGCCGCGCACCAGGCCGGGTAGGCGAGCATGTGCACCGCACGCCAGCGCCCGGCGACCTGGGCCGGTGCGGCGAAGGCGCTGCGCAGGGCGCCGGTGACGCCGGTGGCGACCATCAGCAGCCCGGCGAGCGAGCCCAGGCCGATGAGCCCGGCGGCACCGGTGAAGCCGAGCCCGAAGGGCACCAGGGCGCCCACGAGGGACACGCGGTCCAGGGCGAGCTTGACGGTGCCGTGCAGCAGGAGGAAGCCCACGGAGGCGATCGCGGTGGCCCGGTGCACGGCCTGGGCCAGCAGCCGCTGGCGGGGGCGCAGGAAGAGCCGGTCCGAGGCCACCAGGCCCCAGGCGACGGACGCGGTCAGGGCGACCAGGGAGAGGACGCCGGTGGTGTGGTCCAGGGCGGCGCGGAAGGCGTCGTCTCCCGCGAACACGAGCAGGGGTATCAGGAGCAGGCCGGCCGCGGACACGAGGCCGCGGGCCGCTCTGCCGGGTCCGGTGGACGAACCGTCGCGCCATCCGGCGAACGGTCCGGTGAGGGAGCGGAGCGAGGAGGAACCGGGTGCTGCGGGGGTCTGGGGGGTGGGGTGGTGCGGGTGCGGACGGCTCATGAGGGCGACTCCGAAATGGTCCGGTCGCCGCATGCTAGGTCGCTCCATACCGGTGGGTACGTGGTTTGAGTTATTGCGTTGTTATCAAAGCGCGACTCGATCTTGGTGTTGCCCCGATAGGGGGCGGTACGCGGGGTAATCCTTGGCCAAGGGTCGTGGCGGCTCAGGGGGTGCGGCGCCTTCCGGATCCGCCCGGGGACGGGCCGCGGAGGCGGGCGAAGCGCGTCGCCCGGCTCCGGAGGCCTGCGGTACCCTGACGCCATGCGTGCCGTACGCCTTCTGCTTAGCGGGCCGCGCTGATCAGTCCCGACCGCCCAGTGAGCGTGGTCGGAATCGGCGCGGCGTCCCCTCCTGTGCGAGGGGCATTTTTATTTGGCCGCACGGCCGTTTCCGCAGGCAGAGACGATCGATGGAGCTTTGAAGACGATGAGCGAGACGAATTCCTCCGCCACCGCCGAAGGCGCGGGGGGCACCCCCTCGGCCGCCGAGGCGGCCGCGCCGCACCGCTACACGGCCGCCCTGGCGGCCGAGATCGAGGCGCGCTGGCAGGACTTCTGGGACGCCGACGGCACGTACGAAGCGCCCAACCCGTCCGGCGACCTGGCCGGTGACCCGGAGCTGGCGGCACGCCCCAAGAAGTTCATCATGGACATGTTCCCGTACCCCTCGGGTGCGGGCCTGCACGTGGGCCACCCCCTGGGGTACATCGCCACCGACGTGTTCGCGCGCTTCCAGCGCATGACGGGCCACAACGTCCTGCACTCCCTGGGCTTCGACGCCTTCGGCCTGCCCGCCGAGCAGTACGCGGTGCAGACGGGCACCCACCCGCGCGTGTCCACCGAGGCCAACATCGTCAACATGAAGGCGCAGCTCCGCCGTCTGGGCCTGGGCCACGACAAGCGCCGCTCGTTCGCGACGATCGACCCCGAGTACTACAAGTGGACCCAGTGGATCTTCCTGCAGATCTTCAACTCCTGGTACGACGACGAGCTGCGCAAGGCCCGCCCGATCGCCGACCTGGTGGCCCAGTTCGAGAGCGGTGAGCGCGCCGTACCCGGCTCCACGCGCGCGTGGAGCGAGCTGTCCGCCAAGGAGCGCGCCGACGTCCTGGGCGGCTTCCGCCTGGCGTACGCCTCGGACGCGCCCGTCAACTGGTGCCCCGGCCTGGGCACCGTCCTGGCCAACGAGGAAGTCACCGCCGACGGCCGCTCCGAGCGCGGCAACTTCCCCGTCTTCAAGGCCAAGCTGCGCCAGTGGAACATGCGCATCACGGCCTACGCGGACCGCCTGCTGGAGGACCTGGACGCGCTGGACTGGCCCGAGGCCATCAAGCTGCAGCAGCGCAACTGGATCGGCCGCTCCGAGGGCGCCCGCGTCGACTTCCCCGTGACCGACTCCGCCTCGATCACGGTCTTCACGACCCGTCAGGACACCCTGTTCGGCGCCACGTACATGGTCCTGGCGCCCGAGCACGAGCTGGTCGACTCGCTGGTCCCTGCCGCCTGGCCCGAGGGCACCCGCGAGGCGTGGACCGGCGGCCACGCGACGCCCGCCGAGGCCGTCGCCAAGTACCGCGCCACCGCCGCCGCCAAGTCCGACGTCGAGCGCCAGGCCGACGCCAAGGAGAAGACCGGCGTCTTCACCGGCGCGTACGCCACGAACCCGGTCAGCGGCGAGCGCGTACCGGTCTTCATCGCCGACTACGTCCTGATGGGCTACGGCACCGGCGCGATCATGGCCGTACCGGCGCACGACACCCGCGACTTCGCCTTCGCGCGCGCCTTCGACCTGCCGATGCGCTGCGTCGTCGAGCCCTCGGACGACCGCGGGACCGACCCGTCCACCTGGGACGACGCCTTCGCCTCGTACGACGCGAAGATCGTGAACTCCTCCGGCGAGGAGATCCGCCTGGACGGCCTGGGCGTCGTCGACGCCAAGGCCCGCGTCACCGAGTGGCTGGAGCGCAAGGGCATCGGCCGGGGGACCGTCAACTTCCGGCTGCGCGACTGGCTGTTCAGCCGCCAGCGCTACTGGGGCGAGCCCTTCCCGATCGTCTACGACGAGGACGGCGTGGCCCACGCGCTGCCCGAGTCGATGCTGCCCCTGGAGCTGCCGGAGGTCGACGACTACAGCCCGCGCACCTTCGAGCCGGACGACGCCGACACCCAGCCCGAGACCCCTCTGTCCCGCAACGAGGACTGGGTCAACGTCACGCTGGACCTGGGCGACGGCCCGAAGAAGTACCGCCGCGAGACCAACACCATGCCCAACTGGGCGGGCTCCTGCTGGTACGAGCTGCGCTACCTGGACCCGCGCAACGACCAGCGGCTGGTCGACCCGGACATCGAGCGCTACTGGATGGGCCCGCGCGAGGGACAGCCCACGGGCGGCGTCGACCTGTACGTCGGCGGCGCCGAGCACGCCGTGCTGCACCTGCTGTACGCGCGCTTCTGGTCGAAGGTCCTGTTCGACCTGGGCCACATCTCGTCGGCCGAGCCGTTCCACAAGCTGTTCAACCAGGGCATGATCCAGGCGTACGTCTACCGCGACAGCCGTGGCTTCCCGGTGCCGGCCGCCGAGGTCGAGGAGCGCGACGGCGGGTACTTCTTCCAGGGCGAGCCGGTCAAGCGCGAGCTGGGCAAGATGGGCAAGTCCCTGAAGAACGCCGTCACCCCGGACGAGATCTGCGAGGAGTACGGCGCGGACACCCTGCGCCTGTACGAGATGGCGATGGGCCCGCTGGACGTCTCCCGCCCCTGGGACACGCGCGCGGTCGTCGGCCAGTACCGCCTGCTGCAGCGCCTGTGGCGCCTGATCGTCGACGAGGCCACCGGCGAGGTCACCGTCGTGGACGCCGAGCCCGGCGAGGACACGCTGCGCGCGCTGCACAAGGCCATCGACGGCGTCCGCCAGGACCTGGAGGGCCTGCGGTTCAACACCGCCATCGCCAAGATCACCGAGCTGAACAACCACCTGACCAAGGCGGGCGGCGCCGTGCCGCGCCCGGTCGCCGAGGCGCTGGTCCTGCTGGTGGCGCCGCTGGCCCCGCACATCGCCGAGGAGCTGTGGCGCCGCCTGGGCCACACCGACTCGGTCGTCCACCAGGACTTCCCGGTCGCCGACCCGGCGTACGTCGTGGACGAGGCCGTGACCTGCGTCGTGCAGATCAAGGGCAAGGTCAAGGCGCGTCTGGAGGTGCCGTCGGCCATCTCCGACGAGGAGCTGGAGAAGGTGGCCCTGGCCGACGAGCGCGTCGTGGCCGCGCTGGGCGGCGCCGGCATCCGCAAGGTCATCGTGCGGGCGCCGAAGCTGGTGAACATCGTTCCCGCCTGACCGGCGGGGATGGCGCGGATCTTGCCTGGCTGAGCGGCCGGGTCCCTCCGGGGCCCGGCCGCTCGGCTGTTCCCCCGCGCCGCCTCGGCTGTTTCCCTGCGCCGCCTCGGCTGTTCCCCTGCGCCGCCTCGGCTGTTTTCCCGCGCCGCCTCAAACGGTCGCCGCGCCGCCGGTGTTGACGGGGCGCGGTGGGGTGTGCGGGCCCGGCGTCTCGGGGTAGTCCCCTACGGGCAGGTTCGGGGTTCGGCTGGAACCCTCGACGAGCCTGTTGCGTTTACCGTGGAGAGGCGGGCAGCCGAGGCGGACAGCCACCGTCCGTCCCGACCCCGCCGACCGTCCCGCCGGCCGAAGGAGAAGCATCGTGGAAGCCGTGATCGCAGTGGTCGCGCTGCTCTTCGTGCTGTTCCTGGTGGCCGGGGCGTACGCGGTGGTCAAGGCCGTCGGTGCCGCCAGACGCGGAGTGGACCGCACGCTCACGCAGGCCCGCCGCACGGTCGAGGACACCACGCTGCGCGCGCGGACGTTCGCGCAGCCGGGTGCCGTCGGTGAGCTGGCCCAGCTCCGGCTCAAGCTGCGCACGTCGATGCGCGCCACGCAGGACGCGCTGCGCGCGGGCGTCGCCGCCGACGCCTCGCTGCACGAGTCCCTCGCCCTGTTCGAGCGCCTGAGCGCGCACGGCCACGAGCTGGACGACGAGCTGAAGCGCCTGGAGAGCGAGCCGGACCGCATCACCCTGAGCCAGCGCCTGCCCGCCCTGAAGGAGCGCACGGAGCAGATCACGAAGGCCGCGGACTCCCTGCGCTGGGCCGCCCGCGACCGGGCCGACAAGTTCGCGGACGACGACCTCGACCTGCTGAAGTCGCAGATCGACCTGGAGGCGGGCGCGCTGCGGCACTGGGCGACGGAGCCGTCCGGCACCACCCAGCAGCCCTCGCCGTCCACGCCGCCCGCCTCGTCCTCCGCGTCTTCGGGATCCACCGAGTCCTCCGCGTCCTCCGCTTCCTGGGCCGAGCAGTCGGCGCCGGGTGCGGCGGCCCCGGCGGAGGCGGCCGACCGCGCCGCGCAGGAGCCGACGAGACCGGCGATCAGCCCGGCGGCACCGCGGCCGACGTACCCCTGGGAGAAGAAGGCCAAGCCGGAGAGCACCACCTGATCCGGCCGCTCGGATGCCGACACCGGCGCCTCCGTGGGGGATCGGCCGTTGCCGGTGCGCTCGGGCTGTCCGGACCTCGTCGCTTGGGTGACGGGGTCGGCCTGCCGCGTCCGGGTTCCTGCGGGTAATCTCCAGCCCATGTCCCGCCATGTCGCGATCGTCACGGATTCAACGGCCTACCTGCCGCAGCGGACGATGGAGCGGCACGGCATCACCGCGGTGCCGCTGACGGTGGTGCTCGGCAACGAGGCGCTGGAAGAGGGCACCGAGATCTCGGCCCGCTCCCTGGCCCTGGCGCTCCAGAAGCGCCGGTCCGTGACCACCTCGCGCCCCAGCCCCGAGGTCTTCGCCCGCACCTACCGGAAGATCGCCGAAGCGGGTGCGACGGGCATCGTCTCGCTGCACCTGTCGGCGGAGTTCTCCGGGACCTACGACGCGGCCGTCCTGGCGGCGCGTGAGGCGCCGGTCCCGGTGCGCGTCGTCGACACCGGCATGGTCGCGATGGCGCTCGGCTTCTGCGCCCTCGCCGCGGCCGGGGCCGCCGAGGCGGGCGGCTCCCTGGACGAGGCGGTCTCCGCCGCGGAGAAGCGGGCCGCGGGTACGTCCGCGTACTTCTACGTCGACACGCTCGACTATCTCCGCCGGGGCGGGCGCATCGGCGCGGCCCAGGCGCTCCTCGGCTCGGCGCTCGCCGTCAAGCCGCTGCTCGAACTGGACGGCGGACGCATCGAACTCCTGGAGAAGGTACGCACGGCGTCGAAGGCCATCGCGCGCCTGGAGGAGATCACGGCCGAGCGGGCCGGGGGCCACCAGGTCGACATCGCCGTCCACCACCTCGCGGCGCCCGAGCGCGCCACGGCACTCGCGGACCGGCTCAGGGCCCGGGTGCCGTCGCTCGCGGAGCTGCACGTCAGCGAGGTGGGCGCGGTGATCGGGGCGCACACGGGGCCCGGGCTGCTGGGCGCGGTGGTGTCGCCTCGCTGAGAGGTGCTCGGCCGAGGCGCTCGGCCGGAGAGGGGTGCGAGGCTCATGGGGAGCGGCTTTGAGCCTCGTGTGGGTGACGGAGTTTTCCACAACGGGCGGGTAGTCCCCGGGAATTGAGCAAGATCAGCAAGGCGTCTGCTGCGCGTCTAGCGTCTCTGACATGGGACTTCGATCACCTTCACGGGTAGCACAGGATGAGTCGGCGGAGCTGGCAGAGTCGGTAGAGCTGGCAGAGTCGGGTGTGGGGAGCAGGGGGCTCGGGCGTGAGCCGGAGCGGGAGCCTGACGGAGACGCGCTCGACGATCGTCACGCCGGGGTCGGCCAGGACCGTACGCATGCCTCTCCTCAGGCGCGTATGAGCCGTAGGCGCGTCCGGCGACGGGTCAGGCGTCGGCGCGCCGTGACGGAGGCGACGCGCCTGCGGGCGGAGAGGCTCTTCGCCGGGGCGGGCGGTGCTGGGCCTGGACCTGTTGACCGGGCGGGGCCGGCCTCAATGGGGCCGGGCCGCACTGGACCTTGGCGGACGGGATCCGGTCCGAGGGGATCTGGTTCGCGGGAGGCCGACTTGGTGGAGCCTGGCTGGGCGGACCCCGGCTGGGTGGAGCCTTCCTGGGTGGGGTCACGGGCCGGGCCCGATGACGCGGGCTTCGACGACGGGGCGGGAGGCGAGTGGACGGGGGCTGCCGGCAGGACACCGCCCGGCCGTGCGCCCATCCCTGCCGTGGCCGCGCCGCGCTGGGAGGAGGCCGCAGCAACGCCGGAGGACGGACGTCTACCGCGCGGGGCGCCCCCGCCGACGCCCGACGACGAAAGTCTGCCGCGCGGAGTGACTCCGTCCACGCCGGACGAGGATAGTGATCCGCCTGCGGAGGTACGGCCTTCGCGGCGGGCGCGGTTCGGGCCTGCGGTGCGGGAGCGGCTGCCGGTCTGGCTGCAGTCGAGGTGTGGCCTGGAGCGACGGAGCGTGCTCGCGCTCGGCGTGGTCCTGGTCGTCGCGGCGGTGTTCGCGGCCCAGCACTTCTGGAGCGGTCGGGCGCAGTCGGTGCGGGCGCCGGAGGTGGTGGGCGGGGCGGCCGGGCCGGGCCGTGCGGCGGGGCCGTCGCCTTCGCCCGGGATGCCGCCCGGTGCGGGGCTTCCCGCCGGGGCGCAGGGTGTCGGTACCGGGGAGAGCGGCGCCGCCGGAGCCATGGGCGGCGGAGCCGGTACCTCCACCGGCGGGGCGGCCGGCGGGGTCGTCGTGGACGTCAGCGGCAAGGTCCGCAGCCCCGGTGTCCAGCGTCTGCCGGCCGGTTCCCGGGTCGCCGATGCGCTGCGGGCCGCGGGCGGGGTGCGCCCCGGCACGAAGACCGACGGCTTGAACCGCGCCCGCTTGCTCGTGGACGGTGAGCAGTTGGTGGTGGGTGCCGCCGCGCCGACCGCACCCGCCGCACCGAGCGCGGCTGTTGGCGGCGCGACGGCCGGGGCTGCCGGACCGGCCAGCGGCCCTGGACCGACCGGTGGCCCCGGGGCGACCACTGGCCCCGTCGCGCTGAACACGGCCACCGCCGAGCAGCTCGACACCCTCCCGGGCGTGGGCCCCGTCCTCGCGCAGCACATCATCGACTACCGCACGGAGCACGGTGGTTTCCGCTCGGTGGACGAACTCCGCGAGGTCACCGGCATCGGCGACCGGCGCTTCGCCGACCTGCGCGACCTCGTACGGCCATGAGGCGGCGAGGCATGGCAGGGCGGGCGAGTGCGGGGTCCCGGCCTGCCGGGCGAGGGTATGCGGGGCAGGCTGACGGTCAAGCCCCCGCGCCTGACCGCCCCGGCACCGCGAGCCCCCGCCCGGAAGGTCCGGCGGACCTGCGTCTGGTGCCACCGGCCCTGGCGGCCTGGGCGGCGGCAGCGCTGGCCCTGGACGCTCCGCCCCGCTGGGTGGCCGGGGCGGTGGCGGTCTGCGTGACGGTCGCCGGTGCCCTCCTGGTGACGGGGACGGCAGGGGCGCGGGGGTGGCCACGGACGCGCAGGAACCCGGGGCGATGGGGCGGTGCTGCCTGGGGACGGGTCAGCGTGGCGGCAGCCCTGCTGTGCGCGGCGGCAGCGGCGACCTCCGCCGGGCTGCACGGGGCGGACGTGCACCGGGGACCGGTCCCGGCACTGGCCCAGGAGTACGCCAAGGTGACGGCGGAGCTGGAGGTCACGTCGGACCCGCGGCGGACGAGACCTCGCGTGGCCGGGGACCGCCCGATGCCGCCGGCGGTGGTGGTGAACGCGGACGTGGTGCGAGTCACGGAAGCGGACGGCACGGTCACGAAGACGCGCACACCGGTGCTGGTCATCGTGCGGGACGCGGACTCGGCGCGGACGACCGGTGCCGCGGGCACCGGAACGGGCGGAACGCAGAAGGGAGACGGCACAGGGGACGACACAGGAGAAGGCACACGAGACGGCACACGAGAAGGGGGCGCGCGTACCGCGGGCAAGGAGCACACCCCGCCATGGCTGCGCCTGTTGCCGTCCACGCGGGTGCGCGTGCGGGCGGACCTGGTGCCGCCCATGCCGGACAGCGACCGGATCGCGGCGGTGCTGCGGGTGCGCGGGGACCGTGCGCCGCAGGTGATCGGGGAGCCGTCGACGGCGCAGCGGTTCGCCGGGGAACTGCGTGGCGGGCTGCGGGAGGCCACGGAAGGGCTGTCCGCCGATGCCCGGGCGTTGGTGCCGGGCCTGGTGATCGGCGACACCTCCCGGGTGCCACCGGAGCTGGAGCAGGCGTTCCGGGCGACCGACCTCACGCACCTGCTGGCCGTGAGCGGGGCCAACCTGACGATCGTGCTCGCGCTGTTGATCGGCCCGCCGGGTACGGCGCACCGGGCCGAGCGGCGCGGTCTCGCCCCGCGGTTGGGCATCCCGCTGCGGACGACGGCGGTGCTCGGGGGCGTGCTGACGCTCGGCTTCGTGATCGTGTGCAGGCCCGAGCCGAGCGTGGTGCGCGCGGCGGCCTGCGGCCTGGTGGTGCTGCTGGCCATCGCCACCGGCCGGCGCAGGTCGCTGATCCCGGCGCTGGCCACGGTGGTCCTGGTGCTCGTGCTGTACGACCCGTGGCTGTCGCGGAGGTACGGGTTCCTGCTGTCCGTGCTCGCCACGGGAGCGCTGCTGACGCTGGCGCCGAGGTGGAGTGCCGCGCTGCGTCGGCGCGGTGTGCCGGGGCGGCCCGCGGAGTCGGTGGCGGCCGCGGCGACGGCGCAGGCGGTGTGCGCGCCGGTGGTGGCCGTGCTGGCGGCGCGGGTGAGCCTGGTGGCGGTGCCGTGCAATTTGCTGGCGGAGTTCGCGGTGGCACCCGCTACGGTGCTCGGGTTCGCGGCGCTCGCGCTTGCGCCGGTGGCGATGCCGGTGGCCAAGGCCTGTGCCTGGGGCGCCGGGTGGCCGACCGAGTGGATCGCGGGCATCGCGCGGACGGGTGCGGCACTGCCCGGGAGCGGCGTGGACTGGCCGGGCAGTTGGAGCGGGGCGCTGCTGCTCGCCGTCGTCACGGTGGTGGTCGTGCTGGTCGGGCGGCGGCTGCTACGGCACCCGTGGTGGTGTGCGGCGTGCGCGCTGCTGCTGTGCGTCGTCATCGTGCAGCCTCCGCCGGTCACCCGGGTCATCGCGGGCTGGCCGCCACCGGGATGGCGGCTGGTGATGTGTGACGTCGGTCAGGGGGACGCGCTCGTGCTGGCTGCGGGGTCCGGGGCCGGGGTGGTCGTGGACGCGGGGCCGGACCCGTTGCTCGTCGACCGCTGTCTGCGGTCGCTCGGGGTCACGAGGGTGCCGTTGGTGCTGCTCACACACTTTCACGCGGACCATGTGGCGGGGCTGCCCGGGGTGTTGCGGGGGCGGTCGGTAGGGGTGGTCCAGACGACGGGGCTGGGGGAGCCGCCGGGACAGGTGGCGTTCGTGCGGGCGCAGGCGGCGGCGCACGGCGTGCCGCTGACACGGGCCGTGGCCGGGGAGCGGCGGCGTACGGGCGCGCTCGACTGGCAGGTGCTGTGGCCCCTGCCGGAACCGGCACCGGACCCCGAGGGCCCGAACGACGCCAGTGTCACGCTGCTGGTTCGCGTCGGAGGCCTCACCCTGCTGCTGCTCGGCGACCTCGAACCGCCCGCACAACGGGACCTGTTGCGCACCCCGGCGGGGGCCGCACTCGGCCGGGTGGACGTGTTGAAGGTCGCTCACCACGGTTCGGCGTACCAGGACCCGGCGCTGCTCCGGCGGGCGGGGCCGCGCCTGGCACTGATCTCCTGCGGGGTGGACAACAGCTACGGGCACCCGTCGCCGCGCACGGTCGGCGCGTTGCGTGCGGTGGGGGCGACGGTGCTGCGGACGGACACGGACGGTGCGATCGCGGTGGTCGGTGGACGACGTGGTGGGCGGCACGGCGAACGGCCGGGCGAGGGGGCCGGCGGGGCCGTCCACGGCGGCGTCGGCGGGGAAGAGCAGGCGGAGTTGGGGGTGGTCACGCGGAGGGCCTGGGGACGGCCGGTGCGGGCTCGTGCGCCGGGGCGGGAGCGGGGGCAGGGTGGCGGGCGCAGGCCTCGATCGCGATCCGCATCCGGGGGCCGGCAGGACCGCACAGCCTCATCGTCAGGCCGAACAGTGCCTGCGCACCATCGGGGCCGCCCTGTCCGAGGCGGGCTACGCCTTCGCCGACGTCGTACGGGTGCGCTATCCGCTGCCCGGCCGCGCGGTCTGCGAGCCCTGCCGGCCCACCCCGGGCCAGGCCTTCGGCGAGGTCCGCCCGGCCGCCACATGACAGCGCGAGGTGCGGTCACGCGCTGTTCAGCCGGGCAACGGGGCGGGTCCGTCTCACCCCGGCGGCGTCGGGGCCTGCCTGAGGGGCGGGAGTCAGGAAGATCGATTCGGGTCACTCGGGGGTGTACCGGTAGTTGTCCTGTTTCTGCAATGTTCTTGCGGAAGTAGTCCCGTTTGCATCGAATGCCGCAACGGTGATCGAATGTCTCTTCGTTAGACGTGTTGTCAAGGCCCGCGGGGGTGTGTCGCAGTGTTCGGCCGTTGGCTGGGAGACCGTACGAGCCGGGGTGGGCGGTCGGGACCGCTGTCGGTGGTGTCGGTTCCGCCTTCCGCGGGAGCGCTGAGCTGCCGGGTCCTCGACCCCGTGAACGAGCCGGTGCGGCACGCGGAGCTGTCCGTCACCGACACCATGGGGCGCAAGGTCGTCAGCGGCGGGACGGACCCGTTCGGCTCGTTCGTCACGGCCGTGCCCGCGGGGGAGTACCGGCTCGCGGTGTCGGCGGAGGGCTTCAGCCCGTACCGGGCGAACGTCACCGTCGGCGAGGGCGCGCACGCCTCGATGGGGGACGTGACGCTCCAGGTGGCGCAGTTGCCGACGCTGCCGGAGGCGGGCGACTGGGAGATCGACCCGATGCATTCCTCGATCGGGTTCACGGCGCGGCACATCGGGCTCGCGCGCATCCACGGCCGCTTCAACACCTTCGCGGGGGCCATCCGGCTCGCGGACCGGATGGAACAGTCCGCGATGCACGTCGTGATCGACGCCGCGTCCATCGACACGGCCGTCAAGATGCGCGACGACCACCTGCGGTCGGGTGACTTCCTGGACGTGGCGCGGTTCCCGACGATGGAGTTCTACAGCGACAAGTTCGTGCACAAGGGCAGCAACCGCTGGGCCGTCACCGGCGCGCTGTCGCTGCACGGCGTGACGCGGACGGTCACGCTGGACACGGAGTACCTGGGGGTCGGGCACGGCATCGAGGGCGAGACCCGCGCGGCCTGCCGGGCCACCACCGAGCTGCACCGCGACGACTTCACGATCACCTGGCAGACGATGCTCGCCCGCGGCATCGCCGCCGTCGGCGCCAGCATCACCATCGAGCTGGACATCCAGATCGTGCCGAAGAGCGCCACAGCCGCCGCTGCCGCGTAGCCGTCAGGGGGCCTCCAGCCAGCCCTCGTGCTCCGCCGCCAGGTCGTCGAGCGCCGCCGGGTCCAGGCGGCGCTCCGGGTCCTCGACGACGACCAGCCACTGCGCGTCCTCGGCGTCGTCCTCGCCCGCCAGCGCGTCGCGTACGAGCTGGGGCTCCTCGGTCACCGCGAAGCGGTCGGGCAGTTCTTCGGCGACTTCCTCCGCCGCGTCGCGGTCGGGCAGCACCAGGACATGTCGTACGTCGGTCACCTGGACATTCTCACCCACGCCGCGCGTGCGCGGCCGGGCCGGTCCGCGGGGTGCCCCGGTCGGCGCCGTCGGCTGTCAGTGGCGCGTGGGATGCTGGACCGCGATGGCCAGGAAGAACGCAACCGACAATCCGCTCGCCCCCGTCACGCTCGCCGTGGGGCAGGAGGACCTGCTGCTCGACCGCGCCGTGCAGGAGGTCGTCGCCGCCGCCCGCGCCGCGGACGCCGACACCGATGTGCGGGACCTCGCCCCCGACCAGCTAGCCCCCGGCACGCTCGCCGAGCTGACGAGCCCGTCGCTGTTCGCCGAGCGCAAGGTCGTGGTCGTGCGCAACGCGCAGGACCTGTCGGCGGACACGGTCAAGGACGTGAAGGCGTACTTCGGCGCGCCCGTGGAGGAGATCACCCTCGTGCTGCTGCACGCGGGCGGCGCCAAGGGCAAGGGCCTGCTCGACGCGGCCCGCAAGGCCGGGGCGCGGGAGGTCGCCTGCGCCAAGATGACCAAGCCCGCGGACCGGCTCTCCTTCGTACGGGGGGAGTTCCGGGTGCTGGGGCGCGCGGCCACGCCGGAGGCCTGCCAGGCCCTCGTGGACGCGATCGGCAGCGACCTGCGGGAGCTGGCCTCGGCCGTGGCGCAGCTCGTCGCGGACGTCGAGGGGACCATCGACGAGGCGGTCGTCGGGCGGTACTACACCGGGCGGGCCGAGGCCTCCAGCTTCACCGTGGCCGACCGGGCCGTGGAGGGGCGGGCCGCCGAGGCTCTGGAGGCGCTGCGGTGGTCGCTCGCCACCGGGGTGGCGCCCGTGATGATCACGAGCGCGCTGGCGCAAGGAGTGCGGGCGATCGGGAAGCTGTCGTCCGCCCGGGGCGGGCGGCCCGCCGACCTCGCGCGCGAGCTGGGGATGCCGCCGTGGAAGATCGATCGCGTGCGGCAGCAGATGCGGGGGTGGACCCCGGACGGGGTCGCGCTCGCGCTGCGGGCCTGTGCGGAGGCTGACGCCGGGGTCAAGGGCGGTGGGGACGACCCTGAGTACGCGTTGGAGAAGGCGGTCGTCGCCGTGGCTCGGGCGGCACGGGCTCGGCGCACCTGACCTTCCCTGGCCGCTCGGCCTTGCGCAGGGCTACGTGCCCTGGCCGCTCGGCCTCAGGCAGGGCTACGTGCCCTGGCCCGACCCGGGCCGGTCGGCCGCACCCCGCGCGGGCCGTCGGCTACGCCCTGCCCCGGCCTGTCGGCTACGCCCCGCCCTGGCCTGTCGGCCGCGCCCCGCACCGGTCTGTCGGCCGCGCCCCGCACCGGACCGTCGGCTACGCCCTGCCGGGCTGCCCCCAGCCGCGCCGCGCTAGCTGGCCTGCCCCAGCCGCGTCGGCTGTCCTGCCCCAGTGCGCCACTTGACCTGGCCGTTCCGGTGTTCTGCCGGGTTGTCCTGTCGAGGGTGCCGCCGTCCCCTGGCCGCTGCCGGGCCGTTTCCGTTCCGTGGCGCTTCCGTGGGCGCCCCTCCGGGGAGAGTTCGGCACCGCCGGGCCGCCTCGTCGTGGTTGCTCGCCGTCGCGGCGGGGTTCTTCTTCCCCAAGCCCGCCCCTTCCCGAAACTGGGGGCTCCGCCCCCAGCCCCCCGACCCGGCCGCAGGCAGTTCCCCCAGGAGGCAGGCGGGAACGGCCCCGCCTAGCACCACAGCCCCAGGCCGACCTGGCCCGCCCCGGCGCCCCGCCCCGGCTGCCACCCGCCCCGCGGAGCCAGGGCCCTCAACGCCGGAAACCCCGCTCCCGCCCGGGGAAGGGCGGGGAACGGGGTTTCGGTCACGCTGGGTGTGAGCCCGTACCCGCGTGGCGAACGCAGGCCGCGTACGAGCTCGGGGGCCGGTCGGGAGCGGATGAGAGAGGGCCCGCTCTGGGTCCTTCCGGCGGTTACATCATGAGTCAGCCCTGGAGGGACGCGACCTTCGAAGCAAGCGCCGACTTCTTGTTGGCGGCCTGGTTCTTGTGGATGACGCCCTTGGAGACGGCCTTGTCCAGCTTGCGCGTGGACTCGCGCAGCGCGGCGGTGGCCTTCTCGACGTCACCCGCGGCAATGGCCTCGCGGGTCTTGCGGATCGACGTCTTCAGCGAGGACTTGACCGCCTTGTTGCGCAGCCGAGCCTTCTCGTTGGTCTTGTTCCGCTTGATCTGGGACTTGATGTTCGCCACGAAAGAGCCTTTTCAGGTTCAGGTACCGCTGGTTTCTCTGACATGCGCCTCGCGCTGAGAGGGCTACGAGACACAGCCGCCCACGATACCAGTCGCCCTCCTGGCGGCCCAAACCGATGTGCGCGGCCCGCCCGTGGGACGATGGAGGCTACGTATCGATCCGACCCGAGGCATAAGGCGCCTCAAGAGACAGGACCCTGCGTGCCCGCGACCCCTAAGAATGTGCCCGAGCCGAGCCGCACCGACCCGGCTCTGATCCGCAATTTCTGCATCATCGCGCACATCGACCACGGCAAGTCCACGCTCGCCGACCGCATGCTCCAACTGACCGGCGTGGTCGAGCAGCGCCAGATGCGCGCCCAGTACCTCGACCGCATGGACATCGAGCGTGAGCGCGGCATCACGATCAAGTCCCAGGCGGTGCGTCTGCCCTGGGCCCCCAGCGAGGGGCCCGACCAGGGCAGGACCCACATCCTCAACATGATCGACACCCCGGGCCACGTGGACTTCACGTACGAGGTCTCGCGCTCGCTCGCCGCCTGCGAGGGGACGGTCCTGCTCGTCGACGCCGCCCAGGGCATCGAGGCGCAGACCCTCGCCAACCTGTACCTGGCGATGGAGAACGACCTCAAGATCGTCCCGGTGCTCAACAAGATCGACCTGCCGGCCGCCCAGCCGGAGAAGTTCTCCGAGGAGCTGGCGAACCTCATCGGCTGCGAGCCCGAGGACGTCCTGAAGGTCTCCGCGAAGACCGGTCTCGGCGTCGAGGCGCTGCTCGACAAGGTCGTGGCCGAGGTCCCGGCGCCCGTCGGCGTCGCGGACGCCCCCGCCCGCGCGATGATCTTCGACTCGGTCTACGACTCGTACCGCGGCGTGGTGACGTACGTCCGTGTCGTCGACGGCCAGCTCAACAAGCGTGAGCGCATCCGGATGATGTCGACCGGCGCGACGCACGAGCTCCTGGAGATCGGGACGAACTCGCCCGAGATGCTCGCCGCCGACGGCCTCGGCGTCGGCGAGGTCGGCTACCTGATCACCGGTGTGAAGGACGTCCGCCAGTCCAAGGTGGGTGACACGATCACCTCCCTCAGCAAGGGCGCCCAGGAGCCGCTCGGCGGCTACAAGGACCCGAAGCCGATGGTCTTCTCCGGTCTGTATCCGCTGGACGGCTCGGACTACCCCGAGCTGCGCGACGCCCTCGACAAGCTCCAGCTCAACGACGCCGCGCTGGTGTACGAGCCGGAGACCTCCGCCGCGCTCGGCTTCGGCTTCCGCGTGGGCTTCCTCGGCCTGCTGCACCTGGACGTGATCCGCGAGCGCCTGGAGCGCGAGTTCGGCCTCGACCTCATCGCCACCGCGCCGAACGTGGTCTACCGCGTCGTCATGGAGGACGGCACGGAGCACACGGTCACCAACCCGAGCGAGTTCCCCGAGGGGAAGATCGACGAGGTGTACGAGCCGGTGGTGCGGGCGACCATCCTCGCGCCCTCCGAGTTCATCGGCTCGATCATGGAGCTGTGCCAGAACCGGCGCGGCACGCTGCTCGGCATGGACTACCTCTCCGAGGACCGCGTCGAGATCCGCTACACGCTGCCGCTCGCGGAGATCGTCTTCGACTTCTTCGACCAGCTCAAGTCCAAGACCCGCGGCTACGCCTCGCTGGACTACGAGCCCACCGGCGAGCAGAGCAGCTCCCTGGTCAAGGTCGACATCCTGCTGCACGGCGACAAGGTCGACGCGTTCTCCGCGATCACGCACAAGGACCAGGCGTACGCGTACGGCGTGCGGCTCGTCGCCAAGCTGAGGGAGCTGATCCCGCGGCAGGCGTTCGAGGTGCCGGTGCAGGCGGCCATCGGTTCGCGGGTCATCGCCCGCGAGACCATCCGCGCCATCCGCAAGGACGTCCTCGCCAAGTGCTACGGCGGTGACATCTCGCGGAAGCGCAAGCTGCTGGAGAAGCAGAAGGAAGGCAAGAAGCGGATGAAGATGGTCGGCTCCGTGGAGGTCCCGCAGGAGGCCTTCATCGCGGTGCTCTCCAGCGACGAGGGCCCCAAGAAGAAGTAACCGCCGGTCTGCCGTCTGCCGGTCTCCCGGTCTGCCGTCTGCCGGTTTACCGGCCCCGGCCTGCCGGCCTCCGTAGGAGCTCCTGGGCCGGGCCTCCGCCGGGGCTCCTCCGGCCGGGGCCCCGCCGGAGCTCCTCGGCCGGGTCCCTCCGCCGGAGTCCTCCGCCGGTGTCCCTCCGCTCCACGAAAAGCGCCCGTCCATTGCCCGGACGGGCGCTTCTCGCGTGTCCGGACGGGCGCCACCGGGCCGCCCGCGCCGCCCTGGACCGGCCCCGAGACGACTCCCGGGGACGGCCCGGGACCCGCGCGGCCAGGTGTTTCCGGCCCGTACGGGTAGGCGCTCCCCGCAGCCGGGGGAGTGCCGGGTCCGGCCCGCGCCCCCGGCGGCCCCGGCCGCCGCCCGTGGCCCCTTCCGCGGAAAGTGACAGGCAGCAGCCCCTTACGCGGTGGGCGCCTGGGCTCTACCCTGATCACTGCTCGGAGGTTACTCGCAAGTTAAACAACGTGCCTCGAGTGGCATCGGAGCAGAGCAGCCACACGCAGCCAGCCAGTAGGACGCACCGTAGCGGGCCCGGAGGATGTCGTGAGCGACACACAGACCTTGATCGAGAACCGACCGCCCTCGGTGGCGCACCTCCTGCTGGAGCGCGTCGCGGCCACACCGGACGCCGAGGCGTACCGCTACCCCGTCCCCGCGGCCTCCGGCGAGGGCCCGGACGACTGGAAGTCGCTGAGCTGGGCCCAGGCCGCGAAGCGGATCCACGCCGTCGCGGCCGGCCTCATCGACCTGGGGCTGCTGCCCGAGGACCGGGTCGCCCTCGCCTCGTCCACGCGGATCGAGTGGATCCTCGCCGACCTCGGCATCATGTGCGCGGGCGCCGCCACGACGACGGTCTACCCGCAGACCAACGCCGAGGAGTCCGCGTTCATCCTCGCCGACTCGGGCAGCCGGGTGCTGGTCGCCGAGAACGCCGAGCAGCTCGCCAAGGCACGCGCGCAGCGGGAGAACCTGCCCGACCTGAAGCACGTCGTCGTCCTGGACGCCGAGGGCGCCGGGCCCGCCGACGGAGACCCCGAGGGCTGGGTGCTCACGCTCGCCGAGCTGGAGGCGCGCGGCGCCGCCCACCTGGAGAAGAACCCGGACGCGGTCGAGCAGCGCATCAAGGCCATCAGGGCCGACCACCTCGCGACGATCATCTACACGTCGGGGACGACGGGCCGCCCCAAGGGGGTGCGCCTGCCGCACGACAACTGGTCGTACATGGCCAAGGCCATCGCGGCGACCGGGCTGCTCACGGCCGACGACGTGCAGTACCTGTGGCTGCCGCTCGCGCACGTCTTCGGCAAGGTGCTCACCAGCGGCCAGATCGAACTGGGCCACGTCACCGCCGTCGACGGCCGCGTGGACAAGATCATCGAGAACCTGCCGGTCGTGCAGCCCACGTACATGGCGGCCGTGCCGCGGATCTTCGAGAAGGTCTACAACGGCGTCGCGGCCAAGGCGCGGGCCGGCGGCGGAGCCAAGTACAAGATCTTCCTGTGGGCGGCGGAGGTCGCCCGCGAGTACGCCAGGACCAGCCAGGACAACTTCCGCAGGACCGGCGTGGCCTCGGTGCCGTTCGGGCTCGGGGCCAAGCACAAGGTCGCCGACAAGCTGGTGTACGCGAAGCTGCGCGAGGCGTTCGGCGGGCGGCTGCGGGCGGCGGTGTCCGGCTCGGTGGCGCTCGCGCCGGACATCGGCTACTTCTTCGCGGGCGCGGGCATCCACGTCCTGGAGGGCTACGGGCTCACCGAGACCTCCGCGGCCTCCTTCGTCAACCCCGGTGAGGCCTACCGCACCGGCACCGTCGGCAAGCCGCTGCCCGGCACCGAGGTGCGGATCGCGGACGACGGCGAGATCCTGCTGCGCGGCCCCGGCATCATGGAGGGCTACCACGGCCTGCCCGACAAGACCGCCGAGGTCCTGGAGCCCGACGGCTGGTTCCACACCGGGGACATCGGCGAGCTGTCCGCCGACGGCTATCTGCGGATCACCGACCGCAAGAAGGACCTGTTCAAGACGTCCGGCGGCAAGTACGTGGCGCCGACGGAGATCGAGGGCCGGTTCAAGGGCGTGTGCCCGTACGTCTCCAACGTCCTGGTGCTCGGCGCGGACCGGAACTTCTGCTCCGCCCTGATCGCCCTGGACGAGGCGGCCGTCATGGGCTGGGCGAAGGAGAACGGCCTGGAGGGCAAGAGCTACGCCGAGGTCGTCGCCGACCCCGCCACCGTCGCCCTGGTCGACGGCTACGTGCAGCAGCTCAACGAGGGTCTTCAGCGCTGGCAGACCGTGAAGAAGTTCAAGCTGCTCCCGCGCGACCTCGACGTCGAGCACGGCGAGCTGACGCCCAGCCTCAAGCTCAAGCGCCCGGTCGTGGAGCGGGAGTTCAAGGGACTGATCGAGGAGATGTACGCGGGCACGCGCGAGACCTGAGCCACGCGCGGGGCGCGCACGCCCGCGCCCGGGGCCCGGCGGACGCGCGCCACCGGGCCCCGGGCGCCCCGGGAGCCCCGGGAGCCGGGGCGCTGGAGAAGCCCCGCGTGCGACGCCCGTAAAAACCTCGGCGGGCAGGGCAGTCACGTGCCCCGGCCGCGCCGCATCTCCACGAGCAGTTCCTCCATGTGCGTGATCTGCCGCCGCAGGTCCGCCACGTCCGCGACGGCGGTGTCCGCGAGCCGTCCCTCGATCGCGGACAGGCGCTGGGACAGCTCCTCGAAGTGCTCCTGCTCGCGCACCAGCATGTGTTCGAGCTGCTGGTTCTTGCGGTGCAGCTCCAGGAAGACGGTGACCTTCGCGCGCAGCACCCAGGGGTCGAAGGGCTTGGTGAGGTAGTCGGCGGCGCCGGTGGCGTAGCCCCGGAAGGCGTAGCCCGCGTCGTTGTCGGTGCCCGTCAGGAAGATGATCGGGACGTCCTTCGTCTGGTCGAGGCGCTTGATGTTGGACGCGGTCTCGAAGCCGTCCATGCCCGGCATACGGACGTCGAGGAGGATCACGGCGAACCGCTGCCGCAGCAGCGCCTTCATCGCCTCCTCGCCGGAACGGGCGCGGACCAGCGGCTCGTTGAGGGATCCCAGGACGGCCTCCAGGGCGACCAGGTTGTCCTCCATGTCGTCCACGAGGAGGATGCTGGCGCGCTCACTGACGGTGGCCTGTGTACTCATGGTGACGATGCCTCATTCGGTCGTCGGTGGAGCCGCGGTCTCGCCATGAGTGCCGCGCGGCTCCCTTTCTGGGGGTTCCGTGGGTTCCGTGGGTTCCGTGGGTGCCGTGCCGACGTTGCTGACGGCGTCGACGGTGCTGACGGCGTCGGCGGTGCCGATGGTGCTGACGGTGTCAGCGGTGCCGATGGTGCTGACGGTGTCGACGGACTGCCCGGGCCCGGCGGTCTCCGTGGGGGCGGACGCGTCCCGTGCCGCCGGCTCGCCCTCGGGGTCCAGGAGGGCGCAGACGACGGTGAGCAACTGGTCCACGTCCACCGGTTTCGGTACGTAGTCGGTGGCTCCCTGCGAGATGGCCTTCTCGCGGTCACCCGGCATGGCCTTGGCGGTCAAGGCCACGATCGGCAGCCCCGCCCAGCGAGGGGAGCGGCGGATGGCGGCGATGGTCTCATAGCCGTCCATCTCCGGCATCATGATGTCCATCAGGATCAGGTCGGTGTCGGCGTTGCGTTCCAGGGTCTCGATGCCCTCGCGGCCGTTCTCCGCGTACAGGACGATCAATCCGACGCGGCTCAGGACGTGGGTGAGCGCGAAGACGTTGCGGATGTCGTCGTCGACGATGAGGACGCGGCGGCCCGGCAGGATCCGGCCCGCGCGCCCGGCCTTCCACGCCTCCAGCTTGGTCGGCGCGGGCCAGTTGTCCTCCGGCTCGGGCAGCGCCTGGGCCGACAGGGCCGTCTGGCTCTGCGGCTCGGGCGCCGGGAGCGCGCGCGAGGTCGCGTACGCCACGGCCGCCGCGCCGTGCCCGGGGTGCACCACCGGCACGTACAGCGTGAAGACCGAGCCCTCGCCGGGGCGGGACTGGGCGGTGATGCGGCCGCCGAGCAGGCCCGCGATCTCGCGGCTGATGGACAGGCCGAGGCCGGTGCCGCCGTACTTGCGGTTGGTGGTGCCGTCGACCTGCTGGAACGCCTCGAAGATCACGGGGAGCTGCTCGGGCGGGATGCCGATGCCGGTGTCCTTGACGGTGAAGCTGATCAGGTCGCCGCGGTCGCTGAGCATCGGGTCGGTGGACTGCTTGACGTGCTGGACGCTCAGCTCGACACGGCCGTTGGCGGTGAACTTGACCGCGTTCGACAGCAGGTTGCGCAGGATCTGCTGGAGGCGCTGCTCGTCGGAGAACATCTCGCGCGGCACGTCCTGGCCGACCGTCACGTCGAAGGCGAGGCCGCGGTCGAGGGTGAGCGGGCGGAACGTGGCGTGCACGTAGTCCAGGACCTTGATCAGCGGCAGCTTCTTCGGGCGGACGTCCATGCGGCCCGCCTCGATCTTCGACAGGTCGAGGATGTCGTTGATCAACTGGAGCAGGTCGGAGCCGGACCGGTGGATGGTGGTGGCGAACTGCACCTCCTGGTCGGAGAGGTTGCCGTCGGGGTTGTCGGAGAGCAGCCGGGCGAGGATCAGCAGCGAGTTCAGCGGGGTGCGCAGCTCGTGTGACATGTTCGCGAGGAACTCCGACTTGTACTGCGAGGAGGTGGCGAGCAGCGCCGCCTTCTCCTCCAGCTCGGCGTTGGAGCGGCGCAGCTCCGCCTGCTGGCGCTGGAGCTCGTCCGAGCGCTCCTGGAGCTGCGTGGCGAGCCGCTGGGACTCGCTGAGCAGGGACTCCGTACGGGAGTTGGCGATGATCGTGTTGATGGCCACGCCGATGGTGTTGACGAACTGGTCGAAGAACGCCAGGTGGACGTCGGAGAAGCGGGAGAACGTGGCCAGCTCGATCACGCCGAGCAGCTTGTCCTCGAAGAGGATCGGGATGATGACGACGCTCGCCGGGGACGCGTCGCCGAGCCCCGAGTGGATCTTGATGTAGTCGGGCGGCACCTCGTCGAGGAGGATGCGCTTCTTCTCCAGGGCCGCCTGGCGCACCAGGCCGTGCGCGGGCATCCCGCCGGTGTCGACGAGGAAGCCCTCCTCCTCGGTGCCCGAGCCCTGCGCGGAGCCGTACCCGGCGATGAAGGCGAGGCCCTTGGCGGGGGAGGTCTGCAGCGGGGCGGTGCCGTCGGCGTCCGGGTTGGCCAGGAAGAACGCGCCGTACTGGGCGTTCACCAACGGTGTCAGCTCGCGCAGGATCAGGTCGGCGACCTCCATCAGGTCCCGGTGGCCCTGCATCAGGCCCGCGAGGCGGGCCAGGTTGGACTCCAGCCAGTCCTTGGCGCGGGTGGTCTCGCGCAGGTTGGACACCATCAGGTTGATGTTGTCCTTCAGCTCGGCGACCTCGCCGCGGGTCTCGACGGTGATGGACCGGGACATGTCGCCCTGCGCCACGGCGGAGGCGACCTCGGCGATGGCGCGGACCTGGGTGGTCAGGTTCAGCGCCAGTTCGTTCACGTTCGTGGTGAGGCGCTTCCAGGTGCCGTACACGCCCTCGACGCGGGCCTGGCCGCCGAGCTGCCCCTCGGAGCCGACCTCGCGGGCCACGCGGGTGACCTCCGAGGAGAACGAGGACAGCGTGTCCACCATGGTGTTGATGGTGGTCTTCAGCTCCAGGATCTCGCCGCGCGCGTCCACGTCGATCTTCTTGCTCAGGTCGCCCTGCGCCACCGCCGTCGCGACCTGGGCGATGTTGCGGACCTGGCCGGTGAGGTTGTCCGCCATGTAGTTGACGTTGTCGGTGAGGTCCTTCCACACGCCGGACACGCCGAGGACCTGGGCGCGCCCGCCGAGCCGGCCGTCGGTGCCGACCTCGCGGGCCACGCGGGTGACCTCGTCGGCGAAGGCGCGGAGCTGCTCCACCATCGTGTTGACGGTGTCCTTGAGCTCCAGGATCTCGCCGCGCGCCGTCACGGTGATCATCTTGGACAGGTCGCCGTTGGCGACGGCCGTGGTCACCTGGGCGATGTTGCGCACCTGGGAGGTGAGGTTCGACGCCATGAAGTTGACGTTGTCCGTCAGCTCCTTCCAGACGCCGGACACGCCGCGCACCTGCGCCTGGCCGCCGAGGTTGCCCTCGGTGCCGACCTCGCGGGCGACGCGGGTGACCTCGTCGGCGAAGGCGGAGAGCTGGTCGACCATCGTGTTGATCGTCGACTTCAGCTCCAGGATCTCGCCCTTCGCCTCGACGGTGATCTTCTTCGACAGGTCCCCCTGGGCGACGGCCGTCGACACCAGCGCGATGTTGCGCACCTGGGAGGTGAGGTTGTCCGCCATGAAGTTGACGTTGTCGGTGAGGTCCTTCCACACGCCGCTGACGCCGCGTACGTGGGCCCGGCCGCCGAGGTTGCCCTCGGTGCCGACCTCGCGGGCCACGCGGGTGACCTCGTCGGCGAAGGCGGAGAGCTGGTCCACCATCGTGTTGACGGTGTCCTTGAGCTCCAGGATCTCGCCGCGCGCGTCCACGGTGATCTTCTGGCTCAGGTCGCCGTTGGCGACGGCGGTGGTCACCTGGGCGATGTTGCGCACCTGGGAGGTGAGGTTGGACGCCATGAAGTTGACGTTGTCCGTGAGGTCCTTCCACACCCCGGACACCCCGCGCGCCTGGGCCCGCCCGCCGAGCCGGCCCTCCGTGCCCACCTCGCGGGCCACCCGGGTGACCTCGGCGGCGAACGCGGACAACTGCTCGACCATGGTGTTCACGGTGAGCTTCAGTTCGAGCAGCTCACCGGTGGCCTCGACGGTGACCGTGCGGGTCAGGTCGCCCTGCGCCACGGCCGTCGTGACCAGGGCGATGTCGCGGACCTGCGCGGTCAGGCGCGAGGCCATCGTGTTCACGGCCTCCGTCACGTCCCGCCAGCTCCCCGACAGGCCCCGGACCTTGGCCCGGCCGCCGAGCCGGCCCTCGGTGCCGACCTCCCGGGCCACCCGCGTGACCTCGCCCGTGAACAGGGAGAGCTGGTCGACCATGGTGTTCACGGCGCGGCCGAGGCGCCGCAGGTCGCCGCGCAGCTCCCGGGACCCGTCGTGCAGGTCGACGCGCTGGGTGAGGTCGCCGCCCGCCACCGCGTTCAGCACCCGGGTGGCGTTCGTGGCGGGCGCGACCAGGGAGTCCAGGAGCGAGTTCACCTCGAACACCCGGGTCGCCCAGCTCCCCTGGCCCGGGCTCGCCGTGAACCGCTCGTCGAGCCGCCCGTGGCGCACCATCTCGCGGCGGACGCGGTGGAGTTCGGAGTCGAAGTGGGTGGAGCGGTCGACCAGCTCGTTGAAGACGCCGATGAGCTCGGCCGTCAGGCCCGAACCGATCAGCGGCGCCTTCGTGAAGTTCCCGTCCCGCGCGGCCCGCATGGCCGCGAGCAGCGTCCGCAGCTCGGCCGACCCGGCCCCGTCCTCCCGGCCCGCCGCCTCGGCCGCCCGGCCGCCGGGAGCCGGGCCGGACCCACCCGGCGTACGCGGACCGGGGGACGGGGGTGCCGCGGACGGCGGCGGGGTGCCGAGGGCGGGCTGGGACGGAATCCGGCCACGCCGCGACCTGGGCGCGCCCGACGCGCCGGTGGATGCAGGGCGCGGAAGGGGACCGGGGGCTTCCTCGGAGGCGGGCGCCGAGGCCCGGGCGGAATCCCGCGTTTCGGCCGATGCCGGAATCTGACCGTGTCCGGCCCCGGGCGTAGCACTGTTCTCACTCATGATGGCCCACTTCGGTAACTCGGCGCTTATGGGCCCAGTCAGTCTGTCACTCTGTCCGTGTCGCCTGAGGCGTATTCGTCCGAACTGCTCAGGAGCCGCACCGTGGGGGCCATTCCGATGCAACGGGAGACCACGTTCCGCGCCTCCGCCGAGCCCGGGGCGCGCCCCGGGCAGTCGCCGGTGGTACGCACCTCTCTGCCCGGAAACCCGCTTGCGCCCTCCGCCGCGCGCCGCTTCGTGCGCGCGGCGCTCGCCGACTGGGCGGAGCTCGCGGCGCCCGCCGCCGCCGGGATCGGGGACCGGCTCGCGAACGACGCGGTCCTGGTGGTCAGCGAACTGGTGACGAACGCGGTGGTGCACGCGGGCACGTCCGTGGAGATCCTGTGCCGCCTGGACGGGGCGGCGGCGACCGAGGACGCCGTCGACGTCGTGGTCGTCGAGGTCTCCGACCACCACCCGGCGCGCGCCGTCCGCAGCACCCCGCGCGCCCCGAAGCCGGACATTCCCGAGTACGGCCGCGGCCTGCACCTCGTCGCCACCCTCGCCGAGTCCTGGGGCATCACGTACCGCTCGGGCACCAAGACGGTCTGGGCGCGGCTGCCCGTGGACGGCGAGCAGATCCTCGCCGGACTGCCCGAGGCCGAGCCGCACACCGGCGACCGGGCGATCCAGCGCAGCCTGCGCGCCGCGGAGATCCTCGCCCCGGTCCCCAGGCGGGTCCCGCACGACGCGGAGTGGGTCAACCGGGGCGCGCTGACGTTCCTCGCCGAGGCCTCGGACCTGCTCGCCGGGCAGTTCGACGAGAACCTGGTCGCCGCCCTCGCCGGACAGCTCCTCGTGCCGCGGCTCGCCGACTGGTGCGCGGTGTGGCTCGACGACGAGGCGGAGTCCGCCGGGCGCGCGGCGGGCGACCGCGCGCCGGGCACGCGCCTCGCGCGCGTGTGGCACACCAGCGAGCAGCGGATAGAGGAACTGCGCCGGGTCCTGGAGAAGGAGCCGCCGCGCCTCGCCGACCCGGCGGGCCCCGGCGCGGTCCCGGTGCCCTGGCCCGGCGAGGCCGTCGGCGGCACGACCGGCGGCGCGGCCGTCGCCTACCGCCTGCTGGCGGGCGGCCGGCAGCTCGGCACGCTGGTGATAGGGCGGGCCGGCCTCGCCCGCTTCGCCGACGAGGTCACCGGCCTCGTCGAGGACTTCTGCCGCCGCGTCGCCCTCGCCATCGGCGCCGCCCGTCGCTACCAGCGCCAGGCCACCATCAGCCGCGTCCTCCAGCGCGGCCTGCTGCCGAGCGCCGTCGCGGAGATCCCCGGCGTGCAGAGCGGCATCGTGTACGAGCCGCGCGAGCAGGGCGGCCCGGGCGGCGACTTCTACGACGTGTTCCAGGCGGGGCGCGGCCGCTGGTGCTTCGCCCTCGGCGACGTCCAGGGCAAGGGCCCCGAGGCCGCCGTCGTCATCGGCCTCGCCCGGCCCTGGCTGCGGCTGCTCGCCCGCGAGGGCTACGAGGTCGCCGAGGTCCTCGACCGCCTGAACCAGCTCCTGCTCGACGACGCCACCGAGGCTGCGGACGCGGCGGCGGCCGTCATGGCCGTCGCGGGCGGCCAGGGCGTGCCGCCCGAGGGCACCACCGCGCGCTTCCTGTCCCTCCTGTACGGCGAGCTCATCCCCCACGAGGACGGGGTGCACTGCACCGTGGCGAGCGCCGGGCACCCGCTGCCGCTGCTCCTGGACGCCGAGGGCCAGGTGCGGCCCGCGGCCGAGCCGCAGATGCTCCTCGGCGTCGTCGACGACGAGACGTACGTCAGCCAGACCTTCGACCTGCGCCCCGGCGACACGCTGCTGTGCGTCACGGACGGCGTGACCGAGCGCCGCGCGGGCGGGCGCCTCTTCGACGACGGCGACGGCCTCGCCGCGGCCCTGGCGGGGTGCGCGGGCCTGGACGCCGCCCTGGTCGCGGAGCGCATCCGCCGCCTCGTCCACGAGTTCTCCAGCCGGCCGCCCGACGACGACCTGGCCGTGCTGGTCCTCCAGGCCCGCTGAGCCGCCGCCGGGCGGGCATCGCGCCCCGTCCGCGCAGGGGAACGGGGCGGAACGGGGGAAACGCGGCGCGGCCGCATAATGGAACGCATGCCTTCCGCTCTCCCCGACGGGGAACCCGTGCCCCAGGACGGGGCGCTCCCCCCGGCCGCCCTCGCGGGGACGGCGCCGCTCGGCTTCTACCTGCACGTGCCGTACTGCGCCACCCGCTGCGGCTACTGCGACTTCAACACCTACACCGCCACCGAGCTGCGCGGCACCGGCGGCGTCCTCGCCTCCCGCGACAACTACGCCGACACCCTCGCCGAAGAGGTCCGCCTGGCCCGCAAGGTCCTCGGCGACGACCCGCGCCGGGTCCGGACCGTCTTCGTCGGCGGCGGCACGCCCACGCTGCTGGCCGCCGACGACCTGGTGCGGATGCTCGCGGTGATCAGGGACGAGTTCGGCCTCGCCGACGACGCGGAGATCACCACGGAGGCGAACCCGGAGTCCGTGGACCCGGCGTACCTGAGCACGCTGCGCGAGGGCGGCTTCAACCGGATCTCCTTCGGCATGCAGAGCGCCCGGCAGCACGTCCTGAAGGTCCTCGACCGCACGCACACCCCCGGCAGGCCCGAGGCCTGCGTCGCCGAGGCGCGCGCGGCGGGCTTCGACCACGTGAACCTCGACCTGATCTACGGCACCCCCGGCGAGAGCGACGACGACTGGCGGGCCTCCCTCGACGCGGCCGTCGGCGCCGGGCCCGACCACGTGTCGGCGTACGCCCTGATCGTCGAGGAGGGCACGCAGCTCGCCCGCCGCATCCGGCGCGGCGAGGTCCCCATGACGGACGACGACGAGCACGCCGACCGGTACCTGATCGCCGAGGAGACCCTCTCGGCCGCCGGGTTCCAGTGGTACGAGGTGTCCAACTGGGCCGCTTCCGAGGCCGGCCGCTGCCTGCACAACGAGCTGTACTGGAGGGGCGCCGACTGGTGGGGCGCGGGCCCCGGCGCGCACAGCCACGTCGGGGGCGTGCGCTGGTGGAACGTGAAGCACCCCGGCGCGTACGCCGCCGCGCTCGCGGAGGGGCGTTCGCCCGGGGCCGGGCGGGAGGTCCTGGCGGACGAGGACCGGCGCGTCGAGCGGATCCTCCTGGAGCTGCGGCTGCGGGACGGGTGCCCGCTGGGCCTGCTGAAGGAGCAGGGCCTGGCGGCGTCGCGCCGCGCCCTGGCGGACGGGCTGCTCGACCCCGGGCCGTACGAGGAGGGGCGGGCGGTGCTGACCCTGCGGGGGCGGTTGCTGGCGGACGCGGTGGTGCGGGACCTGGTCGACTGAGGGGGTTCTCCCACCCGCCCGCCCTTCCCGGGGCTGCCGCCCCGGACCCCTTGTCCCGGCTGGGGCTGCGCCCCTTTCCCCCGCTTTTCGGCGCTTCGCGCCTCGTCCTCAAACGCCGGACGGGCTGATATGCCCACCGGCCGTCACGAAATCGATCAGTTCCTCCACTCGGCCCAGGAGCTCCGGCTCCAGGTCCTTGTAGCTGCGCACCGAGCCCAGGATCCGCTGCCAGGCGGCGCCCGTGTTCTCCGGCCAGCCGAGGGCGCGGCACACCCCGGTCTTCCAGTCCTGGCCGCGTGGGACGCGGGGCCAGGACGCGATGCCCAGGGACGACGGCTTCACCGCCTCCCAGATGTCGATGTAGGGGTGGCCGACCACCAGCGCGTGCGGACTGGACACCTCCGCCGCGATGCGGGACTCCTTCGAGCCGGGCACCAGGTGGTCGACCAGGACCCCGAGGCGGGCGTCCGGGCCGGGGGAGAACTCCGCGACGATCGCGGGCAGGTCGTCGACGCCCTCCAGGTACTCGACGACGACGCCCTCGATGCGCAGGTCGTCGCCCCACACCTTCTCCACGAGCTCCGCGTCGTGGCGCCCCTCCACGTAGATGCGCCCGGCGCGCGCCACCCGCGCCCGCGCGCCCGGCACCGCGATCGAGCCGGACGCGGTGCGCGCGGGGCGCCGGGGCGCCGCGGCCGTCGGGCGGACGAGGGTGACGACCTTGCCCTCCAGGAGGAAGCCGCGCGGCACCATCGGGAAGACACGGTGCTTGCCGAAGCGGTCCTCCAGGGTCACCGTCGGCCCCTCGGCGGTCTTCTCGCAGCGGATCACTGCCCCGCAGAACCCGGTCCCCACCTCCTCCACCACCAGATCGACCTCGGCGGGAACCTCCGGAACGGGGGCCGACTTCTTCCACGGGGGCGTGAGATCCGGGTTGTAGCTGCGCATCCGACAGACGGTAGGACATCGGATGACGTCCCGTCACTCCACGGCGCGGGGTGTCCCGGCGGGCAGGACTACGGGGCGAGGGTCCGGGGTCGGGAACCCGGGGGCGAGGGCCCGGGCGGAATCGGGGGCCGCCGGGGCGGGGCAGGGGGTCAGGCCGTGCCGAAGCGCCGTGCCAGCTCCTGCCGCTGGGCGCGGACGAACGCCGCGTCCACCACCGCCCCGTGCCCGGGCACGTACAGCGCGTCCTCGCCGCCCAGGGCCAGCAGCCGGTCGAGGGCGGCGGGCCACCGCCCCGGCACCGCGTCGGGCCCGGCCTGCGGCTCGCCGGACTCCTCGACGAGGTCGCCGCAGAAGACGACGTCGGGCTCGCCGGGCACCAGGACCGCGAGGTCGTGGCCGGTGTGCCCGGGGCCGACGTTCGCGAGCAGCACCTGGACGCCGCCGAGGTCCAGCGTCCGCTCGCCGCTCACCAGGTGGCGGGGGCGGACCAGCAGGTCGGCGGCCACGGCGGCGGCGCGCCCGTCCAGGCCGTGCGCGACGGCGTCCGCGCGCAGCTCGTCGCGGCCCCGGTCGAGGACCGCGTCGACGCCGGCCGCGCCGAACACCTCGACCCCCGCGAACGCCGCCGCCCCCAGGACGTGGTCGAAGTGCGGGTGCGTCAGCGCGAGATGCGTCACGCGACGGCCGCCGAGCAGTTGCCGGGCCTCGCCGCGCAGCTCCGCGCCCTCCCGCAGGCTCGACCCGGCCTCGATCATCAGGGCGGCGCCGTCGCCGGCGACCAGTCCCGCGGTGCAGTCCCAGACGGGCAGCCGCCGCCGTCCCACGCGGGGGGCGAGCCGCTCCCAGCCCGCCGCGCGCCAGTCGGGCGCCGGGGTGACAGGTGCGTTCATACGGCGACGCTAGCGCCGCCCGGGGAGCGAGGCAGCCGGTACCCCGGCCACACGTGGGCATGACGACAGGGGTCGGGCCTTGCCGGGGCTGTACCCACCGGCCGTACACTGGCTCGACGAAGGTTTGGCACTCGCGTGTGGTGAGTGCCAGGGCGGGGCCGCCGCGGGGGGCTCGGGACCAGGGACGACAGTGGGAGGTGTGCGCGATGCTGAGTGAACGCAGGCTTGAGGTGCTGCGCGCCATCGTCCATGACTACGTCGGCACGCAGGAGCCCGTGGGCTCCAAGGCGCTCACCGAGCGTCACAGCCTGGGCGTCTCCCCGGCCACGGTCCGTAACGACATGGCGGCGCTGGAGGAGGAGGGGTTCATCGCCCAGCCGCACACCAGCGCGGGGCGCATCCCCACCGACAAGGGGTACCGGCTGTTCGTGGACAAGCTGGCGGGCGTCAAGCCGCTGAGCGCCCCCGAGCGCCGGGCGATCCAGAACTTCCTCGACGGCGCCGTCGACCTGGACGACGTCGTGGGCCGTACGGTGCGGCTGCTCGCGCAGCTCACCCGGCAGGTCGCGGTGGTGCAGTACCCGTCCCTGACGCGGTCGACGGTGCGCCACGTGGAGCTGTTGTCGCTCGCCCCGGCCCGGCTCATGCTGGTCCTGATCACGGACACGGGGCGGGTCGAGCAGCGCATGATCGACTGCCCGGCGCCGTTCGGTGAGACGTCCCTCGCGGACCTGCGGGCCCGGCTGAACAGCCGGGTCGCGGGCCGGCGTTTCACGGACGTGCCGCAGCTCGTCCAGGACCTGCCCGAGTCCTTCGACAAGGAGGACCAGGCCACGGTGGCGACAGTCCTGTCCACCCTCCTCGAGACCCTGGTCGAGGAGAACGAGGAGCGGATGATGATCGGCGGCACCGCCAATCTCACCCGCTTCGGACATGACTTCCCTCTCACGATCAGGCCGGTCCTCGAGGCCCTGGAGGAACAGGTCGTCCTCCTCAAGTTGCTGGGCGAGGCCACGGATTCGGGCATGACCGTGAAGATCGGTCACGAGAACGCCCATGAGGGGCTCAGCTCCACGTCCGTGGTCTCCGTCGGCTACGGTTCGGGAGGCGAGGCAGTGGCCAAGCTCGGCGTGGTCGGACCGACCCGCATGGACTATCCGGGAACGATGGGAGCAGTACGCGCAGTGGCACGTTACGTCGGACAGATCCTGGCGGAGTCGTAAGTGGCCACGGACTACTACGCCGTACTCGGCGTGCGCCGCGACGCTTCCCAGGACGACATCAAGAAGGCCTTCCGGCGGCTCGCCCGCGAGCTGCACCCGGACGTCAACCCCGACCCCAAGACGCAAGAGCGCTTCAAAGAGATCAACGCCGCGTACGAGGTGCTGTCGGACCCGCAGAAGAAGCAGGTCTACGACCTCGGCGGCGACCCGCTGTCCCAGTCGGGCGGCGGCGGTGCGGGCGGTTTCGGAGCCGGTGGCTTCGGCAACTTCTCGGACATCATGGACGCGTTCTTCGGTACGGCGGCGCAGCGCGGGCCGCGCTCGCGCACCCGCCGCGGCCAGGACGCCATGATCCGCCTGGAGATCGACCTCGACGAGGCGGCCTTCGGCACCACCAAGGACATCCAGGTCGACACGGCCGTCGTCTGTACGACGTGCTCCGGCGAGGGCGCCGCGCCCGGCACCTCCGCGCAGACCTGTGACATGTGCCGCGGCCGCGGCGAGGTGTCCCAGGTCACGCGGTCCTTCCTGGGCCAGGTCATGACCTCGCGGCCGTGCCCGCAGTGCCAGGGCTTCGGCACCGTGGTGCCCACGCCGTGCCCGGAGTGCGCGGGCGACGGCCGCATCCGGTCCCGCAGGACGCTCACGGTGAAGATCCCGGCCGGTGTGGACAACGGCACGCGGATCCAGCTCGCGGGCGAGGGCGAGGTCGGCCCGGGCGGTGGCCCGGCGGGCGACCTGTACGTGGAGATCCACGAGCTCCCGCACCCCGTCTTCCAGCGGCGCGGCGACGACCTGCACTGCACCGTCACCATCCCGATGACGGCGGCGGCGCTCGGTACGAAGGTGCCGCTGGAGACGCTGGACGGGGTCGAGGAGGTCGACATCCGGCCCGGCACCCAGTCCGGGCAGTCGATCCCGCTGCACGGGCGGGGCGTCACCCACCTGCGCGGTGGGGGGCGCGGCGACCTGATCGTGCACGTGGAGGTCCTCACGCCCACCAAGCTCGACCCCGAGCAGGAGCGGCTGCTGCGCGAGCTGGCCAAGGCCCGCGGCGAGGAACGCCCCACGGGCCAGTTCCAGCCGGGCCAGCAGGGCCTCTTCTCCCGCCTGAAGGACGCCTTCAACGGGCGGTAGCGCCTTGAACGGGTGGGCCCCGGCTCTTGGGTGCGCAGCACCTGAGGGCTGGGGCCCAGCCTTGTCCCAGCTCAACGAAGCCCGAGTGCCACCGGCGCGCGGCACCTGGGCTGTGCCCACCCGTCCCGCCCAGCGGGACGATTGCCCACAGCAGGCAAGACGGCGCGGTAAGCGCTCCGCGTCGGAGCCGGGCGGGCGGAGCCGGGTGTCACGGGTGGGCGGGTGGGAAAGAATCCGGCCGCGGTAGCGGCAGGGAAGTACCCCGCACAAGGCGCCCCCGCCAGACGTGGCACGATGCCTGCATGCCCTCCCCACCCCAAGCCCTCTGTCGCCACCCGATCGTGCAGGCCCCGATGGCGGGCGGCGCCTCGACACCGCGGCTCGCGGCGGCCGTCAGCGAGGCCGGGGGGCTCGGTTCGCTCGCGGCCGGGTACAAGACCGCCGACGGGATGTACCAGGAGATCAAGCAGGTCAGGAGCCTGACGTCGCGCCCCTTCGGGGTGAATCTCTTCATGCCGCAGCCGGAGTACGCCGACCCGGCCGCCGTCGAGGTGTACCGCAACCAGCTCGCCGGCGAGGCGACCTGGTACGAGACCGAGCTCGGCGACACCGACGTCAAGCGCGACGACGGCTACGAGGCCAAGCTGGCGATCCTGCGCGACGACCCGGTGCCGCTGGTGTCGTTCACCTTCGGCTGCCCCACGCGCAAGGACGTGCAGGCCCTGGCCCGGGTCGGCACCACGACCGTGGTCACGGTCACCACGCCCGAGGAGGCGCTCGCCGCGCAGGAGGCGGGCGCCGACGCCGTGTGCGTGCAGGGCGTCGAGGCGGGCGGCCACCAGGGCACGCACCGGGACAACCCGGAGACGGACCGGGCCGGGATCGGCCTGCTGAGCCTGCTCACGCAGGTCAGGGAGGCCGTACGGCTGCCCCTGATCGCCACCGGCGGTCTGATGCGGGGCGCGCAGGTCGCCGCGGTGCTCGCCGCGGGCGCGGACCTCGCGCAGCTCGGCACGGCGTTCCTGGTCACCCCGGAGTCCGGCGCGCACGCCCTGCACAAGCAGGCCCTGACCGACCCGCGGTTCGTCCGCACGGAGCTGACCCGCGCCTTCTCGGGCCGCCCCGCGCGCGGCCTCGTCAACCGCTTCCTGCGCGAGCACGGCCCGTACGCGCCCGCCGCCTACCCGCAGGTCCACTACCTGACGTCCGGCCTGCGCAAGGCGGCGGCCAAGGCCGGCGACCCGCAGGCCATGGCGCTGTGGGCGGGCCAGGGCCACCGCCTGGCGAGGGAGCTGCCCGCGGCCGAACTGGTGGAGGTGCTCGTGGCCGAGCTCGACGCGGCGCGGGCGGTCCTGGCCGGGCACGGCGCGGCCGGACCCGGTGCGGGTGACGGTACGGACGGTGCGGCATGACGGCGCCGGTGTTCGTCGTCGACGGCTTCGCGGGCGCCGCGCCGGGACGTACGTACGTACTCGAAGGTCCCGAGGGGCGCCACGCGGTGTCCGTGAAGCGGCTGCGCGCCGGTGAGGACGTCGTGCTCACCGACGGCGCCGGGAGCTGGGCGCACGGCACGGTCGCCGGCACCGAGGGCAAGGACCGGCTGCTGGTCGCCCTCGACGACGACGGCGTACGCGAGGAGGCCCCCCAGAGCCCCCGCATCACCGTCGTCCAGGCCCTGCCCAAGGGGGACCGCGGGGAACTCGCCGTGGAGACCATGACGGAGACCGGCGTGGACGCGGTCGTGCCGTGGGCCGCCGCGCGCTGCATCACGCAGTGGAAGGGCGAGCGCGGCCTGAAGGCGCTCGGCAAGTGGCGGGCGACGGCCCGCGAGGCGGGCAAGCAGTCGCGCCGGGTCCGCTTCCCCGAGGTCGCCGAGCCCGCCACCACCAAGCAGGTCGCCGCGCTGCTCGCGGACGCCGACTTCGCGGGCGTCCTGCACGAGGAGGGCAGCGAGCCGCTGGCCACGGCCGAACTGCCCGCCGCCGGGCACATCGTGCTCGTCGTCGGCCCGGAGGGCGGCGTGTCCCCCGAGGAGCTCGCGGTGTTCGCCGAGGCGGGCGCCCGGCCGTACCGCCTCGGGCGCAGCGTCCTGCGCACCTCGACCGCGGGCACCGCGGCCACCGCCCTGCTCCTCGGCCGCACGGGCCGTTGGTCCTGACGGCGTCCGGCGGGGGCGCCGGGCCGGGGACCGGGGAGCTCGGGCAGTGCCCCGCGCCCCGCATCCGGCGCTGTGCGCCCCCGTGCGCCGGGGCCCGCTGGACAGATGGCCGCAAGCGGTCTACCGCGGCGCCCCTTACGGTGGCACCCTGCCGCTCATGGGGGCTGTGAGGCGGTTACCGCGTACGGGCCAACTCCCGCGTCTGCCGGGCCGGTTGGCGAGACGGCGCGCCCTGGTGGCCGTGGCCGCCGCGGGGGCCGCCGGGCTCGCCCTGGTGGCCTGCGACCCCGTCGAGGGCGACATGAGCACCTCCGCCATCGCCGTCACCACCGACAAGACGGGCACCGCCGAACTGGAGCGGCAGCACCTCGACGTGGCCTGGCTCAACTGCACGGCGTCGTTCGTGAACAAGGGCGACGGCGCCGACGACCGTACCGCGAAGGACGAGCCGCGCGAGGCGGAGGTCGACTGCCAGGGCAAGTCCAAGGGCGACGACGGCGAGCAGGACATCACCATCAAGGGCCGCGTCACCGAGGTGGTCAACGGGCGCTGCGTCCGCGGGAACCTGACCGCGCGCGTCGAGGGCAAGGAGTGGTTCCGCGCCGACGTGCTCGGCAACTGCGCGGGCGGCGGCGGCAACGACGGCGACCACGGCAACGGGGACGACGGCGACCACGGCAACGGGGACGACGGTCACGACGGCGACGGGGACGGCGGTCACGACGACCCGCCCGTCACCCACGACCCCGACCCCGACCCCGATCCGGAGGAGCCCGCGCCCACCGCCACCGTCACCGTGACCGAGCGGCCGGACCCCACGTGCGACTGCTATCCGGGCAAGTGATCCAAAGCGGTGCCCCGGGCGCCTCCGCCTGCTTAGGCTGACGGTGTGACACAGCCTGCCTACCTCCGGTTTCCGCACCCGCACGGCGAGTTGATCGCCTTCACCGCCGAGGACGACGTCTGGGTCGCGCCCCTCGACGGCGGCCGCGCCTGGCGGGTCAGCGCCGACAACGCGCCCGTCAGCCACCCGCGGATCTCGCCCGACGGCACCACCGTCGCGTGGACGTCGACCCGCGACGGAGCGCCCGAGGTGCACGTCGCGCCCGTCGACGGCGGCCCCTCCCGGCGCCTGACGTACTGGGGCGGCTCCAGGACCTCCGTGCGCGGCTGGACGCCCGACGGGCGGGTCCTCGTGGTGAGCGCGCACGGCCAGGCCTCCTTCCGCCGCACCTGGGCGCACGCCGTCCCGCTCGACGGCGGGCCCGCCGAGAAGCTCCCGTACGGCGTCGTCGGGGGCGTCGCCCACGGCCCCGACGGCCAGGTCGTGCTGCTGTCCGCGCCGATGGGCCGCGAGGCCGCCTGGTGGAAGCGGTACCGCGGGGGCACCGCGGGCAAGCTGTGGATCAGCACCCACGCCGACGCGGCACCCGGGCCCGGCACGACGGAGCCCGGGCCCGACGCGGACCCCGGCGCGCGGGACGGCGCGGACCCCGCGGGCGGGCTCCGCTTCGTCCGCCTCCACGCCGACCTCGACGGCAACATCGAGTACCCCCTGTGGGTCGGCGACCGCGTCGCCTTCCTCTCCGACCACGAGGGCGTCGGCGCCCTCTACTCCTCCCTGCCCGACGGCACGGGCCTGCGCCGCCACACCCCCCTCGGGGGCTTCTACGCCCGGCACGCCGCCACCGACGGCACCCGGGTCGCGTACGCCTGTGCCGGTGAGCTCTGGCTCCTGGACGACCTGGCGGGCGCCGAGCCGCGCCGCCTCGGCGTCCGGCTCGGCGGCCAGCGCGCCGACCTCCAGCCGCACCCCGTCAACGCCGCCCGCTGGTTCGGGGCCGCCGCGCCCGACCACACCGGACGCGGCAGCGCCGTCTCGGTGCGCGGCGCCGTGCACTGGGTCACCCACCGCGAGGGGCCCGCCCGCGCGCTCGCCACCGCGCCCGGCGTACGGGCCCGGCTCCCGCGCACGTTCCGCGTGGACGGCGAGGAGCACGTGGTGTGGGTGACGGACGCCGAGGGCGACGACGCCCTGGAGTTCGCGCCCGCCACCGGCCCCGCCCCCGGCGCCACCCCGCGCCGCCTGGCCGCCGGACAGCTCGGCCGCGTCCTCGCGCTCGCCGTGGCGCCCGACGGCAGCCGCGCCGCCGTCGCCTCCCACGACGGCCGGGTGCTGCTCGTGGAGCGGGAGAGCGGCGAGGTCCGCGAGGTCGACAGGGCCGAGCACGGCGACGCCACCGGCCTGGTGTTCTCGCCGGACTCCGCGTGGCTCGCCTGGTCCCACCCCGGGCCGCGCCCGCTGCGCCAGCTCAAGCTCGCCAACACCGGCGACCTGTCGGTGTCGGAGGCCACCCAGCTCCGCTTCCGCGACTACAGCCCGGCGTTCACGCTCGACGGCAAGCACCTGGCCTTCCTGTCCGCGCGCGCCTTCGACCCCGTCTACGACGACCACGTCTTCGACCTCGCCTTCGTCGGCGGCGCCCGGCCGCACCTGCTCACCCTCGCGGCCACGACGCCCTCGCCGTTCGGGCCCCAGCGCCACGGCCGCGCCTTCGACTCCTCCGACGGGCCGCACGCCGAGACCCCCGACAGCGAGGGCTCGCCGATCACCCGCATAGACCTCGACGGGCTCCCCGAGCGCATCGTGCCGTTCCCCGTCGAGGCCGCCCGCTACAGCACGCTGCGGGCCGCCAAGGACGGCCTGCTGTGGCTGCGCCACCCGGTGCGCGGCGTGCTCGGCGCCTCCCGCGCCACCCCCTCGCGGCCCGAGCCGTCCTCCGCCCTGGAGCGTTACGACTTCGGCCAGCGCCGCGTGGAGGAACTCAGCGGCGACGCGGACCACTTCGCGGTCACCGGCGACGGCAAGCGCATCCTGCTGTGGGCCGACGGCAAGCTCAAGGTGGTGCCCAGCGACCGGCGCGCCTCCGGCGACGAGGACAGCGACACGAACATCACCGTCGACCTCGGCCGCGTCCGCCAGGACGTCGACCCGGCCGCCGAGTGGCGGCAGATGTACGCCGAGGCGGGCCGACTCATGCGGGACAACTTCTGGCGGCCCGACATGGGCGGCGTCGACTGGGACGCCGTCCTGGAGCGCTACCGGCCGGTCCTGGACCGCGTCGCCACCCACGACGACCTCGTCGACCTGCTCTGGGAGGTCCAGGGCGAACTGGGCACCTCGCACGCCTACGTGGTGCCGCGCGGCGGCCACGGCAGCCGCCAGGGCCTGCTCGGCGCGGACCTCGCGCGCGGCGCGGACGGCCTGTGGCGCGTGGAGCGCGTACTGCCCTCTGAGACCTCCGACCCGACGGCCCTGTCCCCGCTCGCCGCGCCCGGCGTCGCCGTGCGCGCGGGCGACGCGATCCTCGCCGTGGGCGGGCGGCCCGTCGACCCCGTGACCGGGCCGGGCCCGCTGCTCGTCGGCACCGCGGGCAAGCCCGTCGAGCTGACCGTGTCCCCGGCGGGCGGCGGCGACCCCCGGCACGCGGTGGTGGTCCCCGTGGACGACGAGGAGCCGCTGCGCTACCACGCGTGGGTCGCCGACCGCCGCGCCTACGTCCACGAGCGCTCCGGCGGCCGCCTCGGCTACCTGCACGTGCCCGACATGCAGGCCCCCGGCTGGGCGCAGATCCACCGCGACCTGCGGATCGAGGTCGCCCGCGAGGGCCTGGTCGTGGACGTCCGGGAGAACCGCGGCGGACACACCTCGCAGCTCGTGGTGGAGAAGCTGGCCCGGCGCATCGTCGGCTGGGACCTGCCGCGCGGCTCCGGCCCCATCAGCTACCCCGGGGACGCCCCGCGCGGGCCCGTCGTCGCCGTCGCCAACGAGTTCTCCGGCTCCGACGGCGACATCGTCAACGCCGCCATCAAGGCCCTCGGCATCGGCCCCGTCGTCGGCACCCGCACCTGGGGCGGGGTCGTCGGCATCGACAGCCGCTACCGCCTCGTCGACGGCACCCTCGTCACCCAGCCCAAGTACGCCTTCTGGCTGGAGGGTTTCGAGTGGGGCGTGGAGAACCACGGCGTCGAGCCGGACGTCGAGGTCGTCATGGCCCCCGAGGACCACGTGGCCGGACGGGACCCGCAGCTCGACGAGGCCGTCCGGATCGCGCTCGCCGCGCTCGCCGAGAACCCGGCCCGCACGGCCCCGCCGCTGCCCTGAGCGATACCGGCCCGGCGGTCAGGAACGGGCGGATAGCATGCCGACGTACGCAAACATGATCAGGAGGCTGGAGCATGGCGGGCGAACCGCAGGACGACTGCTTGTTCTGCAAGATTGTCGCGAAGGAGATCCCGGCGACGGTCGTGCGCGAGACGGAGACCACCCTCGCCTTCCGGGACATCAACCCCCAGGCGCCGACGCACGTCCTGGTGATCCCCAAGGCGCACTACGCCGACGCCGCGGCGCTCGCCGCCGGTGACCCGGCGGCCGCCGCGGACGTGCTGCGCGAGGCGGGCGAGGTCGCCGCCCAGGAGGGCGCGGACAGCTACCGCATCGTCTTCAACACCGGGGCCGGCGCCGGGCAGACCGTGTTCCACACGCACGCCCACGTCCTGGGCGGCCGCGGCCTCCAGTGGCCGCCCGGATAGCTGCCACGAGCCACCGTGTCCGTACGTGAACTGGTGGTGCTCGGCACCGCGAGCCAGGTGCCGACCCGGCACCGCAACCACAACGGGTACGTCCTGCTGTGGGACGGCGAGGGCATCCTGTTCGACCCCGGCGAGGGCACGCAGCGGCAGATGCTGCGTGCCTCCGTCGCCGCGCACGACCTGCACCGCATCTGCGTCACGCACTTCCACGGGGACCACTCCCTCGGCCTCGCGGGCGTCATCCAGCGCATCAACCTGGACCGCGTGCCGCACCCCGTGACCGCCCACTACCCGGCCTCCGGCGAGCACTTCTTCGACCGCCTGCGGTACGCGACCGCCTACCGCGAGACGGTCCGGCTCGGCCAGGTCCCGGTGGCCGCCGACGGCGTCCTGGCCAGCACGCCGTCGTACCGCCTGGAAGCGGCGAAGCTCTCCCACCCCGTGGAGTCGTACGGCTACCGCCTCGTCGAGCCCGACGGGCGGCGCATGCTGCCCCGGCTCCTCGCCGAGCGCGGCATCGCCGGGCCCGACGTCGGCGTGCTGCAGCGCGAGGGCAGCCTGCGCGGGGTCACGCTCGACGAGGTGAGCGAGGTGCGGCGCGGCCAGCGCTTCGCCTTCGTGATGGACACCCGCCTGTGCGACGGCGTGCACGCGCTGGCCGAGGGCTGCGACATGCTCGTCATCGAGTCCACGTTCCTCGACGAGGACCACGGGCTCGCCGCCGACCACGGCCACCTGACCGCCGGGCAGGCCGCCGGGGTGGCCCGGGACGCGGGCGTGCGCCACCTCGTCCTCACCCACTTCAGCCAGCGCTACGCCGACCCCGACGCCTTCGCGCGGCAGGCGCGCGCCGCCGGGTTCACGGGCGAGCTGACGGTGGCGCGCGACCTGATGCGCGTCCCCCTGCCCAAGCGCAGCCCCTGAACCCACCCTTCCTCGAAGCTCCCCGAAGAGAAAAGCACCACATGCCCCTCCCCAAGGCCGAACTGCACCTGCACATCGAAGGCACCCTGGAGCCCGAACTCGCCTTCGCCCTCGCCGTCCGCAACGGCGTCACCCTCCCGTACGCCGACACCGACGCCCTGCGCGAGGCCTACCGCTTCCAGGACCTCCAGTCCTTCCTCGACCTGTACTACGGCCTCATGACCGTGCTGCGCACCGAGGCCGACTTCGAGGAGCTCGCCGACGCGTACCTGGCCCGGGCCGCGGCCCAGGGAGTGCGCCACGCCGAGATCTTCTTCGACCCGCAGGCCCACACGGCCCGCGGCGTGGACATCGGCACCGTCGTCGAGGGCCTCGGCCGGGCGCTCGACCGCGCCCGCGAGCGCCACGGCGTCACCACCCGCCTCATCCTCTGCTTCCTGCGCGACCAGTCCGCCGAGTCGGCCCTGGAGACCCTGGAGGCCGCCGAGCCGTACCTCCACCGCATCACCGGCGTCGGCCTCGACTCGGCGGAAGTCGGCCACCCGCCGCGCAAGTTCGCCGCCGTGTACGAGGCAGCGGCCGCGCTCGGCCTGCGCCGGGTCGCCCACGCGGGTGAGGAGGGGCCCGCCGACTACGTCCGCGAGGCCCTGGACGTCCTGGGCGTCGAGCGCGTCGACCACGGGCTGCGCTGCGTGGAGGACGCCGACCTGGTGGCCCGGCTCGTCCGCGACCGCGTCCCGCTGACGCTGTGCCCGCTGTCCAACGTCCGGCTGCGCGCCGTGGACGTCCTGGAGGAGCACCCGCTGCCGCGGATGATGGACGCGGGGCTGCTGTGCACCGTCAACTCCGACGACCCCGCGTACTTCGGCGGGTACGTCGAGGACAACTTCGCGGCGGTGCGCCAGGCGCTGGGCCTGGGCGAGGAGCGGCTGCGGGAGCTGGCGCGGAACTCCTTCGAGGCGGCGTTCCTGGACGACGACGAGGCCCTGCGGGCGGCGTACCTGGCCGAGGTGGAGGCCTACACCTTCCCGTGACGGCAGGCCTACGCCTTCCCGTGGCGGCAGACCTACGCCTTCCCGTGGCGGCCGGGCCCGCGCCCGGCGGGGACGGCGCAGGCGGCCGTGCGGCGCGCCGGTTCCGGCCGGGCGCCCCCGGTCGGGCCGCGCTGGGAGCGCGGTCGTGTCGTGCTGGGAGCGGGAGCGGCCTGTCGGAGGCTTCGGTTACGTTGCCCTCATGGCCGTACCACCTGCCGTACCACTCAAGACAGTCGCCGCACCGGGAGCCGCGGACCACGAGCCGGTCGTCGATCCGCTCAAGTCGGCCCGGCGCGCGGGCGATCCGCCCTGCGACGTGTATCTGACCGGCACCGTCTTCCTCGACATCATCTTCACCGGGCTCGACTCGGCGCCGGTGCGCGGCACCGAGTCCTGGGCGCGGGGCATGGGGTCGAGCCCCGGCGGCGTCGCCAACATGGCGACCGCGCTCGCCCGCCTCGGCCTGCGCACCTCCCTCGCCGCCGCCTTCGGCGACGACCACTACGGGGAGTACTGCTGGGACGCCCTGGAGCAGGGCGAGGGCATCGACCTGTCCTCCTCGCGCACCGTGCCCGGCTGGCACTCGCCGGTGACGGTCTCCATGGCGTACGAGGGCGAGCGGACCATGGTCAGCCACGGGCACGAGCCGCCGCCCGACGCGGACTGCCCCGACGGCGGCGCCCCCGCCTGCCCGCCCCGCGCGCGGGCCGCGGTGGCCTCCCTCGTCCCCGGCAGCAGCGCGCCGTGGATCGAGTCCGCCGCCCGCCGCGGTACGACGATCTTCGCCGACGTGGGCTGGGACGAGTCCGGCCACTGGGACCTCGCCCGCCTGCCCGACCTGCGGCACTGCGAGGCCTTCCTGCCGAACGCGGAGGAGGCCATGCGGTACACCGGCACCCGCTGCCCGCGCGCCGCGGCCCACGCCCTGACCGAGCACGTGCCGGTCGCCGTGGTCACCCTCGGCGCCGAGGGGGCGTACGCGGTGGACGGACGCACCGGCGAGACCGCCTCCGTGCCCGCCATCGAGGTGGAGGCCCTGGACCCCACCGGCGCGGGCGACGTGTTCGTCGCGGGGTTCGTGACCGGCTCCCTCGCCGGCTGGCCGCTCGCCGACCGGCTGGCCTTCGCCGGGCTCACGGCCGCGCTCTCCGTGCAGGAGTTCGGCGGCTCCCTCTCGGCCCCCGGCTGGGAGGAGATCGGCGCCTGGTGGCGGCGCGTACGGCAACTGGAGCGGCAGGATCCGGCCGCCCTGGAGCGCTACGGCTTCCTCCAGGCCCTGCTCCCGGAGGCCGCGCGCCCCTGGCCGCTGCGGCGCGCCGTCCCCACCATCGGCTTCCGGCGCTCCGCCTGAGGCGTCCGCGCCCGTCCGGCGGCTCCCGGGGCCGCGTTCCCGGCCGCTTCCCCGGCCGCGTTCCCGGCCGGACGGAAAAGTCCTACGGGGTTGTCGGCGGCGCGTCGTACTCTTGGCAGTAGGTAAGGACGCCGAGCGGCGAGTCCGCGACGAGGAGGACGTGCAGGCCTTAAGCGCCGGCCCATGACTCACACACCCACAGCTCACACCCCTGCGCAGGCACAGGCGCGAGCCCACTTCACGGTCCCGGCCAAGCACCCCATGGTGACCGTCCTTGGCTCCGGAGACACGCTGCTGCGCGTGATCGAGAAGGCCTTCCCGGCGGCCGACATCCACGTCCGGGGCAATGAGATCAGCGCCGTGGGGGAGCCCAGCGAAGTGGCCCTCGTACAGCGCCTGTTCGACGAGATGATGCTGGTGCTCCGCACCGGACAGCCGATGACGGAGGACGCAGTGGAACGCTCGATCGCCATGCTCAGAGCGAGCGAGACCGGCGACGGGCCGGACGAGACCCCGGCCGAGGTGCTCACGCAGAACATCCTCTCGTCGCGCGGCCGCACGATCCGCCCCAAGACGCTCAACCAGAAGCGGTACGTCGACGCGATCGACAAGCACACGATCGTCTTCGGCATCGGACCCGCGGGCACCGGCAAGACCTATCTGGCCATGGCCAAGGCCGTCCAGGCCCTCCAGTCCAAGCAGGTCAACCGCATCATCCTGACCCGCCCGGCCGTCGAGGCCGGCGAGCGCCTCGGCTTCCTGCCCGGCACGCTCTACGAGAAGATCGATCCGTACCTGCGCCCGCTGTACGACGCGCTGCACGACATGCTCGACCCCGACTCGATCCCCCGCCTCATGGCGGCCGGGACCATCGAGGTCGCGCCGCTGGCGTACATGCGCGGCCGGACGCTGAACGACGCGTTCATCATCCTGGACGAGGCGCAGAACACGAACCCCGAGCAGATGAAGATGTTCCTCACCCGTCTCGGCTTCGAATCCAAGATCGTGATCACGGGCGACGTCACGCAGATCGACCTGCCGAACGGCACGAAGTCCGGTCTGCGCCAGGTCCAGGACATCCTGGACGGCGTCGACGACGTGCACTTCTCGCGGCTCACCTCGCACGACGTCGTCCGGCACAAGCTGGTCGGCCGTATCGTCGACGCGTACGAGAAGTACGACAGCGAGAACGGCACGGAGAACGGCTCCCACAAGGGCCGGTCCAGAGGAAAGTAGACACCAGAGCGCATGGCGATCGACGTCAACAACGAATCCGGCACCGAGGTCGACGAGCAGGCGATCCTCGACATCGCCCGCTACGCGCTCGCGCGGATGCGGATCCACCCGCTCTCCGAGCTCTCGGTGATCGTCGTGGACGCCGACGCCATGGAGCAGCTCCACATCCAGTGGATGGACCTGCCCGGCCCCACGGACGTGATGTCCTTCCCGATGGACGAGCTGCGCCCGCCGAGCCGGGACGACGACGCCGCGGAGCCCCCGCAGGGGCTCCTCGGCGACATCGTGCTGTGCCCCGAGGTCGCCCGCAAGCAGGGCGAGCAGGCGCCCACGAACCACTCCATGGACGAGGAGCTCCAGCTCCTGACCGTGCACGGCGTGCTGCACCTGCTCGGGTACGACCACGAGGAGCCCGACGAGAAGGCCGAGATGTTCGGCCTGCAGGCCGCCATCGTCGACGGCTGGCGCGCCGAGCGGGGCATGACCGGCCCCTCCCCGGCCCCGACCGTCTCGTAATCCCATGTCCCTCCAGCTCATCGCCGGCGCCGTCGCCCTGATCGTGGTGGCCTGGCTCGCCGCCTGCGCCGAGGCGGGCCTCGCCCGCGTCTCCAGCTTCCGCGCCGAGGAGGCCGTCCGCTCCGGGCGGCGCGGCAGCGCGAAGCTCGCCCAGGTCGCCGCCGACCCCACCCGCTACCTGAACGTGGCCCTGCTGGTCCGCGTCGCCTGCGAGATGGCGGCCGCGGCCCTGGTGACGTACGCCTGCCTGCGGGCCTTCGACGTCACCTGGGAGGCGCTGGCCGTCGCCATCGCCGTCATGGTCCTGGTCAGCTACGTCGCCGTCGGCGTCTCCCCGCGCACCATCGGCCGCCAGCACCCGCTGAACACGGCCACCGCCGCCGCGTACGTGCTGCTGCCGCTGGCCCGGATCATGGGCCCGGTCCCGCCGCTGCTCATCCTCATCGGCAACGCGCTCACGCCCGGCAAGGGCTTCCGGCGCGGCCCGTTCGCCTCCGAGGCGGAGCTGCGCGCCATGGTCGACCTCGCCGAGAAGGAGTCCCTCATCGAGGACGAGGAGCGCCGCATGGTGCACTCCGTCTTCGAGCTCGGCGACACCCTCGTACGGGAAGTCATGGTCCCGCGCACCGACCTGGTCTCCATCGAGCGCTACAAGACCGTCCGCCAGGCCCTGACGCTCGCCCTGCGCTCCGGCTTCTCGCGCATACCGGTCACCGGCGAGAGCGAGGACGACGTGGTCGGCATCGTCTACCTCAAGGACCTGGCCCGCAAGACGCACATCAACCGCGACGCCGAGAACGACCTGGTGTCGACGGCCATGCGGCCCGCGGCGTTCGTCCCCGACACGAAGAACGCGGGCGACCTGCTGCGCGAGATGCAGCAGGAGCGCAACCACGTCGCCGTCGTCATCGACGAGTACGGCGGCACGGCCGGGATCGTCACCATCGAGGACATCCTGGAGGAGATCGTCGGCGAGATCACCGACGAGTACGACCGGGAGCTGCCGCCCGTCGAGGACCTGGGCGGCGGCGCCTACCGCGTCACCGCGCGGCTCGACATCGGCGACCTCGGCGAGCTGTACGGCCTGGAGGCGTACGACGACGAGGACGTGGAGACCGTCGGCGGCCTGCTGGCCAAGCAGCTCGGGCGGGTCCCCATCGCGGGCGCGAAGGCCGTGGTGACGCTGCCGGACGAGCGGGAGCTGCGGCTGACCGCGGAGGCCGCGGCCGGACGCCGCAACAAGATCGTGACGGTGCTCGTGGAGCCGGTCGCGCCGGGGAACGCGGCGGCGGCCGCGACGGGGGAGGAGGCCGGGGGATGACGCCGCAGGAGCTGAGGGAGTTCTGCCTGTCGTTCAACGACGCGGTGGAGGACTTCCCGTTCGGTCCCGAGACGTCGGTGTTCAAGGTGGCGGGCAAGCTGTTCGCGCTGAGCGCGCTGGACGCCAGGCCCCTGAAGGTGAACCTCAAGTGCGAACCGGAGATCGCGCTCCAGCTCCGGGCCCGGCACCCGCAGATCGTGCCCGGCTGGCACATGAACAAGCGCCACTGGAACACGGTGACGGCCGACGCGGACCTCCCCGACCACCTGCTCCGCGAGCTCGTCGAGGACTCCTACGACCTGGTGGTGGCGGGCCTGCCCCGCGCCGAGCGGCTGCGCCTGGACCGGCCGTGACCACCGCACGGCGGGCGCGGGGCCGGGTGGGGCCCCGGCCGGGCCCGCTCCTTATGCTCGTGCCATGACTGAGCGCACCGACCTCGGCCCCGAGGACCAGAAGATCGTCACCCTCGCGCGTTCGGCGCGGGCCCGCAACGGCGTCCCGGAGGGTGCCGCCGTACGGGACGGGACCGGGCGCACCTACGTCGCGGGGACGGTCGGCCTCGCCTCCCTGGAGCTGTCCGCGCTGCGCACGGCGGTGGCCATGGCGGTGGCGTCCGGCGCGGAGTCCCTGGAGGCGGCGGCGGTCGTCTCCGCCGCGGACGCCCTCCCGGAGGCGGACCTGGCCGCGGTGCGGGACCTGGGCGGCGCCGGAACCCCGGTGTTCCTGGCGGGTCCGGACGGGGCGGTCCGCGGCACCGCGGAGGTGTAGCCCTCGCGGGGCGCCCCAGACCCGCCCCTTTCCCGAAACCGGGGCTCCGCCCCGGACCCCGTGATCGGCCTTCGGCCTCGTCCTCAAACGCCGGACGGGCTGGAACTTCCCGCCGAGCGCGCCTGCTCTTCCCGCCGAACGCGGCTGCGATCTCCAGCCGGGGCCGGGGTGGGGATCCAGCCCGTCCGGCGTTTGAGGACGAGCGCGCCGGCGCGATGAAGGGCGGGCGGGTGGGACAGAGCCCCGGCCACGGGAACCGCCCAGGGCGCCCACGCCAGAAAAGATCAGGGAGAATGGCGGCATGAGCGTGCGTACCCAGTCATCCCAGCCGTCCGAGCGGGCCGCCCACCGGGCGGGCTTCGCCTGCTTCGTCGGCCGCCCCAACGCGGGCAAGTCCACCCTCACGAACGCTCTGGTCGGCAAGAAGGTGGCCATCACCTCGAACCGGCCGCAGACCACCCGGCACACCGTGCGGGGCATCGTGCACCGGCCCGAGGCCCAGTTGATCCTGGTGGACACCCCGGGCCTGCACAAGCCGCGCACCCTGCTCGGCGAGCGGCTCAACGACGTGGTCCGCGCCACCTGGGCCGAGGTCGACGTGATCGGCTTCTGCCTGCCCGCGGACCAGAAGATCGGCCCCGGCGACCGGTTCATCGCCAAGGAACTGGCCTCGATCAAGAAGACGCCGAAGGTGGCCATCGTCACCAAGACCGACCTGGTCGACAGCAAGGCGCTCGCCGAGCAGCTCATCGCCGTCGACCAGCTCGGCAAGGAGCTCGGCATCCAGTGGCAGGAGATCGTGCCGGTCTCCGCCGTCGGCGAGAAGCAGGTGGAGCTGCTCGCCGACCTGCTGGTGCCGCTGCTGCCCGAGGGGCCCGCGCTCTACCCCGAGGGCGACCTCACGGACGAGCCGGAGCAGGTCATGGTCGCCGAGCTGATCCGCGAGGCGGCCCTTGAGGGCGTGCGGGACGAGCTGCCGCACTCCATCGCCGTGGTCGTCGAGGAGATGCTGCCCCGCGAGGGCCGCCCCGCCGACAAGCCCCTGCTCGACATCCACGCCAACGTGTTCATCGAGCGGCCCAGCCAGAAGGGCATCATCATCGGCCCCAAGGGCAAGCGGCTCAAGGACGTGGGCATCAAGTCCCGCAAGCAGATCGAGGCGCTCCTCGGTACGCCGGTCTTCCTCGACCTGCACGTGAAGGTGGCGAAGGACTGGCAGCGCGACCCGAAGCAGTTGCGACGCCTGGGGTTCTGAGGGCCAGGCCCACCGCGAGCTCCCCGGCCCAGGCCCGGTAGCCGTCCGCCGACGGGTGCAGCAGGTCCGGCGCGAACCAGTCGCCCGGGACGGCGGGCGGCCCGGCGGTCGGCAGGTGGAAGACCGCCGCCTCCCGGCGGGCGACGCGCCGCAGCCGCCGGTCCAGGAGCGTCACGTACGCGTGCAGCGGCGTGCGGGCCGCGCGCGGCAGCGCGGCGACGCGGGTGAGGGGCGGCAGCCCGGCGAAGACCACGGGCACGTCCTGCCCCAGGCGCAGGCGGACGTCTCGTACCAGCCGGCGGGCGTCCGCCCCGAACGCGCTCGGCCTCCGCAGGGCCAGCGCGTCGTTGGAGCCCGCGGCCACGAGGACCACGTCCGGGCGCCAGCGCGTGAGCGGGTCCGTCAGGCCGGGCAGCAGGCCCCGGCGCACGGCGTCCAGGGTCGCGCCCGCGCGCGCCGTCACGCGCCAGGACACCGCGCGGCCCGTGAGCGCCGTCAGGGTGTGGGCCAGGCGGCCGGGCAGCGCCTCCTCGTGGGTGGCCGCGCCCACGCCCGCGGCGAGGGAGTCGCCGATGACGGCGAGCCGCAGCGGGGGACCCCCGTACCCCTGCTGCGGCGCCGTCGCCCCCGCCTGCGGACCGGCGGCCTCCGGAAGCCGGAGTGGCCGTGTGCGTCCTCGTCGCCGTCCGATCATGACGACTCCTCTCGCGTCCGGTTCGCATAACGGCGTTATACGGAGACGGCTCCAATAACAGCGTTATGCTGGCGCCCGTGTCAACCGGGAAACGTGCCTCCGCCGACGTACGCCGCCTCCTCCTCGATGAGGCCGCGCGCGTCCTGGCCGAGCAGGGCCCCGCCGCCCTGAGCGCGCGGCGCCTGGTCCAGGCGGTGGGCGCCTCCACGATGGCCGTCTACACGCACTTCGGCTCCATGCCGGGGCTCGTGCGCGAGGTCATACGGGAGGGCTTCGAGCGGTTCCACGCCCGGGCCCTGGCCGTGGAGCGGGGCGGCGACCCCGTCGTCGAGCTGGCCGGGCTGTGCCGGGTGTACCAGGAGTTCGCCCGGGCCGAGCCCGAGGTGTACGCCGTGATGCTGGGCGGGTCCGCGGTCGCCGGGTTCACGCTGACCGAGGAGGACCGGCGGGCCGGGTCCTTCATGCTGCGGATGCCGCGGGACGCCATCCGGCGGTGCGCGGGGGCGGGGCGGTTCCGCCCGGACGCCGACGCGGATCTGCTGGTGCGGCAGTTGTTCAGCTCCATGCACGGCTTGGCGCACCTGTCCCGTGGGGGGTACGTCATGGGGGGCTACACCTCGGAGCAGGTGCTGCGCGGGGTCCTCGTCGACTTCGCCGTCGCGGCGGGCGACGACCCGGGCGCGGCCCGGGCGTCGGTGGAGGCGGCGCTCGCGGCGTGACCCGCGCGGGGCGCCCCAGTCCCGCCCCTTTCCCGTAACCAAGGGGCTCCGCCCCCTGGACCCCCCGAAAATCGCGCTGACGCGCTCGTCCTCAAACGCCGGACGGGCTGGAATCTTCCCCGAGCGGTGCATTTTCAGCCCGACCGGCGTTTGAGGACGAGGCGCGGAGCGCCGAAAAAGCGGGGTCCAGGGGCGGCAGCCCCTGGTTACGGGGAAGGGGCGGGACTGGGGCGCCCCCCGCGAGGGCCTAGCCGCGCTGGTTCGCCAAGGCCGACCGGAGCCAGTGGTAGGACGACCTCGGCGTGCGGTGCTGGGTGGCGTAGTCGACGTGGACGAGGCCGAACCGCTGCCCGTACCCCTCCGCCCACTCGAAGTTGTCCAGGAGCGACCAGACGAAGTACCCGCGGACGTCGACCCCCCGCGCCATCGCCCGGTGCAGCGCCCGCAGATGCCCGTCCAGGAAGGCGATGCGGTCCTGGTCGTCCAGCTCCTCGCAGCTACAGCCGTTCTCCGTGACGACGACCGGCGGCAGGCGGTCCCCGTACCGCTCGCGCAGGGTCAGGAGGAGCTCCGTGAGGCCCTCGGGGACGACGGGCCAGCCGAAGTCCGTGACCGGGTACCCGGTGATCTCCCGCAGGGAGAAGGGGAGCCGCGGCGGCAGGGCGAGGCCGGAGACCGGGGTGGGGTGCGCCACGGGGGCGCCCACCTTGGTCGGCTGGTAGTAGTTCACGCCGTACCGGTCGAGCGGCGCGGCGATCACCTTCAGGTCCGCCGCCAGGTCCGGGACGTGGGCGGAGAGCAGCTCCGCGACGGCGTCCGGGTAGCGGCCGAGGAGCAGCGGATCGGCGAACAGCCAATTGAGGAGGGTGTCGTAGAAGCCGGCGGCCTCGCGGTCCTCCGGCGCGTCGGAGGCGGGCCAGGTCGGGCCGTGGGAGTTGGCGATGCCGACCTCCGGCGCGCCCGCGGCGCGCAGGGCGGCGACGGCCAGGCCGTGGCCGAGGAGCTGGTGGTGGGCGGCGGGCAGCGCGTCGAAGAGGAGCTGTCTGCCGGGCGCGTGCCGGCCGATGGCGTGGCCGAGCAGGGTGTGCTCGGCGGGCTCGTTGAGGGTGAGCCAGGTGGTGACGCGGTCGCCGAGCCGCGCCGCGACCACGGCCGCGTACTCCGCGAACCGCTCCGCCGTCGCCCGGGCGAGCCAGCCGCCCGCCTCCTCCACGGCGAGCGGCGTGTCCCAGTGGAAGAGCGTCGGCACCGGGCGGACACCCGCCGCGCACAGCTCGTCGACGAGCCGGTCGTAGAAGTCCAGGCCCCGCTCGCTGACGGCGCCCGAGCCGGTGGGCAGCACCCGCGGCCAGGAGACCGAGAAGCGGTACGCGCCCGCGCCGAGGTCACGGACCAGCGCCACGTCCTCGCGGTAGCGCCGCACGTGGTCGCAGGCCACGGCGGCGGTCGTGCCGTCCTTCACGTTCCCCGGCAGGGCGGTGAAGGCGTCCCACACCGACGGGCCGCGCTCGTCGGCGGCGCCCTCGATCTGGTGGGCCGACGTGGACACGCCCCACAGGAAGCCGCGCGGGAACCGGGGGAGAGGGCTCGCTGCCATGGGCGGGATCTTCCGTACCGCCGCGGGCGGAAGTCAACGCCCGTGCGCGGGAAAGCGGCCGCCGGGAACGGCCTGGAGCCGCTACGAACCCCTTACGAGCCCTCCTTCAGGACCCGGGTGATCAGCTCCCGCTGGTCCTCCGTCAGGCCGGGGTCCGCGGCGTACACGGTGCGTCCGTCGACGGTGATCTCGTAGCTGAAGCCGTCGGGCACGCCGATGGGGGGCGTGCCCCGGCACGTGGCCAGGGCACGCTCGGCCAGGGTGTGCCACTCCTGGGCGTCCGGGCGCGCGGTCGTGTCGACCTCCGCGTGCCGCTCGATGCCGCCGAAACCTCCGGTGCGCTTCACCTGGATACGCATGGGTCCTGTGTACTCCAGGCGGCGGAGCCCCGCCAGGCGGCCCCGGCGGCTGTCGGCCAGGCGTCCGGGGGCCGGGTCCGGCCCCCGGACCCTCAGCTCGTGGGCACCTTCACCCGCGCCCACGCGTCCTGGACGGCCTTCAGTTCCTCCCCGTCGCCGTACCGCTCACGGGCCGCCGCGACGGTGAGCTTGGCGAAGTCCGTGAACGAGGCGTCCACGGCCAGCTCGCCGCCGGTCAGGACGGCGTACCAGATCTGCCCGGCCCGCTCCCAGGCGTGGCCGCCGAGGGCCGTGGCGAGCAGGTAGAAGGCGTGGTTCGGGATGCCGGAGTTGATGTGGACGCCGCCGTTGTCGCGGCCGGTGCGGACGTAGTCGTCCATGGTGGCGGGCTGCGGGTCCTTGCCGAGGACGTCGTCGTCGTACGCGGTGCCCGGGGCCTTCATGGAGCGCAGCGCCGTGCCCGTGACGCGCTCGGCCAGCAGGCCCGCGCCGATCAGCCAGTCCGCTTCGGCGGCGGTCTGGCTCAGCGTGTACTGCTTGATCAGCGAGCCGAAGACGTCCGCCATGGACTCGTTGAGGGCGCCGGGCTGGCCGAAGTAGGTCAGGTTCGCGGTGTACTGCACGACGCCGTGGGTCAGCTCGTGGCCGATGACGTCCACCGGGATCGTGAAGTCGAGGAAGATCTCCTTGTCGCCGTCGCCGAACACCATCTGCTCGCCGTTCCAGAAGGCGTTCCCGTAGTCCCGGTCGTAGTGGACGGTGGCGTTCAGGGGCAGGCCCGAGCCGTCGATGGAGTTCCGCCCGAAGTGTTCCAGGAACACCTCGAAGGTCGCGCCGAGGCCGGCGTACGCGCGGTTGACCGTCGCGTCCTGGCCGGCCGCGTCGCCCTCGCCGCGGACCTTGCGGCCGGGCAGGTCCGTGCGGTGCTCCGCGTCGTGGACGGTGCGGTGCGGCTTGCCCTCGGCGGTGCCCCGCGGGACCGGGACGGAGGGGGCGCCGATGACGGTGGTCAGCCGGCGCTGGGTGCGCTCGAAGGCGTCCCGCTGGAGGGTGCGGCGGGCGGGGCCCGCGAGGGCGGGGTCCTGGCTCTGGGCGAGGGTGTCCAGGACGAACGGAGGCACGATGGTGCAGAAAACGGGCTCGAACCTTTCCGGGTTCCCCGTTGGGTTGGCGGTCATGCGTGGCAATGTGGCACTGGGTCATGCCACTGTCACGGGGTGCAACCATGATTGGTGAAATAACCCCATACGGTGGGTGGGGCTCCGGGTCGGGTGGTAGGGGGTGCGCGTCCTGTGGGCGGGACATGGCCATGGCCCTCGCGGGGGGGGCGCCCCAGGCCCGCCCCTTTCCCGTAACCAGGGGCTGCCGCCCCTGGACCCCGCCCGATCGGCCTCCGGCCTCGTCCTCAAACGCCGGACGGGCTGACATACCCTCGCTCGGCCGCCCTGGAAGGGGCGGGCGGGCGGGGGACATCCGCCGCGGAGCGGTGGATCACCGGCAGTCGACGACGGCACGCACGCGGGACAGGCGACGGCGCGCAGCGCCGAGAAGGTCCCGCATAGTGATACGGGGCCTCGCATCCGGCGAGGCTCGGCTACGCTTCGAGGCATCATGCGTTACGGGCTGCTTCTCCTTAGCCGCCGCGGTGAGGGCTTGTAGTCGAGGCCGACCCCCTCCCCGCGGAGTCGGTGCTGTGCAAGAACGTCGGCCGTCCTCCAGGACTCACTGAGGAGCCCGCACACCAATGCCGAACTTCCAACGCCCCTCCGCCATGCCCATCCACAAGTACGGGCAGTACGAGCAGGTGCACCTGCCCGACCGCACCTGGCCGGACCGGCGGATCACCGTGGCGCCCCGCTGGCTGTCCACCGACCTGCGCGACGGCAACCAGGCGCTGATCGACCCGATGTCCCCGGCCCGCAAGCGGGCCATGTTCGACCTGCTGGTCAAGATGGGCTACAAGGAGATCGAGGTCGGGTTCCCCTCGTCGGGGCAGACCGACTTCGACTTCGTACGGTCCATCGTCGAGGACGAGGACGCGATCCCCGACGACGTGACCATCTCCGTGCTGACGCAGGCCCGCGAGGAGCTGATCGCGCGCACGGTGGAGTCGCTGAAGGGCGCCCGGCGCGCCACCGTGCACCTGTACAACGCGACCGCCCCGGTCTGGCGCGAGGTCGTCTTCCGCGGCTCACGCGAGCAGGTCAAGCAGATCGCCGTCGACGGCACCCGGCTGGTCATGGACTACGCCGAGAAGATGCTGGGCCCGGAGACGGTGTTCGGCTACCAGTACAGCCCGGAGATCTTCACCGACACCGAGCTGGACTTCGCCCTGGAGGTCTGCGAGGGCGTCATGGACGTCTGGCGGCCCGACGCCGACCGCGAGATCATCCTCAACCTGCCCGCGACCGTGGAGCGGTCCACGCCGTCCACGCACGCCGACCGCTTCGAGTGGATGAGCCGGAACCTGTCCCGGCGCGAGTACGTCTGCCTGTCCATCCACCCGCACAACGACCGCGGCACCGCCGTCGCCGCCGCCGAGCTGGCCGTGATGGCGGGCGGCGACCGCGTCGAGGGCTGCCTGTTCGGCCAGGGCGAGCGCACCGGCAACGTCGACCTGGTCGCCCTGGGCATGAACCTGTTCAGCCAGGGCATCGACCCGCAGATCGACTTCTCGGACATCGACGAGATCCGCCGCGTCTACGAGTACTGCACGCAGATGGAGGTGCACCCGCGCCACCCCTACGCGGGCGACCTCGTCTACACCGCCTTCTCCGGCTCCCACCAGGACGCCATCAAGAAGGGCTTCGACGCGATGGAGGCCCGCGCGGCCGCCGCGGGCAGGACCGTGGACGACATCGAGTGGGCCGTGCCGTACCTGCCGATCGACCCCAAGGACGTCGGCCGCTCGTACGAGGCGGTCATCCGCGTCAACTCGCAGTCCGGCAAGGGCGGCATCGCGTACGTCCTGAAGAACGACCACAAGCTGGAACTGCCGCGGCGCATGCAGATCGAGTTCTCGAAGATCATCCAGGCGAAGACCGACGCCGAGGGCGGCGAGGTCTCGCCGAGCGCGATCTGGAGCGTCTTCCAGGACGAGTACCTGCCCAACCCGGACAACCCCTGGGGCCGCGTGCAACTGCGCGCCAGCCAGACCACGACGGGCGAGGACGGCGTCGACACCCTGACCGTCGGGGCGATCGTGGACGGCGAGTCCACCGTGCTCACCGGCACGGGCAACGGCCCGATCTCCGCGTTCTTCGCGGCCCTGCAGACCGTCGGCATCGACGCCCGCCTGCTGGACTACCAGGAGCACACGATGAGCGCCGAGGCCTCCGCGCTGGCCGCCTCGTACATCGAGTGCGCGATCGGCGAGCGCGTCCTGTGGGGCGTCGGCATCGACGCGAATACGACACGTGCGTCGCTGAAGGCCGTCGTCTCCGCCGTCAACCGCGCGGCCCGCTGAGCCTGTTCGACCCCCAGTTCGACCGGTGCTTTCGTGGCCCCGCCCGCCCTGGTGGCGGGCGGGGCCACGCCGTGCGCGGGGCCCGCGTCCCGGCCGCCCGTCAGCCATCTCCGCTCCGGGGTACTGACGCGGCATCACCGATGTGGCTAACATCACGCCAACGCGGCAGGGCGGCCGCGGAGTCGTGGAGGTGCGTGGTGCTGCCAGACCGGGAACGAGACGGCCGGAACTCCCGCGACATCCGCGTCCCGGCACCACCGCCGCGCCGCGGCCGGCACCACGGCCACGGCCCGGGCCTCGCCCGCATCGGCCGCCTCGTCGGCACCCGCACCGTGTGGACCACCGTCTGCGACGGCGAGTTCTTCTGCCCCGGCTGCGGCGGCGACCGCAACTACCAGCGGCGCACCGGGCGCCGCCGCTTCGTCCTGCTCGGCCTGCCGCTGCTCTCCCGCGGCGACACCGGGCCCGTCGTCGAATGCGCCGCCTGCCGGGGCCACTTCGGGCTCGACGCGCTCGACCACCCCACCACCGTCCGGCTCGCCGCCATGCTCCGCGAGGCCGTGCACACCATCGTCATCGCCGTCCTCACCACCGGCGGCGCCGCGTCCCGCACCACCCTGGACGCCGCCGTCGCCACCCTGCGCGGCGCCGGGTTCGACGACTGCACCGGGGAACGCGTCGTCGCCCTCGTCCAGGCGCTCGCCGCCGACACCGGCCGCCCCGGAGCCCCCGACTTCGCCCCCGGCCTCGCCATCGAACTGCACGAGGCGCTCGGCCCCCTCGCCCCGCACCTGGCCCCCGCGGGCCGCGAGGCGCTGCTCCTCAAGGGCGCCCGCATCGCCCTCACCGACGGCCCCTACACGCCCGCCGAGCGCGACGTGCTCGCCACCGCGGGCTGCGCGCTGAGCATCGGCACGGACGACGTGGCCCGCCTGATGGCCGCCGCCCAGCGCACCCCGTCCTGAGGCCGCGGCCCCGTCCCCCTCCCGCGTCGGCCCTCCGGCGCCACCGGTCCGTACGCGCGCCCCGTACTCCACGCCACTACTCCCCGGGGAGTAGTCCGCGGCCCGTGCCACCACGGGGCGTACGGCCGAACTCGCTCCCTCGTGTGACGTATCGCCCCGCTCCCGGCGGAAGTCTGGAAGCCGTCAGACACCGTCACGGGAGGGAGGCCCACCGATGGGGGCCGCGACAACCACCAAGCGCCGACGACCACGTGCCGTGCCCTGGGTGCTGCTCGGCATCTGGGTCGCCGTGATGGCGCTCGCGGGGCCGTTCGCCGGGAAGCTCGGCGACGTGCAGAAGGACCGCGCCGTGGACTACCTGCCCGCGAGTGCCGACTCCACGCAGGTCGCCGAGGTGCAGGAGCAGTTGCCCGGCGGCGAGACCACCGAACTGGTCCTCGTCTACCACCGCGACGGCGGCCTGAGCGCCGCCGACCGCAGGACGGCCGCCGACCAGGTGGCCGCCGTGGCACGTCAGGTGGAGCTCGTCGCGACGCCCACGGGGGTGGCGTCGAAGGACGGGACGACCCTGATGTACCCGGTGGCCAGCACCGCGCCGGGCACCGACGAGGAGAAGCGCGACGCCTTCGTCAACGACGTGCGCGACATCGCGAAGGAGTCCGATTCCGGCGGGGCCGGCGACGGCCTGAGCGTGAAGGTCGGCGGCTCCGGCGCGCTCGCCACCGACGCCGGCGAGGTCTACCAGTCACTCGACGGGCCGCTGCTCTACACCACCGTCGCCGTCGTCGCGATCCTGCTCATCCTCATCTACCGCAGCCCGTTCCTGTGGCTGGTGCCGCTCGTCGTCGCGGGCATCGCCGACTTCCTGTCCATGGGCGTCGCCTACGGCCTCAACCAGGCCTTCGGCACGAGCGTCACCGGCCAGAGCTCCGGCATCATGACGATCCTCGTCTTCGGCGCCGGCACCGACTACGCCCTGCTCATCGTCTCCCGCTACCGCGAGGAGCTGCGCCGCGTCGAGCGCCCGTACGACGCCATGGCCGTCGCCCTGCGGAGCTGCGGGCCCGCCGTCCTCGCCTCGTCCGGAACCGTCGCCGCGGGCCTGTTCTGCCTGCTCGCCGCCGACCTCAACTCCAGCCGCGGCATGGGCCCGCTGGGCGCCGTGGGCGTGCTGTGCGCGCTGGTGGCCATGCTGACGCTGCTGCCCGCGCTGCTCGTGCTCCTGGGGCGGCGGGTGTTCTGGCCGATCGTGCCCGCCTTCGGCAGCGAACCCAAGAAGCGCCGCTCGCTGTTCGCGTCCATGGGCTCCTCCGCCGGACGCCGGCCCGTCGTCGTGCTCGCCATTGGGGCCGCGCTGCTCGCCGTGCTCTCCCTCGGCGCGCTCAACCTGCCCGGCAACCTCAAGCAGGAGGACTCCTTCACCAGCAAGCCCGACTCCATCGCCGCGATGGAGACCCTGGCCGCCGCCTATCCCGAACGCGGCACCCAGCCCATCAGCGTCATCGTGCCGTCCGGCGAGGCCGACGCCCTCCTCGACCGGGCCCGGTCCGTGGCCGGGGTCGACAGCGCCGAGCGCGGCCGCTCCTCCGAGCGGTGGACGGAGCTGTCGGTGGTCGCCAAGGCCCCGCCGCAGACGGCCGCCGAGACGGCCACCATCGAGGCCTTGCGCGACGCCCTCGACGACCGGGGCGCCTACGTCGGCGGGCCCAGCGCCGAGCAGATCGACCTCAAGGACACCAACGCCCGCGACCGCATGGTCGTCGTGCCCATCGTCCTCGCCGCCGTCCTGCTCGTCCTGGTCGCGCTGCTGCGCAGCCTGGTCGCGCCGCTGCTCCTGCTGCTCGCGGTCGTCGCCGTCTGGGGCGCCTCGCTCGGCATCGGGGGCCTGGTCTTCGGGCCGCTGTTCGGCTTCGAGGGCACCGACCCGGGGCTCGGCCTGCTGTCCTTCGTCTTCCTCGTCGCCCTCGGCGTCGACTACGGCATCTTCCTCATGCACCGCATGCGCGAGGAGTGCCTGGAGGGCGCCGACACCGGCACGGCCGCGCTCACCGCGCTGCGCACCACCGGCGGGGTCATCGCCTCCGCGGGCCTCGTGCTCGCCGCGACCTTCGCGGTGCTCACCAACATGCCGCTCGTCCAACTCGTCGAGCTGGGCTTCGTCATCGCGGTCGGCGTGCTCCTCGACACCTTCCTGGTCCGCACCTACCTGGTGACGTCCGCGAGCCTCGCGCTCGGCCGCAAGGTGTGGTGGCCCGGGCCGCTGTCGCGGGCACCGCGGCCGCCCGCGGCCCCGGAACCCCGCGAACCGGAGCTGGCGCGCCTCCCCTGAAGCCCGCCCGGGCACCCGGTTCCGACTTCACGGCGCCCCTCCCTCCCGGAGGGGCGCCGCCGTACTGGAAGATGAGGACCGACGTCATGGACGTACGCCACGTGCGCGAGGCACCTCCCCGAGGGGCGGGAGCCGCCGCCGTACGAGGAGCCGTACGAGATCCCGTACGCGATCCCGTACGAGGATCTGTACGAGAAGGGGGAGCCGACGAGGTGCCGTGTCCGCCGTCCGCCGGACGCCCCTGGTGGCCGTTCTCCGGCGCCGTGCCCGGGTCGCGGCGCGCCCTGCGGCAGGACGCGGTGCTCGCCGCGCACCTCGCCGGCCTCGCCGCCGTGCTCGCCGTCCTCGTCAAGGACGGCCGCCCGCCGGACCTGCTCGGCTGGACGCTCCTGCTGGGCGCCCACGTGCCGCTGATCTGGCGCCGCGGCAGGCCCATGACGGTGCTGTTCGCCGTCATGGCCCTGGCCGGTTCCTACCACGCCCTGGACTACACGCACCTCGCCGCGACCCACGTCGGCATGGTCGCGCTCTACACCGTCGCCGTGTCCGGGCGGCCCCGCCGCACGCTGCTGACCGGCCTGCACATCATCGGCCTCGTCTTCGTCGTCAACGCGGGCGTCGGCGGAGACCCGGCCACCGAGGTCGTACGGATCACCGGCTGGATCGTCGCCGTGCTCGTCTTCGGTACGTACGTGCGCGTGCACCGGCAGTACCTGGCCTCCGTGGTCGAGCGGGCCGAACGGGCCGAGCGCACCCGCGAGGAGGAGGCGCGGCGCCGCGTCGCCGAGGAGCGGCTGCGGGTCGCCCGCGACCTGCACGACCTGCTCGCGCACAGCATCACCCTCGTCGGCGTGCAGACCTCGGTGGCCGCGCACGTGCTCGCCGCCGACCCCGACCGCCTCGACCGGGCGGCCATCGCGAGCGCCCTCGACGACATCGCCGAGACCTGCCGCAACGCCCGCGGCGAGCTGCGCGCCACGCTGGAGGTGCTGCGCTCCGGCGGGGACGACGGCGACACCGGGGCGGCGGCCGGGGCCGACGAGACCCGCGGGCCGCTGCCCGGGCTCGGCGGCCTGAGCGACCTGGCGGACTCCGCGCGGACCGCCGGGGCGAAGGTCGAGCTGACGGTCGGGGAGTTGGAGGCCGTGGTGCCGCCCGCCGTCGGCGCGGCGGCGTACCGCATCGTGCAGGAGGCGCTCACCAACGCCGTGCGCCACGGCGGGCCCGCCCCGGGTGTGACGGTGGCCGTACGGGAGGAGGACGGGCAGTTGACGGTGCGGGTGACGGACGACGGCGCAGGGGCGGCCGCCGCCCCCGACGCCGCCGGGCCCGGGGGCTTCGGCCTCATCGGCATGCGGGAGCGGGCGCGCAGCGTGGGCGGCACGCTGGAGGCGGGGCCGCGGGAGGAAGGGGGGTTCGAGGTGGTGGCAGTGTTGCCGGTGCCTGGTGGTACGGGTGGGACGACGAAGGCCGCGGGGGGTGGTGGGGCTGGGGTTGGCGCTGTGGCCGGGGCTGTTGGGCCTGCTGGTGCGGTTGGGCCCGTTGCGCCCGTTGCGCCCGTTGCGCCTGTCGGGGGTGGCGGGCCTGTCGGGCCTGTTGCGCCCGCCGAGGGCACCGGGCCGGGCGGAACCCCCGTAGCCTCCGAAGCCCCCGTAGCCTCCGGAACTCCCGTAGCCTCCGAAACCCCCACAGCCCCCGTAGGAGGCGAGCGGTGAGTGACGACCGTATGATCCGGGTGCTGCTCGCCGACGACCAGGCGCTGGTCCGGGCCGCGTTCGCGATGCTCGTCGAGTCCGCGCCCGACATGGAGGTCGTCGCGCAGGCGGGCTCCGGGCGCGAGGCCCTGGCGCTCGCCCGCGCCGAACGGGCCGACCTCGTCGTCATGGACATCCGCATGCCCGACCTCGACGGCATCGAGGCGACCCGGCTCATCGCCGCCGACGAGGACCTCGCCGGGGTGAAGGTCCTCATGCTCACCACGTACGACACCGACGAGCACGTGGTGGAGGCCCTGCGGGCCGGGGCGTCCGGGTTCCTGGTGAAGGACACCAGGCCCGCCGAACTCCTCGACGCCATCAGGACCGTGGCCGCCGGGGACTCCCTCCTGTCGCCCGGCCCGACGGCACGCCTCATCGAACGGGTGCTGCGGCAGCCGCGCGGCGTGCCGGTCACCGGGGCCGGGGCCGAGCCGGGGGGCCTCGCCGCGCTCTCCGGCCGGGAGCGGCAGGTGCTCGCGCTGGTCGCGCGGGGGTGCAACAACGCGGAGGTGGCACAGGAGCTGGGGCTCAGTCCGCTGACGGCCAAGACGCACGTCAGCCGGATCATGGGCAAGCTGGGGGCGCGCGACCGGGCCCAGCTCGTCATCGCCGCCTACGAGTCCGGCCTCGTCACCCCGGGCGCCTGACCGGGGCCGGGACGGCCCCGCGCGCAGGTGGTCGCGCTTGACCTTGACACGGTGACAAGGTCTTCACTGCTTCCCAGGAGGTGGTCCGATGACCATGGCGAGACAGGACACGGACGTGGTGTGGGCGCTGCACGGGCTCGCGGACACCCGCGCCTCGGTGCGGCTGCGGGCCGCTCTGGCGGCCGGTACGGCGCCCGGCCCGGGACGCGTCGAGGCGCTCGTCGAGCGGTGCGCGGTGGAGCCCGAGTTCTTCGTCCGCGACATGCTGACCTGGGCGCTCACCCGCCACCCGGTGTCCCTGACGCTCCCCGCGCTGCTCCGGGAGCTCGGGTCGGAGCGGGCGCAGGCGCGCAGCCAGGCGCTGCACACGCTGTCCAAGATCGGGGACCGGCGGGCGTGGCCGGCGATCACCCCGGCCCTGCTGGCCGACGCCGACGACGAGGTGGCGCGGAGCGCCTGGCGGGCCGCGGTCGTCCTCGTACCGGAGGGCGAGGAGACCGCCCTGGCCGGGGAGCTGGTGACGCAGCTCGGCCGCGGCGGACGGGAGACCCGGCGCAGCCTCAGCCAGGCGCTGGTCGCGCTGGGCGAGGCGATCATGCCGGTGCTGGACGCCGCGGCGGCGGCCGGGGGCCCGGACGTGCGGGCGCACGCGCTCGCCACCCGGCGGTTGCTGCGTGACCCGGACGCCGGATTCGCCTGGGCGATCGAGGAGGCCAAGCGTGTCGTGGCCCTCGACGGGGCCCCGCAGGACGGGTGACGCGACGGTGCTGATCGGTGAGGTGGCGCGGCGGTCCGGCGTCAGTGCCCGCATGCTCCGGCACTACGAGTCGCTCGGCCTGGTGCGGCCGTCGGGCCGTACGGGCGCCGGCTACCGGGAGTACTCCGCGCGGGACATCCGGCGCGTCTTCCACATCGAGAGCCTGCGGTCGCTCGGGCTGTCGCTGCGGGAGATCGGCCGCGCCCTCGACGACCCCGGCTTCACCCCCGCGGGCCTCGTCGACGACCTCATCCGCCGGACGCGCGACCGCATCGCGGCCGAGACCGAGCTGCTCACGCGGCTGCGCGGGATCGACGCCGCCGACCCCGCCGACTGGGAGGACGTCCTCCAGGTCGTCGCGCTCCTGCAGGCCCTGGGGTCGCCGAGCCCCGACGCCCGCCAGCGCGCGGCCCTCTCCTCGGCCAAGGGGGTGACCGTGCCGGTGGAGGCCCTGGCCGAGGCGGCGCTCGGCGAGACCGACCCGCACGTCGCCGGGGCCCTGCGCTGGGCGCTGGCGCAGGCGGGCGGCCGCGGCCCGGCGCTGCTGGCGAAGGGCCTCGCCTCGCCGGTGGCCGCGGTACGGGAACGGGCCGTCCGCAGCCTCGCCGAGATGCCCGGCGACGAGGTGGCCACCCACCTGGGGGACGCCCTCGGGGACCCCGACGACGGGGTCCGCGGGTACGCGGCGCTCGCCCTCGGGAACCGGGGGAGGGCCGAGGCGGTGCCGGTGCTCATCGACATGATCGCGGCGGGGCGGAACGACACCGACGCGGCCGACGCGCTGAGCGTGCTGGCGGGCGAGGCGGCGGCGGCCGAACGGATCGCGACCGGGCTCGTCGACCGCCTCGCCCGCGACACCGCCGACGCGGCCGCGCGCGGACGGCTGACGCAGGCGCTGGCGGGCATCCCGGGGACGACGGCCGCGGGCGCCCTGGTGGAGCTGGCGCGCGACGAGGACCGGGCCGTCGCGCTGACGGCCTCGTACCTCCTGTGGCTCCGCGACGCGGGCTGAGCAGGTGTTTTTCCATCCCAACGCCGCAGGTCAGAGTTGGTGTGCTGCCCGTCCTCCTCGACCGGTCCCGCCGACGCGGCCACGGTGGCTGGACCTGGCCGCAGTCGCCCACGACCAGCGGCAGTAGCCCGCTGAGAGCAAGGGTGGGCCCTTGCCTCGGAGTGAGGCCGCGCCGGGGTTCACTGTTCCGGCCAAAAGGAACTGCTGTTCGTCTTTCTCCAATACCTCGGACAGCAGCACCTGCCACGTTCCCCTTTCAGCTATTCCGAGCCTCGGAGGGGGACATGAGGAACACACTGCTAGCAGAGGTGGCGAGAGGCAGACACGGAAGGAAACAACGCCTGGGGATCGCCACCTTGGTAGGCGTCTTCACGCTGATCGCACTCACGCTCGCTCCGCCCGCCAGCGCGGCCCCGCCCACCCCGCCGGCGCGCGACAACAGCACCAACGAAATCGTCTACATGATCCACGGCTACTTCGACACACCCTACTTCGGAGAGCCCATGCCCGATGGGTGGGACTGCGAAAAGGAGTGGGGCAGCGCCAAGGCGGCCATGGTCCAGTGGGGTTGGAAGCCGGAGAACCTCAAGACGGTCGGCTACTACGACAGCAACGAGTTCTGCGACGAGAACCTCAAGTCGGCTGCGGGTGTTCCCAACGACCGCAACCGGCCGATCGAGGCCATCGGCCTCGATCTGGCCTGGAACATCTACAACGCGCACACCAGCAAGGGACGGTCCATCGATGTCATGGCGCACTCGATGGGCGGACTCGTCATCCGCTCGGCCCTCACCGAGGTGAACAAGAAGAACCCGGCCTACCCGCCCTACCTGTGGGTCGAGGACGTCGTCACGTTCGGCACCCCGCACGCGGGCACCTTGACGGCCAGGGGCTGCGGCTATGAGCAGTGCCACGACATGCGCGAAAACTCCGTCTTTCTGCAGAACCAGATCGACAACCCCCAGTCCGACCAGGGCACCGACTGGACCGTGATCGGTACGGGTTTCGACATCGTGGTCCTGCCGCAAGCCAGCGCAACGGATGTCGAGGTCGCTCACAAGGTCTGGTTCTTCCGGAGCGAGCGCATCAACCACCTGTCCCTGCACAAAGTCGCCGACAACCGGGCGTTCACGATCTCCTACTCCAATTTCGGTAACCCCTGGGTCGACACGGGCAACGGTGCCTCCCCGGTCCGCACCGGCAGCAATGCACTGTACTGGCACGCCGATTGGTGACCGATGCGGCCGCAGAAGGCGTGGTAGCAGGGGCGCGCCCTGCCCCAGGGCGCGCCCCGCGGTCTCCGTGTACCTGGGCATATGGCCCGCGATACGGTCGAGAAGCTCCGCCCCCAACGTTTCCGGCAGGGCAGCGCCCAGACGACGGACCGAGGTCTGGTGAGTAATTCTCCAACCTCCGATGTGACGACCTCCCGGTCACAGCAGGCCGGCCGCCGCCAGGTGCTTGCCCACCTGCTCCGTCTCCTCGGGGGACAGCGGGATCTGCGGGGCCGCCGTCGTGGGGTGGGCGATGACGCCGCGCAGGTGCAGCGCCGCCTTGAACGCGCCCAGGCTCGCGGAGCTGCCGCCCATGCGGGCGGGCGAGCCGACGTACACCATGCGGAACAGCGCGCACAGGCGCTCCTGTTCGGCGCGGGCCCGCTGCCAGTCACCGGCCCGCGCGGCCCGGTACAGGCGGACGTAGCCGTCGGGGTCGACGTTGCCGAGGCCGGGGACGACGCCGTCGGCGCCCATGGCCAGGGCCGAGTCGACGGTGAGCTCGGAGCCGGTGAGGACGCTGAAGGACGGGGCGTCGCCGGTGCGCGCGCGGGTGCCGAGGATGACGCGGCGCAGGGCCCCGTCGTCGCCGCTGGAGTCCTTCAGACCGGCGAGGGTGCCCTCGCCCGCCAGCTCCAGGACCAGCTCGGGGTCCAGTTTGGTGTGGACCGAGACCGGGAGGTCGTACGCGAGGACGGGCAGGCCGCCGCGCTCGGCGACGAGCCGGTAGTGGCGGGCGATCTCCGCGGGGTGGGTGCGGGTGTAGAAGGGCGCGGTGACGACGGCCCCCGCGGCCCCGGCGGCGGCCGCGGCCCGCACGTGGTCCAGGACGCGCAGGGTGGTCATGTCGATGGCCCCGGCGAGGACGGGGAGCTGCCCCGCGACGTGCCGGACGACCGTGGACACGACGGTGGCGCGGTGGCCGTCCGGCAGGTACGCCGCCTCCGAGGACGAGCCGAGGACGAACAGCGCGTCCACGCCCGCGCCGACCAGGTGGTCGACGAGGCGCTCGAGCGAGGCGACGTCCACCTCGTTGTCCGGGGTCAGGGGCGTGCAGACGGGCGGGACGACACCGGTCAACGGGGTGGGGAGAGGGGTCATGGAACCTCCTTGGACGTGGCCGCGGCGGCGGCGGACGTGGCCGCGGCGGCGGCCGGGTCGGCGGGCGCCGCGGCGGGTGC
>NZ_BNBT01000015.1 GCF_014656095.1 Streptomyces longispororuber
GCTCATGTCCCGCACCGCGGGCTATCTGCCCCCGCGGGGGCGGCGCCGGATGCCCAGGCGGGAGCGGGTGGGCTGCTCGGGGACGCGCGCGGACACCTCGGCGGACGCGGGGGCCGGCCCCGGGGCCGGGGCCCGCCCGGGCCCCTCGGCGGTGTCCTGCCCTGTGTCGGGCCGGGACTCAGGGGCCTGCGGGTGACCGTGGGCGGGCTCGTGACCGGGGAGGTCGTAGGCCGCCGCGTCGGCGGCGGGCCTGCCTGGGGTGTCGGGGTGCTGTGTGCTGGGGGGGCCGGTACCGGTGCCTGTGCCGGTGTCGGTGCCTGTGCCGTAGGCGTCGGGGGTGTGGAGGGCCGGGCGGGTGCCGCCGGGGGTGTGGAGGGCTGGGCGGGTACCGGCGCCGCCGTACGCCTCCAGCCCTGGCCGTGTGCCGTCGCCGCCGCCGTACGGACCCGGCCCGGCACCATCACCGCCGTACGCCTCCGGCCCCGGCCGTGCGCCCTCGCCGCCGCCGTACCCGTCCGGCCGCGCACCGGCGGCCCCGTACGCGCCGCCGCCCCGGCCGAACGCGTCCACGTCCGTACCGGTCACGTCCGTACCGGTCACGTCCGCGCCCGTACCGCTCACGCCCCCATCCGTTGCGCGCACGTCCGTGTCCGCGCCGACGGCGCCCACGTCCACGCCGAGCGCGTCCGGGGCCGCGCCGAACATGTCCCCGTCCACGTCGGCGCCGAAGACGCCCCCGTCCGCACCCACGGCACCGTAGGCGTTCGCGCCCCCGCCGTCGGTGTCCGCGTCCCCGCCGTCCGCGTCGTACGTCCGCCCGTACGCCCTCGCGTGCGCGCCCGCGCGGAAGCCGTCCGCAGGCGTCTCGTCCGCGGGGAGCACGACCGGCGGGGTCTCCCCCGCCGCGGCGGGCAGCTCCGGGGTGGCCGCGGGCGGGCCGCCGAAGTCCACCCACCGGGGTGCCCGGGCCCGGTCCAGGCGCTCCATGCGTTCGCGCAGTTCGCCGCAGCGTGCCGCTGCCCGCTCGTGGTCGTCCCGTACCCACGCCATGTCCAGGCGGATGCGGTCCACCTCCTCGGGCGTCGCCGCCACCGCGAGGGAACGGGCCAGCTCCTGTTCCCGTTCCTGGGCGAAGCGCTGCTCCTGGAGCATCATGTCGAGCCGGTCGCTGAGGAGCTCCCGGCCCCCGGGGCGGTCGTCGTGCGCGGCCACGGACGCGGCGTGCAGCGCCCGCGCCCGGCCGGTCTCCGCCTCCGCGACGCCCACGCCCGCGTCGGCCGCGAGGTCGTGGAGCAGCGCCTGCACCACGTCCCACGGCGGCACCTCGGCGCCGTCCAGGCAGGCCCGCATGCCGTCGGGGTCGCGGGACCAGAACACGCCGCACCACCCCGCGCTCTGGTCGAGGCGCGCCAGGAGTTCGTTCAAGTACCGTGCGAACTCCCGGACTTGTGCCGGGAGTTGTCCCACTGCCATCGTCGGGCACCGCCCCCTGGGAGACTGGAGTCTGCCGGTCCGGAAGATAACACCAGATGTGTCACGGGACGGCCGCACACGGTGCTCCCCGGCCCTGGTTAATTACGTGGACGTGCGGCGGTAGGCGTGGCTAGTCTGCGCACATGTCCAGTCCCGAGGCCAGCAGACGCTAGCCGCCGGCGCGCTCCGGTGGCCCCCTTCCGAGTCGTTCGATCCGGCCGACGCCGCGTCGCAGCCCCACGGGGCTCCGCGGCCGCACCGGCCCGGGACCGCCTTCGCGCCGCAGCCACGGACCTTCCCCCTTCCCGCCCCCTCCGCCACACCGTGGAGCACGCCGTGCCGTGAGTCGCGCTGCGCTGTGCGGTGAGCCGTGCTGTGCCGTGCGGTAAGCCGTGCGGTGCTGTGCCGCACGCCGCGCCGTGAGCCGCGCTCTGCCGCGCAGCCCGCGCAGCCCGCGCGCCCGCACACCCAGCGGTACCGCACCGCGTCCACGCCGTGGCGGACATGGCCCTGGAGTCCCGCTGTGCCTCTGGTTCTCTATCTGCTCGGTCTCGCCGTGTTCGCGCAGGGCACGTCCGAGTTCATGCTGTCCGGCCTGGTGTCGGACATCGCCGCCGACCTGGATGTGTCGGTCCCGGCCGCCGGGTCGCTGACCTCGGCGTTCGCCGTGGGAATGATCGTCGGGGCGCCGCTGGCGGCGGTGCTCGGCATGCGGTCGCGCCGTCGGGCGCTGCTCGCGTTCCTGGTGACGTTCCTGCTCGCGCACATGGCGGGCGCCCTCACCACCAGCTACGGCGTGCTGCTCGCCACCCGCGTGGTGAGCGCGCTCGCCAACGCCGGCTTCCTCGCGGTGGCGCTCGCGACCGCGACGAGCCTGGTCGCGCCGGACGCCAAGGGCCGGGCCACCTCGGTCCTGCTCGGCGGCACCACCCTCGCCTGCGTCGCGGGCGTGCCGGGCGGCGCGCTGCTCGGCCAGGTCTGGGGGTGGCGCGCGGCGTTCTGGGCGGTGGCGCTGGTGTCGCTGCCCGCCGTCGTCGCGGTCGCGCGGTCCGTCCCGGCGGACACCGCCGACCGCGCGCCCGCCGACGCCCGCGCGGAGCTGGGCGCCCTGCGCTCCCCGCGCCTGCTGGTGACGCTGCTGCTCGGCGCCCTGGTCAACGGCGCCACCTTCTGCGCCTTCACCTACCTCGAACCCCTCGCCACCCACGTCACCGGGGTCTCTCAGGCCTGGCTGCCCGGGCTGCTGGCGCTGTTCGGCCTCGGCTCGTTCGCCGGGGTCGCGCTCGGCGGGCGCGTCGCCGACCGCCGCCCGGTGCCGCTGCTCGTGGCCGGGTCCCTGGCGCTGCTCGCGGGCTGGGCGGCCTTCGCGCTGACCGCCCACCACCCGGTGGCGACCGTCGCGTTCACCTTCGCCCTGGGCACGCTGTCGTTCGCGGTCGGCTCCACGCTGATCGCCCGTGCGCTGTACGCGGCGACAGGGGCGCCCACGCTGGGCGGCGCCTTCGCCACGGCGGCGTTCAACGTGGGCGCGGCCCTGGGCCCGTGGGCCGGCGGCCGGGCGATCGACGCGGGGCTCGGCTACCGGTCGCCGCTGTGGGTCAGCGCCCTGCTGGTGGCGCTCGCGCTGCTGACGGCGGGCGCCGCGGCGCTCCGGGCGGGCCGGCGCGGGCCGGGCGTCACACCGGCACCGGAGCGCACATCCGTGCCACCTCGTCCATGGACAGCTCAAGGGTCACCGCGAGCGCCGCGACCGTGAAGAAGGCGGGCGTCGGCGCCCGGCCCGTCTCGATCTTGCGGAGGGTCTCCGCGGAGATCCCGGCGCTCGCGGCGACCTCCACCATGCTCCGCTCGCCGCGCGCCTCCCGCAGCAGCCGGCCGAGCCGCTCGCCGCGCTCGCGCTCTTCAGGGGTCAGAGGGGTGCGCACCATGGGCCCATCCTACCCGGACCCCATTCAAATACCGGTATAGTAATTGGCATGGTTGAGCTCAAGACGGATTCATCGATCGACGCGATGCGGGAGGCCGGGCGCGTGGTGGCGCGCGCCCTGGCCGCGGTGCGGGAGGCCGCGGCCGTGGGCGTGCGCCTGCGCGACCTGGACGAGGTGGCGCACCAGGTCCTCAAGGAGGCGGGCGCGACCTCCCCGTTCCTGCACTACCACCCGGAGTTCGCCCCGGTCCCCTTCCCGGCCACGCTGTGCGCGTCGGTGAACGACGCGATCGTGCACGGCGTCCCGGGCGACTACCGCCTGCGTGACGGGGACCTGCTCTCCGCCGACTTCGGCGCGGTCCTGGACGGCTGGGCGGGCGACTCCGCGATCAGCTTCACCGTCGGCACCCCGCGCCCCGAGGACGTACGCCTGATCGAGACCGCCGAGCGCGCCCTGGCGGCGGGCATCGCGGCGGCCGTGGTGGGCAACCGCATCGGGGACATCGCGCACGCCATCGGCACGGTCTGCCGGGACGCGGGGTACGGCATCCCCGACGGCTTCGGCGGCCACGGCATCGGCCGCGAGATGCACGAGGACCCCTCGGTGCCGAACGAGGGCCGCCCGGGCCGCGGCATGCCGCTGCGGCACGGCATGGTGCTCGCCATCGAGCCGATGCTGATCGCCGGGGGCACGGACGGGTTCCACGCGGCGCCGGACGGCTGGACGCTGCGCACGGACGACGGCAGCCGCGCCGCCCACGCGGAGCACACGGTCGCGATCACGACCGCGGGCCCGCGCGTCCTGACGGCCCTCTAGGTCCCGCCGGTCCTGTCATGAGCCCCTGGCGGCCCCGTGGGCCGCGAAGACGCACGGGGCCCGTGCCGCCCGGCTGAGCGGCACGGGCCCGGCGGACGAACGGCATCCGTCCGAGGTTCTACGTTCCGCGGGCGGGCGTACGGGCTACGACGCGGGCCGCACCACCATCGCCGACCCGCCGCCCCGGCGCTCCTTCTCCGCCGCCGCGAGCCACTTCCCGCCCGGGAGCCGCTGCACGCCGGTGGCGGCCCCGATCTCCGGGTTCTTCTTGAAGGAGTGGCCGAGCGCCTCCAGGTCGCGCCGCAGCCCGCTGTCCCACAGCCCCGGCTCCACCTCGGTCTGCGCGGCGTTGCGCTGGCTCGCGCGCGGCGCCGCGATGGCGTCGACCAGCGGCAGGTCGCGGTCGAGGAAGCCGGTCAGGGTCTGCAGCACGGTCGTGATGATGGTCGCGCCGCCGGGCGAGCCGAGCGCGACGACCGGCTTGCGGTGCTCGTCGAGGACGATCGTCGGCGAGATCGACGAGCGCGGCCGCTTGCCGGGCCCCGGCAGGTTCGGGTCGGGCACGCCGGGCCGGGCGGGCGCGAAGGAGAAGTCCGTCAGCTCGTTGTTGAGCAGGAAGCCGCGCCCGGGCACGGTGATCCCGCTGCCGCCGGTGGACTCGATGGTGAGGGTGTACGCGACGACGTTGCCCCACTTGTCGGCCGCCGTCAGGTGCGTGGTGTTCTCGCCCTCGTACGTCGTCGGGGCCGCCTTGCCGCCCTTCCCGCAGGGGACGGGGTCGCGCGGGTCGCCGGGCGCGACCGGGCTCTTGAGCACCGCGTCGTCCTTGATGAGGCAGGCCCGGGAGTCGGCGAACCGCTGCGAGAGCAGTTCCCGGGTGGGCACGTCCGCGAAGGCGGGGTCGCCCACCCAGCGCCCCCGGTCGGCGAACGCGACGCGGCTCGCCTCGATGAAGCGGTGCAGGTAGCGCGCCTGGCTCACGCGTGACAGGTCACCGCGCTCCAGGATGTTGAGGGCCTCGCCGACGGTCGTGCCGCCGGAGGAGGACGGCGCCATCGAGTAGACGCCGAGGCCTCGGTAGGTGGTCTTCGTGGGGGCCTGGTGCTTCACCCCGTAGGCGCGCAGGTCCTTCATCGACAGGTCGCCGGGGCGCGCATTACGGCCGGAGTCCGGGTCCACCGGCGGCTTGTTGACGGTGCGGACGAAGTCCCTGCCGATGTCCCCGCGGTACAGCGCGTCGACGCCCTCGCGCCGCAGCTCGGCGTAGGTGCGGGCCAGGTCGGGGTTCTTGAACGTGGAGCCGACCACCGGCAGCTCGCCGCCCGGCAGGAACAGCTTCGCCGTGTCCGGGAAGTCCCGGAACCGCTCCTCGTTCGACTCGGTCTGCGCGCGGAAGGTCTTGTCCACCGTGAAGCCGTCGCGGGCGAGCCGCTCGGCGGGCTTCAGGAGCGTCCCGAGCCGCTTGCTGCCCCACCGGTCGACCGCGGCCTCCCAGGTGGCGGGCGTGCCCGGCGTGCCGACGCCGAGGCCGCTCGTCTGGGCCTGCGCAAACGGCAGCGGCTTGCCGTCCTCCAGGAACAGGTCCGCGTCGGCGGTGCGCGGCGCCGTCTCGCGCCCGTCGATCGTGTGCACGGTGCGGGACTTCGCGTCGTAGTACACGAAGTACCCGCCGCCGCCGACGCCCGCCGAGTACGGCTCGGTGACGCCGAGCGCGGCGGCCGTGGCGACGGCCGCGTCCACGGCGTTGCCGCCCTTGCGCAGCACCTCGATGCCCGCGGCGGAGGCGTCCGCGTCGACGCTCGCGACCGCTCCCCCGTAGCCAACGGCCTCCGGCACCTTGGGCGGGGTCCGCCCGGCCGCCGTGGCCGCGGCGGCGTCCGCTCTCGGTCCCGCTTCGGCCCGCGTGACCGATGCGGCCGCCGTGCCCGGTTCCGCTGTGCGCGAAGGCGAAGGGGGCGCGGCCGCACCGACCGTCACCAACACCCCGCCGACCGCCAACAGCGTCAGATTGCGTACCACGTCATGCCGCATGAGCACCTCCAGTCAACGACCGTCCGCGCAGCGTAACTTCAGGCCACCGGACCCGCCACGGCACCGGCCGTGGCGGCCTCCTCCGGCCGCCAGCATGCCCGCCCATGACGGAAGACGTACGCCTCATCGCCCTCGGCCCGGGCGCGGCCGCCGTCGGCGCCGCCCCGGCCCTGTACGTCCGTGCGTACCTGGCGCGGCACAGGCTCGGACGCAAGCGGGCCTTCCTCGGGCTGCCCGAGCACGCCGAGTCGCTGCTGGTGGTCGACCGCGGCGCCGCGGTCGGGGCCCGGCTCCGGGTCGGCGTTGACGCGTACGCCGGGCAGCAGCGAGTGCATGTGCGCGGCCATGCGCCGGTGCAGGGCCGGGGGCTCACCGCCGGGCAGGAGGCGCGGCCGGTGTTCCTCTTCTGCGGCCAGCGCGCGATCACCAACCAGGCCGCGACCCGCTGGCCCGCCACCACCAGCGCCTCGCCCGCAAGCACGGCAACGCCTCCTTCGTGCTGCTCCTGAAGGTGGTGCACTCCCAGGCCCACGGCCCGGACGTGGTGGAGCTGGTCGAGGACGTGACCCGGGCCGCGCGGGAGCCGATACCGGCGCCGGCCGGGCGTGCCTCCCATCGCGCCAAGTGAGCGCGCGCCCACGTTACGCATGCCGCGTACGGCGCCACTGTGACGTAGTCGGCGATTTCCGGCCATCGGGCAACCGAAGCGGACCTTCCGCCCTCTCTCCCCGGGCAGGCAGTGAACATCCGCACGGAGGTAGTTTCCCTTGAGGTCCCGCAGGTCCCTGAGCCCCAGCCGCCGCCCCCTACGCACCCGGCACGCGGCCGTGGCGGGCACCGCGGCCCTGGCGGCCGCCCTGACCGCCTGCTCCGGCGGCGGCTCCGGTGACGGCGCGGCCAAGGCCGAGAAGCCGAAGATCGCCGTGAACCTCACCGGGCAGCAGGCGAAGGCGGGCGTCCCGGTCACCGTGAAGCTGACGTCCGCGGACGCCAAGCTGAAGGACGTGACGGTCGCCGACGCCGAGGGCACCCGGCTCGCCGGGAAGATCTCGGCCGACGGCCGCGGCTGGACCTCGGCGCGCAAGGCCGCGCCCGGCACCAGCTACACCGTGCGCGCCACGACGGACGGGGGCGGCGAGGCCGGCGGGAAGTTCGCGACGGCGGCGCCCGAGAAGGTCAACAAGGTCACCATCACCCCCGGCCGCAACGTCAAGACCGTCGGTGTCGCCCAGCCCCTGTCGATCGTCTTCGACCACCCCGTCGCGAACAAGGCGGAGGTCGAGAAGAACCTCAAGGTCAAGACGTCGAACGACACCGTCGGCTCCTGGGGCTGGATCAAGAACTACGACGGCAGGGACCGCGTGGACTGGCGCCCCAAGGAGTACTGGAAGTCCGGCACGAAGGTGACCCTGGACGCCCGGCTCAACGGCGTCGACTCCGGGTCCGGCGGCGGCTGGTTCGTCCGCGACTACGACACGGCGATGACCGTCGGCAGGAACCAGGTGGTCAAGGTCGACCTGGACGCCAAGACCGCGACGCTGACCCGCGACGGCAGGACCGTCAGGACCCTCCCGATGTCCGCGGGCACGCCCGGCGGCGAGAAGGCCTCCTGGGGCGGCACGTCGGTCCTGATGTCCAAGGAGGGCACGATCAACATGCGCTCCGAGACCGTCGGCCTCGGCGACAGCTACGACAAGATGGTCGACTACTCGATGCGCCTGACCTGGTCGGGCATGTACGCGCACGCGGCGCCCTGGAACGCGGCGTACTTCGGCAACACCAACCACAGCTCCGGCTGCGTCGGCATGAGCACCGGCAACGCCGCGTGGCTGTACGGCCAGGCCCAGATCGGCGACCCGTTCGAGGTCTCCGGCAACGGCTCCAAGGGCACGCCGGACCCGGGCAACGGCTTCGGCGAGTGGAACCTCTCCTGGGCGGACTGGCAGGCCAAGAGCGCGCTGTGACGGGCCTCTTGCGCTGACAGCGGTGTCAACAATCGTTACCGGGGCGTAACTTACTGAAGGGTTACCCCTGGTAAACATTCGCGGTTACCGTTCGGTCACTTTGCACTTCCGGCACTCCCACCACGTGCAGCGGTGGGAAGTGCCCCAGCAGTGAGAGGTGACCCGTGAGAGACCCCCACCCGTCCCTGCGGCCGCTGGCCGCGGGGGCCGTCTCCACCGCCCTGCTCGCCGGTGCCGCGCTCGGCCCCGCCCACGTGGCCCACGCGGCGCCCCCGCCGTCGGCGCCCGCGGCCTCCCCGGCGGCCGTGCCAGGCGCGACGGCGGCCGTGTCGGCCTCGTCGGGGGTGCGCTTCGTCGACATCCCCGGCGACGGCGGCACCGTCCTGAAGGCCAACGTCGTCACCCCCGAGGGGGCCGGCCCCGGCGCCGTCCACCCGGTCGTGGTGCTGCCCACGAGCTGGGCCGTGCCGCAGATCGAGTACCTCGCGCAGGCCAAGAAGCTGGCCGACACGGGCTATGTGGTGGTCAGCTACAACTCGCGCGGCTTCTGGCAGTCCGGCGGCGAGATCGAGGTCGGCGGCCCCGAGGACATCGCGGACGCCTCCCGGGTCATCGACTGGACGCTGGAGAACACCCCGTCCGACCCGGACAAGGTCGGCATGGCGGGCGTCAGCTACGGCGCGGGCATCAGCCTGCTGGCCGCCGCGCACGACAAGCGCGTCAAGGCGGTCGCCGCGCTCAGCGGCTGGGGCGACCTCGTCGGCTCCATCTACAGCGGCCGTACCCAGCACGTCCAGGCGGCCGCGCTGCTCGGCGGCGCGGGCGCGCTCACCGGCCGCCCGAGCGCCGAACTGCGGCGGGTCCTGAAGGACTTCCTCGCCTCGAACCTCGACCAGGAGGACGAGATGGTCGCCTGGGGCGCCAAGCGCTCCCCCGTGACCTACCTGGACCGCATCAACGCCCACGGCACCGCGGTCTTCCTCGCCAACGCCTGGGGCGACACCATCTTCCCGCCCAACGGGTACGCCGCCTTCTACGAGAAGCTCAAGGGCCCCAAGCGCCTGGAGTTCCGCCCCGGCGACCACGCCACGGCCGAGGTGACGGGCCTGCTGGGGCTGCCCAACGACACCTGGTCGCACACCCGGCGGTGGTTCGACCGCCATCTGAAGGGCGAGCGGAACGGCATCGACCAGGAGCAGCCCGTGCAGCTCATGTCCCGCTCGACGGGCGGCTACGAGGGCTACCCGGACTGGAAGTCGGTGGGCGCCGTCCAGCGCGAGATGGAGCTGGGTGGCACCCACACGGTCCGCGCGAACGTGGACTCCGGGGCCAACGGCGGCACCGTGCTGCTCTCCAACGCCCTGGACCAGTTCCTGAAGCTGCCGCCGACGGCGTCGATCCCGCTGCTGCCGCGCCGGTACGCGGCCGTGTGGCAGTCACCGCGCTCCGAGCGGCCGCAGCGCGTGCGCGGCACGGCGAAGCTGCACACCACGGTCACCGGAACCAAGGAGAGCGGCACCCTCGTCGCCTACCTCTACGACGTGGGCCCGCTCGGCCTCGGCAAGCTGGTCAGCAGCGCGCCGTACACCTTCCACGGCAAGACCCCCGGTGAGCCGTTCGCCGTGGACCTGGAGCTGTTCTCCACGGCCTACGACGTCCCGGCCGGGCACCGGCTCGCCCTGGTGGTCGACACGGTCGACCCGCTCTACGTCGAGCACAACCCGACCGGCGCGCAGCTGACCTTCTCCTCGCCGCGGACCGACCCGTCGTACGTGTCGATCCCCCTGCGCGAGCAGTGATCTCCGGCTGCTGCCGGGCGGGCCTGGCCCTTCGAGCTACTGCGCACCCCGATGGGGCGGGGGCCCTGGTGGGTACCCTCCCGGCAGCAGCGTCCCTGGTTCGGCCGGGGCGACGTCCACGGCCTCCGTCTTGGGACTGCGCCGCTGGCGCTTGGACACCCAGTAGGCGAACCACGACAGCAGCATGCACATCCCGATGTAGATCGGTGAGATCACCATGACCACGGGGATGAAAGGCAAATCGTAGTCGAGGTTCGACGCGATCAGCTTCCCGGCGTGGAGGAACTCCTCATAGGTGATCAGATAACCGAGCGAGGTGTCCTTCAGGGCCACGACCAGTTGGCTGATGATGGCGGGCAGCATGGCCCGCACGGCCTGTGGCACCAGGACGTACGACATGACCTGGGTCTTTCTCATGCCCAGCGCGTAGGCGGCCTCCCTTTGTCCGCGCTCGACGGAGTTGACGCCGGAGCGGAACACCTCGGCGAGCACGGAGCCGTTGTAGAGCGTGAGCCCGGCGACCAGCGCCGGCAGCGGCTGGACCTTCAGCGCCACGAAGACGAAGAAGATCATCACGAGTACGGGCATGGCCCGGAAGAACTCCACGAACAGCGCGGCCAGCCAGCGGACCGGGCGGTGGTCGGAGAGCCGGCCGGTGGCGAGCAGCGCGCCGAGCGCCAGCGAGAGCACGGCGGCCACGGCGAACGCCTTGAGCGTGTTGCCGAGCCCGCGCAGCAGCAGCTCCTGGATGCCCTCGTACTGGAACGGCGTCCACTTGGTGTGGGTGAACTGGTCGGTGTCGAACAGCAGGTAGAGGATCCAGGCGAGCAGTCCGAGGAGGACGGCGGTGGACAGGACACCGTAGAGCCGGTGCCTCCTGCGGGTCCGCGGGCCCGGGATGTCGTAGAGGGCGGTGGCTTCGTCGGCGGGGGCGGTGGCGGTCATCGGGCGACTCCCCAGCGCTTCTCCAGGACGGTGAAGACGGCGCTGATGGTGAGGGTGATGATGAGGTAGCCGAGGGCGATCCAGAGGAAGGTCCAGATGATGTCGTAGCCGAGTTCGCTGAGCGTCTTGTACGTGCCGAGCAGCTCGGTGACGCTGAACGCGCCCGCGATGGCGGAGTTCTTGGCCAGCGCGATGAGGGTGGAGCCGACCGGCGGGATGACCGAGCGGAAGGCCTGCGGCAGCACCACCTGGGAGAGGGTCTGCCCGAACGTCATGCCGAGGCTGCGGGCGGCCTCCCCCTGCCCCTTGGGCACGGTGTTGATGCCGGAGCGCAGCGCCTCGCAGATGAAGGCCGAGGTGTAGCAGCCGAGCGCGAGGACGGCGAACACCTTGAAGGGCAGCACGAGGCCGAAGCGCGGCAGGCCGAGCAGCACGGCGAAGAACAGCAGGGTCAGCGGCGTGTTGCGCAGCACCGCCACCCACGCCGCGCCGAACGCCCGCAGGGACCCGACGGGCGCCACCCGGAAGGAGGCCATGACGAAGCCGAGCGCGAGCGCCAGGAGCGAGGCGAACACGGTGAGTTCGACGGTGCCGAGGAAGCCCTCGCCGTAGGTGGAGAAGTTGTCCGTCAGTACGTCCACGACGCCTCCTCAGCTCGCCGGGTAGCGGTCGATGGCGGGCGGTTTCGGCGCGGGGACCCCGGACAGGCCGAGCGTCGCGTCGTAGGCCCTCTTCCAGTCGCCGTTCTTCTCGCGCGCGGCGAGCGCGTCGTCGATCGCCAGCCGCAGCGCGTTGTCGCCGCGGGGCACGCCGATGCCGTAGGGCTCCTTCGAGAAGGGCTTGCCGACGACCTTCAGCTCGTCGGGGACCTTGGCCGCGTAGCCGATGAGGATCGCGTCGTCGGTGGTGACCGCGTCGACCTGGTAGGTCAGCAGGTTGTCCACGCACACCGAGTACGTGTCGTACGCGACGAGCGTGGCCTTCGGGTGGTCCTGCTGGATGCGCTGGTACGGGGTGGAGCCCGCGGCGGAGCAGACGCGCTTGCCGTCGAGGTCCCCGGGGCCCTTGATGCCGTCCTCGTCGTGGCGTACGAGCAGGCCCTGGCCGGCCATGTAGTAGGGGCCGGCGAAGCCGACGAGCTTCTTGCGGTTGTCGTTGATGGTGTAGGTGCCGACGTAGTAGTCGATCTGCCCGTTCTGCAGGGCGGTCTCGCGGTTGGCGGAGGCGATGGTCTTGAAGGTGATGCCCTTCGGGTCCAGGCCGAGCGAGGCGGAGACCATCTTGGCGATCTCGATGTCGAACCCCGAGTAGCGGCCGCTCGCCGGGTCCTTCTCACCGAGGTAGGGCTGGTCCTCCTTGGCGCCGACGACGAAGTGGCCGCGGCTTGCGGCCTTGCGCCAGGTGCCGGACCCCGGCAGCGCGAAGTCCTCGGCGACGCGGTAGCGGGGCAGTTCGGAGGGCGCGGGGCCCTTGGTCGGGGGGCTGCCGTCCTTGCCACAGGCGGCGGTGGCGAGCGCGCCGAGCGCGAGGGCCGTCAGCGCCCCGAGGAGACGTGTCGTACGCATGGGCCGTTCCCCCGGTCAGTGCTTGAGGATCTTGGAGAGGAAGTCCTTGGCCCGGTCGCTCTCCGGGCGGGTGAAGAAGTCCTCGGGGGCGCGGTCCTCGATGACGCGGCCGTCGGCCATGAACACGACGCGGTTGGCGGCCGAGCGCGCGAAGCCCATCTCGTGGGTGACGACGACCATGGTCATGCCGTCGCGCGCCAGTTGCCGCATGACGTCGAGGACCTCGTTGATCATCTCGGGGTCGAGCGCGGAGGTCGGCTCGTCGAAGAGCATGACCTTGGGGTCCATGGCGAGGGCGCGGGCGATGGCCACGCGCTGCTGCTGGCCGCCGGAGAGCTGCGCCGGGTACTTCTCGGCGTGCGCGGCGAGCCCGACCCGCTCCAGGAGCGCGCGGGAGCGCTGGTCCGCCTCCTCCCTCTTGCGGCCCCTGACCTTGATCTGGGCCAGGGAGACGTTCTGCAGCACGGACTTGTGCGCGAAGAGGTTGAACGACTGGAACACCATGCCGACTTCGGCGCGCAGCCGGGCGAGGGCCTTGCCCTCGTCGGGCAGCGGCTGCCCGTCGAGGCGGATGCTGCCGGACTGGATCGTCTCGAGCCGGTTGATCGTCCGGCAGAGCGTCGACTTCCCCGACCCCGAGGGGCCGATGACCACGACCACCTCCCCCTTGCCGACGGTGAGGTCGATGTCCCGCAGGACATGCAGCTCGCCGTAGTACTTGTTCACGTCACGCAGCTCGATCAACGGATCGACGGTCATGGCCGGACCTGCCCACTCTCAGCGGTGTCGGTCCGCGCAACCTACTCAGGGCAAAACGGCACTTTCGGGACGACACGCACTGATGGCCATTAACCGTATTTGCGACGTCGGCGGGCCCGTTGCGTGAAGGCGTGGCCAGGGCTCGGCCGGGGCGCCGGGGCTACGCCTCGGACGCCTCGGCGTACGTCTGCGACAGTTCGGGGGTGCCCTGCACGGCCCAGTCGAGGCCCGCCTCGACCACCGGGAGCTCGCGGCCCGAGGCGAGCCGGACCACCGGGTCGCCGCCGGGCAGGACGTGCCACGCGGCGCCGGGCACGGTGCGCACGATGACCGTGCCGAGGTAGAGGCCCGCGTCGTTGCCGAGCCAGGGAAGGGTCTCGGGGTCGTCGCGCCAGCGCGGCGTGAGCTGGTCGAGGGCCGCCAACGAGGCCGGGCTGTCGTCCAGTTCGAGCCCGGCGCGCGCGGCCTGGGAGCGCAGCAGCTCGCACTCCGAGAACAGCTCGGCCATCTCGTCCGGATCGGCCTCGAAGGCCGCGGCGAGCCTCGGCCCCGGCTCGCTCGCGTGCCGCTTGCGCCACTTGTCCAGGAACGGAATGTTCATGATCAGCCTCTCCGTGGGGCGCCGGGCGTTCGGACGGCGGATCCGCGTTCCCAGGAATGTATCTTGCGGCAGTTGATCACGGAATCAGGTGAATCGCTCCACGTGGCTCCCGTGTTGCCCAGGGCACGGGCCGCGCGTCCTCAGCGGCGGGTGAAGGCCAGGATGGTGGCCAGGTTCATGGGACGGCGCGTGGACAGGTACAGATACGGCGCCCGGTGGTGCGGACCCCGCAGCTCCACGCGCAGCGCGGTCGGCACGTAACTGCGCAGCAGCAGGTGCGCGTAGGCGTTCGCCTTGCGGGTGCGCCACTCGAAGGCCTCGCCCTCGTCGAGGATCTCGGTCGTCCCGAGCTCGTCGATCGGGATGGCCCGGTCCCCGGCCACGAGCGTGCCCGGCGTCACGACGATGCGCGCCGAGCCGTACCGGTGCACCAGCGGGCCGAAGACGGCGACGACGAGGAGCAGTCCGCACCCGGCGGCCACGGGGCCGAACGGCAGCAGCAGTCCGGCGAACAGCCCGCCGCCGAGCACGACGAGGAACCACCACGCGGCCGGAACGCTCAGGCGCTCATCGTAAAGATGCATGGGCCCATCCTGGCAAAGGCCTTCGGGGCGCGGGAGCGGGGGGCCGGGCGTTCCGCCCGGCGGGCGGCGGGAGTTGGCGGCGCCCGGCGCGCGGGCGGGCGCCGCCGTGGCCCGGGGGCTCAGGGACCGTGGCCGGGGCCGGGGCCTCAGAGGTCGAGGTCCACCACGACCGGGGCGTGGTCGGAGGCGCCCTTGCCCTTGCGCTCCTCGCGGTCCACGTAGGCGTCCGTCACGGCCTGGGAGAACGCCTCGTTGCCGTAGACGAGGTCGATGCGCATGCCCTTGTTCTTGGGGAAGCAGAGCTGGCGGTAGTCCCAGTACGTGAAGGGGTGGTCGTACTTGAGGGGGCGCGGGACGACGTCCGTGAGGCCCGTCTCGCGCAGGGCGGCGAGGGCGGCGCGCTCGGCGGGGGTGACGTGGGTGGCGCCGTCGAACTGGGCGAGGTCCCAGACGTCGTCGTCCGTCGGCGCGACGTTGTAGTCCCCGAGGACGGCGAAGGGGCGGGAGCCGCCCGCGTCGCCGGCGACGGCCGCCCTGAGGGCCTCGAACCACTGGAGCTTGTACGCGTAGTGCGCGTGGTCGACCTCGCGGCCGTTCGGCACGTAGACCGACCAGACGCGCGCGGGGCCGCAGGTGGCCGAGACGGCCCGGGGCTCCTGGACGCCGTCGTAGTCGGGGCCGCCGGGCAGGCCGACGGTGACGTCCTGAAGGCCGACGCGGGAGAGCAGCGCGACGCCGTTCCACCGGCCGTCGGCGTTGACCGCCGACTCGTAGCCCAGCTCGCGCAGGGCCTCGGTGGGGAACTGCTCGGCGCCGCACTTGGTCTCCTGGACGCACAGGACGTCCGTACCGCTCTTCTCCAGCCAGGCGAGGAGCCGCGGGAGGCGAGCGGTGATCGAGTTCACGTTCCAGGTGGCGATGCGCATGACGGACAACCTACCCGCCGGGTCCGACAGTCATCGATCCGTGCAGGTCACAGCCGGTCGCGGTCACATCCGGTCACGCCCGCGGTGGGGCACGGGCACGGCCGGGCACGGCCGGACACGGCCACGGCCGGTCACGGTCACAGCTCGGCCGACTCGCCGGGTGCGAGCCGCACGTGCTCGGCGCCCCCGAGGCGGCCGATGTGGCCGTCGTAGATGGGCCGCGCGAGGTCCGTGAGCAGCGCGTCGTGCACGTCGTACGCGCGCCGCGGCGCGACCTCGCGGACGTAGTCGATGACCTCGGCGATCTTGTTCCACGGCGCCATCACGGGCGCCAGGAGGACGTCCACGGGGTGGTCGGGGACGGTGAGGGCGTCGCCGGGGTGGAAGACGGAGCCGTCGACCAGGTAGCCGACGTTCGTGACGCGCGGCAGGTCCGGGTGGATGACGGCGTGCAGCTCGCCGTGGACCTGGACGGAGAACCCGGCCGCCTCGAACGTGTCGCCGTGGCCGACCCGGTGCACCCGGCCCGGGAAGGCCGCCGCGACCTGGTCGGCGACGGCGGCCAGCGTCCAGATCTCGGTCGCCGGGTCCGCCTCCATGGCGACGCGCAGACGGCTCTCGTCGAAGTGGTCGGGGTGCTCGTGCGTGATCAGGATCGCGTCGGCGCCGACCGCCGCGTCCGCCTCGCCGAACCCGCCCGGGTCGATGACGAGGGACCGCCCCGCCTTGTCGAGGCGCACGCACGCGTGGGACTGCTTCGTGAGCTTGATACCGGTGGTCGCCATGGCTCCTTCTTCGTCGACGGGGCCGCATCCGGATCGATTCGGCCCGTTTTGTCCCATTGTGGTTCCGTCCGGGTGCGGCGCGGCTGCGCGGGCGGACGGTCGCTACTCCTGGGGAGTCGTCTCCTCGCGGATCACGGCCTGCGCGACCCGGAAGGCGGTGTTGGCCGCGGGCACGCCGCAGTACACCGCCGCCTGGAGCAGCACCTCCTTGATCTCGGCCGGGGTGAGGCCGTTGCGCAGCGCGGCGCGGACGTGGAAGGCGAGCTCCTCCTGGTGGCCGCCCGCGACGAGCGCGGTGAGCGTGACGCAGCTCCGGGTGCGGCGGTCGAGGCCGGGGCGGCTCCAGACCTCGCCCCAGGCGAAGCGGGTGACGAGGTCCTGGAAGTCGCCGGAGAACTCGTCGGCGCCGGCCAGGGCCCGGTCGACGTGCGCGTCGCCGAGCACCTCGCGGCGCACCTTGATGCCGGTCGCGTACGCGTCGGGCCGGGCGGCCGTCGCCTCGGGCTGGGCCACCGCCGTGGACGCGGTGGCCGGGGCGGCGGGCGGCGGCGCTAGGACGGGCTTGACGGGCGGCGCCGCGATCGCGTGCTGCCCGGTCGCGCCGAGGTCCGGCGCGGCCTGCCAGGCGCTGGAGAAGTGGCGGACCAGGAGGTCGGTGACCGCGCCGGGCTGCTCCACCGGGGCGAGGTGGGAGGCGCCGGGCACGACGGCGAGGCGGGCGTCGGGGATGCCCGCGACGAGGGTGCGGGCCTCGCCCTGGCCGGTCACCTGGTCCTCGGAGCCGACCAGGACGAGCGTGGGAACCCCTATGCTGCCGAGCTCGGCGCGGATGTCGAAGGCCGCGAGGGCCTCGCAGGCGGCGATGTAGCAGCCGGGGTCGGTGGTGCGGACCATCTGGACGGCCCAGTCGGTGATGGCGGGCTGGGCGGCGGCGAAGCCGGGCGTGAACCAGCGCTCGGGCGAGGTCCGGGCGATGGGGTCGAGGCCGTTGGTACGGATGATCACCCCGCGCTGGCGCCACTCGTCGGCGGTGCCGAACCGCGGCGAGGTGGCGATGAGCGCGAGCGAGGCGACCCGGTGGGGGTTGCGGAGGGCGAGCTCGGCGCCGATGGCGCCGCCGAGCGAGCAGCCCGCGTAGCCGAAGCGCTGCACGCCGGCGTCGTCGAGCGTGGCGAGCACCCGGGCGGCGAGCTCGCCGACGGAGTGCCCGGGGTGCGCGGGGGCGCCGCCGTGTCCCGGCATGTCGAAGCGGAGGACCCGCCAGTGTCTGCTCAACTCGGGGACCTGCCGGTCCCACATGTGCCATGTGGTGCCCAGTGAGGGACCCAGGACCAGGACCGGAGCGTCTTCTGGCCCGTCAGCGCGGTATTGCAGGGTGTTCAACGGTGTCTCACTCACCCGCCAGACCCTCTCATCTGTCACGAGACGTCACATCGCCGGGGTGAACCTAGCGGACCGTGCCCCGCTCGCGACTGGTGAACCGCCTGGCTCACACTCGCCCCTCCGCCGTACCCTCACAGGTCGGCGCCAGGACGGCGCCCTCGGCCATGCAGGGCAGCACCTCGCGGATCAGGTCGGTGTTCAGCCGCTGATGTCCGAGGGCGGCTCGATCGTGTTCACCACCGTCTCATGCCGTGCTCGGCGCGCTGGTCATCCGCGTCCTGAAGACCCCTGACAGGGTCAAGCTCACGCGTGGTGGTCCCGGAGGGTCTGTTGGGGTGTGCGGCCGTACGCGGCGTGGTAGGTGCGGGTGAACCGGTAGGGCTGGTGGAAGCCCCAACGGGTGGCGACCGCGGCGACGGTGACGCCCGTGGTGGCGTCGGCGGCCATCAGGTCGGCGTGGGCGTGGGCGAGGCGGGTCCTGCGCAGGTAGCTCATCGGCGTGGTGTTCATGTGGCGGCGGAAGGCGAGTTGCAGGGTTCGGATGCTGACGGACACGGCGGCCGCGATGTCGGCCACGCTGATGTCGGTGTGGGCGTGCTCGTCGATGAAGGCGACGGCTCGCCGGAGGGTGGCCGGGTGGGCGTCGTGGCGGTCCTCGATCGTGGGGTCGGTCAGCGCGTTGCTGGGAAACGTGTTGAGGACGCCGGCTGCCACGTACTGGCAGGCAGTGGAGGCGAACAGATCGTGCTGGGGCGTGTCGGACCGGCCGCGGACGGACTGCAGCAGGTAGCTCATGGCGCGCTTGAGGTGGCGGCCGGCCGCGGGTGAGACCGGCTTGTCATCGGTGAGCCGGACGCGGTCGGGGGTACGGCCGGGGGAGGCGGCGGCCACCTTCGACAGGATGTCCGGTTCGAGGGTGAGGATGTCGTAGCGGGCGTGGTGGATGACGCCCTCGTAGGACCGGTTGTGGGGGGTGTACAGGAAGAGGTCTCCGGGGCCGAAGGTGCCCTCGTCGCCGTTGGGGAAGTACTGCCGGACGATGCCGCCGGAGTGCACGCTGCACACCAGGATCTTGCCGATGGGCTCCGCCTGGTGCGCCATGCCGTAGGTGACGTCCAGCCGGTCCAGGGCGAGTTGGCCCAGCACGTCGCGGGTGACGTGGATACGGGTGTGCTCGGTGTCGCTGCGGAGGTGCATTCTGGTGTAGACCCTGCTGAGGAACTCCTCGGTGAGTTCGAGGCTGTCGCTGTCGAAGTCGAACGCTTCCATGGTGGAGGCTCCTTGACCTCGCGGAGACATGGAGGGGCGGGTGGTCCCGTCGCCGGTCAGGGCGGGAGCTGGTTGAGGGTTTCCCGCGGAGTGCGGCCGTAGGCCCGGCGGTAGGCGGCGGCGAAGCGGCCGGGGTGGAGGAAGCCCCACCGGTTCGCCACCAGGGTCACCGTGGCACCGCTTATGGGTGTGGCGGCCAGCAGTTCCTGGTGGGCGTGGGCCAGGCGGACGCGACGCAGGTAGGCGAGGGGCGTGGTGCCCAGGTGGCGGCGGAACGTGAGCTGGAGGGCGCGCAGGCTCACCCGGGCGGCGGCGGCGATGTCGGCGGCGCTGATGTCCGAGTCGACGTGGTCCTCGATGAAGGCGACGGCTCGCCGGAGGGTGGCCGGGTGGGCGTCGTGGCGGTCCTCGATGGTGGGGTCGGTCAGCGCGTTGCTGGGAAAGGCGTTCAGCACGCTGGCCGCCAGCAGCCGTGAGGCGGCGGAGGTGATCAGCGGTGCGTCGCGGATCTCGGGCACGGCCAGCACGTCGTCGCGCAGGTGCTCGATGGTGCGCTGCAGGTTCTTCGCCGCGGCCCGCGAGACGGGGCGGTCGCCGGTCAGCCGGACCGGGGACGTCCTGTGGCCGGGCAGGCTCTCGGCCACCTGGTCCAGGAGTGTGGGATCGAACATGATGAGGTGGTAGTCGGTGCGCTGGATGACGCCTTTGTAGGGCCGGTCGTGCGGGGTGTACAGGAACGCGTCCCCGGGACCGAACAGGCTCTCCGTACCGCCGTCGTACTGGCGCACGATGGTGCCGTCCTGCACGGTGCACAGGCAGACCTTGCCGATCGGCTGCGCGTCGTGGCTCATGTCGTACTCCATCGTGAGCCGGTCCACGCTGGTCGATCCCGCGCTGTTCCGCGTAACCCGCACCCTGGTGTGCTCGGCGGCGCCGCCGATCTTCATCCTCGTGTAGGCCCTGCTGAGGAACTCCTCGGTCAGGCCGAGGTCTTCGCTGTCGAAGTGCAAGGTGCCCATGGTGTCCTCAGTTCCTGAGGGTGCGGGTGATGGGCTGCTCCCACGGACGGGGCGGGACGGGGGACGCGGTGCGTCCTCACCCGTGGTCCGCCTGTGGACGGTGGTGGCCCGGCGTACCGGGCCGGAGCGCCGGTCGCACGGCGTTCAGCCGGCGTGTCCCGTGTGCGCCGGTCCGTTGTCGGCGTCGGTGGTGGCAGTGGCCGCCTCGCGCCGAGCCGGCCTGGCTGAGGAGTGTTCATGCGACCGCCCCCTCGTGTCGGCGGTTCGGTCTGCCCTACGCCCCAGCCCTCACCGTACTGCGTTGCCCGCACTCCGTGTCAGGGCGCGTTCCGGGGTCGGCGCGATCCGAACGGGCGGATCCCGTGCTCCTCGACGGCGCGGGCGGGACGGGGCGCCCCCTGGGCGGCGCAAGGCTTCGCTGCGTGGATGATGTCCGGCGTGAGCTGCGTGTTCACGACTTCGTTCCGTGTGCTGACGGGCCTCGACGGGGCGCGGGAGGATCGCCCGTGCGACGGTGCCGCGCGGCCTCCCGGCCGTGGAGCCCGGACCCCGCTCTCAGCGGCCGGTGAGGTTGACTGGCGCAGGTGTCGTCAACAGGGCTGGTCACTTCCCGGGAGGATGGTCAGGGCCACCGGAACAGTTCGAGGCTGCCTCCGGCGGCACACCGGCTTCGGGCCGCGGAGCGCGGGCCCGGCAGCGGCACGACGAGGACGTCGAGCACCGGGGCTCTCAAGGGGTCGGGTTCAGTTCGGGCGGCCCGCCGCCTTGAGCGATCTGGCTCGCCAGCAGGGCGATCTTCTGCCGCCGGGAGCGGGCGTGACCGCGCAGCCGGGCGAACGCCTCGTCCACGCTGACACCCAGCCGTACGGACAGGATGCCCTTGGCCTGTTCAATGACCACGCGGCTGTCCAACGCGTGCTGGAGCTGATCGATGGTCTCCTGCTGGTGGGCCAGTGCCTGTCGGCCGGAGAGGGCGGCGACGGCGGCGTCCGCCAGCGTCTGGGCCAGACGCAGGTCACTGGCGGTGCAGTAAGGCGGGCCGGCCATGAACAGGCTGAGGGCACCGAGCAGCAGGCCGGGCAGTCGCAGGGTCGCTGTGGCAACCGCCGTGATACCACGCTCACGGGCGTAGCAGGCAAAGCGCGACCAGCCCGAGGGGAAGGGGCCCGACTGGGTCAGCAGAGTGAGGGGAAGCTGCCGCTGGGAGCGTGCGCTGTCCAGGCACGGGCCCTCGCCCGCGTCGACCTGGAATTCCACGATCCGACGGCACAGGTCGTCAGGCGCTGTGACGTGAGCGGCCTGCTTGTTGCCGTCCAGGGGGTCGAGCACGATGACGCCGGCGCACAGCACCGGCAGCAACGCCCGTGCGTGTGTGGTCAGGTCGTGCAGCAGATCCAGCGGCTCGAAGCCGGCCGGCCGATGGGCCAAGTCGAGGACGGCGGCCGCGATACGCATTTCACGATCAGTGGTGGACACGGGAGACTACCGATCGACGGGCTCCGTTTTCACGGACGCGGCAGGTCAGGCGCCCCGCCCCGGGGGCGGGGGAAAGGGACGGTGCCGACCACGGAACCTGGCCGCTGGCGGGAAGGACGCTCCTCGCCTCCTTCTGCGGCAGCCCGTCCCGAAGCCGCCACACCGGACGATGCCGCCTGCCTGGACGAGTCCACGGCTCAATCAACTCCTCTACTACAGCGCCCCCGGACAGCTACCGTCAAGCCTGCACCGGTTCGGTGACCCCGTGGCCCGACGCCCCCCTTCTGACCGTGTACGGGCTGGGTGGCCTGCCTGCCGTTCGTCGGCATCAAGCCGATCGGCCTCCTCGTCCCCTCGGTCCCGGCCTGGGCCGAGAGGCCGTCAGGGCGGCGTCAGAGAAGGCCCGCCGGGCTTGTCCGGCCAGGGGGTACCCGGTTCGATGGGAGGCATGAACAGCGCGTGGCTCCTGCTTGACCGGCCGCCTCATCAGGCGTGGCCGTGTCGCACGCCCCGCTGCCTGGGCGCGTTGGCCGCTCCCCGCTGACGCCCTCCCGCCGCACCGCTGTTCCGGGCGCCGTGACCGTACTGGTTCGGCGCCCCTCCTTTTTGACGTACCACCCCACCTATCCCTGGACGAACCATGTCTTCCTCCCTGTCCGGCCGCACCCTCCTCGTCACCGGTGCCACCTCCGGCATCGGCTACGAGACCGCGCGGCTCCTCGCCGAACACGGCGCCACCGTCCTCATGCACGGCCGCACCGCCGAGGAGGCCCACGCCGCCGTCGACCGTCTCCTCACCCGGTCCGGGATGCCGGCCGAGCGGCTGTGCGCGTACGGGGCCGACTTCGCCCGCCTGGAGGAGGTCGAGCGACTGGCCGCACGGGTCACGGCGGCCCACCCGCACCTGGACGTACTGGTCAACAACGCCGCCATGGCGGCCCCGGAACGGCACACCGTCACCGCCGACGGCAACGAGATCGCCTTCCAGGTCAACTTCCTCGCCCACTACCTCCTCACCCACCTCCTCGAACCGGCGCTCACCAGCACCCCCGGCGGCCGGGTCGTCAACGTCTCCTCCGCGCTCCACCGCACCGGCTCCATCCAGTGGAACGACCCCAACCGCGCCCGCCGCTACTCCCGGCTCGCCGCCTACGCCCAGTCCCAGCTCGCCCTCACCGTCTTCGCCGCCGACCCGCGCGTCACAGCGGTCTCCGTCCACCCCGGCATCTGCGACACGAGCCTCCTGCCGCTGTACTCCCACGAAGGCGCCTCCCCCGCCGAGGGCGCGGCGCACGTCGTACGGCTCTGCGACCCGGCCGTCGAGATCGTCAACGGTGCCTACTACGACCGCGACCAGCGTGTCACACCGGCGCCCGCCGCAACGGAAGAGCGCACGGTCAAGCGGCTCAACAAACTCGCCGACCTGCTCGTCGGCCACACCGCCTGAAGGGAGTCCGCGGCATGTCCCGGCCCGCCCGCAAGAAAAGGGCCCGCCGCAAGAAGAAGGCGGACCACGGCCGCAAGGCCGGCCAGAGCTGACCCGGCCGGGCGGCCCGCACCATGGGCCGCCCCACCCCGTCCCCGGAGGTTCTTCCGTGATCCCCCACCCCGCCCACCAGCCACCGGGCCCCGCCCGCCTCTTCCGCAGCGGCGGACCGGGCACCGCCGCCCTCGCCGAGCACGTCCTCGCCACCGGTCACGGCACTTGGTGGACCGACCGCGCCGAACGCCCCCGCGCCATCGCCGTCACCTGCGGTGACCACGCCCTCCTGGCAGGCGACCCGACAGCCCTCACCCCGGCTGACCTCGCACCACTGGCCGGTCGCCGCGTCGAGGCCCCCGAACGGTTCCTGCCGGTCCTCGCTGCCGCCTTCGACCGCCTGCACCCCCGGCACCGCATGCTCTACATCCACCGTGCGGCCGGAGTACCACCGCGCCTGCCCCGCGGAGTGACGGTGCGCCGCCTCCGCCCCGAGGACGGACCGGTGCTCGCCGCGGCCGCCCCGGCGACAGCACGGCTCCACGCGAGCTGGGGCGGCCCTGCCGCACTCGCCGCCTCCGGGTACGGCTGGGCCGCCTTCCGTAAGGACCGCGTGCTCGCCATGGCCTGCACACGCTTCACCGGAACCCGGTACGAGGACGTGGCCTGCACCACCACCCCTGACGGACGACGGCAACACCTCTCCCTCGCCTGCGTCCAGGGCCTGGTCGCCGACGTCACCGCTCGCGGCCGGACCGCCACCTGGAGCTGTGCCGGCGACAACCGCGCCGGCCGTCTCCTCGCCTGGACGGCCGGCTTCCGCCTCGCCCGCGAGTACGTCCAGCACGCAACGGGACCTGTCCCCGTCAGTGGAGACCCGCCCACTGCACCGGACGCGCGCGTGGATGGCGCGAGTGCCGGTGCAGCGGTCGGGTGGCGGGACTCGTCGATTCAGCCGCCGCTCTTGCGCCTGAACGACCGCTGGCTCGCAGCCGGGCCGTGCGCCGAACGCACCTTGGAGGTGTCGGAGTTGGCGGCCGTGTCAGCGGCATCCGCCTGCGCACCGCGCTTGCGCGCCAGGGCTTCGCGGAACTTGCGCTTGAGGTCGTAGTTGCCGTCGCTGTCCGGCTCCAGAGAGGGCGTCTCGGGGGCAGCCGACTCCGACTCCGAACCTTCCGTAGATGTGGGCTCTGCGGTCATGGTGACCTCCTGGGTTCGGGGGGTGGGCGACAAGCACAGCTTGTCATGCCGGGCGCGGTGCGAAGCACCGGCACCATCATCCTGCTCCGCTTCGGCGGGCATCTCTCGCGGTCGAACGCGTGACTTCGTAGGTGAGGCACACGGGACGGCTTCGGGCCGGGCCGCGGGGTGTCGATCCCGTGGCCCGGCCGCCAGGGCGACGGCTCTCAGCCGTTGCGACGTACGAGGGCGGCCTTGCGGGCCTCGGCGAGCTTACGGGCCTCGCCCGCCTTTCGGGACTTGCCGCCGGCGCCGCGGGAGGCGCCCTTGCTGGTGCCCAGGCCGCGGAAGGGAGCGTTGGTGTTCTTGGGCCGGGGGACGGCGGGCTCGCCGTCGAGCGGGATCCCGGAGGGAGTCCTCGCGCCGGTGATCCGGCTCAGCTCCGCCTCGCCCGAGCGCACCTTGGTGACGGTCGGCTCGATGCCGGCCTCGGCCATCATGCGGCTCGTCTCACGGCGCTGGCCCGACAGTACGAGCGTGACCACGCTGCCGGACTCACCGGCGCGGGCGGTGCGGCCCGCCCGGTGCACATAGTCCTTGGCCTCGGTGGGCGGGTCGACGTTGACCACGAGGTCGAGGTCGTCGACGTGCAGGCCACGGGCCGCGACGTTGGTCGCCACCAGAACGGTGACCTGGCTGTTCTTGAACTGCGCCAGGGTCCGTGTGCGCTGCGGCTGGGACTTGCCGCTGTGCAGGGCCCCCGCGCGCACCCCGCTGGCCCGCAGGTGCCGGGTGAGCTGGTCGACGGCGTGCTTGGTGTCGAGGAACAGCAGTACGCGGCCGTCGCGGGCGGCGATCTCCGTGATGACGGCGTAGCGGTCAGGGCCGTGGACGACCAGGACGTGGTGTTCCATCGTCGTGACGGTGCCCGCGCCCGGGTCGACCGAATGGACGACGGGGTCGTGGAGGTAGCGGCCGACCAGTTGGTCGACGTCGCGATCGAGAGTGGCCGAGAAGAGCATCCGCTGACCGTCGGGGTGCACCTGGTCGAGCACGTCGGCCACCTGCGGCAGGAAGCCCAGGTCGCACATCTGGTCCGCCTCGTCCAGCACGGTGATGCGCACCCGTCCCAGGCGGCAGGCGTTGCGCTCGATCAGGTCGTGCAGGCGTCCGGGGGTGGCGACGACCACCTCGGCTCCCTGGCGCAGCGCGGCGATCTGCCGGCCGATCGACGTTCCGCCGGCGACCGTGGCGATCCGCAGCCGCAGTGCCTCGGCGTACGGCGCCAGCGCCTGGGCGACCTGTTGGGTCAGCTCCCGGGTAGGCACCAGGATGAGCGCAAGGGGCTGCTTCGGTTCCGCGCGCCGCCCGGCCGTCCGTACGAGCAGCGGCAGCCCGAAAGCGAGCGTCTTGCCCGATCCGGTGCGTCCGCGTCCCAGGATGTCGCGCCCCTTGAGGGCGTCGGGCAGTGTGGCGGCCTGGATCGGAAAGGGCTCGCGCACCCCGCGTTCGCTCAGCGTCCGCAGCACCTCCGTCGGCAGCTCCAGACCGGCGAAGGTGACGGCCGGGAGCAGCTCCGGGGTCGTTGTCCGGGGCCGGGTGGGACTGCCGTGGGTGGTGCCGGAGTCATGGGGATGCTTCATGAACAGCCTTCCGCGAGGGAACGTACCGAGGAAGGCCCGGCAGGTGTGGACAGCGCACGCGGAAGCCGAACGGAACAAGCAGCATCGCCCACCGCGACGACCACGCAAACGTCTGACAGTAACACATCGAGCCCGGCACGCCGGTGCTTGCCGTGCTTGCCTGCCTGCGAAGCCGGTGCCCCGCCGAGCGGCACACAGCGTCATCCCGAAGGAATGCGGAACTCGAATTCGGGACGGTCCCACGGCACGGCGGGCGGGTTCGCGAGCGCGGTCCCGGTCCGCACCGCGCCGACGCGGTGGTAGAAGTCCTCGGCGGGAAGGTGCGACACGACCTTGAGACGGTCGATCCCGGCAGCACGGGCCTCGGACCGCATGTGCGCCACAAGCATCCGTCCGATGCCCCGTCCCTGCACGTCGTCGGCGACGAACAGCAGGTCGAGCTCCGGTGGAGCGAGGACGAGCGAGTAGAACCCGAGGATCCGGCCTCCCTGCTCCTCGGCGTCGACGGCCACGAAGGCGCGGTGGGCCTCCAGGTAATCGGGACCGACCCGGTAGCCCGCGACCGCGGCTGCGTACTTGCCCTGATAGGCGCCTGAGCCACGCACGAGCCGGGTGAGCCGTTTGGCATCCCGCGCGACCGCCCTCCGTATCGTGACCGGCCGGCTGATCGGGGGAGTGCGTGAACTCACCGGGAGAGTATGTCGCACCGGGAGGTGCCTCCGTGCGGCGGGCCTGTTCACCAGCGCGTCCTCGTGGTGGCGGGCGGGCCGCGGTGGCCGGGGGGAGGTACCGCCGGGGTCGGTGCCGTGCATCGGTGGCGGTGCCTCCTCGCGCCCTCGGAGCAACCGATTCCCCTGGCTCCGGCTCTTCGGAGGCACAGAAGCTGATCGACGACGGCAGGCACGACCACCGCTACGGGCAGGGACCTGGAGGACTGATGGGCACGCAGACCGATGGTGACGACGTATTAACCGTGGAGGACACGCTCAGCGCCGAGGTGGTGGCCGTCTACCGCTGGCTGGCCCTGCACGGTCAGCTCGACCCCGTCCGGATGGCCGAGGAGACGGGGGTCGGTGAGAGAGCGGTGCACGGCGCGGTGGACTACCTCGTCCGCGTCGGCCTGGTGCAGCGGGGCGAGGAGGGCGACGACCGGCTGTGGGCCGTCGACCCGCACCTCGTCGCCTCCGTGGCCACCGCGCCGGTGGAGCGGGCCATCGCGGAGCAGCAGACGCGGCTGCGCGTCTTCCGCGACCAGTTCGCCCGCCTGGCGTCCGACTACGAGGAGGGGCGGAACGGCACCTTCAGGGACGTGGAGGCCATCCCCGGCCTCACCCAGGTGCGGGCCGCGCTGAACCGGGCGGCCGAGCAGTGCCGGGAGGACATGGTCACCGTCCAGCCCGGCGGCACCCGCCCGCCCGAAGTGCTCCAGGACGCCCTGCTCCGGGACAGCCAGCTCCTCGCCCGGGGGGTGCGGATGCGCACCCTCTACCACCACACCGCCCGGTTCAACAGCCCCAGCCAGGCGTACGTGGCCACGATGAGCGCGCTGGGCGGCGAGTACCGGACCGCTCACCAGCTCGTCGGCCGCGTGATCATCTTCGACCGGGAACTGGCGTTCATGGCCAACCGCAACGACCGGCTCGGCGCGGTGGTGGTGCGCGAACCGTCGGTGGTGCACTTCCTGTACGAGCTGTTCGAGCAGATGTGGTCGCAGGCCCAGCCGTTCTCCGACGCGGCCACCGACGGTCTGGAGGCGGTCGCCAAGGACCTGGACCGCACCATCCTGCGGCTGCTCGCGGCGGGTCTGAAGGACGAGACCATCGCGCGGCGGCTCGGCATGTCGCTGCGTACGACCCGCAAGCACATCGCGGACATCATGCAGGTGCTCGGCGTCCAGAGCCGTTTCCAGGCCGGTGTCGCGGTGTCGGCGAGGGGGTTGCTGGACGATGACGACGTCGATGCCGATGCCGATGGCAGCCCGGAGCCGGAGGCGGGGCCCACGACCGCCCCGGCCTGATGCGGTGGCCGCCGTGCGGGGGCGCGGGCCGTCAGTCCAGGCACTCCAGGTGGAGTTCCAGCAGGGTGGTCGGGACGTGCACCTCCGACAGCCGGTAGGTGTGGTCCCGGGGTACGAAGAGGGTGCCGCCGGAACGCAGTCGCATGCCCAGCGGGTGCGCGGGGCCGGGCGCCGGGTCCTCACCGATGCGCGACAGGACGCAGCGGCAGGCCCCTTCCAGGACCGTGACCGTGGACTCGGCGCCCCGCGGTCCCCCCTCCACGACGTGGGAGCCTGCCGCCAGGAAGCGGTAGGAGTAGCGCACCCGCAGATGTAATTTGCGGCCCAGCGCCGCCGCCAGTTCCTCCGTGCCGGGCCGGCCCGGCACGGAGGGACCGGCGCCCGGTTCCGGGCGGGCCGGCCGGCCGAGGCCGAGCAGGGCCGACAGGGTCGTCGGGTCCTCGGGCCACAGCAGGGCGGGCCCCTTGGCCCCGTTGGCCGCCACGCACAAGGCCAGCTCCTCGACGAAGGACTGCATCGGCTGGCTGAGGCCTCGCTCTCCTGGCACGGTTCTCCGATCTCGCCGCACGTCCGGGCGGTGCGGGGTGGGTGAGGTGTAGCAGGGCTCCCGGACACACCGGGGAAGGGGAGGCGGCCGCCCGGGCGCCCGCGGCCTCGGCATGGACCTGGGCCGTGGCCGACACCGGGGCCGTGGCCGACACCGACACCGTGGCCGTGGCCGTGGCTGTGGCCGTGGCGAGGATTCTGCCGGTCCAGCACCCGTCACAGCAGCCGCATATCCGGCCCGCCCGCCCCGCCCCCACCCGCGGGTCACCCCTGGAAGCGGCCCCAGCCGCTGTCGCCGGTGGGCTCGACGGAGGACGTCGGCCGGGTGTCGGTACGGCCGGTGTCGGTACGGCCGGTGTCGGCGGCAGCGGTTCCGGCAGCGGCGCCGACCGTCAGCAGGCAGAGAACAGCGACCACGAACGCGCGGACAGACGTCATGACTTCTCCTGGGACGCAGAGTGAGGAATGGTGGAGAAGTCCCGGCCGGTACCGTCCGACCGTTCCCTTCCCGCTCCTCCAGAGTGGTCGGCACCCGTCCCGGAAACCACCGCCGGCACCGTTCACCAAGTTCTCCGGCACCAAAGCGGGGGGTGGACGAATCGCCTGAAGCGCCTCAACACCTGACGACACGGGCCGCCGTCCGACGCCTCCGGCCGCCGCGGCCCGTCGACGGCTCACCGACGGCTCAGCAGCGGCTCACCGACGGCTCGTCGGCGGCTCAGCGACAGTTCGTCGGCGGCTCAGCGACAGTTCGTCGGCGGCTCAGCGACGGCTCAGCGACGGCTCAGCGACGGCTCAGCGACGGCTCCCGGAACGACTCCCGGAGCGTCGCGCGGTCGATCTTCCCGTTCCGCGTCGACGGCAGCGCGTCCAGCTCCGTGAAGTGCCGGGGGACCATGAACCGGGGCAGCCGGGAGGCACACGCGCTCAGCAGGGCGTCCCGGTCCACCTCCGCGCCGGGCACGAGGGTGTAGAACGCCGCCAGTTGCGTGGACGCGGCCACCTTGACCCCGACGACCGCGGCCCGGCGGACACCGGCGACCCCGGCGATCACGGACTCCACCTCCCCCGGCTCGACCCGGTAGCCGTTCACCTTGAGCTGGTCGTCGAGCCGGGAGACGAAGCGGAACTCGGCACCGTCGAAGGTGACCAGGTCCCCGCTGAAGTAGCAGCGCCGCACGCCGCCGTCCTGGTGCTCCACCTCCCGGAACTTCCGCGCGGTGAGCGCCTCGTCACCGGCGTACCCGATGCCGACGCAGTTCCCTGCGATGACCAGCTCCCCGGTCTCGCCGGGCGCGAACGGGCGCAGCCGTCCGTCCACGTGGCGCAGCAGCTCCGCGTCGACGACCGCGGTCCCGATGGGCGGCCGGTCGGGCCAGTCGGCGACGTCGCCCGTCAGCCGGTACTGGGTGACCACATGGGTCTCGCTCGGCCCGTACTGGTTCACCAGCGTGAGGCCGCCGGCGGCGCAGAACCGCCGCACCTCGTCGTTGATCACCAACTGTTCGCCCGCCACCGAGATCTCCCGCAGGCTCGGTGTCGCCTCGCCCGCGGCACACGCCGCGGCGGCCAGTCCGTGCAGTCCGACCACCGGCTGGAAGAGCCGGGCGGCGTCGTGCTCGCGGATGATGTCGAGCAGCGTGAAGGGGTCGAGCCGGTCGTGGTCGTCCACCACGACCAGGGCCGCCCCGGCCAGCCAGGTCGCCACCGTGTCCTCGTACACCATGTCGAAGCCGATGGACGACATGTGCAGGGTGTGCGGGGGGCGGTCGTGGCTCCACCGGCGGACGTGCCAGGCGCCGAGGTCCGCCAGGACCACCGGCGGCACCGCGACGGCCTTGGGCTCGCCGGTGGACCCGGAGGTGGGGATGACGTAGCAGACCGGGCCGGTCGCGACCTCGTCGCGCCTCGGTCCCCGGATCGACCGGAAGGTGTGTTCCGGGACCCCGGCGTCGACGGGCGCGCACGCGTCGTCCCGCAGGACCAGGGCGCAGTCGGCGCTGCTCACCAGCTTGGTGGTCCAGGCGGGCGGCATGGCCGGGTCGATGGAGAGCACGCCGGCGCCGACGCGCCAGACCCCAAGGACCGCGGCGCACCGGGACCACGAGCGCGTCGCGTGCACGTCGACCACGTCTCCGGGGCCGATGCCCTGTGCGGCGAGGCCGCCGGCGATCTCGGCCGACACGTCGTCGAGTTCGGCGTAGGTGTGGGCGGTGCCGTCGTCGACGACCGCCACCGCGTCCCGGTGCCGGGCGAGGGCGTCGACCAGGGCCCGGATCAGTGTCCCTTCGAGGCCGCTCATGCGATCAGGCCTCCCTCGACGAGCTCCAGCGGCCGGTAGTCGCGCGACGCCACGAACTCCGGGCGCGGGCGCGGCACGTCGCGCAGTTCGTTGTCGACGCTGTTGTAGCTGACGAACGCCATGGTGCGGTCGGTGGGCGACATGTTCGCGCCGGAGCCGTGCGCGATGCAGGGGTGGAAGAACAGCAGGCTTCCGGCGCGTCCGACGATGGACCGGATCTCCGACTCCGCGGTCACCTCGGCCATCCGCTCGGCGTCCAGGGCGAACTCCAGCTTCGCCGACAGGTCGGCCTCCCACCCGGAGGGGCCCGCGGCGTCGGGGCGCCATGGGGCTGTCGCGTCGTTCCGGTGCGAACCGGGCACGACGAGGAGGGGGCCGTTGTGCTCGGTCGCGTCGTCCAGGAGCACCGCGGCGTTGACCGCCCGCGGCTCCGGCATGCCGTCCTTGGCACCCCAGACGCTGTAGTCCTGGTGCCACTGCCAGACCTCGCCGCGCAGCGCCTGCTTCGCGTTGACCTTGCACTGGAACACGTGCACCTTGCTCTCAAGCAGCTCCTCCGCCGCGCAGAGCAGCTCGGGCAGCCGCACCAGCCGGGAGAAGAGCGCTCCCGTGGTGTGGCAGCCGTGGATGCCCCGCACGGTGGTGCCGTCCTCCTCGAAGATCCGGCCGGGGTGCTCGGTCGCGTAGAGGCCGGCCACCTCGTCACGCAGAGCGGCGATGTCGGCGGCGTCGAAGACGTCCTCGATGAGCAGGAATCCCTGGGAACGGTATTCCGCTATCTGGCTTTCGGTGAGCATAACTCGATGACCTCTCTGCCTCGTTCAGCCTTGTCCAGCCTTGGGCTGCGTTCTTCTGCGCTGTTCTGCGCTGGTCTGCGATTTTCCGCGTTGCTCTGCGTTGCTCTGCGCATTCCTGCGTGTGCTGCGTTGTTCAGATGCGCAGGCCCAGTTCGTCGATCACCATGCTGATGCTGATCACACTCAGCCGCGTGTCCCCTTTGCCCGTGGCACCGTGCGACCCGAGCCGTTCGAGGGCATCCGTACGGAAGACACCGCTGGCCGCGACCAGGTCGCGCCACCTGGCCAGGAGGCGGTCGTCGGCGAGCGCGGACAGGCCGTGCGCGGTGAAGCCCTGCTTCGCGCGGCGCAGGACGGTCTCCGGGACGACGCCCGCGTAGGCCGATTTGAGGCAGGCCTTTCCCTCGAAGTCGACGACCTTCTCGTCGTCGCCGACGCGCAGCGCCAGGTCGACCACGGGATTTCCGAGGAACGGGTACCTGCCCTCCACGGAATGCGCCATCAGCATCGCGTCGCCGTGGTCGCCGAGCAGATGGCTGCCCAGTTGCACGGACGTGTCGGCCACCGACCGCATCTGCATCGACGTGAGCCCCGCGGCCTCGCCGTCGGAGAACGGAATCAGCCTGTCCCGCCAGAACTCCTGGCCGACCAGGGCTTCGGCGCCTTCCGGGGTGAGGCTGTCCGCCCGGCGGCGGTCCACCTGCCGCCAGTCGACCTCCCAGGAGAAGTCGGCCCGGCCCCAGGCGCTCTCGTTCTCCTCCCGGTTCGGTCGTGGCGCCCGGCCGAGCCCGTCGAAGGCGTACGAGTCGTAGCCGAAGAACAGCTCGTCGGCCCCCTCCCCCGACAGCACGCCCTTGAGCCCGCTCGCCCGGACCTCCCGCGACAGCATCAGGGCCGCCACGTTGTACGTCTCGCGCTGGGGGTAGCAGCAGCGGCGCACCATCTGCTCGAACCCGGCGGTGACGTCCTCGCGAAGGCAGGAGATCTCGTGGTGCTCGCTGCCCACGGCACCGGCCACCTCGCGCTGGAAGCGGTGTTCGTCCAGGAGGGCGTCGCCGAACACCACCGAGTACGTGCGCAGCGGCTTCTCCACGGCCGCGGCGGCCTCCACGACCAGCGTGGAGGAGTCGAAGCCGCCGCTGAGGCAGGCCCCGATCTCGACGTCCCCGCGCAGCCGGTCGCGTACCGCCCGCCGCACCCCGTGCCGGAGCTCCGCCGCGGTCACCGCGGGCCCGTCCGTCACGAAGTCGCCGTAGCGCCAGTAGCGGACCGTCTCGGGCGCGCCGCCGCCGAACCGCACCACGGTCCCCGGCGGCACGGCGAGAACGTCACGCACCAGGGTGCGCGGCGCGACGATGTTGCCGAGCTGGAGGTACTGGTCGACGGCGCCGAGGTCGAGGCGCCAGGTGCCCGGCACCGACCGGACCAGGGGCCCGAGTTCGGAGCAGAAGTGCACCTGGCCGTCCGCCTCGGTGTAGTAGAGCGGGCTGACGCCGAAGCGGTCCCTGCCCAGGTGAAGCGTGCCCTCGGCGCGGTCGTGGATCGCGGTGGCGAACTGCCCGTCGATCAGGGCGAGTCCGGCGGGGCCGTGGCGCGCGAATAGTTCGGGGACGACGGCCACGTCGGCGCGGTTGGCGGCCCGCGCGAGGCCGAGCCGGCCGCGCAGCTCGTCGGCGTTGTAGATCTCGCCGTTGGTGACCGCGACGAACCGTCCGCCGTCGTCCTCGGCGGGCTGCCAGCCGTCCTTGAGCGCGGTCATGCCGAGGCGGGCGAGCTTCGCCGTCAGCACGGGCGTGCTCAGCGAGTACGTCTCGTCGGGTCCGCGGTGGGTGAGCCGGGAGTGCATGGTCGCCGTGACGGTGCGGTCGGGGCCGCCGTCCGGCGCGTAGGTTCCGCACAGGCCGCACATCGCGCTACACGCTCCGCTGCGGCAACTGGTCGGTGAGCGCGCGCAGGTCCCGCGCGCGCAGCACGTCGCGCACCCCGGCGTCCAGCCAGCCCAGCTCGCGCAACTTCGTGACCAGCCGCAGCGTGGACGCCGAATCGCCGCCGAGGGCGTAGAAGTTGTCGTCGAGGACGGCGTCGCCGATGCCGGTGAGGCGGCCCACGAGGGTGAGCACCTGCTGCACGGGGGTGGACGCGGTGTCCTCGCCGCGGGTGCGCAGGCCTCGCAGGGCGTCGCGGTCGACCTTCCCGTTCGGGGTGTACGGCAGCGCCTCGACGCGGTGCAGCACCGAGGGGACCTTGTACGGGTCCAGGGCGCCTTCGAGGTGGCGGCGGAGTTCCCTCGGGTCGGCGGCGCCGAGGTAGTAGCAGACCAGCGCGTCGTCCCCGGCGCCGGGCGGGGCGTTGCCTCCGGTACCGGCCGGGGCGTTGCTCCCGGTACCGGCCGGGGCGTCGTCCCCGGTGCCTCCCGTGCCGTCGTGCGACTCCACGGTCACCACCGCCTCGACGACCGCCTCCGCCCGGCACACGGTGTTCTCGATCTCGCCGAGGTCCAGGCGGTAGCCGCGGAGCTTGACCTGGTGGTCCAGGCGTTCCACGAAGTACAGCTCGCCGTCGCGGAGTTCGGCGACGTCGCCGGTCCGGTACTCCGTGCCGTCACCCGCGGGACCGAACGGCCGCACGCCGTCGCCGGTCAGGTATCCGGCGGCGACGGCGGGCCCCGTGATCACGATCTCGCCCCGGCGCACCGGGCCGCCTGCCTCCGCGGGCGCGGCCCCGTCGCCGAGGTCGCGCAGGTGGTACGCGCCCTCGCCCACGAGGTCGCCGAGGGGCACCCCGGCACGGCACCGTGCCGGGTCGAGCGGGCCGGTGAGCAGGTTGCACACCGTGGTCTCCGTGGCGCCGTAGGCGTTGTGCAGCGCGGCCACCGCGGACCACTTGGCCACCACCGCCGACCGGCAGGCCCCGCCGCCGTTGATCACGTGGCGCAGCCGCAGCGCGCCGCCGGGCTCCGTCGCGGTCAGCGCGAACGGGGTGGTCTTGAGGTGCGTGATGCCGAACCGCTCCAGGGTGTCCCGCAGCTCGGCGCCGGGCGCCAGGCGTGCCTCGTCGAGCACCACGAGGCAGGCGCCGGCCGTCAGGGTCCACAGGATCTCGGTCATGCACCCGTCGAAGGTCAGGCGGGCGAACTGCAGGGTCCGCGCGTCCGGCCCCACGGACAGCCGCTCGACGTGGTCGCGGACCACCGCGGCGAGCGGGCCCGGGCGCACCAGGACGCACTTGGGCTCGCCGGTCGAGCCGGAGGTGTGGATGGCGTAGCAGAGCTCGCCCTCGACGGCGGAGAGCCCGTACGCGGGGCCGGTTCCGTCGGGGCACCAGGCCTGCGGGACGTCGGTGAGGTACACGTCGCCGTCGTCCCGCGACCGGGCCAGTCGGCGCACGCCGAGCACCTTGACCTTCTCAGCGTTCGACGCCACGCTGTCGCGGCTGTCGAGGAACACGAACGGGCGTCGCGCCCGCAGTGCGCCGATCATCGCCGTGATCGCGCCGAGCCCCCTGGCCGCCTCGATCCCGACGAACGCGCCGGGTGGGACCTCCGCGCCCAGGTCGTCGGCGAACACCTGGGTCAGCTTGTCGAACTCCCGGTAGCTGACCGTCCGGTCCGCCGTGCGCACGGCGTCGGCATCGGGATGCTCGCGCACCGCGCGTGCGAATCCGTGTATCAGGGACATGAGACTCCAGTTCCACTCGCCGCCGACGCGCAGGGTCGTACGGACGTGAGACAGCAGGGGGGCGTTCCCGGCCGGGCCTCGGCGGGCCCGCGCGCCCCCGGGACACCCGACGGGGTGGGCGCCGAGGTTCAGCCGACCGGGTGGGCGCCAAGATTCAGCCGACCGGGTGGGCGCCCGGGTTCAGCCGACCGGGTGGGTGAGCGTGCCGACGCCTTCGACCACGGCCCGCACCGTGTCCCCCGGGCTGATCGGGACGGCGCCCGGGGTGCCGGTGCAGAGCACCGTTCCCGGTGCGAGGGTCCGGCCCGCGGTGAAGTACTCCACCAGGAAGCCCAGGTCGTACTTCATGTCCCGCGGCGTCGCCGCCGCGACGACCTCGCCGTTCCTGACGGTGGAGATCCGGATCGCGTCCAGGCCGTCGCCGGGGAACTCGTCCAGGGTCACCAGGGCCGGGCCGATGCTGCAGAACGTGTCGAACCCCTTGGCCCACGGGATGTAGCGCGGGTTCTCGCGGATGGCGTCCTCCGCCGTCATGTCGAGGACGGCCGTCACCCCGGCGATGACGGACCGCCACTCGTCGCGCGGGACGTCCTTGCAGCGGGCGCCCACGACCAGGCCCAGCTCGGCCTCGGCGGTCACCCGCCGCGAGCGGGCCGGCAGCCGGATGGTGCCGCCGTTGCCGATGAGGCACGACGCGGGCCGCAGGTACGAGCCGGGGCCGGAGCCGGGCTGTGCGGTCTCCAGGTCGTCCGAGTGGCGCCGGTAGTTGAGCCCGGCGCCCCAGATGCCGGCGTCGCCGTCGGCGATCGTCGCCGCGCCGGACAGGTCGGGACCGGGGCCGGGGGCGGGGCCTTCGGAGCGGGCCGCCCGCTGCCTGGCCCGGGCCTCCAGGTCGCCGAACCGCCGGTCCGCGATCAGGTCCCCGATGCGGGTGAGGCCCTCGTACCCGTCGATCTCCCGCAGCGGGAGCCAGCGGTCGTCGACGCCCACGAGGATGTCCTGCCCGGTGCCGCTCTTGGCGAGCCTCATGGCGCGCCCCCTTTCAGTTCGTCAGTTGGAGCGGGCGCGGGCGGTCGCCGTCGGCGATGCGGGCCGCCGCCGCGTGGAAGTCGGCCGCCCGCGGGCTCTCCTGCTCCGCCACCCCGACCGCGGTCTCCATGAGCCGGGCCGGATCGGTGCGGTACTTGACGGCGAGCTCCTCGACCAGGGGGAAGAAGCCCGAGTGGATGCCGATCACCGCGCCGAGGACCTGCATCGCGCGCTCCTGCCCGATCACCCGCATGTTGACCCGGCACAGTTCGGCGAGTGCGGCCAGTTCCTGGTACGCGAACCGGTCCTCGCCCAGGAGGTTGCTGATCGCGGCGAGGGACTCGGTGGCGGCGTTGCCCGAGCCGCGGCCGATGCCGTTCAGCGTCCCGTCGAGGAGGGTGGCGCCCGCCCGGAAGGCGGTGACGGTGTTGATGTTGGCCAGGCCGAGGTTGTCGTGACCGTGGAAGCCGACGACGGGGTACCGGTCGGCGACCGCGCCCACGTACCGTTCCACGGTCTCGGGGGTCATCGCGCCGTAGGAGTCGACCACGTAGACGCCCGCGATCTCCGGGCCGATCCCGTCGAGCGCGCCGAGCAGCCGGTCGACCGGTGTGGCGCTGGACTTCATCAGGTTGAGGTGGACCTCCCCGCAGACGTCCGCGACCTCGCGGAGGTAGGGCAGGTGCTCCTGGACGCGCTCCGGTTCCACCCCGACCCGCACGAAGGACATCCCGCGGTCGCACATCTGCCTGATGGTCGCCGGCCGGGTGAAGCCGGGCTGCGCGAACATGCCCCAGGGCTTCGCGGTCAGCGTCGACCGGGCGAGGTCGCACCAGGCGAAGTGGTCGATGTTGCCCGCCTTGATGCCGGTCCGCTCGGCCTCCAGGCCGATTCCGTGACCGATCTCGACCCGGGACACCGGGGTCTCGTCGAGCCCGGCGAGGAGCTCCGCCACGAAGTCCTCGTCGAACTCGAAGTCGACGGCGTAGGCGCCGTCACGCAAGGTGCAGTCGAGCAGTTCCATCTCGGACATCGCCCGGGATCGGCTGTCTGTCATGGGCCTTCGCCCTCCTCGGTTCGGCACGGACGTACACACGGACAGTCGGGTGGTGCGGGACGCGGGCTCAGATGTGCTGCCGCATCGGGGTGAAGTCGACGAGGACCACCGCGCGCTCGCCCGTCTCCGGGCCGTCCCCGCGCCTGATGGGCGAGACGTAGTGGCTGACCTTCTCGTCGGTGACGCCGTACGACTCCAGCGGCTCGCTCAGTTCGAACTCGGCCAGGGCCTCGCCCGCGGGCACGTCCGCGGGCAGCTTGCCCCGGTACTTCGGCGGGGCGATCACGTTCACGCCGCCGACCATGTTGCGGCGGTACACCAGGTGCGCGAAGACGAACGGCTCGCCGTCCTGGTGGAGTTCGTTGGGCGAGGAGATCGCCTCGTGTCCCGGGTCGTCCACGGCCAGCTTGATCAGGTGCACCCCGACGTGCAGCGGGAACGCCGCGTCGTCCTGCGACCAGCGCGTCTGCGCGAAGTCGAAGGAGAGGATGTCGTGGATGATCGGGTTGTTCCTGGCGGTCTCCGTCATCGCGGGCAGTTTGCGGACCACGCCGACGTACTCGGGATTGTGGTCGGCCTGGTAGTAGCCGTTCATCCAGCCCGCCGCGTCGAGGTGCGTGTCGGGTATCCAACTGAACTCCCGCGACCACGGCAGGAACACACCGCGGGCGTAGCGGCGGTTGCGTCCCGCCTCCGTCGCGTAGGGGTCCGGCGGCAGGTCGGCGAATTCGGCGCGCAGGCTCCGGAAGGCGGGGTCGGATTCGGCGATCCCGAATTCCGTGGCGAGGTCGTAGCGGGCGAATCCGTGCTCGACGAGGGTGGAGGTTTCGGTGAGCGTCTGCATGACTGTCCCAAGCGGTAGTCGGATACAAGAAAGGGGAAAGGGGGCTGCGGTGGACGGCGGCCCGGTCCTTCAGGCCGCGGCGAGCCGGCGGGCCGGGCGGACGACCACCTGGCGCCGGCGCCCGCACCGGGTGGAGAGCTCCACCCGCGGGTGGTCGTCGAAGAGGTCGAGGCGGAGCAGCCGCTCCTCGCTCCAGCCGAGCAGCCGGAACTCGCCGGCGCCCAGGTGCAGCAGCTCCACCGGCGCGCGCCCCGCGACGCGCAGCACGAGCCCGCCGTCCTCGGCGGCCACGTCGGCGACGAGGTCGGTCTCCTCGTCGTCGACCACCTGAAGGCCCCACTCCATGAAGGAGAGCGGGACGGCGAAGCGGCAGCCGAACTCGTCGAGCTCGGGCGGGGTCAGCGGCAGCACGGGCCGGTAGTAGGCGATGTCGCTGGCCGGGAGCAGCGCCCGGAAGCTCTCCGGGAACAGGGACAGCAGCCTGTCGTTGGTCGCGCAGTCGGCGACCAGGTGGATCCTGGCCCGGTCACCGGTGTTGCGCACGGAGTGCGGCCGGTCGAAGTCGCCGTACCAGAGCGTGCCCGGCTGCCACCGCTGCTCGGCCCCGTCCATCACCAGGACCGCGCCGGGGTTGGTGACCAGCGGGACGTGCAGCCGTACGTAGCCGTAGGGCAGGCCGATCGGGGTGTCCGAGTGCTCCGCGACGGACACCCCGGGGGCCAGGGCCATCAGGCGGACGCTGCGCAGTTCGGTACCCAGCTCGGCCAGGACCTGGCGGAGGTAGGGCGCCTTCGCCATCAGCGGGGTGTCGGCGAACCCGTCGCGTCCCGGGCCGCCGGGGTCGGTCCGCCGGACGTCGCCGTTCGGCGCGCGCAGCGGGAGGACCTTCCAGTCCACGTCGGACTCCTCCCCGACGACGCCGTCCTCGAAGGACCGCTGCAGTGCCCAGAACTCGGAAGTGCCGAGTTCCGCGAGATCCGCATTCATCCGGTCGATGTCCAGGTCGTCCCGGAGCAGCACCGCCGCCGGGAGATTCCGCAAGGATCCGCTCTCCTGCATGAAAGCCTCGCTTCAATGAGCTTCGTTCGCTTGTGCCTTGCTATCGATATCGTACGTCCGCACTGCACCGGGAAAGGGTTGTCGGGGCGCGCGGAAACGGCCAGGACTCTTTAGGACATGACCTTTTCGGCGGCGTCCGCGGAAATCGCGCGCGGGGATTCCGGGAAATCGCGCATTCTCCGGATCGGGCTGCACAGCAGAATGGCCGTCGACAGGACCTGCAGCCCGCTCATCATCCACAGCGTCTCCCGGACACCGGCCGTCGAGCCGAGCGCGCCGCCGAGCAGTCCGCCGACGGCGATGGCGCCGAAGCTGATCACGGCCGCGCTCGCGCTGATCCGCCCGATCAACTCCGGTGGGCAGTACCGCTGGCGGAAGGTGTCGGTGAGGATGCTGGCCGCGACCACACCGGCGCCGGCGCCGACCCCGCCGACGACGAAGAAGGCGAGTCCGGCGCCGGGGCCGGTCAGCGGGAAGAGCAGCGTGAAGGGCGCGGCGGCCACCTGGCAGAGCAGCGCGGCCCGTGCGGTGCCCAAGCGCCGGGACACCCGGGGGGAGATCAGCACGCCGAGGATGCCGCCGAGGCCGCACAGCGTGAGGACCGCGCCCACCACGGCCTCGCCGGTGCCGACCGTCCGGACCAGGAAGGCCACTTCGATGGAGCTCATGCCGGTCAGCGCGGTGTTGGACACCGCGCTGAACAGCGCGAGGGTGCGCAGCACGGGGTCGCGGAAGAGGAACCTCAGGCCGTCGCCGACCTCGGCGCGCAGGCGGCGCCGCGCGACGGCCGGGGGCGGCGGCTCGGCCGTCCTGATCGCCCGCAGGCAGAGCCAGGACACCACGAAGCTCAGCGCGTTGGCCAGCAGTCCGGCGACGGCGCCGAAGGCCTGCACCAGCACGCCGGCCAGGCCGGGGCCGGTGACCTCGGCCGTCGACTCGCTGCCCTGCAGCCGCGCGTTGCCGGCCAGCAGCTCCTCGTCGGACAGCAGCGTCGGCAGGTACGCGCGCTGCGCGGTGGTGAAGAAGACGTTGGCGCAGCCGCCGGCGAAGGCGGCCAGGAGCAGGTGCGGGACGGTGAGGACGCCCGCCCAGGCCGCGGCCGGGACACTGGCGAAGGCGACGAAGGAGACGGCGTTGCAGGCCAGCATCACCGGGCGGCGCGGCAGCCGGTCCACCCAGGCGCCCGCGGGCAGGCCGAGGAGCAGCCAGGGCAGGTAGGCGACCGAGGTCAGGAGTCCGACGACGAGGGTGTCCGCGTGCAGGGTGAGGACGGCGACCAGGGGCAGCGCCACCACCGCGATGCCGTTGCCGAACAGGCTGGTGGTCTCCCCGAGCCAGAACAGGCGGAACGCGCGCCCGGACACGCCCCCTCGGCGGGGCTCGCCGGTCATCGTTCTCCCGCCGCGGTCCGCGGGCCGTCGAGGCGGGCGAGTTCCGCGGCGAGGACGGCGCCGATCCGCGCGATCGGCTCCGGCCGGGTGATCTCGCCGTGGGCGCAGGCGAGTTCGTGCACGTCGATCCGTCCTGTCACGTGGTGCCGCCAGGCCTCCGGCGTGGGCGCGTCCTGCGGCCTGCCCTCGGTGGCGGAGAAGAAGACCATGTCTCCCCGGTACAGGCGGGGCTTCAGCTCTCCGTAGATCCGGTCGTTGTCCGCGAACACCCGGGCCAGGGCGGCGGTCTCCGGCCGCGTCAGCCGTTCGAGCGCGCTGCCCGGCCGGCGGAGGGCCCGCTCGTAGGCGTCGGGGCCGAGCGGTCCCGCGCCGCACGCGGCCGGGTCGTACCCCAGGGACTCCAGGAGCTCGGCGTAGGCCTCGGGACTTCCTTCGGCGAGGGGCCGGTGGCCGGGTACCGCGGCGGGCGGGTAGCCGTCGAGCAGGGCGAGCAGGTCGACCTGGGCCCCCGCGGCCTGTAGCTCGGTGGCCATCAGGTGGGCGATGACGGCGCCGAAGGACCATCCGATCAGCCGGTAGGGCCCCTCGGGCTGGACGGACCTGACCTGTTCCACGTAGTCCTCGACCATGTCCCGCCAGGGCCGGCCGGTCGCCGCCGCGTCGGTGAGGCCCCGCGCCTGGAGGCCGTACACGGGGTGGCCGGCGTCGAGGTGGCCGAGCAGGCCCGCGTAGCCCCAGCCGATGCCGGCGGCCGGGTGCACGCAGAAGACGGCGGGCCGGTCGGCTCCCGTCCGCAGCGGGAGCAGCGGCGCCAGCGGGTCGTGCCGTGCGCCGGCGGCCTGCCGGACCGCCAGGTCGGCCGCGGTGGGCGCCTGGAACAGGTCCAGGACGGTGAGTTCGCCGCCCAGCACCGCCCGCACCCGGGCGAGCAGCCTGGTGGCGAGCAGGGAGTGGCCGCCCAGGTCGAAGAAGCTCTCCTCGGCGCCGACCCGGCCCAGCCCGAGCACCTCCGCGAACAGGGCGCAGAGGACCTCCTCGTAGGGTCCGCGCGGGCCGCGCGAGGGCGGGCGGTGCGCGAGGTCGGGGGGCGGCAGCGCGCTCCGGTCGAGCTTTCCGTTGGGCGTCATCGGCAGGTGTTCCACCACCTGGAGGAACGACGGGACCATGTGGTCGGGCAGGGCCGTGGCCAGGCGCCTGCGCAGGTCGCGCGGGTCGGGCGCCCGGTCCGTCGCGGGCTGCACATAGCCCACGAGGCGCTTGTCGCCCCCGGCGGCCTCGTGCACGGCCACGGCGGCCCGCGCCACCTCCGGGCAGCGGGCGAGCGCGGTCTCCACCTCGCCGAGTTCGATCCTGAAGCCCCGCACCTTGACCTGGTCGTCGATGCGGCCCAGGTAGTCCAGCCTGCCCCGGTGGTCCCGGCGGACCAGGTCACCGGTGCGGTACATGCGGCTCCCCGCCTCCCCGGGCGCGGCGAAGGGGCAGGCGACGAAGCGTTCGGCGGTGGCGTCCGGACGGCTCACGTAGCCGCGGGCCAGGCCGGGCCCGGTCACGTACAGCTCGCCCGGGACGCCGGGCGGGACGGGGCGCAGCCGCTCGTCGAGCACGTAGGCCCTGGTGTTGCCGATCGGCGTGCCGATCAGCGGGTGCGGGCTGTCCGCGGCGTCCCACCACAGCGCGTCCAGGGTGCACTCGGTGGGGCCGTAGAGGTTGAGGCAGCGTGTGCCGGTCGCCTCCCGGACGCGGGTCCACAGCGTTTGCCCGGCGCCTTCGCCGCCGAGCAGCAGCACCGGCGGCACGTGGGGCCCGGACAGCAGGCCCGCGTCGAGCAGGTGCTCCGCGTAGGTGGGGGTGACGTCCAGGACGTCGATCCCGGCGGTGTGGACGTAGGCGGTCAGGGCGTCGGCGTCGCGCCGCACGTCGTCGCGGATGACGTGGAGTTCGTGTCCGGCCAGCATCCAGAACAGCGCCTCCCACGACGTGTCGAACGACAGCGAGGCGGTGACGGCGGACCGCAGCCGTCGGCCCGCGGTGGCCTCGGTGCGCGCGATCAGCCCGTCGCGGTGGAAGGCGTACAGGTTGCTCAGCGCGGAGTGCGGGGTCAGCACGCCCTTGGGGCGGCCGGTGGAGCCGGAGGTGTAGATGACGTACGCCGCACTGGACGGCAGGACGCGGCGGTTCGGGGCGGCGGCGGGACCGGTCGGTGCCGCGAGCCGGTCGACGAGTACCGCGGGCAGCGTGCCGAAGTCGTGCACGGCCGCGGTCGTGGTGTCCGTGACGACCACGACGGGGGCGGCGTCCCGCAGCATGTGCCCGATCCGGTCCGGTGGGTAGGCGAGGTCGAGGTGCAGATACGCCGCGCCGGTCTTGAGGACCGCCAGCATCGCCACGACGGACTCGGCCGAGCGGGGCAGGGCGAGGCCGACGAGGCGCTCCGTCGTGGCGCCCGCGGCGCGCAGGTGGTGCGCGAGGAGGCCGGCGCGGTCGTCGAGCTCGGCGAAGGTGAGGCGCGTGTCCCCGCACACCAGTGCGGTCGCCTCGGGCGTGCGCGCGGCCTGCGCCTCGAACACCTCCGTCACGGTGGCCCGCGCCGCGGGCCTGTCGGTGTCGTTCCACGCGACGAGGACCTGGTGGCGGTGTTCGGCGGAGAGCGGGTCGGCCTCGCCGACGGGGCGGTGCGGGGCCGACACGAGCTGCCCCAGGAGGCGGGGCAGGGCGTCGGCGATCAGGTCGGCGGTGGCCCGGTCGAACAGGCTGGTGGCGTACTCCAGGGCGCCGTCGATGCCCGCGGCCTCGCCGTCGGGCGTGTAGTGCTCGCGGAAGTCCGCGGACAGGTCGAACTTCGCGACCTTCCCGTCCAGGTGCTCCTCGGCGCAGGTCAGGCCCGGCAGCGACAGCGTCGCCTCCTGTGCCCGGGACAGGGTCAGCATGACCTGGAAGAGCGGGTGGCGGGCCAGGGACCGCTCCGGGTTCAGGTCCTCGACCAGCCGCTCGAAGGGCACGTCCTGGTGGTCGAAGGCGGCGAGGTCCGCGTCCCGCAGGCGGTGCAGCAGCTCGCTGAAGGTGGGGTCCCCGGACACGTCGCTGCGCAGCACCAGCGTGTTCACGAAGAAGCCGACCACGTCCTCCAGCGCCTCGTCCAGGCGCCCGGCCACCGCGGTGCCGATCGGGATGTCCGTGCCGGCTCCGAGGCGGGACAGCAGGACGGCGAGGCCGGCCTGGAGGACCATGAACGTGGTGCACCCGTGGTCGGCGGCGACCGCGAGCAGGCGGCGGTGCAGGTCGCCGTCGAGCTTCAGCGGGACCCCGGCACCGCGGTGGTCGGCCACCGCGGGGCGCGGGCGGTCGTACGGCAGGTCCAGCTCGGCGGGCAGCCCGGCGAGGCGCTCCCGCCAGAAGGCGAGCTGCGTCGCGAGCAGGCTCGCCGGATCGTCCTGGTCGCCCAGGAGTTCGCGCTGCCACACCGCGTAGTCGGGGTAGGTGACGGGCAGGGGCGTCCACCGCGGCGCCCGCCCCGCGGCGCGGGCCGCGTAGGCGGTGGCCAGGTCGTCGAGCAGCGGCTGCCAGGACCACTCGTCGCAGGCGATGTGGTGGAGCACCAGCGCGAGGACGTGCTCGCGGGGGGCCGTGGCGAAGACCGTCGCCCGGACGGGGAGTTCCGTCGTCAGGTCGAAGCCGCGGTCGACGGTGGCGGCGAGCGCCTCGGCGAGCGGGGCTCCCTCCGCGCACGCGACCACGTCGAGTGCGGGCCGCCGGTCGAGCCGCCGCGGTACGGGTTCGCCGTCGACGGCCGGGTACACGGTGCGCAGTACGTGGTGCCGGTCGGCCAGGTCGGCGAGCGCCGCGGCCAGGGCGGCGTGGTCCAGGTCGCCTCGCGCCCGGAGCACGAGCGAGCAGTTGTAGACCGCCGACCGGCCGTCCACGCGGTTCAGGAACCACAGCCTCCGCTGGGCGTAGGACACGGGGGACACGGGTCACTCCTCAGGGGGCAGAGCCGGATGCGGCGGGGCGGGCGGGACGGATGCGGCTCGGCAGGGTCCGCCAGGTCTCCGGGGTGTAGAAGTGGCCGCCGCCGAGCACGTCGTGCCGGTACGGGCCGGAGGTCAGGCCGCTCCACCGGGCGCCGGCGTCGGCGCCGATCAGCGGGTCGTCGGCGCCGGAGAACACCTGGAGCGGCACGCTCACCGCGGCGCCGGCGTAGGCGAAGGTGTCCCGGACGGCGATGTCGGCCCGCATCAGCTCGAGGGCGAGCTCGGTGAGGTCGTCGTCGTCGCGGACGTGCGGGGGCAGCAGGCCGTAGGTGCCCATCCAGTCGAGGATGCGGTCGTCGTCGTCCTGGAGGGCGGGGAAGCGTTCGGCGTCGGTCAGGCCCCGGTCGGGGGCGTTGCAGGAGGACAGGACGAGCGCGTCCGGCCCCGGCGCCCCGGCCCGCTCCAGGCGGGCGGCCACGTCGAAGGCCAGCCAGCCGCTCATGCTGTGGCCGAAGAGGACGTACGGGCCGAGGCCGGCGGCGGCCAGCGCGCGGGTGACGCCGTCGGCCAGCTCGTCCCAGTCCCGGGCGAAGGGCTCGGTGAACCGCCCCTCCCTGCCGGGGTAGCAGAGCACGACCAGGTCCGTCCCGGCGGGCATGCTCGTGGTCCAGGGCCGGTACGCGGCCGTGCCGCCGCCGAAGAAGCTCAGGCCGACCAGCGTGCGCCCGGCGTCCGGCGCCCGGTGCAGGGGCACCACCGTGGTGTCGCGTACGCCGTTCACCGGGACGCCCCGGCGGGTATCGGCCCGGCGCCGGGGGCGAGGGTCGTGTGCGCCGCCATCGGTCAGGCCCCGTTCATCGCGGCCACGAGGCTCGCGGGCCGCATGTCCGTCCAGTGCTCCTCGACGTAGTCCAGGCACGCGGTGCGCGTGTCCGCTCCGAACGCGGTGGACCAGCCGGCGGGCACGTCGATGGCCGCGGGCCACAGGGAGTGCTGGCGCTCCGCGTTGACCAGGACGAGGTAGGAGCCGTTGTCGTCGTCGAACGGGTTGTGCACGGGAGGGTCCTTTCGAGGGGGCCGGGCCTCGGGGGCGGCCCGGTGCGGTGTGTCACGAGGTCGGAAGGGGGTGGGGTCGGTACGTAGGGGGGCGGGGTCGGTACGTGAGCGGGCGGGGTCGGTACGTAAGAGGGTGCGGTCGGTACGTGAGCGGGTGGGGTCGGTACGTACGGCGGCCGGAGCGGGGCGGCGCCGTCCCCGGTGGTCGGAGTCGGCGCTCAGAGCCAGCCGAGCCGGGCGGCCTTGACGCCGGCCTCGAAGCGGCTGCGGGCGCCGAGGCGCTCCATCAGCGCCGCCATGATGCGGCGGGCGGTGCGGTGGGAGATGTGGAGCCGGCCCGCGGCGGCGGCGTCGGTGCACCCCTGGGCGACGAGCCGGAGCAGCGCCAGTTCGGTGCCGCTCGGGGCGTCGCCAGCCGCGGGCCGGGCGGCGCCCAGCGGGGTGGCCGACGACCAGGTCTGTTCGAACAGCACGAGCAGCGGGGCGACGAGGCCGGGGTCGGTCACGTGGAGCGCGCCCGCCGCCGGGTCGTGCGGGTCGGCGGGGACCAGGGCGATTGAGCCGTCGACCAGGGTCAGGTGCGGCAGGTCGGCCTCGCAGGCGCGGAACTGGCCCCCGTTGCCGGTCAGCCAGTGCACGTGGGCCAGCGTCGCGGCGTCGTAGGAGCCGGTGTCCGTGCCGACGGTGCGGATCGACACCGAGCGGCTCAGCAGCGCCGCGTCGTTGCGGCGCGACGCCATCAGCTCCGGTGCCGAGCGCGCGCCGCCGGGCCGGAACGTCAGCACCTCGCGGGTGGCCTCCCCGGCCAGGCGGTCCACGCGGCCCTGCACCTGGTCCCTGCCCAGGAGCCGCTCGACCTGTTCGGCCCTGCCCGACGGGCCGGAGGCCCCGGACATGAGCAGGCCGACGACCTCGGCGTGGGTCTCGGCGAGCCGCCGCTGCCGGCGCATCAGCTCCTCGTGCTGGCCGGCCAGCGACTGGCGCAGGCTGAGGACCGCGTCCACCGCGGCGAACCCGTCCGGCACCTCGAACGAGTGCCGTACCAGGCCGAGTTCGAGCAGCCGGTCGAGGCAGGCGCGGACCAGGTCCGGCGCGAGGGCCAGCCGGTGGGCGATCGCCTCGGCGTCCGGCGCGGGCGAGGTGCGCGTCTCCCGGTACACCGCTTCTTCCGTCCGTTGCAGTCCGAACATGGTGAGCATGGGCTCCGTCTCCCAGGTGTGTCGGTGTACGCCCCGCGGTCAGCGCGCGGCTGTCGGCCGCAGCGCCGGGCGGGCGGGCCGGGCGGTCTCCAGGTACGCGGCGACCCCGGTGACGGTCGGGGCCCGGAAGAACGCGCGGACCGGCAGCTCACGACCCAGGGCCGAGCGCACCCGGGCGATGAGCTTGGTCGCCAGCAGCGAATGCCCGCCCAGGGCGAAGAAGTTGTCGTCGACGCCGACCGAGTCCAGGCCGAGCACCGCGGCGAACAGCTCGCCGAGCACCTCTTCGCGCTCCGTACGCGGTCCGGTGGCGGCCGGTGCCGCGTCCCGCGCCGGAGCTGCCGGAGTCGCCGGATCCGCCGGAGTCGCCGGAGCCGGGTGCGCGGTGGCGGCGGGGGCCGGCCGGTCCTGGACGGGGGGTACGTCGAGGTCGGCGACCGGCCGCTCCGGGTCCCGAGCGGCCTGGGTGAGCAGCCGGCGCAGGCCGTCCGCGAGCCGCTCCCCCGTCGCGGCGTCGAACAGCGCGGTCGCGTACGTGAGGGCGCCGGCCAGACCGGCCGGTGCCCCGTCCGGGTCGAGCCGCTCCTCCACGTCGACCACCAGGTCGAACTTCGCGGTGGTCGACTCCACCGGCCGCTCGGCCGCCCGCAGCCCGGGGAAGGCGGGCCCATCGGTCGCGTGCTGGAGCTGGACCATGACCTGGAACAGCGGGTGGCGGCCGGGTGAGCGCGGCGGGTTCACCGCTTCGACCAGCCGCTCGAACGGGACGTCCTGGTGCTCGTAGGCCGCGAGGGCGGTGGCCCGGACGCGGCGGAGCAGCTCCGCGAAGCTGGGGGTGCCCGAGACGTCGGTCCGCAGGACCACCGTGTTGACGAAGAACCCGACCAGGTCGTCGAGCGCGCTGTCCGAGCGGCCCGCCACCGGGGTGCCGATCGGGATGTCGGTCCCCGCGCCCAGCCTGCTGAGCAGCGCGGCGCAGCCGGCCTGGACCACCATGAACAGGGTGCAGTGGTGCTCCTTGGCGAGCGCGAGCAGGTCGCGGTGGAGGGCGGGGCCCCACTCCACGGCCACCGACCCTCCCGCGGCGTCGGCGACGTCGGGCCGGGGCCGGTCCGTGGGCAGGGCCAGTTCCACCGGCAGGCCGTCCAGTGCGGCCCGCCAGTGGCCGAGCTGGCGGGACAGCAGGCTGCCCGGGTCGTCCTCGTCGCCGAGGAGGTCCCGCTGCCACAGCGCGTAGTCGGCGTACTGCACCGGCAGGGCGCCCCACCGGGGGGCCTCGCACCGTGTGCGGGCGGCGTAGGCGGTGGAGAGGTCGCGCAGCAGCGGTCCGAGCGACCAGCCGTCGCAGACGATGTGGTGGAACACGAGCAGCAGGAGGTGGTCCTGCGGGCCCGTCGTGAACAGATGCGCCTTCAGGGGTGGTTGGGCGGCCAGGTCGAAGCGGTGGTCCGCGGCGGCGCGCACCGCCGCCTCGACGTCGGCCTCGGGCACCTCGCGGCGCACCAGCTCCGGCCGGGCCTGTCCCGGTGCGAGCACCGACTGCACCGGCCCGTCGCCCTGCTCGACGAAGACCGTCCGCAGGCTCTCGTGCCGGTCACTGACGTCGGCCAGGGCCCGCGCGAGGGCCTCCCGGTCCAGCGGCCCGGTCAGCCGCAGGGCGACGGGCAGGTTGTAGCTGGTGCCCGTCTCCTCCCACTGGTTGAGGAACCACAGCCGCTGCTGGGCGTGGGACAGCGGCAGGGCGTCGGGGCGGTCTGCCGCCCGGAGCGCGGGCCGGGCGGGCAGCATGTCGTCGAGGCTCTCCGCGAGGCCGGCCACGGTCGGGGTGGCGAACAGCAGCCGGACCGGCAGCTCCACGCCGAGGACGGAGCGCGCCTTGCCGCTCAGCCGCACCGCCAGCAGGGAGTGGCCGCCGAGGTCGAAGAACCCGTCGTCGATGCCCACCGTCTCGCGGCCGAGCACGTCAGCGAACAGCCCGCACAGGAGTTCCTCGCGCGGGTCGCGCGGCGCGCGCCGGGTGCCGGTGGGGTACGTCGGCCGCGGCAGCGCGGCGCTGTCCACCTTGCCGTTGGGTGTCAGCGGCAGTTCGTCGATGACGACGACCGCGGCGGGCACCATGTGGTCCGGCAGGTGCTGCCGGGCGAAGTCGCGCAGGCGCCGCGCGTCGAGTGCGGTGTCCCGCGCGAGCACGTACCCGACGAGGCGCTTGTCCCCGGGGTGGTCCTCGCGGAGCACCGCCACCGCGTGGGCGACGCCCTCGTGGCGGGCCAGGGTCGCCTCGACCTCGCCGAGTTCGACCCGGAAGCCGCGGATCTTGACCTGGTCGTCGGCGCGGCCGAGGAACTCCAGCGCGCCGTCGCCGGTCCACCGCACCAGGTCACCCGTGCGGTACATGCGCCGGCCCGGGGCGAACGGGTGCGCCACGAACCGCTCCGCGGTCAGGCCGGGACGGTTGACGTAGCCGCGCGCCACCTGGGCGCCCGCGACGTACAGTTCGCCGACCACGCGCGGCGGGACGGGCCGCAGTCCCTCGTCGAGCACGAAGGCGTCCACCCCGGCGATCGGGCGGCCGATGAGGGGCCGGTCGCTCTCGTCGGACGACCAGAAGCACGTGTCGACCGTGGTCTCGGTCTGCCCGTAGATGTTGTAGACCGTGACGCCCTCGGTCTCCCGGAGGCGTGCCCACAGCTTCTCGCCCACCGTCTCCGCGCCGGTCATCACCACCGCGGGCGGTGTCCGGGCCGGGTCGAGCATCCCCTGCCGGATCAGCTCCTCGGCGTAGCTGGGCATCACGTCCAGGGCGTCGATGCCGCACCGGTCCAGGTACCGGGCCATGGCGGCGGGGTCGCGGCGGGTGTCGTCGCCGATCAGGTGCAGCTCGTGGCCCACGGCCTGCCACAGCAGGCCGACGACGGAGGTGTCGAAGGAGAGGGACGCCGTCAGGGCCATCCGGCAGCGCCGGGAGCCGCGGTTCCGCTCGGCGGTCGCGATGACCTCCGTACGGTAGAACGCCAGCAGGTTGGCGAGCCCGCCGTGGGTCACCACCACGCCCTTGGGGCGGCCGGTGGACCCCGAGGTGTACACGACGTAGGCAGGGTGGTCCGCGGCGACAGGTGTCCTCGGTTCCGCCGACGGCTCGTCGTCGGGCGCGGGGGCGTCGACGAGCACCGGGTCGCGGGCGGGCAGCGACGGGGCGGACGCGCTGTCGGTGACGACCAGGGCGGCGCCGGAGTCCTCCAGGAGATAGGCGATCCGCGGAGCCGGGTACGCCGTGTCGACGAACAGGAACGCGGCGCCCGACTTCAGCACGGCCAGCAGCGCGACCACCAGGTCCGTGGACCGGGGCAGGGCCACCGCCACCACCCGGTCGGGGCCCGCGCCCCGGTGCGCGAGGCGACGGGCGAGGCGGGTGGCGCGCGCGTCGAGTTCGGCGTAGGTCAGCGCGGTGTCCTCGAAGACCAGCGCGGTCGCGTCCGGCGTACGGGCGGCCTGTGCCTGGAACGCGTGGGGCAGGAACGGGGACGGCTGCGCGGGCGCGGGGGCCCCGGGCAGGAGGCGTTGCCGCTCCTCGGCCGAGAGCACGTCGACGGCGCTGATCGGCCGGTCCGGGGCGGCGAGCACCTGTTCCAGGAGTCGCCGCAGGCGTGCCACGAGCTGTTCGGCGGTGGCCCGGTCGAACAGCTCGTCGGCGTATTCCAGGTAGCCGGTGAGGCCGGCCGGCGCGCCCTGCGCGTCGCGTTCGTCGACCAGTTCAAGACTGAGGTCGAACTTGGCGACGTCCCAGTCCACCGGGGCCCGCTCGGCCACCAGGCCGGCGAAGTCCGGGGCGGTGGTGTCGGCGTGCTGCACCTGGACCATGACCTGGAACAGGGGGGTGCGGGACAGCGACCGCTCGGGCCGCACCTCCTCGACGAGGCGCTCGAACGGGACGTCCTGGTGGGCGAACGCCTCCAAATCGGTCTCCCGGACCCGCCGCAGCAGTTCGGCGAAGGCGGGGTCGCCCGCGGTGTCGGTGCGCAGCACCAGGGTGTTGACGAAGAACCCGACCAGGTCGTCGAGCGCGCTGTCCGTCCGGCCCGCCACCGGGGTGCCGAAGGGGATGTCGGTGCCCGCGCCCATCCGGGTCAGCAGCGCCGCGAAGCCCGCCTGCACCACCATGAACAGCGTGCAGCCGGCGGACCTGGCGAGGTCGAGCAGCCCGGTGTGCAGCTCCGGTCCCCAGTCGACGGCCACGGTTCCGCCGGAGTGTGCCGCCACCGCGGGGCGCGGCCGGTCCACCGGCAGCGTCAGCTCCGCGGGCAGACCGGCCAGTCGCCCGCGCCAGTAGTCCAGTTGGCGGCTGAGCGGGCTCGCCGGGTCCGCCGCGTCGCCGAGCAGCTCGGCCTGCCACAGCGTGTAGTCGGCGTAGCGCACCGGCTGCGGCGGCCAGACGGGGGCGGTCCCCTCGCGGCGGGCGCCGTACGCCACGCCCAGGTCCCCCAGCAGCGGGCGCAGGGACCAGCCGTCGGCCGCGATGTGCTGGACGACCAGGAGCAGCACCTGCTCCTCGGGGGCGAGCCGGAACAGCGTGGCCCGCAGGGGCGCGTCCCGCGTGAGGTCGAAGCGGTGCCGGACCCGCTCGGTCATGGCGTCGGCGAGGCCGGACGGCGCCACCTCGACGACCTCGATCCCGGGCACCGCGTCGAGCGGCACCGGGCGCGGCTCGCCGCCCTCGTCGGGGAAGACCGTGCGCAGGCTCTCGTGCCGCCGCGCGACGTCGGCGAGCGCCCGCGCCAGGGCGTCGTGGTCCACCGTCCCGGTGAGCCGGACCGCGACGGGCACGTTGTACGTGCCTTCGCCGCGCTCCATCCGGTTCAGGAACCACAGCCGTCGCTGGGCGGACGACAGCGGCACGGGGTCCGTCCCCGCCCGGGCGGTCAGCGCCGGGCGCGCGGCGCCGGTCAGCCGGGCCAGTCCGGCCGCGGTGGGCGCGGCGAACAGGTCCCGGATCTCGAACCCCTCGCCCAGGGCCGACCGGATCCGGGAGAGCAGCCGGAGCGCGAGGAGGGAGTGCCCTCCCAGGTCGAAGAAGTCGTCGTCGATCCCCACGCGGTCCACGCCGAGCACGTCCGCGAAGAGGGAGCACAGGATCTCCTCGCGCGGGCCGCGCGGCTCCCGGGCGGCGCCCGCGGTCCGGTCGGGCTCCGGCAGGGCGGCACGGTCGAGCTTCCCGTTCACCGTCGTCGGCACGGCCTCGACGAGGACCACGGCCGCGGGGACCATGTACTCGGGCAGGCTCTCCGCGGCGAACCGGCGCAGCTCCCGCTCCGTGAGGCTCCCGGAGCGGGCCACGGCGTACGCGACCAGGCGCGGGTCGCCCGGCCGGTCCTCCCGGAGGACGACCGCGGCCTGGGCCACCTCGGGGTGGCCGGCGAGCACGGCCTCGACCTCGCCGGGCTCCACGCGGAAGCCCCGGATCTTCACCTGCGCGTCCGCGCGGCCGACGTACTCCAGCTCCCCGTCGGCGGTCCACCGGACCAGGTCACCGGTCCGGTACATCCGCTCCCCCGCCGCGAACGGGCAGGCCACGAACCTCTCGGCGGTCAGTCCGGGCCGCCCGGTGTAGCCCCTGGCGAGCTGGACCCCGCTCAGGTGGAGCTCGCCCACCACGCCGGGGGGCACCGGCCGCAGCGCGCCGTCCAGCACGAACGCCGACACGTTGGCCAGCGGCCGGCCGATGGGCACCGTACGCCTCTCGTCGCCACGGCGGCACGCCCAGTGGGTCGCGTCGACGGCGGCTTCGGTGGGGCCGTAGAGGTTGTGCAGCTCGGTGGTGGCGAGCGTGGCGAACAGCGCGCGCTGCGTCGGCGCGGGCAGGGCCTCGCCGCTGCAGACGACCAGGCGCAGGCCCGTGCAGCGGGCCGCGGCGGGCTCCTGGAGGAAGGCGTGCAGCATGGGCGGCACGAAGTGGGTGACGGTCACCGCCTCGCGCCGGATCAGGTCGGCGAGGTAGCCGGGGTCGCGGTGTCCGCCGGGCTCCGCGACGACCAGGGCCGCGCCGGAGATCAGCGGCCAGAAGAACTCCCAGACCGATACGTCGAAACCGGCCGGGGTCTTCTGCAGCACCCGGTCGGCGCCGGTGAGCCGGTACCGCTCCTGCATCCACAGCAGGCGGTTGACGACGGCCGCGTGCGGGACCACGACGCCCTTGGGCCGCCCGGTGGAGCCGGAGGTGAAGATGACGTAGGCGGGGTGCGCAGGGCGCGGCGGCACCGGCCGGGCGGGGGCGGACGCGGCCGGCTCGTCGAGCTCGTCGAGCAGCAGCCGCGGCGGGGAGGCGGGCAGGGCCCCGGCGCTCCGGGTGTCGGTCAGGACGAGGAGCGGCCCGGCGTCCTCGACCATCGCGGCGATCCGCCCGGCGGGGTGGTCCAGGTCCAGCGGCAGGTAGGCCGCGCCCGCCCTGACCACGGCGAGGACCGCGACCACGAGCTCCACCGACCGGGGCAGCGCCACGGCCACGACCCGCTCGGGTCCGGCGCCCGCGTGGGCGAGCCGCGACGCCAGCCGGTCCACGCGCGCGGCCAGCTCGGCGTAGGTCAGCCGCTCGCCGGCGGCCACCAGGGCCGTGGCGTGCGGCGTGCGCCGGACCTGCTCGGCCCACAGCTCGGCGAGCGTCACCTCGGGCAGCGCGGCCGCGGTGTCGTTCCACCGCCGTACGACCAGGTCGCGCCGGCCGGGCGTCAGCAGGGTCAGCGCGGCGAGCGGCCGGTCCGGGTCCGCGGCCACCTGTTCGAGGAGCAGCCTGAGGCGCCCGGCGATGTCGGCCGCCTCGGCGGCGGTGAACAGGTCCGGGCGGTGGTGCAGGCGCAGGGAGAGCCGCTCGCCCGGTTCGACGGCGAGGGTCAGCGGGTAGTGCGCGCTGTCGCGGAAGGTGACGCCGACGTGGAGGTCGCCGTCGGGCGAGTCGACCTGGTAGTCGTGCATCGGGAAGTTGTCGAAGACGACGTTGGTGTCGAAGAGCGCGGTGGGGCACCCGGTGAGGCGCTGGATGTCCGTCAGGCCGAGGTGGTCGTGGTCGAGCGACGCGGCGCGTCCCGCCTGGATCTGCTCGAACAGCTCGCTGACCGTGGCCGCCGGGTCCAGGCGCACCCGCACCGGGACCGTGTTGATGAGCATCCCGATCATCGCGTCCGCGCCGGTCAGCTCCGCCGGGCGGCCGCTGACCGTCGAGCCGAACACGACGTCGTCGCGCCCGGTGAGCGAGCCGACCAGGACGGCCCACACGCCCTGGCACACCGTGTTGAGCAGGACGTGGTGGTGCCGGGCGTACGCGGTGAGCAGGGCGGTCGTCTCCGCCGGCAGCAGCACCGCCACCTCCTCGGGCGGCGGTCCCGTCCGGGTGTCGGCGGGCGCGACGGAGGTGGGCTCGTCGACCCCGCGCAGGGCCGCCGCCCAGTGGCGCTCCGCGGCGGCCCGGTCCTGTGCCGCCAGCCACGCCAGGTAGTCCCGGTACGGGCGCACCGGCGCCAGGCCGGTGGTGCCGCCCCCGCGGGAGTACACCGCGAACAGCTCCTGGAACAGCAGGGCGAAGGACCAGCCGTCCAGCAGGAGGTGGTGGGCGGTGACGAGGAGCCGGTGGCGGCGGGCGGTGTGCCGGGCGAGGGTGAACCGGATCAGCGAGGACCCGCCGACGTCGATGCCCCGCGCCCAGTCCCGCTCGGTCAGTTCGGCGAACCGCTCCCGCGCGTCGCCCTCCCCGTCCAGGTCCACCTCCCGCCAGTCCAGGGGGGCGTCGCGGCGGACCACGCGTATCGGTTCGCCCGACGCCCGGTGGCGGAATCCGGACCGCAGCGTGGCGTGGCGCCGTAGCACGGTCTCCGCGGCCGCCTTCAGGAGCGCGGTGTCCACCGGCCCGTCGAGGTCCACCGCGAATTGCGCGAGATAGGGGCTGTGTTTTTCCCGGTCGAACGACGCGTGGAAGAGCAGCCCTTCTTGCAGGGGCGACAGGGGAAGGACGTCCTCGACCACTGATCGGCTCATTTTCCGTGCCACTTCCTCAGATAGCCCGCAGTTCGGATTCGATTTCTTCGAGTTCGTGCTGGCTGAGCGAGCTCAGGGTCAGGTCGGACGGGGTGAGTCCGCCCGCTCCGGGTTCGCGGGCGTGCGTGACCAGGAGCCGCAGCATCCGGAACCACGTCGCGGCCAGCTCGCGGGTGTCCGCCTCGGACACGACGCTGTCGGCCCAGGTCCAGGTGGCGCGCAGCACCGGGCCGTCCGCCCCGTCCACCGTGGCCGCGTTGACCTCGACGCTGTGGGCCATGGGCATGCCGGGCCCGGTGCCGTCCAGGCCGGTGCCGTACTCCGGTACGACCGACCAGTCGGCGTCGTCCGGGACCGCGAAGCGGCCCAGGTAGTTGAAGACGAACTCCGGCCGGGCCGCCTGCTCCAGGAGCGGTCGGGTGTCCGGGTCCAGATAGCGGAGGATGCCGTACCGGACCCCCTTGTCGGGGATGCCGCGCACCTGCTCCTTGACGCGCTTGACCGCGGCGCCCACGGCGGGCCCGGCGGCGTCGACCTCCGCCCGGTCCAGCTCCCCGAGGTCGAGCCTGACCGGGAACATGCTGGTGAACCAGCCCACGGTCCGGGACAGGTCAAGGTCCCCGAGCGCGCTCTCGCGGCCGTGGCCCTCCAGGTGCAGCAGCGCGGTGCCGTCGCCCTCCGTGCCGCGCCGGCGGTGCCAGTCGTCCAGCGCCAGCGCGAGACCGGTGAGGAGCACGTCGTTGATGTCGGCGTGGAACAGGGCGGGGACCGTGGTGAGGATCTCCTCCGTGACCTCGGCCGGGAGGGACTCGGTGAAGCACCGGTCCTGGCTCTCCAGGTCGCGGCCGGGCACCCGCGCCCGGTCGCCGAACCGGGCGGCGCCGGGGCGCAACCGGTCGAGCCAGCCGGGGAGTTCGCCGACGCAGGACCGGGCGCGTGCCTGCTCGCCGAGCACGGCGGACCAGCGGCGGAACGAGGTCGGCACCGGGTCGAGGGCGATCGCGGTGTTCTCCTCGACCGCCCGCCAGGCCGTCGCGAGGTCGGCGGCCAGGACGCGCCAGGAGATGGAGTCGACGGCCAGGTGGTGGACGACCAGCGCGAGCAGGCCCCGGCGTCGCGGTCCTGCGTCGCACCACACGGCCTGGAGGACGGTGCCCTCGCGCGGGCGCAGCCTGTCGCGCGCCGCGTCCGACTCCTGCCGCACGAGTGCGGGCCAGTCGTCCTCGGGGTGCTGTGCCACGTCGACCCGCCGGACGGCCGTGGCCGCGTCGACCGCGCCCGCCGGCAGGGTCTCCAGGGCCCAGTCCCCCGCGCCGCCGCGCACGGTGAGGCGCAGGCGCAGGGCGTCGTGGTGGTCGAGCAGGGCCTGGGCCATGGAGACGAGGTGCGGCTGCGTCAGTCCGGCGGGGGTCCGCAGGACCGCGAGCTGGTGGTAGGTGTCCACCCCGCCGCCGCGCTCCCGGAACCAGTGCGCGATGGGGGTGGTGACGACCGGTCCCACCCCGTTGTCCGCGACGGGCGGCGGCTCCCGGTCGACCGGGGTGGCCGCCTGTGCCAGTGCCTCCATGTCCCGGTGCGTCAGCACGTCGCCGACGGCGATCCGCAGACCGGCCTTGCGCGCCCGGCTGACGAGTTGCATGGCGATGATGCTGTCGCCGCCGAGCGCCACGAAGCCGTCGTCGAGCCGGACGTCGTCCACCCGGAGCACGTCGGCGACCAGTTCGCACAGGAGACGCTGGCGCGCGGTGACCGGAACGCGCCCGGCGTCACCCGCATTCGGTGCATCGAAAGGGCTGGTCACGTATTCCCTCATTCCGAGTCCGTCTGGAATCGAGGACGAAGCTATCCAGCGGCGGCCGGAGCCGGCGGCAGTAGCGGCGGCAATACCGGGAGGGCTACGGGAAAGGGCGGCTGAATTGCCGGTGCGATTGCCGCCGGGCGCGACGGCGGGCGCCGACACTGACAGGCGCGACGTTCGCACGGAACCACGGAACCCCGGCAGCACAGTGAGAAGAGGCGCAACGGTGACAATCCAGCAACCGGCCCGGTCGGTGGCCGACCTCGCGATGTTCGGCGGCGCCCGAGCCGTACCCAGGGAGCTGCGGATCAGGCCCTGGCCGAGGGTGACCGAGGAGGACGAGCAGGCGGTCGGGCGGGTGCTGCGCTCCGGCCGGTTCACCTCCGCCTCGTCGGGGGAGCGGGAGATCGCGGGGCTCGAGCGGGAGTGGGCACGGCACGTCGGCACCGGGCACTGCGTGGCGGTGAGCAACGGCACCGCGGCGCTGTCGGTCGCGCTGGGCGCGGTGGGCGTGGGCGCCGGTGACGAGGTCGTCGTGCCCGCCCTGAGCTTCATCGGCAGCGCCATCGCTCCGCTGCACCTCATGGCCGTGCCGGTGTTCGCGGACATCGACCCCGTCACGTTCAACCTGGACCCCGCGGCGTTCGAGGCCGCGATCACGCCCCGCACCAAGGCGGTCGTCGTGGTCCATCTGCACGGCCTGCCCGCCGACCTGGACCGGATCACCGCGATCGCCGCCCGGCACGGGATCGCCGTGGTCGAGGACGCCGCGCAGGCGCACGGCGCGCGGTACCGGGGCCGGGCGGTGGGCTCGATCGGCGCCGCGAACACCTTCAGCCTCAACGTCAGCAAGAACCTCGCCACCTGCGGCGAGGGCGGCCTGATCACGACCGACGACGCGGACGTGGCGACGCGGGCGACCATGCTGCGGCAGTTCGGGGAGCTCATCCCGGCCGACGGCGACCGCAGTTACGTGGCGCACCTGCTGGGCTGGAACTGCAAGCCGAACGCCGTGCAGGCGGCCTTCACCCGCAGCCGGCTCACGCGCTTCCCCGCCGAGGCGGCCGTCCGCGAGGAGAACGTCGGCCGGCTCCTCGGCCGCCTCGCCTCCTGCCCCGGCTTCCTGGTGCCCGAGGTCCCGCGGGACCGCACCCACGCCTGGCACATCCTGCGCTTCCGGGTGGACCCCGCCGCCTTCGACCTCGCCGACGCGTTCGCGGGCCCGCTGCGCGCCGTCGTCCAGCGGGCCCTGCGTGCCGAAGGGGTGCCCGCCGCGCCCTACCAGCTCCAGCCGCTGCCCGCGCAGCGGGTGTTCACCGAGCGGCGCGGGTTCGGCGGCGGCCACCCCGGCGACGTCCGGTCGCTGCCCGGCGTCGTGGACCGCCCCTACCGCGCCGAGGACTACCCGGCCACCCTGCGGGTCCTCGACGACTCCTTCACCCTGCAGAAGGCGCATCTGCACCCGGAGGCGGGGCCGTTGCTCGACCGGTACGCCGACGCGTTCGAGAAGGTCTGGGAGCACCGCGACGCACTGGCCGCCGTCGCCGCGACGACGGCCCACACGCCGCACTGGGAGCGCGCCTCGCGGATCGCCGACGCCGAGTGGTCCGCGGCGTTCCCGGGCCGGTGACCGCGGCGGTGGCGGTTCAGGCCGGCAGCCGCCGCGCCTGGACCGCCACCGCCGCGGCGGAGATCCCGTTGCGCGCCAGGAGGTGGCGGTGCCCGCCGGTGCCCGCGGCGAACCGGTCGGCCACCGCCACCCGCCGTACCGGGCAGGCGACGCCCAGCTCGGCCACGACCTCGGCCACGGCGGAACCGAGGCCCCCGGCCGCCCAGTGCTCCTCGACGGTGACGATGCCGCGCGTGCGGGTGGCGGCCGTGACGATCGCCTCCCGGTCGAGCGGTTTGACCGTGTGCATATTGAGCACGGCCGCGTCGATGCCGTCGCCTGCCAGCTCGTCGGCGGCCTCGGCCGCGGCGAGCACGGGGTGGGGTCCGGTGGCGATCAGCGTCACGTCGGCGCCCCGGCGCAGGGGCTGCGCGACGCCGATCCGCACCGGCTCCCGCGCGTCGAGGTCCGGCGTCGCGCCGCGCCCCAGGCGCAGGTAGACCGGTCCCGGCAGCTCTGCGGCGGCGCGCACCATGCTCTCGGTGGCGGGGCCGTCCGCGGGGACGAGGACCGTCATGTGCGGCAGCAGCCGCATGAGGGCAAGGTCCTCCAGCGCGTGGTGCGTGGAGCCGAGGTGGCCCGCGGAGAGCCCGCCGTGGGTGGCGACGATCCGCACCGGCAGGTCGTTGTAGGCGATGTCGAGCTTCACCGCCTCCAGCGCCCGGGTGGCGGCGAAGGTCGCCATGGTGTTGACGAAGGGGATCCGGCCGGACCTGGCGAGGCCCGCCGCCACCCCCATCAGGTTCTGTTCCGCGATGCCGAGGTTGAGGTAGCGCCGCGCGCCCCCGCCCCACGAGGCCGCGGTGAACAGACCGGTGTCGCTGTCCAGGCACACGTAGCGGTCGTCCTCGGCGACCAGCTTCACCAGGACGTCCCGGTACACCTCCCGGGCGGCGCGCGTCTGCTCCGGCGCGGTGCGTTCGGCTGTCACGACGGACATGTGTCGTCTCCGTTCAGGGTCGTCGGCTCAGGGGCGTCGGCTCGCGGGCGTCGGCCCAGGCGCGTCGGCTCAGGGGCGTCGGCTCAGGGGCGTCGGCTCAGACGCGTCGTTTCGCGGGCGTCGGCTCAGGCGCGTCGGCCGCGCGTCACCGCCGCGTGGGCACGCCGGTGCCCGCGCTCGGTGAGCCGGACGTAGTGGCTGCGGGCCTGGCCTTCGATGTAGGGCAGGCCCTTGCCCTTGACCGTGCGGGCCAGCACGACGGTCGGTCGGCCGGGGGTGTGCGGGACGTCCGTCAGGGCCGTCCGCACCTGGTCCGTGTCGTGCCCGTCGACCTCGCGCACCGTCCAGCCGAAGCTGCGCCAGCGGTCCGCCAGGGGTTCGAGGGCCACGGTCTCCTCCGTGTCGCCGCTGATCTGGAGCCCGTTGCGGTCCACGATCGCCACCAGCCGGTCCAGCTTCTGGGCGCCGGCGGCCATCGCGGCCTCCCAGACCGAGCCCTCCTGCAGTTCGCCGTCGCCGAGCACGACGAAGCACCGCCGGTCGCTGCCGTCCAGGCGGGCGGCGAGGGCGAAGCCGACGCCGAGCGGCAGTCCGTGCCCGAGCGACCCGGTGGGCATCTCGACCCCGGGGACGGCCGGGTTCGGGTGCGCGGTGAAGACGCTGTCCGGGGCGCCGTAGGTGGCCAGCCGCTCCTCGGGGAAGAAGCCGCGCCCGGCGAGGACGGCGTACAGTCCGATCGCGCCGTGGCCCTTGCTCAGCAGGAGGATGTCCCGGTCCGGGTCCCGCGGCAGCCGCGGGTCGATCCGCAGCACGTCGTGGTAGAGGGTGACCAGGATCTCGACCAGGGACATCGATCCGCCGAGGTGGCCGCCTTCGGGGTTGGCGCACATGCGCACGATGCGTTCCCGTGCCCTGCGCGCGTGGTCGTCGCTCATCGGCCCTGCCTGGTGAAGTGCCCGTCCAGTTCGGCCAGCGCCCGGGTGAGCACCCGGATGCCGAACAGGTACTCGGGCAGTCGGATGTGTTCGTGGTCGGAGTGGTCCAGGCCGCTGTCGCCCGGGCCGTAGGTGGCCATGGGTGTCGTCCACTCCTCCGCCAGGGTGTTCATGTCGGAGGTGCCGGTCTTCACCTTCGCCCTCGGGCTGCCGCCCTGTGCGCGGATCGCGACCGTAAGGGCCCGCGCCACGGGGTCGTTGCGGCCGACGCGGCAGGCGCGCACCGCGTTGACGACCTGGAGCGTGCCCGGGGCCGTCCGCTTCTCCAGCGCGGCCACCAGGCCGTCGCCGTCGAAGCCCGGGGGGACGCGGATGCTGAACTCCGCGCCGGCGGAGGTCAGTCCGCCCTCGATCGACATCAGGGTCGGGCCGGGTGCGTCGAACCGGGCATGGCTCGCCTCCGGGCCGAGCAGGTCCAAGAGCTCCGTCCACGCCCGGGCCGCCAGCTCGGAGGCCTTGGGCACGACGTTGCTGGGGTGGGTCGCCTCGCACCGCACGTCGTAGCGGAGGTCGATCTTTCCCTTGTACCCCAGGACGACCGTGTCGCAGCCGCTGGGCTCCCCGATGACCAGCGCGTCCGGCGGCTCGTGCGTACGGCGGATCTCCACCGCGCCCCGGGACAGCGAGGTCTCCTCCTCCACCGCGCCCACCACGACGACGCGGCCGCGGAACCCGGTGCTCGCGGCGGCCGCGCAGATCATCGTGGCGAGCGGCCCCTTGGCGTCGACCGCGCCCCTGCCGTACAGGCGGTCGCCGACTCTGCGCACCGGGACGTCCCCCGGCACGGTGTCCATGTGCCCGAGCAGCATCACCGTCGGTCCGGGGCCGCGCCGGATCTCCCCGACGGCGTTGCCCGCCGCGTCGATCCGCGCGGTGAGACCGGCTCCGCGCATGGCGTCCACCACGTAGCCGGCCAGCTCGGACTCCGCGTACGACGGTGAGGGGATCCGCAGCATGCCGTGGAGCAGGTCGACCGCGGCCGGGGCGGGATACGTCGTCACTCCTCCTCCAGGAGCACTTCGGTGCCCGAGCCCGCCAGGGCCTCCCGCACCGGGTGCGGCCGTCGGCCGTCGGCGATCAGGACGCGGCGCGCGCCGGCCAGCAGCGCCTCGCGCGCCGCGACCAGCTTGATGCCCATGCCTCCGGTGACCACCGGGGGCGTGCCCCGCCGGGGAACGCGGCAGACGGGCAGCACGGACCGTTCGTCGTGCCGGTCGGCCAGCACCCCGCTCGCCCCGGTGAGCAGGACGAGGGTGCTCGCCCGGACGGCGCCCGCGACGGCCGCGGCGGCGCGGTCCGCGTCCGTGTTGACCACGCGGCCGTCCCGGTCCATGGCCGGTGGCGACACCACGGGCAGCAGGCCCGCCGTGAGCAGCGTGGCCAGCAGGTCGCCGTTGACGTCGACGATCCGTCCGCTGTGGTCGTCCCTGACCACGACCCGGCGTCCGCCGACGAGGGCCCGCTGCGCCGGCTTGCGCGCGGCCACGAGGAGCCCGGCGTCCAGGCCGGTCAGCCCGACCGCGTCGACCCCGCGGGCGCGCAGCTCGGTCAGGAGCCGGGGTTTGACGGAGCCGGCCAGGGCGAGCTGCACCACTTCGAGCGTGCGCTCGTCGGTGTACCGGGTCGACACCCCGTCCGGGGCGACGAGCCGGCGGGAGGGCACGCCGAGGCGTTCGGCGAGGCCGTCGATGTCGGCCGAGCCGCCGTGGACGAGGATCACCTGCCTGCCGCCGCGGTGCGCGGCGGCGACGTCCGCGCAGATCTCCTCCGACCGTACGGCGGCGTTGCCCCCGCATTTGACCACGAGTATGTCCCGCATGCGCTTGATCGACCTCACGTCAGTTCGGGTGCAGTCCGGGGAATTCGAGACCCGTCCGCTCCGGCCAGCCGAAGCGGACGTTGAGGCATTGCACCGCGCCGCCGGCGCCGCCCTTGACGAGGTTGTCCAGGGCGCCGACGAGGACCACGGTGCCGTCGTCCGCAAAGACCGCGAAGCCGACGTCGCAGTGGTTGGAGCCCGTCAGGATCTTCGGCTCCGGCAGCCGGTACAGGCCCTGGCGCCGGGCGACGACCCGGACGAACGGCTCGTCCGCATACGCCGCATGGAACGCGGCCCGGACGTCCCGCTCCGAGGCGCCGGGCGCCAGCTTCGCGTGGCACACCACCTGCACGCCGCGGACCGCCTCGACGCCGGTGGCGGTCATCCGTACGGTGTGCCCCGTGGCCTGGGCGATCTCGGCCTCGTGGCGGTGCCGGGAGGGGGCGAACACCCTTAGGGCGCCGCTGCGTTCGGCGTGCGCGGCGGCGGGCCCGCCGGAGGCCCCCGATCCGCTGGACCCGGTGCGGGCGTCCACCTGGACCGGGCCCTCGATCAGACCGGCCTCGGCCATCGGCCGGACCGCGAGGATCCCGGCGGTGGCCATGCACCCGGGTACGGAGATCCGGTCGGCGGCGGCCAGTTCGGCGCGGTGCCACTCCGGCAGCCCGGTGGTGAATCCGGGGATCAGGTGCGGCGCGGTGTGCGGGACTCCGTAGTACGCCGCGTAGGTGCCGGGGTCGCGCAGGCGGAAGTCCCCGGACAGGTCGATGACGGTCCCGGCCAGCGTCAGGTAGCCGGCCATCCTTCCCATCGTCTCCCGGTGGGGCGCGGCCAGGAGGAGCACGTCGGCTCCGGCGTCCTCGACGGCGTCGTGGCCGACGAAGCACAGGTCCGTGTGGCCGCGCAGGTTGGGGTGCGGGCCGTCGACCCGGCGCCCGGCGAGGCGGTCGGACGTGGCGGCCACGACCGTGACCCGTGGATGGCCGTGCAGCAGGCGCAGCAGCTCGCCGCCGATGTAGCCGGACGCCCCGACGATCGCTACGCGGAGCATGGGTGTTCCTTCGTCAGGAGGTGGTCGACGATCCGGTCGGCGACGGAGACGGTGTCGCCGAGGGCCTGCTGGAGGCCGGAGAACTCGACGCCGTGGTTGACCTCAAGGACGAGCGTGGCTCCCGTCCCGTCCTCGATCAGGTCGACGCCGGCGATCTCGGCCTCCACGGCCTGCGCGGCCGAGACCGCGAGCTTCGCGATGTCCGGTGTGAGGGCGCAGAGTTCGCTCACGGCGCCCCGGGCCACGTTGGTCCGCCAGTCCTCGCTGCGCCGGTAGGTCGCGGCGACGGCCTCGCCGCCCACCACGACGACCCGGATGTCCCGCCCCGGTTTGGCGATCCACTCCTGCAGGTAGACGATCCGGGCCTGCGGCGAGGGCAGGGCGGCGACGTACTCCAGGACGGTCTCCGCGGTCCGCCGGTCCGGCAGCGCGGCGACCAGGCGTCCCCACGAGCCCTGCAGGGGCTTCACCACGGCCGGGTAGCCGAGGGTCTCCAGAGCCGTCAGCGCCGCTTCCGGGGTCAGCGCGAGGGCCGTGCGCGGCGTCGGGAGCCCGGCCCCGGCCAGCGCCGCGGAGGTGCGCCACTTGTCCCCGCACAGCTCGGTGGCGCGCGCCGAGTTGACCACCGTCGCGCCCGCGGATTCCAGCGCGTGGGCCGCGTACGTCGCCCTGGCGAGCCCGATCTCCCTGTTCAGGACGGTCGGGCGGGGGCCGAGGTCGCCGAGCTCGTGCCACCACCGGCGGCTGTCGACGTGCTGGTGGGCGATCCTCCTGCGCCCGAGGGCTTCGAGGATGTGCTTCTCGCTGGCCCGTACCCGGGAGGCGAGTACGGCGAGGGGCACGGTGCGGCTCACTCGCCCCAGTCCTCTTCGATCTCCGGGGCGAGCGCGGCCCGTACCGGGTCCAGCGTGAGGATCTCCAGCTCGCTGGCGCACTCGCCGCACTCCACGATCTCGCCGATCACCGGTGTCGCGGCGGGAACCACCGCGCTCTCGCATTCAGGGCAGGTGACCATGTCCCGTTCCTTTCGTCGGCCGCCAAGGGATACGGGTAGAACGTAAGAGCCCTCGCGGGTCCCGACCGGCAGAACCAGCGGCAGTCTCGACGGCCCGGCCTGCCCCGTCGGCGTGGTCCCGGACCGGGGCGGGGTCCTGGACCGGGGCGCGGTCCCGGGTCGGGGGCGCGGTCCCGTAGCGGGGCGCGGTCCCGTGCGGGCAGGGGGCGGTCCCGTGCGGGCAGGGGGCGATCCCGCGTGGGCAGGGGCGCGGTCCTACGCGTACAGGAGCCGCACCAGCTCCAGCGCCGTGAACCGCTCCGGCAGGTGGGCGCCCGCCGGCCGCACGAGGCCGTGGATCAGCAGGGCGTGCAGGGCGGCGGCCGGGTCCGGGACGAGGTGGGCGATGTCCGCGGCCGTCCAGTGCGGCCGGTCCGCCACCTCGGCCAGCACGTGGCGGTGGCGCTCGGCCACGACGTCGACGCTGCGCGCCAGGGAGCGCAGCAGGTTCTGGCAGGGGCAGCCCGTCGGCGAGGAGAGGAGGTGGGTGTCGCGGCCGGCCCGGGCCAGCAGGACCTCCGGCGAGTACACCAGGCACCAGCCCGCCGCGTACTCCAGCGCCCTGGGTACGCCGTCGAGCCTTCGGCACAGCCGCGCCACCGCGTCCGCGTTGTCGTCCCGCAGCCGGAACCCCGGCCGCGAGCGGCGCATGTGGGACAGGAACAGCGCCACGGACGCGACCTCGCTCAGCCGGGCGTGGTCGTGGTCCGGTGCCTCCTCCGGCACGGCCATCGCGGTGAGCGGCAGGACGCGCTCGCCCGGCACGTGGCGCGGCGTCAGACCGGTCACCACCACGCGCAGGTTCGGGCACCGCCGGAGCAGCGCGCCGACGTCCACCCCGCCGGGTCCCGGGGCGTCGTCGCCGTCGATCACGAGCAGTTCGTGGCTCTCGCCGATCGCCCCGGCGAGGTCGTCGGTCGGGCCGGTGGCGCCCGTCGGCGGTTCGCCGGTACGGGAGTCGGCGGCCGGGGCCGCGCCGCAGCACAGGGGGTCCCCGGCCAGGGAGTGCCACCCGACCCGTCGGCCCCGGGCGCGGAGCACCCTGGCCGCTTCGAGGACCAGGTGCGTCTTGCCGATGCCGCTGATGCCGACCACGCTCACCAGGCGGTGGCCGTGCACGGTCACCTGGTCGAGCAGCACCTGCAGCTCCGCCTCCCGGCCCACCAGGGCGCCGGGCGGCGCGGGCGGCGCGGGCAGCGTGAACGGCGTGCCCCGGTGGTCCGCCGGGCTCCCCCCGGCGGCGTGCAGTTGCAGGCGCTCCGGGTCGCCCAGCCGCAACGCGTCGGCGAGGAGCCCCACGCTCTCCCGCCGTGGTCGCCGCACCCGGCCGCTCTCCAGGTCCCGGATGGCCCGGACGCTCAACGTGGCGAAGTCCGCGAGCTGTTGCTGGGTCAGTCCGGACCGGCCCCGGTGGCGCTTCAGGAGCTCGGCGAAGGGAACCGCTCCGGCGCCCCCCTGCGCCGGTGCCGGGGCGGGTTGCTCCGGTCGGCCGCGGGCCGCGCGGTCGCGCGGCGAAGGTCTGGGGTTCTGCTTCTTTCCGGCAGTGCGCGGACCGGCGTTCACGCGCCGGCCGGTCTCCCCGTGGGCGTCCCCGTACATGACGCGTCCGAGCGGTTTGCTTTCCCGGTCACAGATTTCGCGGACTGCTTCCCGCACTTCGTTGCTCACGGATTCGGGCGCCCTCTCTCTGTACGATTTCCGCGTTCCGGGTCCTGCGGCGGCAGGCTTCTGGAACCCCTCACGAGCCGGCTTCCCTCTGCGTATCCGCAGGTCATCCCCAGCCGCTGTCGCCGTTGAGCAGGATGGCGGAGGCCGACCGGGAGTCGGCGCGGGCGCTCTCGGCGGCGGCGGTCCCGGCCACGGCGCCGACCGTCAGGACGCAGAGAACGGCGACCACGAACGCGCGGACAGACTTCATGGTTTCTCCTGGGAATTCAGAGTGAGGAATGCTGGAGAAGTCCCGGCCGATGCCGTCCGGCCGTTTCCCTTCCGCTCTTCCAGCATGGTCGGCGCCCGTCCCGGGATCCACCGGCGGAGCCATTCACCAAGTCCTCCGGCACCAAAGCGAGGGGTGCGCACAACGCCCGCCAAAGGGCAATTGGCGACAAGACGGACGGGCATGGTCCTCCGGAACGCCGCCCGCGCCGGTGCAGCGCCTGCCGCCGGGGCTACTCGGGCGACCAGTGGAAGCGCGTGTACTCCGCGAAGTCGGCCACCGGCGCGAAGCCGAGCCGGGTCAGCAGGGCGACGCTGCGGTGGTTGCCGTGGGTGACGCCCGCGTAGACGTCCGTGGCGCCCAACGCGCGGACCGCGTACGCGTACAGGGCGGCGCACGCGGCGGTGGCGCGGCCCGCGCCGAGATGGGCGGCGTCCAGCCAGTAGCCGGTGCCGTAGCGCGGCGGGTCGACGGCGACCAGGTCGACCCTGCCGATCAGGTCGCCGTGCAGGCGGATGCCGTAGCGCAGGCCGGGGGCGGGGTCCTCGCGCAGGTGGGCGCGCACCCAGGCGGGGGTGGCGCGGCACTCGGCCCGGTAGTCGCCGAGGCGGCCGAGGTGGTCGCGGTTGCGGTCCAGGAGGGCGTAGTACGCGTCGGCGTCGTCCACCGTCAGGGGCCGCAGGACCAGGCCCGGGAGCGCGGTAGGGAGGTCGGGCGGGGAGTCGGGGGCCGCGTCCCGGGGCAGTGAGGGTTCCGTCACAGCACGTAACGTACGCGAGCGCGGCCGCGGTCCTCAATCGGGTTTCCGCAGGGGCGGTCGGGGCGCGTGCTCACCCGCGGTCCGGTGCGGGTGCCCGCCGGGGCGGGGTCCGCGTCACGGTCGCCCCGGCCGCCCGCGCGGCGGCGGCGAAGGCGGTGGCGTCGTGGACGGCGGCGCCGCCCGGGTCGTTGTTGAAGTACACGTACACGTCCTCGGCGTCGGACCAGGTGTCCGCCAGCCGCCGGGCCCAGGTGGCGAGCGCCTGCCTGCCGTAGCGCGGCCAGGGGCGGGCGCGGCCCGAGTGGAGCCGGAGGTAGCCCCAGCCGGCCGTGCGCCACAGCGGCGCGACGGGCCGCGAGCCGACGTCGGCCCAGCACAGGGCGGCGCCGCGGGCGTCGAGGAGGGAGCGGATCGCGGGGGTCCACCAGGAGGCGTGCCGGGGTTCGACGGCGACGCGCACGTCGGCGGGGAAGCAGCGCAGGCAGTCGTCGAGAAGGGCCGCGTCGGCCCGGAGGGTGGGCGGGAGCTGGAGGAGGACGGGGCCGAGGCGGTCGCCGAGGCCCTCGGCGTGGTCGAGGAGCCGCCGCACGGGCTCCTCGGGCTCGCGGAGCCGTTTGACGTGCGTCAGGAACCGGCTGGCCTTGAGCGCGATGACGAAGTCGTCCGGGGTGCGGTCGCGCCAGGCGGCGAAGTTCTCCCGGGTGGGCAGCCGGTAGAAGGCGTTGTTGCTCTCGACGGTCGCGAACGCCCGCGCGTACTCCTCCAGCCACAGCCGCTGGGGCAGCTTCTCCGGGTAGAGGACGCCGCGCCAGTCCTTGTACTGCCATCCCGAGGTGCCGACGGAGAGAGGCATGGAGCCATCGAAGCACGGGCGGGCGCCCGGGGGCCGGTCGAAGGACATCCCGGCCCGGGCACCCGGGGCCGGTCGCCGCTCACGCGTCGTCCGCCCGCAGAAGCTTGTGCACGGCGCTCACCACGTCCTGGGGCGTGACCTCGTTCAGGCAGGGGTGGCCGGGCACGGGGCAGTGGCGGGCGCCGGTGCCCGCGCAGGCGGCCTTCTGGTCGCCCAGGAGCACGCTCGGCACACCGTAGGGCGCCCACCGCTCCGCCGGGAACACCGGCGCGAACAGCGAGACGACGGGGGTGCCGGTCGCGGCGGCCAGGTGCGCGACCCCGGTGTCGCCGCCGACGAAGGCGTCGGCGGCGCGCAGCACCCCCGCCAGGTGCCGCGGGTCCGTACGGCCGCCGAGGTCGACGGCCGTGGCCCCGCTGACGTGCCGGGTGAGGGCGGTCTCGTCCGGGCCGCCGGTGACGACCACGCGGTGGCCCGCGTCCGCGAGCAGCGCGACGGCCTCCGCGCAGCGGTCCGGGCTCCAGGCGCGGGAGGCCGCGCCCGCCCCCGGGTGGACGACGACGTACGGGCCGTTGCCGGTCAGGGCGGTGGTGTCGGGCGTCGGCAGGACCCGCAGCCGGCCGTCGTCCCCGGTCCGGGGGAGGAAGCCCAGGGCGGCGGCCGTGTCGAGGGCCGCCCGCGCTTCGTGCCGGTCCCGCGGGCGCGGGGCGTGGACGTCGAGGAGGGTCCCGGCGGGGCCGTCGCCCGCGGCGCCGATGCGGGGGACGTGCGCCATGCGCAGCAGCAGCGCGGCGGGCAGGGGGCTCATGCCGTCGGGGGCGAGGATCAGCGCCACGTCGTACGCCGCCTCGCGCACGCGCCGCACCACGCCGTCGGTGTCCGCGTCCGCGGCGGCGGGAGGGCGGGCGCCCTCCCAGGGCGCCTCCCACACCAGGACGTCGTCGACGTCGGGCAGCAGCCGGGCGGCGGGCGCGCCGCGCGGCCCGGTCATCAGCGTCACCGGGGAGGCCTGGGCGGCGACGGCCCGGACGGCCGGACCGGCCAGGAGCACGCCGCCGAAGTCGTCCCCGCAGACCACGAGCGCCTTCACCGGGCCCCCTTGATCCGGTCGGCGGGCGCGGTCCCCGGCGCGGGCCCGCCGGGTGCGCGGGCGTGGGCGAGCTGCATGCGCGGCACCTCCGTCAGCACCCGGGGCCCGGCCCGGCGGCCGAGCCCGCTGCGATCTCCTCGTACGGCCCGGGGACCGGCCCGCCGTCCAGGGGCGGGCCGGTGCGGTGGGCGACGGTCCGCCTGAGCCCCTCCTCCCAGCCGATCACCGGCGCCCAGCCGAAGAGCTCGCGGACGAGTCCGGTGTCGGGCAGGTGGGGCCGGGGCCCGGCGTCGGCGGCGCCGGTGCACATGACGCGTGACGTCGAGCCGGTCAGCTCGATCACCCGGCGGGCCAGCTCCGCCTCGGTCACGACGTCGGTGCCGCCGAGGTTCACGGGCCGCACCGAGCGGCTGGCGGCCAGCAGCAGCACCCCGTCGACCACGTCGTCGACGTAGCACAGGCAGTGGGTGCGGCGCCCGTCCCCCGCGAGGGTCACCGGGGCCCCGGCGAGCGCCCGGGCGACGAGGGCGGGGACCGGCCGGCCGTCGTCCGCGCGCATCCGGGGCCCGTACGTGCCGAAGAGCCGGACGATCCCCGCGTCGGTGCCGTGGGCCGCGACGTGCGCGGTGACCAGGGCCTCGGCGAACCGGTGGGCCTCGGCGCGGGCGCTGTCCGGGCCGACCGGGTCGACGTCGCCCGGGTGGTCCTCGCGCTGCGGGGAGACCAGCGGGTCCCCGTAGACGGCGGACGCGGAGGCGAACAGGAGCCGCGCGCGGTCGCGGTGGGCGACGGCCAGGGCGTGGCGCGTCCCGGCGCTGCCGGCGTCGAGCGTCTCCAGCGGCAGGCGTCGGCAGTCGGCGGGCCCGGCGGGGCAGGCGCAGTGCAGGACGAGGTCGTAGGGGCCCGGCAGCGCGGCCACGCAGTCCGGCCGGGTCAGGTCGTGCTCCAGGAACCGGAAGCCCGGGCGGGCGGCCAGGAACGCGATGTTCTCGGCCCCTCCGGTCGACAGGTTGTCGACGCAGTCGACGGCGACGCCGAGGCCGGTCAGGCGCTCGCACAGGTGCGAGCCGAGGAACCCTGCGCCCCCGGTCACCAGGGCGCGGCCCCAGGGCGGCCGGGCCACGGGCGCGGCGGGGAACGTCCTGGTGGGGCCCATGGGAGCGTCCTTCCTTCCACCGGTGGGGGTGCGGGCGGGCCGGGCGGGGCCTCAGGGCCAGGACGGTTCCTTGCGCGGGACGACGACCAGCTCGGACACCGCGCTCCCGGACGGGACCGACAGCGCGTACAGCACCGTGTCGGCCACGATGTCCGGGCTCTGGAGCATCGACACGTCGGCGTCCGGGAACCGCTCCAGGATGAACGGCGTCTCCATGCCGCCGGCGATGATCCCGGTGATGCCGATGCCCGTGCAGTCCCGCTGGGCCTCCTTGAACAGGGTGTGGGTGAAGGCGCGCAGGCCCGTCTTGCCCGCCGCGTAGGGCCCCGCCTCGGTCCAGGTCCGGTTCGCCGCCGTGGAGAGGATGTTGACGATGTGGCCGCCGCCGCGGGCGACCATCCGCCGGTAGGTCTCCAGGCACAGGTACATCGGCCCGAGCAGATTGGTGGTGATCACCCGGGTCACCTCGTCGGCCGTCAGGTGCTCGATGGGCTTGGAGACGTCGACGGCGGCGTTGTTGACCAGCACGTCCACCGCCTCCCCGGCGTCCTCCAGGTCGCGGAAGACCTCCGCGACCGCGGCCGGGTCGCGGACGTCCAGCTCCACCAGGCGCGCCGAGCGCCCCTGTTCGGCCAGGTCCTCGCACAGCTCGTACGCCAGGTCCTTGCGGACGTCGGCCACCAGGACGTCCGCGCCCGCCCCGGCGAGCCGGCGCACGATCGACGCGCCGAGCCCCCGGGCGCCGCCGGTCACCAGCGCCCGCTTGCCGTGGAGGTCCACCCGCACTCCGCCGTCCATGCCGCCACCTCAGCCCTTCCTCGTGCCGGTCGACGCGGCCCACGCCGGGCGACCGCGTCACGCTGCTCCCACTGTGACCCGGGGCGCGGGGTCCGGCACGCCGGGACGGACCGGCCCCGGGGCGGTCCAGGGCCGGTCCCGGGGCGGCTCGGCGCTGTGGCGGCCGTCACTCGGTACGGGCGTCCGGGCGGGGTCGGCGGCCCGCTCCCGGAGCCTGTGAGCAAGCCCACCCGAAGTGCCGGATGCCTTGTGCCGCACGGCTGTTGGGGCGCGCGGGGCGGGGGGCGGGGCCGCTCGGACCGCGGTTCCCCGATCCCGTCTGCCACCATGTTTGACGCAGTACCACAGGTGGTCCCCGCGCCGGTGAGCCGGGTGACACCCCCCGCCGGTGGTACGGCGCCAGACAGATCCCCGAGGAGCGGGCCGCGCAGTGCAGCCGGTGTTCCGAGCTCCCGGACCTCCCCGCCGAGTCTTCGGACCCGTCCTCCGAGAACGTCACTGTGCCTTCCTCCTCCGCTGTTCCCGTGCCCTCCCCTGTGCCCGTGCCCTCCCCCCTGCCCGTCTCCGGGCCCGTGCCCGCTCCGGACGCCGTTCCCGCCGCCGTCGCCGACGCCGTCGCCAAGGCCACCGGCCCCGCCGCGCCCGGTCCCGCCTCGCACGCGCCGTGGCGCTCGCTGCGGTACCGCAGCATGCGCTGGTGGTCGCTGGCGAACTTCGTGTCGAACGCCGGGACCTGGATGCAGCTCACGGTGCAGAACCTGCTGGTCCTCCAGATCACCGGGTCCGCCGCCGCCACCGGCCTGTCCATCTCCGTGCAGGCCGCGCCCGCGCTGCTCATGAGCCTCGCGGGCGGCGCCGCCGTCGACCGCTGGCCCCGGAAGGTGACCGCGGCCGTCAGCCAGGCCCTGCTCGGTGCCGTCGCGTTCGTGACGGCCGCCCTCGTGGCGGTCGGCCGGCTCGACCTGACCGTGCTGATGGTGCTTGCCGCCGTCACGGGCGTCATCGCCACCGTGGACGGGCCCGCGTGCGCCCTGCTCGGCAACGACCTGGTCCGGAAAGAGGACGTCCCTTCGGCCATCGGAGTGGGCTCGCTGGTGTCCAACGCGGGCCGGCTCGCCGGCACCGCGCTGGCCGGTGTGACCGTCGGCTTCCTCGGGACGGCCGCCGCCTACGCCGCGAACGGCGTGTCCTTCCTCTTCGTCGCCGCCGTGATCCCCTTCCTGCGCCCGGCCTGCAAGGCGGTCCGGGGCGCCGGTGAAGCCTCCGCGCCCGGCGGCGACGGCGCCCGGGGCGAGGAGTCCCCGCACCCCGCCGAGCCGGACCTGACCGTGCGGCAGGGCCTGGTGTTCTTCCTGCGCCGTCCCCGCCTGGTCGCGCTCGCGGGCATCACCGGCATCAGCGCCGTCTTCGGCCGGAACTACGGGCTGACCCTGGCCGTGCTCGTCACCGGGCCGCTCGCCGGGGGCGCCGGGGCGTTCGGCACGGTCTCCACCGTCCTCGCCGTCGGCGGCATCGTCGGCGCCGTGCTCGGCGCCCGGCTGCGCAGCCCCTCCGTGCGGCTCGTGGGCACGCTGGCCGCGGCCGGCGCCCTGCTCCAGATGGTCGCGGCGCTCTCGCCGTCGCTCGCCGTCCTGCTGGTGGTCGTGCTGCCCATGGCCGTGGTGGAGTCCGTCTCCGACACCGCGGGGACCACCGTCCTGCAGACCGACCCGCCCGCCCACCTGCGCGGGCGCGTGCTCGGCGTGTGGGGCAGCATCCGTACGGTCTGGGGGCTCGCGGGCCCGCCCGCGCTCGGCCTCCTCATGGAGCTGGCCGGGGCGCGCGGCGCCCTCGTGGCCGGCGGGCTGATCATCGTCGCCTCGATCGGCGCGGGCCACGCGCTCCGCCGCCGCGGGACCGCCGCACCGGTGATCCTGCGGACCGGGGAGCGCGCGGCCGCGGAGCGGCCCGTCCTGGGCACGGCCGCCTGACCGGACGGCCCGCCCCCGGCCCGGTCACCCGGGTGCTCCCGTCAGGGGGCGTGCCCGGGGACGGGTGCGGGGGCCGGGGCGCCCCGGTCCGGTGTCGTCATCACGCCCGGCTCCGGCAGTGCCTCGACCGCCCCGACGACCTCGTCGACGGTGATCCGCAGCAGGCGCTCGTCCGGCCGCGTGCCGTGGGCGTCCCCGGGGCGGGCTGAGCCGTCGCCCCCGGGGTGCCAGAGGACCCGGTGCCGCGGGTGGCACGGCGGCCCCCACAGCCGGGGGGCGACCGGCCCGAACAGCACCACCGAGGGCGTGCCGAGCGCCGTCGCCAGATGGGCGAGGCCGGTGTCCCCCACCACCACGCAGCGGGCCCGCGCCACGAGCGCGGCCAGGGCGCCGAACGGTACGTCGGCCGCGCCGCCGAGCACCGCGCCCCGCGGCAGCCCCGCCGCCTGCGCCACGAAGCGCGCCAGGTCCTCCTCCCCCGCCCCCGCGGTCACGACCACCTCGTGGCCCCGGCGGCGCAGCACGGCCACCACGGGCGCGAACCTCTCCGGCGGCCAGCGGCGGGCGGCGGCGTCGGCGCCCGGGTGCACGACGACGGCGCCGGGCGCCGGGGAGGGCGCCTCGGGCCGCGGGATCGCCACCTCCCCGGGGTCGGCGGGGACGCCGTACCAGCCGAGGAGCCGGCACCAGCGGTCCCGCTCGTGCTCGTCGTCCCGCCACACGGGGCCCGGGATGTCGGGCGTGCCCGGGTGCGCGTACGCGAACAGCCGCCGGGGGCGCAGCCGTTGGAGCAGCAGATGGCTCGGCGGGCCGTTGCCGTGCAGGTCCACGGCGAGGTCGGGCTCCGGCCCCGTCCAGGACAGCTCCCCGGGCACCGCCCGGCCGGGCGCGGCGGTGGGCAGCAGCCGGTCCACCAGGCCGGTCGCGGCGGCCGCGGCGGTCAGCCGCCCGGGCGCGGCGAGGACCAGTTCGTGCTCGGGCAGGTGCCGCCGCAGGGCCCGCACCGCGGGCACCGCGGCCAGCAGGTCGACCAGGCCGAGGGCGCGCAGCACGAGGGCCCGGGGGCGTCCGGGGGCGGTGCCGTCGGGCGCGGCCGGGCCGGGCCGCCGCTGGTTCGCCGCGGTCACGTCACGGCCTGCCTTCCGGGGCCGCGGCGGCCTCGGCCGCCCGGCGCGCGAGGAGGGTGGTGGACCTGCCGTCGAGGTAGGGCAGCACGACGGCCTGTCCGCCCCAGGCGCGCAGGGCCCGGGCCTCGGGCAGGTCCTGGACGGAGTAGTCGCCGCCCTTGACCCACACGTCGGGGCGCAGCCGGCGCAGCAGGGCCTCGGGCGTGTCCTCCTCGAAGACCGCGACGGCGTCCACGCTGCCGAGGGCGGTGAGGACGCGGGCGCGGTCCGCGGCGGGGTTGAGCGGGCGCCCCGGGCCCTTGCGGCGGGCGAGCGACGCGTCGGAGTTGAGGCACACGACGAGGCAGTCGCCGATGCGGCGGGCGCTCTCCAGCAGGCCGACGTGGCCGGCGTGCAGCAGGTCGAAGCAGCCGCCGGTCGCCACCACGGTGCCGCCGCGCGCCCGGACGCGCTCGGCGAGGGCGAACGCGTCGGCCCCGAAGGCCTCCGAGGAGCCGGAACCGGCCCCCGGCCCGGACACGGACGCGGCCCCGGCCGCGGAACCCGGCCCGGCTGCGGAACCCGGCCCGGACACGGGCCCGAACCCGGCCCCGGAGGAGACCCCCGCGTCCGATGCGGACGCCGTGCACCACAGCCCCGGATTGCCCGCCCCGCCCGCCGCCACGAACTCCGCGGCCTCGGCGACGGCCCGCTGGAGCGCCTCCTCGGGGAGCGCGCCGTCCGCCAGGGCGGCGGCCGTCGTCGCGGCGAAGCAGTCGCCCGCGCCGCACGGGTCGCCGGTGGCCCGGTAGGGCGGCGGCACCAACATCGGCGTACCGGTGCCGGTCCTGGCCAGCAGGGCGCCGCGGGCGCCGAGCGTCACGGCGACGCCCGCCGCCCGCCAGCGGTGGGCCAGCTCGCGGCCGCGCTCGGCGTACGCGCGCAGGGAGTCGCCGTCGCCCGGGCACAGGGCGCGCGCCTCGGCCGCGTTCGGGGTGACGAGCCGCGCGCCGGGGACGGGGTCGCCGCCCTTGGGGTGCGGGTCCCACACCAGGGGCGTACGGGAGGCGACGGCGGCCAGGTGGGCGCGGACGGCACGGGCGGTGTGGCGGCCGTAGTCGGCGACGAGCACGGTGCGGGCCCGCTCCAGGACGTCGCGCACCTCGTCGTCCGGCGCACCGGGCGTGCCCCCGCCCCGGTCGATCCGGACCAGGGGGCGGCCACCGGCGAGGACGCGCGTCTTCACCGGCAGGGTGCCGTGCAGCGGCAGCTCCACGAGCGTGACCCGGCCCCGCAGCGCCCGGCGTACGGCGTCGCTGGCGGGGTCGTCGCCGAGGGCCGTCACCAGGACCACGGCGCGGCCGTCCCGGGCCGCGAGCGCGGCGGCGAGACCCGCGCCGCCGGGGCGGCGGCGGTCGGCGGTGACGTCGACGACGGGTGCGGGGGCGTCCGGGGAGAGCCGGGTCGCGACGCCCTCGATGTCCTCGTCGAGCAGGACGTCCCCGACGACCACGAGCGGCTTCGCCGCGGTCATGACGCCCCCTGGTGGACGGCGGCGACGGCCCGGCCCGCGACCGCGCCCGCCTGCGGGGCGGCGAGGGCCGCGTCGAAGCACTCGCACAGCAGGTGCACGGCGACGAGGTGCGTCTCCTGCACGGCCGCCGTGCTGTCGGCGTCGACGCACAGCACCTCGTCGGCGGCGTCGGCCAGGGGGTTGGGGCCCGGCCCGGTCAGCGCCCACACGCGCAGCCCGGCGGCGCGGGCCGTCACGGCGGCGGTGATCAGGTTGGCGCTGCGGCCGGACGTGGAGAGCAGCAGGAGCACGTCCCCGGGGCGGCCGTGGGCGGAGACCTGCCGGGCGAAGACGTGGTCGAATCCGTAGTCGTTGCCGATGGCGGTCACGCTGGACGTCTCGGCGTGCAGCGAGATGGCCGAGTACGCGGGCCGCTCCTGGCGGTAGCGGCCCACCAGCTCGGCGGTCAGGTGCTGGGCCTGGGCGGCGCTGCCGCCGTTGCCGGCCGCCAGGAGCCGCCCGCCGGACGGCAGGACCGCGGCCAGGCGGCCGCCCCAGGCGGCGACCCGGTGCAGCCCGTCGCGCCGGAACCGGCCGAGGGCCTGCTCCAGCGCGCGGCAGTGCACGTGCGCGGCGTCGAGGGCGGAGAGCGCGGCGGTCGCGGAGGTCACGGGCGGGGTGCTGGGCGCGGTGGGCGCGGACGGTGCTGTGGGCGCGGAGGGCGCAGAGGGTTCGGTCATGCTGATCGGGCGTGCCGCCGTCGCGGGGACGGCGGCCGGACCCGCACCTCCTTCGGGCGTCGGTGCGTCGGTACGTCGGAGCTCCCCGGCCCGGTGGGGACCGCACGGCGGGGGCCGCGCGGGACGGCCGGGGAGCGGCGGAGGGGCGTGCCCCGGGTCAGACCGCCCCGGTCACCGCGGGCTGGGGGTCGAGGACCGTGCAGTACGCCGCCTCGGTGGCGGCGGCGACGCTGCCCCAGCCGTACCGGCTGAGGACCCGGCGGCGGCCCGCGGCCCCGCACGCCTCCCGTGCGGCCGGGTCGGCGAGGAGCTCCGCGACGGCGCGGGCCAGGGCCTTCGGGTCGCGGGGCGGCACCAGGCGGCCGGTGGCGGGGTCCGCGACGGTGTCGAGCTGGCCGCCCACCGCGCTGGCGACGACCGGTCTGCCGCAGGCCATGGCCTCCAGCGGGACGATGCCGAACGGTTCGTAGTCCGCGGGGCACACCACCACGTCGGCGCTGCGCAGCAGCGGCGGCACGTCCTCGCAGGGCACGCCCCCGGTGAAGCGGACCCGGTCGCTCACCCCGGCCTCGCGGGCGAGCTCCCGCAGCCGGCGCGCCTCGGGGTCGGTGCCGATGCGGCCGGGCGGGGGCCCGCCGACGACCACGAGTTCGGTCTCGGGCAGTGCGGCGAGCGCGGCGACGGTGACGGCGGCGCCCTTGCGCGGGACGAGCCGGCCGAGCTGGAGCAGCCGGTGCGGGTGCGCGCCGCGCTCCGCGACGGGCCCGCGCGGGGTGAACAGCTCGGTGTCGACGCCGCACGGCACGACGCTGACCTTGGCGGCGGGGATGCCCATCCGGGCCAGTTCCCCGACCTCGTCCCGGCAGGTGGCGACGACCCGGTCGCAGCCGAGGCCCACCTCCGTCTCGCAGGCGACGCGCTCGGGCGGGCTGGTGTCGGCCCGCCGCTGGTGCCGCCGCTTCACGGTGCCCAGGGCGTGGTACGTGTGCAGCAGCGGCAGGCCCAGTTCCCGTGCCGCCCGCAGCGAGGCGAGGCCCGACATCCAGAAGTGGGAGTGCACCACGTCGGGCCGCTGCCGTCGCCAGACCTGGGCCAGGTGGCGGCCGAAGTCGGCCATGTACGGCAGGAGTTCGTCCTTGGGGAGCTGTTCCGGCGGCCCGGCGGGCACGTGGTGCACCTGCACGCCGGCCCGCAGCGCCACCCGGTCGGGCAGGTCCCGGTCGTCCCGGCGGGTGTAGACCGTGACGCGGTGGCCCCGGTCGGCGAGCGCGCCCGCCAGGCGGGCGACGTGGACGTTCTGGCCGCCCGCGTCGACCCCGCCCAGGGTGGCGAGGGGGCTCGCGTGCTCGGAGACGAGCGCGATCGACAGGGCGCCGGAGGCGAGGGGGCCGGCGCCGAGGGGGCCGGGGCCGAGGGAGTCGAGCGAGGGGGTCATGAGCGTGCCTCCGTCATCACGCGCTCCCAGTCGTGCAGGAAGCGCTTGAGCCCGTACCGTTCGAGGGCCGCCTGCCGGGCGCGGGCGCCGTCCTCGGCGGCGGCCTCCGGCTCGCGCAGGTAGTGCCGGGCGGCCCGGGCCAGGACGTCGGGGCGGGTGGACAGCGTCCCCGCGCCCGGCGGCACCGCCTCGACGGCCTCGGTGGTGGCGAGGCAGACGACCGGCATGCCCAGGTGCATGGCCTCCAGGAGCGACAGGCCGAGGGACGTCCAGCGCACCGGGTGCAGGTAGAAGCGGCGTTCGGCGAGCGCCGCGTGCAGCTCGGCCTGGGGCAGGTCGGCGGTGCGGCACCGGTCCGGCGCTATGCCGAGGTGCGCGGCGAGGCCCTCGGTGCGCATCCCGAAGACGTCCAGCGGCGCGGCCTCGGACAGGGCGGGCAGCAGGTCCGTACCGACGTACCGGCCGCGCCGGACGGGCTCGTTGACGACGACGGCGGCGCGGTCGAGGCGGCCGGTGTAGAGGTGCCCCGGGTCGACGATGCCGTGCTCGATCACCTCGGTGCGGGTGGAACCGCTGTCCCAGAACAGGCGGTTGAAGTGGGTGACGTGCACGAGGGTCAGGTCGGCGCGGTCGGCGCACGGGTGCCGGGTGTCGGGGACGTCGCCGTCCGGCGCGTTGTGCTCCAGGTAGACGGCGGGCACGTCCCGCCCCGGGCGGCGGCCGCCGAGCCAGCGCTCGGCGAGCTCCAGTTCGTGCGGCCGCTGGAGGAGGACCAGGTCCACGGGCGTGTCCCGCAGCTCCTCCGGGGTCACCTCCCGCACGGACTCGGGCCAGGCGAACGTACGGGCGCGGCCGAGCCCGTCCGGATCGCGCCCCGGCGTCACGGGAACGAGATAGGTGTGGGGGCCCTGGACGAACGCCGTCGTCCAGGAGCCGTGCACGTGCCACAGCAGGATGTTCATATGCTCGCTCCTCGTTCCGTGTCGGGGTGGCCGCCCGGTGGGGGCGGCGGGTCCGCGTCGGGGTCCGGCGGGCGGGCCGGACCGGTGCGGCTGATGTGGCCGGTGCGGCTCATGTGACGGGGCTGGCCGGTGTGACCGGACTCGCCGGTGCGACTGGACTGGCTGATGTGGTCCGAGCGGCCGGAGTGACTGGCAGGGCTGGAGGGGCCGACCCGCTCGGCCGGGCCGTCCGCGAGTGCCGCCACCGCGGCGAGCACCTCCGCGTCGTCCACCCCGTCGAGGCAGGGGTGGCCGGGCACCGGGCAGTGCCGGGCCCTGCTCTCCGCGCACGGCGCGGCCTGGTCGCCGAGCAGCACGTGCGGCACGCCGAAGGGGCGCCAGCGCTCGGCGGGCACCACCGGCGCGAACAGGCAGGCCACCGGGGTGCCCACGGCGGCGGCGAGGTGGGCGGGTCCGGTGTTGCCGGTCACCGCCACCCGCGCGCCGGCCAGGACGCCCGCGAGGCGCCGCAGGTCGGTCGCGCCGCCGAGGTCCAGGCCGTGCTCCCCCGCGACCTTCGCGGTGAGGTCCCGCTCGCCGGGGCCGCCGGCGCCCACGAGCCGGTGGCCCGCGGCGTGCAGGGCGGCCGCGGCGCGCACCGCCCGCTCGGGGCTCCAGGCCCGCGCGGGCACCGCCGCCCCCGGGTGGAACACCACGTACGGCTCCGGTCCGGTGAGGGAGGTGGTGTCGGGCGGCGGCTGCACCCGCAGCCCCCCGTCGTCGCCGGGCGGCAGGTCGAGGCCGCAGGCACGGGCCAGGTCGAGGGCGGCGAGGGCCTCGTGGCGGCGGGGCCTGCGGTGGTGGCGCAGGTCGAGCAGGGCGCCCGGGTAGTCCTCGCTGTCGGCGGCCGTCCAGCCGACCCCGGCCAGCTTCAGGAGCAGGGCGATCGGCAGGGGGCTCTGGTGGTACGAGACCAGCACCAGGGCCCGGTCGAAGCGGCGGGCCGCCACGGCGTCCACCAGGTCCAGCGTCTCCCGGCGGGACACCGGTGCCGGTGCGAGGCCCACCCAGGGGGCGTCGTGCACCAGCACCTCGTCCACCCCCGGGAGCAGCCGCCCGGCCTGCGCGCCCTGCGGCCCGCAGAGCAGCGCGGTGTACGAGGAACCGGCCGCCGCGGCCCGGACGGCGGGACCGGCGAGGAGCACGTCACCGGCGCTGTCCAGGCGGACGACGAGCGTCCGCGGCAGGGGTCGGGCTCCGTTCGTCACGACGCACCCGCCGCTCGGTCGAGGGAGACGGCGGCGCCCGGGCGGGCCGGGTGCGCGGTGGGGGGCGCGGACAGCAGCAGGCGTACCGCCGCGAGCAGGTCGGGGGCCGTGGTCCCGGCGGCGGCGACCTCCTCCGGGCGGGTCACCGGGGTCGGCACCAGGATGCCGCGGGCGCCCGCGGCCCCGGCGGCCGCGAGGTCGGCGCCGATGTCCCCCACGACGGCGGCGTGCGCGGGGCGGACACCGAGGCGGGCGCACGCGGCGAGGACCAGGCCGGGCGCGGGCTTGCGGCAGCCGCAGTGGTCGCCGGGGCCGTGCGGGCACACCGCCCACACGGCGAACGGCCCGAGCAGCTCCTCCACCCGGTCCCGGACCGCCTCCACCTGACGGCGGGTCAGCAGGCCGCGGGCGACGCCGGACTGGTTGCTGACCACGCCGACGGGGACGCCCGCGGCGCGCACCGCCGCGACGGCCTCGCGCGCCGACGGCATCAGCGCGACCCGCGCCGGGTCGCCGTTGTACGGCACGTCGACGACGAGGGTGCCGTCGAGGTCGAAGATGACCGCCGCGGGCAGCGCGCCGCGGGCGGGGCGGGGCGCCGCGGGCCCGTCGAACAGCCAGGGGCCGGGCGGGGCGGGCCCGCGGGCCTCGGGCGGGTGCGGGGTGGCGGGTCGGGTCATGGGCGCACCCGTTCCCCGGCCGCCCGGTGCGGTGCGCGCGGCGGCGGCCCGGCGAGCTCGTGCGGCCCGAGCGGCGGCGTGGCGCGGTGGACGACCTGCCCGCGCAGCCAGTGCCAGGTGGCGGCGGGTGGGATGAGCACGCTGGTCAGGGCCATGGTGGCCGTCTCGTCGGGGGTCCGGGGGCCGGGGGCGATGCGGGCCAGGGCGAACTCCGCGGTGCCCGTCAGCCAGGCGGCGGCGCACAGCGAGGCCGCGGCGGGCCTGCGCAGGGCGGCGCAGGCGAGGTCGGCCGCCGCCGCGCCGGTCACGGCGAGGTGGCGGGGCAGGCGCCCCCGGGGCGCGTCCGCCCGGCGCCACCAGGTGGGGCCGTGGCGCCGGGTCATCAGGACGTCGTCGGCGTTGCCCGCCTGGACGCGTACGGAGACCCAGCGGTCGGCCGGGCGCACGGGGTGGGTGGTGGTGCGGTCCCCCGCGGCCACGGTCCACCCGGCGGCGAGCACGCGCAGGGCGAGGTCGGCGTCCTCGCGGAAGGCGCGCCGGAACCGCTCGTCGAAGCCGCCGACGGCCTCAAGCGCCGGGCGCCGGTACGCCATGTCGGCGGTGATCCAGCGGGCGGTGGCGAGCCCGGCGGTGTTGCGCTCCCAGTCCGTGGGCCTGCGGTCCTCGGGCAGCGGCACCTCGATGCGGGCGGTGACCGCGGCCGTGCGGTGTGTCGCCCGGGCCAGGTCGAGGGCCAGGTCGTCGCCCCACGTGGGACCGGGCACCACGTCGTCGTCGAGGAAGACGATCCAGGGCACGCGGCCCGCCGCCCGCCAGCCGGTGTTGCGCGCGGCGGCGGGGCCCCGGGCGCGGCCCCGTACGACGGTGGTGAGGGGGCGCAGCGGCACCGGGACGTCCACGGGCAGCGGCGCGGCACCGGCGTCCGGCCGGTCGTCGACGAGGACGATCCGCACCGGGCGCGGCGGGCCGGCGTCGGCGAGGGCCCGCAGGCACGCGCCGAGGCTCGGCCGGCCGAGGGTCGGCACGACCACGGCGTACGCGGTGTCGCCGGACCCGCCCTCCCCGGGCCCGCCGTCGCCGTACGCGGCGTCACCCGGCACCGCCTCGTACGCGCCGCCGTCGTACGCGCCGCCGTCGTGGGCGGCGTCCGGCGCCTCCCGCGGGGGGTGCGCCATCACAGCTCCTCGTCGTCGTGGGTGCGGAAGGCGTCCCCGCGCCGGATGGCGTACGGGCCCATGGCCAGGAGGTCGACGGGCGAGGAGCCGAAGCACTCCAGGGCGTCGCGCGGGTCGTCGACCATGGGGCGCCCGGCGGTGTTCAGGCTGGTGTTGACGACCACGGGCAGGCCGGTGAGGCGCTCGAACTCCTGGAGCATGCGGGCGACGAGCGGCTCCGCGGCCGGGTCCACGGTCTGGATCCGCGCGGTGCCGTCGACGTGCACGACCGCGGGGATGCGCTCGCGCCACTCCCCGGCCACGTCGTGCACGAACAGCATGTACGGGCTCGGCATCGGGCCGTCGAAGATGTCCGGGGCCCGGTCGGCGAGGACCATCGGCGCGACGGGGCGGAACTGCTCGCGGCCCTTGACGTCGTTGAGCCGTTCCAGGTTGCCCGCGTGCCCGGGGTGGGCGAGCAGGGAGCGGTGGCCGAGGGCCCGCGGGCCGTACTCGGAGCGGCCCTGGAACCAGGCCACGATCTGGTTGTCCGCGAGGGCGCGGGCCACGGTGGCCGCGATGTCCGGCGGCCGGTCGAACGGCACGGCCGCCGTCTTCAGCCAGGCGCCGAGCTCCGCGTCCGACCAGTCCCTGCCGAGGTCGGCCCCTGCCATGGGCTCGGGTGCGTCGCCGCCGCCCGCGGCGAGGAGCAGGGCGCCGCCGAGGGCGGTGCCCGCGTCACCGGCGGCGGGCTGGACCCACACCCGGGAGAAGGGGCCCTCGCGGGCGATGCGGGAGTTGGCGACGCAGTTGAGGGCGACGCCGCCCGCGAGGGTGAGCACGCTGTCGTGCGTCTTGCCGTGCAGCCAGCGGGCCAGGTCGAGGAGGGTCTCCTCCAGGACGGCCTGGGCGCTGGCCGCCACGTCGGCGTGGGCCTGCGTCCACGGCTCGTCGGCGCCGCGCGGCGCACACAGCTCGTGCCAGGGCACGCCCGTGGCCCGGAACCCGCCGTCGCCCGTGGCGTACACGTGGCGGCGCAGCTCGGGCAGCATCCGCGGGGTGCCGTGGGAGGCGAGGGCCATCACCTTGAACTCGTCGGAGGAGCGCAGGAAGCCGAGGTGTTCGGTCAGCTCCTCGTAGACGAGGCCCAGGGAGTGCGGCAGGTCCTGGGCGTGGAGGGGTTCGAGGCGGTCGCCGACGCGGCGGGCGGCGAGGTGCGAGGCGCGTTCGCCGCGGCCGTCCAGGACGAGCACGGACGACGCCCCGGCGTCGGGTGCGGCGAAGGCGCCCGACGCGGCGTGGGCCATGTGGTGCGGGACGAACCGCACGATGTCCGGGTCCAGGCCGGGCAGCGCGGTGCGCAGGAAGTTGGGGGCCTCCCGCGCGTAGGTCTGCCGCAGGTGGTCCCAGGGGTCGTCCAGGCCCATGGCGTCGGCCGGGCGGGCCAGCCGCGGGTCGAAGGAGTACGCGACGGCGTCCAGGTCCTGGGGGCGCAGACCGGCCCGGCGCAGGCACCAGGCGGCGGCCTGCTCCGGCAGTTCCCAGGCGGAGAAGGGCAGGGGCCGCTTCCCGTGCTTGCGGCGTGAGAACCGTTCCTCCTCCGCGGCGGCGACCGTCCGGCCGTCGATCAGCAGCGCGGCGGCGGGGTCGTGGAAGAGGGCGTTGATTCCGAGAATGCGCATGGGGTCCCAGGTCTTTCGGCGTAGGGAGGCGAACCTTCGGCGGATCGGGGGCGGGGCCGGCGGCGGGCGGTGGCGCGGGGCCGGGTCGGGCGCGCGGGGCGGGCGCGCCGGGTCAGCGCGCCCGGGCCGGCGCCCCGCGGCTCTGCGCGGAGCGGAACCAGTCGATGGTGCGGCGCAGGCCCTCCTCGGCGGACACCCGCGGCTCCCAGCCGAGCTTGTCGCGGGCGAGGGTGATGTCGGGGCAGCGCACGGCCGGGTCGTCCGCCGGGCGTTCGATGAAGCGGATGTCCGAGCGGGAGCCGGTGAGCTCGATGACGAACCGGGCCAGGTCGAGCATGGTGGTCTCGGTGGGGTTGCCGATGTTGACCGGGCCGCGCATGCCGTGCGCCGCGGCCGCGAGGATGCCGCGCACGGTGTCGTCGACGTAGCACAGGGACCGGGTCTGGCCGCCGTCGCCGGTGACGGTCAGGGGCTCGCCGTCCAGGGCCTGGCGGACGAAGGTGGGCACGGCGCGGCCGTCGTGGGCGCGCATCCGGGGGCCGTAGGTGTTGAAGAGGCGCACGATGCAGGTGTCCGTGCCGTGGGTCTCGGCGTGGGCCGTGGTCAGGGCCTCGCCGAACCGCTTGGCCTCGTCGTACACGCTGCGGGGGCCGACCGGGTTCACATGGCCCCAGTACCGCTCGTCCTGGGGGTGCTGCTCGGGGTCGCCGTAGACTTCGGAGGTCGACGCGAGGACGAAGCGGGCCTCCGCGCGGTGGGCGAGTTCCAGGGCGTTGCGCGTGCCCTGGCTGCCGGCCTCCATGGTGTGCAGCGGCAGCCGGAGGTAGTCCGCCGGGGAGGCCGGGGACGCGAAGTGCAGGACCAGGTCCGGCGGTCGCTCGACTATCAGCTCCTGGGAGACGTTGGCCTGCACCAGGTGGAAGCCGGGGCGGTCGAGCAGCTCGGTGACGTTCTCGGGCCGGCCGGTGCTGAAGTCGTCCACGCAGGTCACCGCCGTGCCCGCGGCCAGCAGGGCGGTGCACAGGTGCGAGCCGACGAAACCGGCGCCGCCGGTGACGACGGCGTGTTCCCAGGTCCGGGACTGACCACTGCTCATCTCTTGCTCCTTCGCACGTCTTGCTCCTTCGCACGCGGCGACAGCGGTACGGGCTCCCGGCCCGCGCCCTCGGGGCGGGCGGGTCCCGTGGAGGTTTCCGCGATCTCCGCATCAGCGTCCGTCGCGGGGGCGGGGGCGGCACGGCCGGATGCACCGTCCGGGTGGTGACGCAGCGCGAGGGGCGGCCCCCGCGCGGGGGTGGCGGCTCTCAGCCCACGTAGCGGCGGGCCGTCGAGCGGCGCTGGGCCTCTTCGAGGACCCGCATCCGCGCCTCGACGTCCCGGGGCAGCACCCGGCGCTCGCGCAGCACCCAGGGCAGGGCGGCGGCCGCCTCGGCGAAGGCGCGCAGCGACACGGTGTCGCGCGGGACCGTGCGGGCCAGGTGCGCGGTGCGGCGCAGCGCGGGTCCTGCCGGGCGGCGCAGCCAGGTGAACCAGAGGGTGTTGCGGATGCCGTGCGCGCGGCGCTTGGTCGCGTCCCGCGCGAGCGACGGGTGGTGGTGGATCGTCAGGTGGTCCGCGTACGTCAGCCACCAGCCGTTCGCGGCCAGGTCGACGGCGAGCAGTTCCTCCTCGCCGCCGAGCCAGAGCCGCGGGTGGAAGCCGCCCGCGGCGCGGAAGGCGTCGGCGCGCAGGGTGGTCGCGGCGGCCAGGAAGGAGCCGAGGGCGGGGCCGGGCAGCCAGTGCGGGCCGCGGACGGGCGAGTGGCGCAGCTCCTCGACGATGGGGTCCTCGGTGCCCTGCGGCTCGACCAGGATGCGCGCCGTGACGGTGGCGAGGGCCGGGTGCCGGTCGAGCAGGTCGGCGGCGCCGGACAGGGAGCCGGGGGCCCACCAGGAGTCGTCGTCGCAGAACGCCACGTAGGGCGTGGTGACGTCGCGCACGGCGAGGTTGCGGCCGACGGCGCCGAGGTTGCGGCCGGGGCGCAGCAGCCGTACCCCGGGGTGGTGGCGGGCGACGGCGTCGGCGGTGCCGTCGGTGGAGGCGTTGTCGACGACGACCACCGGGGGCCGCTCGGGCAGGTCGGCGAGGTGGCCGAGGGTGCGCAGGAGTTCGGGGCGGCGGTTGTGGGTGATTACGACGACGGTGGTACGGGGATCGGACATGGCTGTGCTCCGTCCAGCGTGCGGGCGGCCCGCTCCAGGTGGGGCGGCAGGGGTCGGCGGGCGCGCAGGGCGGCCGGCAGGCGGGCGAGGGTCTGCCGCAGGGCCTGCCGGGCGGCCGGGTCCGCGCGGGCCTCGGCGGCCAGCTCGCGGGTGCGGGCGAGGGCGTGCGACAGGGGGCGGCGCAGCCAGAGCGTGAGGAGTTCGTTGCGGCGCATGATGACCGGGCGGCCGCTGCGCGGGGCCGGGTCGGGGTGGTGGTGGGCGACCACGTCCGCGCAGTGCGCGACGCCCCAGCCGCGCGCGGCCAGGTCGTAGGCGAGCAGGGTCTCCTCGCAGCCGAAGAACAGCAGCGGGTGGAAGCCGCCGACGTCCAGGTAGGCGTGGCGGCGGACGACGGAGGCACAGGCCAGGAAGCCGAGCACCTGGGTGCCCGGCAGGTCGTGCGCCGGGCCGAGGGCGGAGGTGGCGAGGACGTCGTTGAGCGGGTCGGGCTCCTCGGCGGGGCCGACGAGGGTGCGGGCGGACACCAGGCCGAGGCGGGGGTGGGCGGCCATCAGCTCGGCCACGCGCTCCAGGGCGCCGGGGGCCCACCAGGAGTCGTCGTCGCTGAAGGCCACGTAGGGGGTGCGCAGGGCGCGCACGCCGTGGGTGCGGGCGACCGCGCCGTGGTTGGCGCGCAGGGGCACCAGCGTGACCTGCGGGAAGTCGCGGGCCAGCCGGACCTTGGTGTCGTCGGTGGAGGCGTTGTCGACGACGACGATCTCGGGCTGCTCGGGCAGGGCGAGGAGCTGGCGCAGCGTGCGGGCCAGGCTGTCCGCGCGGTTGCGGGTGGCGATGACGATGCCGGTGTGCGGGCGGCGGCTCATGAGCCGGGGGACGTCGGGGGTCGGCGACGTCGGGTGCGGCGGTTCATGCGACCACTGTGTGGGGCACGGGTGACCCCGTGCCCAGGCATGCTGCGCCGAACGGGTGGGTGGGCGCGGCCCGGCCGCGGGCCCCGCTCGCGCCCCGGGAGCACCCGGGGCTCCGTCCGGCGGTCCGCGCCTGCGGACGCCGGGCGCACCGCTTTCGACGTGCGCGGCGTCACCGGCTGTGGACGCGGCGGACCGCCTTCGACGTGCGCGGCGTCACCGGCTGTGGACACGATGGAGCCGCCGGTGAGACCGGCGTACAGCGGTGCACAGGGGGGCCTGTTCCACGTTCGGCTCTCCCGTTCGGCATTCCCGTTCGGCTTTCCCGTCCAGCTTTCCCGTTCAGCAAGGAGACCGTGATGGCCAGCATCAGCCCCATCGACCTGCAGAAGGCGCTCAAGGGCGCCACCTATCCCTCCAGCCGCGACGACCTGGTCTCGCTGGCCAGGGACAACGGCGCGGACGACGGCCTCGTCGAGAAGCTGTCCAACGCCTCCACCGACAGCTTCGACGGGCCGGACGAGGTCCAGAAGGCCGTCTTCGACAACGAGTAGCCCGCCGGGCCGGACCCGCGCACGCCCTCCCCGCCGCTGCTCCGGGCAGCGGCGGGGAGGGCGGCCCGGGTGCCTCCCGGTCGCCGCCCGCCGCCCGGCGTGGCATCGGCTCTCGTGGGCACCCGCTCAGCGGTCGACGGACGTCCCGGGCCGCATGGCCGCGGGACGTGCCGGGGAGAAGCAGAGAAGCGACAGAGAGGGGTCGGCCGTGCGCGTACGTGATTCCGTGGTCGTGATCACCGGGGCGTCCAGCGGCATCGGACGGGCCACCGCCCTGGCGTTCGCCCGCAAGGGCTGCTCGGTGGTGCTGGCCGCGCGGCGGGAGGAGGCGCTGGAGGCGGTCCGGGAGGAGTGCGAGCGCCACCGGGGCGCGCGGGCGCTGGTCGTGCCGACCGACGTGACGGACGCCAAGGCGGTCGACGACCTCGCCCGGAGCGCCGTGGACCGGTTCGGCCGGATCGACGTGTGGGTCAACTCCGCGGCGGTGACGGTCTTCGGCCCGTTCCTGGAGGTTCCGCTGGAGGACGTCCGCAAGGTTCTGGACGTCAACGTCATGGGGTACGTCCACGGTGCCCGGGCCGCGCTGCGGGTGATGCGCGAGCAGGGCCGGGGCACGCTGGTGAACGTGTCCTCGATCGTGGGCGTGGTCGCCCAGCCGTACACGCACGCCTACGGCATGTCGAAGCACGCGGTGCGGGCGCTGGCCGCGAGCCTGCGCCAGGAGCTGCGCCTCGACGGGGCGCGGCACGTGCGCGTCTGCACGGTGCTGCCCGCCACGATCGACACGCCGCTGTTCGAGCACGCCGCGAACTACACGGGCCGCAAGGCGCTGGCGATGCCGCCCGTCTACAGCCCCGAGCGCGTGGCCCGCGCCGTCGTGGACCTGGTACGGAAGCCGCGGCGCGAGGTGGTCGTCGGGCCGCTGGGCCGCTCGCTGGTGTGGCAGTCGCGGGTGGCGCCCGGCGCGGTGGAGCGGATGATGGCGCGGCAGGCGGACAAGACGCACCTGTCCCGCGAGGAGTCCGCCCCGGCGGGCCACGGCAACCTGCACGTACCGGCGCCGGGCGACGGCGCCGTACACGGCGGCTGGGGCGGCCGGCGCCGCACCGCGCTGCGCCGCCTCGCGCTCGCCG